>CAVXOE010000016.1:0-267108 GCA_963763365.1 uncultured Alphaproteobacteria bacterium | reverse complement strand
TCGTAGTACCGCCCGTCGCCGACGCGGTGCCTTTCGCTTCGGCGCTGGGATTGATCCAGCAGGCGTGAACGCGGCCGTTCAAGGTCTCGGGAACCTTGAGATCGGGGTGCCCTGGCGGACCAGACAGCGGAACGTCGCCTGGATGTGCCCGGCCGGGCAGCCAAACCGGTCGTAAAGATCGAGGTGGCGGAAAGCGGTGTCGAGGTCGTCGCGCAGAGCAGGTTCACCACGCGCCGGCCAAGCCACACGCATTCCGGATTGGACCGCCGGACCGCCGAGAACCTTCGGCTTCGGCGAATTCATCGAGCTTCTTTTCCTTCGCCTTCGCCGGCGGCTGGGCTGGCTGCCGGCCTTTCGAGTCGGCGCTCTGGGCGAGGCAAGGCCGGCGGGCGCGAAGGCATCGCCGCGCCGACAGCGGCGGCAACGATACGCGTACTGAAGAAGCGCATGGTTACTCGAGATGGTTAGGCCTTGAGGCCTGTGTTTCCTCCACATGCGGACCGGAATCGGTCAGCATTACGGCGACCGCCACGCGAGAACGCCGCCTGTTTACCGGCCGAGTCATCCAGCGCGCCCCCGCTGGCGTATTAAAGCAGCAGTCCGCCGTGACGCCAATACGGCAGACGTAAAATTCGTGCCGCGGCAACGCTGGGCGAATGGTGCAACCACGCCCGCGCTTTGCGCCCCAGAGCTTGGCGCGGACGGTTGAGCACGATAGAACGACGGGCATGCCCGGTCGAGACTGCCGATGCGCTTTGCGACCGTGCTTTTCGCGCTTGCGGCGGCCGCGATCGTCGCCGTCTGGGCCTGGCTCGGCGCCGCGGTCGAAATGCCGCAGTCGCCGCTGCGGTCCGGGCGAGAAGCTCCACTGCGTCTCCTACGCGCCGTTTCGCGGCGACCAGAACCCGTTCGGGCCGGACGTTCCGATCGATCCCGCGCAGATCGACGAGGATCTCGCGCAGCTCAAGCAGATCACCGACTGCGTGCGCACCTATTCGATCGACCACGGGCTCGACCAGATCCCGGAGATCGCCCGGCGCCACGGCATGAAGGTGATGCAGGGGCTGTGGCTGTCGAGCCTGCCGGACCTCAGCCGCAAGCAGATCGACACCGGCGATCGCGCTGGCCAAGCGCTATCCCGACGTGATCCAGTCGGTGATCGTCGGCAACGAGGTGCTGCTGCGCGGCGAAATGTCGGCGCCCGACGCTCGCCGGGACCATCCGCGAGGTCAAGGCGCAGGTGCCGATGCCGGTCACCTATGCGGACGTGTGGGAATTCTGGCTGCGCAACCGCGAGCTGGCGGCGGCGGTCGATTTCATCACCATCCACATCCTGCCCTACTGGGAGGACTTCCCGATCCCGGCGCGGGACGCGGCGCGCCATGTCGACGCGATCCGCAAGCAGGTCGTCGCGGCTTTTCCCGGCAAGGAGATCCTGCTCGGCGAATTCGGCTGGCCGAGCGCCGGCCGCATGCGCGAGGGCGCGCTGCCGTCGCCGGCCAACCAGGCGCGCGCCGCTGCAGGAGGTGGTGGCGCTGCGCCAGGCGCGACGACTACCGGGTCAACCTGATCGAGGCCTACGACCAGCCCTGGAAGCGCCAGCTCGAAGGCACCGTCGGCGGGCATTGGGGCCTGTTCGACGCCTATCAGCGGCAAGCCAAGTTCGCCTGGGGCGCGCCGGTCTCCAACCATCCGCGCTGGCGCTGGCAGGCGGCCGGCGGCGTCGCGCTGGCGGCGTTGATCTTCGCGCGCCGCCTGGCGGTCGCCGGCGGCGGCGGTCGCGCGCGCGGGCTCGGCCGTGTGGCTGCGCGATCGCCGTCATGGCGTTCGGTCTCCGGCGCGCTGATCGGCTGGACGTCGAGAACGTGCCGCTCGAAAGCCTCACCGTCGGCGACTGGCTGCGTTCGCTCGCCTGGGCGGCGGTCGCGCTGGTGGCGCCGGTTGTCGGCGCGGCGGCGCTGGCTGCGGGCGCGACGATTCCGAGCTTTCGCGCGCATGCTCGGTCGCGCCGCGCAGCGCCCGCGCGATCCGCTCGCGCTCGTGCTCGGCGTGCTCCTGATCGTGCTGGTCGTGCTGGCGGTGCAGGCGGCGCTCGGCCTGGTGTTCGATCCGCGCTACCGCGACTTTCCGTTCGCGCCGCTGACCGGCGCGGTCGTCCCGCTCCTGCTGCATCGCGCGCGGGCGACGCGGCTGCGCGCGCCGACGGCCGGCGGCCGAGACCGTCGCCGCGGCGACGCTCGCGCTCGCGGCGATCTACATCGTCTTCAACGAGACGCTTCGCCAACTGGCAGGCGCTGTGGTTCTGCGCCGGGCTGCTGGCGCTCGCGCGTCACTCTGCTGCGGGTGCGGGACGCGCCAGGCTGAGGATCAGAAGCGCGACCGCGAGCCCCGCCAGATTGGCATTGTGCAGCACCAGCCCGAAGCCGGCGGCGGCGAGCGCGACCGACACCAGCACGATCGAAGGGCGCATCAGATTGAGCAGCGCCGCGGCCAGCGCGACCCAGCCGAACACCGAATGATTGTAGAGCACGATGGCGAGCCGGAACGTCGCGCACAGCCAGGTCTTGAGCCCGGCCTGGCAGGCGAGCGAGACCGGCGCGTATTCGATCGCCAGATAGCGCAGATAGAGCGCCTCGCCGAGCGACAGAAAGCCGACGATCAGCAGCCAGTTCGATCTGGCGCGCGGTCGGGAGGAAAAGCGCGGATGCATGGCGCGCACTATGCCGCGCGACTGTCGCGCGCGACAATCGCTCAGCGGAACGGCCGCGCTGCTCGCAGGAACTGCGCAGCGGCTTGGCGGGACGCTGGCGGCGCGTGCTTCGGCGCGCCGGCGGCTTGCGCTCGGGCGCGGCGTCGGCTTCGGCGCCAAGCGAGACTGCTGGCCCTCGAACGTCGACCGGCTGGCAGTAGCGGCGGCCGCCGCCAGCGTGGCGCAGAGGCGGGCGGCCGCTTCGGCATTCGGCATCGGCCCGACGATCAGCCGCAGTTCGACGGCTCGGCTGCGGCTGTTCTCGCGCACCGCGACCACGGGGTGAAGCTCCTCGAACAGACGCGGCATTGCCTTGCTCTTGGTCGAGTTCCACAGCGCGCGCAGGCCCTTCGAAATTGGCCGCGCCGCCGATATCGATGCCGAATTCGGCCTTGGCGGCCTCGGCGCCTCGCCGAGCGGCGGACGGCGACTCCGCGGCGACCGGCTGGCGCCGACTGTGGCTGCGGTCCGGTGTGTGACGCGGTCCGCGGCGGCCGGACTGCTGCCTCGAGCGTCGGCACCGGCTGTCGCGGCGGGCGCCGGGTTGCTGGATGCCGGCGGCGGCGAAGCTTCGGGTTGCGACGCTGGCGGCTGGTCGTGCACGCTTGGCGTCTGATCGAGCCGGTGATGTCCTCGAGGTTGTGCTCGAGCGACGCGATGCGCGTGAGCAGCCGCTCGCGATCGGCGGCGAGGCTGCGCACGGCTTTCCGCCAGCCGGCGCGTCTCGGTTTCGGTCTCGGACGAGCGAGCGGCAAGCTGCGCGGTCGGCTGAGAGCTGCGCGGCGGCTGGCTCGCCACGCGAGGCGCGCAGCCACAGCGCGCTGCGAGCCGGCCTCCGAACAGGCCGGCGAGCACCGCAATGGTCAGCGCGACGACCGCGGCGGCCGCCCCAGATCGCCAGCCGCCGCAATGTGCGCATGTCGAAGGACCGCGCTTGGGCGCGGGCATGCGTGTCGGTCGCCATCAAGCGCCTCGCTCGGCGAATCACTCATTGAAAACGCTAGCAGAATCCGATCCGTTCGTGGCGAATTGCGGGTTCATCGCGCGGGCATTCCGCCTTTTCCCGGCGGCGCGCGCTCGGATATGACGGCGCACGCCTACGGACGGATCGGAATTCGATGGCTGAGCGGACCTGCCTTGCGATCGTGCTCGCCGCCGGCGAGGGCACCCGCATGCGCTCGGCGCGGCCGAAGGTGCTGCACGAGATCGCCGGCCGGTCGCTGCTCGCGCATGTGCTCGACGCGGTGCGCGAGGCCGGCGGCACGGCGGCCGCCGTCGTGGTCGGTCCCGATGCCGAGGCGGTCGCGGCCGAAGCCAAGCGCGTGCTGCCGGGCGCCGAGATCTTCGTGCAGGCCGAGCGGCGCGGCACCGCGCATGCGGTGCTGGCCGCGAAGGCGGCCATCGCGCGCAGCCGGACGACGTCCTGGTCATCTTCGGCGACACGCCGCTGATCCGCCCGCAGACGCTGATGCGGATGCGCGACGCGCTCGCGCGAGGCGCCGCGGTCGTCGTGCTCGGCTTCCGGCCGGCGGATCCGACCGGCTATGGCCGGCTGGTGCTGGAGGACGGCGAACTCGTCGCCATCCGCGAGGAGCTCGACGCGAGCGCGGCCGAACGCGCGATCGCGCTCTGCAACGGCGGCCTGATGGCGTTCGCGGGAGCGACGGCGCTCGCCATCCTCGAGCGGATCGGCAACGCGAACCGCAAGGGCGAATTCTATCTCACCGATGCGGTCGCGATCGCCCGCGCCATGGGGCTCAAGGCGGTCGGTGATCGAGACCGAGGAGGACGAGGTGCGCGGCATCAACACCAAGGCGCAGCTCGCCGAGACCGAAGCCGTGCTGCAGCAGCGCCTGCGCAAGGCGGCGATGGAGGCGGGCGTCACGCTGGTCGCGCCGGAGACGGTCTTTCTGTCCGCCGACACCAAGTTCGGCCGCGACGTGGTGGTCGAGCCCTTTGTCGTGTTCGGGCCGGGCGTCACGGTCGAGGACAACGCGGTGATCCGCTCGTTCTCGCATCTCGACCGCGCGCATGTCGGCAAGGGCGCGATCGTCGGTCCCTATGCGCGGCTGCGGCCGGGCGCGCGGCTCGGCGAGGACGTGCACATCGGCAATTTCGTCGAGGTCAAGGAAGCCGTGATCGAGGACGGCGCCAAGGCCAATCATCTCGCCTATATCGGCGACGCCCGGTCGGCGCGGGCAGCAATATCGGCGCCGGCACCATCGTCTGCAACTACGACGGCGTCGCCAAGCACCGCACCGACATCGGCAAGGGCGCCTTCATCGGCTCGAACTCGGCGCTGGTGGCGCCGGTCAAGATCGGCGACGGCGCCTATGTCGGGTCGGGCTCGGTGATCACCGAGGACGTGCCGGCGGACGCGCTGGCGATCGGGCGCGGCCGGCAGGTCGTTAAGGAAGGCTGGGCGGCGCGCTTGCGCGCGCTCAAGGCGGCGGCCAAGAAGAAACCGGCGGCTGAGTAGCTCGCCGGTCGGCGCGGACGTGGCCGGATTTGGCCTTAATTGTCACAAAGATGACATGCATTGTGATTTCCGTATTGCGTGTCATCCAGGCTACCGTTCACAGGGCGTATAGGTTCGCCGGGGCGATGATCAGCGAAAGCGTGGACTAGGAGGCGACCGCTCGCATGTGCGGAATTGTCGGCATTCTCGGACGTGAGCCGGTGGCGGGCGCGCTCGTCGATGCGCTCAAGCGCCTCGAATATCGCGGCTACGACTCCGCGGGCGTCGCCACGCTGGAAGGCGGCCACCTCGACGCGCCGGCGCGCCGAAGGCAAGCTGCGCAATCTCGAGAGCAAGCTCGCGCACGAGCCGCTCGCCGGCACCATCGGCATCGGCCACACGCGCTGGGCGACCCACGGCCGGCCGACCGAGAGCAACGCGCATCCGCATGCCACCGACCGCGCTCGCGGTCGTGCACAACGGCATCATCGAGAACTTCCGCGAGCTGCGCGAGGAGCTGCGAAGCAGGGCGCGAAGTTCGGCTCGGAGACCGACACCGAGGTGGTCGCCCATCTCGTCACGCACGAGATGAAGAACGGCCGCTCGCCGGCCGAGGCGGTGGCGGCGGCGCTGCCGCGGCTGCGCGGCGCGTTCGCGCTCGCCTTCCTGTTCGAGGGCGAGGACGATCTGCTGATCGGCGCGCGCAAGGGCTCGCCGCTCGCGATCGGCTACGGCGACGGCGAGATGTATCTCGGCTCCGACGCCATCGCGCTCGCGCCGTTCACCGACACGATCTCCTATCTCGAAGACGGCGACTCGGTCGGTGCTCACGCCGCAACAGCGTCGAGGTTCGCGACGCCGCCGGCAGCAAGGTCGAGCGCGCCGGTGCTCAAGTCGACGCCTCGGCGTTCCTGGTCGACAAGGGCAATCATCGCCATTTCATGGCGAAGGAAATCCACGAGCAGCCCGAGGTCGTCGGCCACACGCTCGCGCACTATCTCGACATGGCGGCCGAGCGGGTGCGGCTGCCGGCGGCGCTGCCGTTCGATTTCCGCGCGCTCGAGCGGATCTCGATCTCGGCCTGCGGCACCGCCTACTATGCCGGCCTGGTCGGCAAATACTGGTTCGAGCGCTTCGCGCGGCTGCCGGTCGAGATCGATGTCGCCTCCGAGTTCCGCTACCGCGAGGCGCCGCTGCAGCCCGGCGGGCTCGCGATCTTCGTCTCGCAATCGGGCGAGACCGCCGACACGCTGGCGACGCTGCGCTACGCCAAGGAGCAGAAGCAGCACGTCGCTCTCGGTCGTCAACGTGCCGACCTCGACCATCGCGCGCGAGAGCGACGTGGTGATGCCGACGCTGGCCGGCCCGGAGATCGGCGTCGCCTCGACCAAGGCCTTCACCTGCCAGCTCGCGGTGCTGGCCTGCCTCGCGATCGCGGCCGGCCGCGCGCGCGGCGTGCTGTCGGCCGACGACGAGAAGCAAGCTCGTGCGCGCGCTGATCGAGGTGCCGCGCCTGATGGCGGAGGCGCTCAAGCTCGAGCCGCAGATCGAGCATGCTCGCGCGCGATCTCGCCAAGAGCCGCGACGTGCTCTATCTCGGCCGCGGCACGAGCTATCCGCTCGCGCTCGAAGGCGCGCTCAAGCTCAAGGAAATCTCCTACATCCACGCCGAAGGCTATGCCGCCGGCGAGCTCAAGCACGGGCCGATCGCGCTGATCGACGAGACCATGCCGGTGATCGTGATCGCGCCGCATGACCGCGTGTTCGAGAAGACCGTGTCCAACATGCAGGAGGTCGCGGCGCGCGGCGGCAGGATCATCCTGATCACCGATCCGGCAGGGCGCGCGCGAGGCGCACGTCGAAGTCGCTGGCCAAGATCACGCTGCCGGACATGCCGGCGACGGTGACGCCGCTGGTCTATGCGATCCCGGTGCAGCTCATCGCCTATCACACGGCGGTGGTGATGGGCACCGACGTCGACCAGCCGCGCAACCTCGCCAAATCGGTCACGGTGGAGTGATCCGGGCGCGACTTTGGTCGGTCTCCCGGCGGGCGTACGCTGGATCGTTATCTTCCGGTCGCGGAGGCCTGGTTGGATCGATCGCGTATCGAACTCGGCTCGCAACGAACGTAGTGAATGCAGATGATGAACGAGTTTGATCAAAATTCCGGCATCGTGCCGGCGGCGTCGCCGGACCGGCCCGCCGAGCCGCCGAGCCGACCGCCAAGCCGCCGACTCCCAGCACCATGGGCCGGTCGCCGGCTGCGCAACTACTTTCTGACCGGGCTGATCCTGGTCGGCCCGCTCTACATCACCGTCAGTCTCACCTGGTGGTTCATCAACTGGGTCGACGACCTGGTGCGGCCGTTCATCCCGGTTGCGTATCGGCCGGAGACCTATCTGCCGCTGCAGATTCCGGGCTCCGGCCTCATCATCGCGTTCGTTGCGCTGACCCTGCTCGGCTTCCTCACCGCCAACCTGGTCGGCCGCACGCTGGTCGAGTGCGGCGAGAACATCCTCAACCGCATGCCGATGGTGCGGCCGATCTACAAGAGCCTCAAGCAGATCTTCGAGACGCTGTTCTCGAAATCGGGCTCGAGCTTCCGCCGCGTCGGGCTGGTGGAGTTTCCCTCGCCCGGCATGTGGTCGCTGGTGTTCCTGTCGCAGCCGGCGAGCGCCGACATCGCCGCGCGCCTGCCCGAGACCGAGCACGTCGCGGCCTTCATGCCGTGCACGCCCAACCCGACCACCGGCTTCTTCTTCTACGTGCCGCGGCGCGACGTCATCGATCTCGACATCACGGTCGAGCCGGCGATGACGCTGCTGATGTCGGCCGGCATGGTGCAGCCGGGCGGCGGCCCGAGCAGCAGAAGCGCTCGCCGCGCTGGCCGAGACCGCACGCGCCGCGCAGCCCGCTCCGGCTTCGGCACCCGCGCCGCGGCCGACGGAACCAGCGCAGTGACAGCATGATTTCCCGTTGGTTGAGTTGAGCAGGGGGGCGTCAATGAACAAGCCTATGGGATTGCTGCTCGCGTGCGGTTCGCTTTGCCTCCTTCCGATGATCGCCGATGCGGCCGACTTCACCTGTACCGGCACGGAGCCGTTCTGGAAGCTGGAGATCAAGGACAACGGAGTCCTGCTGCAGGACGGCAACAAGGTCAGCGGTCAGTCGAAACTGTCACTCAAGAGCGTGAAGCCGCGTCTGGCCGAAGGCGCCGCTCCCGATGCCGTCAGGGTCTACGAGGCTGGCAGCAGCGAGCGCAACGCCAAGCCGATGACGATCGTCGTGCAGAGGCGCGAAGAGACGAAGTGCAGCAACGGCATGTCCGACCCGATCTTTCCCTACGATGTGATCGTGGTGACTCAGCGCGCGGTCTTCGTCGGCTGCTGCGACAACAAATAAGTCGATTGATTGCTGCGAGAGCAGGCCTAGCGAGGGAGTAGGGCGGCAGGGCACAACTTGCGCCTCGTGCCGGTTGGTCCAAATTGTATTGACGTTGGTTTTCCTTTCGCCGACTGCGTGCTAGGTGTGAAATTGAACAAAGCGCCGGGAGTGTCGTCATGACCTTTGCTCAGGCAATCAAGGCCGGATTTCGGAATTACGTAAACTTTTCCGGCCGTGCGTCGCGTTCGGAATACTGGTATTTCGTTTTGTTCATGGTGCTGGTTTATCTGGTCATGTTCGTGCTCGACAGGGTGCTGGACACGAACTCCGATTCTATGCCGGCCTTGATTCTCACCCTCGCCGTGGCTGTGGTCTTAATTGTCGTGGCGCTAGGGCTAATATTGCCCGCGATTTCGATCGCTGTGCGACGGCTGCATGATCTCAACCAGTCCGGATGGTGGTATTTGCTCAACCTGATCCCTTTGGTCGGCCCGATCATTCTGCTGGTCTGGTTCTGCATGCGCGGGACTGTCGGCAGCAACCGTTTCGGACCGGATCCGCTGGAAGGCTTGGTGTAACGCTCGATCTACTCATCCCGCCCGGATCAGCCGGACCGCCTCGTCGCGCTCGAACAGATAGAGCAGTTGTCGCAGCGCCTCGCCGCGCGGTGACGTGAGCGTCGGGTCGCGCGCGAGCAGCAAGCGCGCGTCGTCGCGCGCGGCTGCGATCAGCTTGCCGTGCACCTCGACCTGCGCGACGCGGAAGCCCGGCATGCCGGACTGCCGCGTGCCGAGCACGTCGCCTTCGCCGCGCAGCCGCAGGTCCTCCTCGGCGATGCGGAAGCCGTCCTCGGTCTCGCGCATGATCGCGAGCCGCGCCTTGGCGGTCTCGCCGAGCGGCGCCTTGTAGAGCAGGAGGCAGGTCGAGTGGCCGCCGCCGCGGCCGATGCGCCCGCGCAACTGGTGCAGCTGCGCGAGCCCGAAGCGCTCGGCGTGCTCGATCACCATCACGGTCGCCTCCGGCACGTCGACGCCGACCTCGATCACCGTGGTGGCGACCAGGAGCTGCGTCTCCCCGGCGGCGAAGCGCGCCATGGCGCGATCCTTGTCGGCGCCCTTCATGCGGCCGTGCACCAGGTCGACGGCTGTCGCCGAACCGCTTCTTGAAGCGCGGCGAAGCGCTCCTCGGCGGCGGCGAGGTCGCTATTCTCGGATTCCTCGACCAGCGGGCAGACCCAGTAGACGCGCCGGCCCTCCGCGAGCGCGCGGCCGACGGCGTCGACCACCTCGCTCGAGGCGGTCGAGCGGGACGGTGCGGGTGTCGATCGGCTGGCGGCCGGCGGGCTTCTCGCGCAGCTCCGACATGTCCATGTCGCCGAAATAGGTGAGCACCAGCGTGCGCGGGATCGGCGTCGCGGTCATCACCAGCACGTCGACCGCCTCGCCCTTGCGCGCGAGCGCGAGCCGCTGGTGCACGCCGAAGCGGTGCTGCTCGTCGACGACGCGAGCGCGAGATCGCGGAATTCGACGTCGTCCTGGAACAGCGCATGGGTGCCGATCAGCATGTGGATGTCGCCCGACGCGAGCCGCTCCAGGAGCGTCGCTGCGCTCGCGGCCGCGCTCGCGGCCGGTCAGGATCGCGACGCGTGATGCCGACGGCGGCGGCGAGCGGCGCGATGGTGTTGAAGTGCTGGCGCGCCAGGATTTCGGTCGGCGCCATCAGCGCGGCCTGCCGGCCGCTCTCGATCACGGTCGCGGCCGCGAGCAGCGCGACCACGGTCTTGCCGGAGCCGACGTCGCCCTGCAGCAGCCGCAGCATGCGCTCGGGCTTGGCGAGATCGGCGACGATGTCGGCGACCGCGCGCGTCTGCGACGAGCGTGAGCGAATAGGGCAGCGCCGCGATCAGCTTCTTCGCGCAGCTGGCCGGTGCCGGTCGTGGCGCGGCCGGCCGGGCGGCGCAGATGCGCGCGCACCAGCGCGAGCGCAAGCTGGCCGGCCAGCAGTTCGTCATAGGCGAGCCGCGACCAGGCCGGCGCTTCCGGCAGCGATGTCGTCCGGCGCGGCCGGGCCGGTGCACGCTGCGCAGCGCGTCCGCGAAAGAGCGGGAAGCGCTCGCGCGCGAGCCAGGCCGGCGTCCTGCCATTCCGGCAGATCGGGCAGGCGCGTCGAGCGCGGCGTCGACCGCCTTGCGCACCTGGTTGAGGCGCGAGCCCTTCGGTCAGCGGATAGACCGGCTCGATCAGCGGCAGCTTGGCGAGATCGGCCTCGTCGACCACGCGGTCGGGATGCACCATCTGCCGCATGCCGTCGTAGAGCGCGACCGTGCCGGAGACGTAGCGCCGCTCGCCGACCGGCAGCAGCTTTTCGAGATAGTCCGCGCGCGCGTTGAAGAAGGTGAGGACGATGTCGCCGGTGTCGTCGCTGGCATAGACCTGATAGGGCGCGCGCGGGCGGTTGGGCGGCGGCGGCCGGTGGCGGTCGACGGTGACCGCGACCGTGACGACGCGTGCCGGGCACCACGTCGCGCAGTTTCGGCCGCGCGCGGCGGTCGATCGCGCCGGTCGGCAGGTGGAACAGGAGATCGACGATGCGCGGCGCGTCCTCGCGGCCGAGCAGCCGGCGAAACAGCTTCTCGACCTTCGGTCCGACGCCCGGAAGGCTGGTCAGCGCGGCGAACAGCGGGATTGAGCAGAGGCGGGCGCATCGCCAATTCATACACCTCGGATAGCGGGCGGCGGCCATTCCGCCCGTCGGCGCAGAGCCCGCGAAGCGCAAACGACCCTGACAATCCTCGCATGCCTCGCTATATAAGCCGCGCCCGGCCCGTCCGGGTTTTTGGCGTTGGCATTCCTCCGAGGAACCGATGACCGGCAGCACCCGATCGAGCGAAGGCCTGGATGCGCGCCGGCGCAGCTGCTGTTCCGCTCCTGGCATCGCGGCATGCGCGAAATGGACCTGATCATGGGCCGCTTCGCCGATGCCGCGCATCGGCACGATTGAGCGACGGCGAACTCGACGAGTTCGAGCGGCTGATGGAAGTGCCGGACCGCGATCTGCTCGCCTGGGTGACCGGCGGAGCTCGAGGTGCCGCCGGAGTTCGACACCGCGCTGTTCCGCCGGCTGCGCGATTTCCATCTCGGCGGAGGGGACGCGATGATGGCGAAATCTCCCGCCGCATCGCTGCGCCGCGGCCGCCCGCTGACGCTCGCCAGCGTCGCCGACGGCGCCGAGGGGCTCGTCATCGCCGATCTTGCGCGCGCGGTCGCGGCGCGCGCCGATGCGCCGGCGACGAGCCTCGCTGGTTGTCTGCCGCGACGGGCCGCGCATGGCGGCGCTCGCGCGTGCGCTCGCGTTCTTCGCGCCCGACATCGCGGTGCTGGAATTTCCGGCCTGGGACTGCCTGCCCTACGACCGGGTGTCGCCGCATGCCGGCGTTCGTCGCGCAGCGCATGACGGCGCTGTCGCGGCTCGCGCGGCTCAAGGGCCGCGACCGGCCCTCCGTGCTGCTCACCACCGTCAACGCGGTGCTGCAGCGCGTGCCGGCGCGCGACTTCGTCGCCAGCGCAAGCGCTCTCGGTCGCGCCCGGCCACATGCTCGACATGGACGAGCGTCACGCAGCTGGCTCGAACTCAACGGCTTCATCCGCGCCTCGACCGTGCGCGAGCCCGGCGACTACGCGGTGCGCGGCGGCATCATCGACCTCTATCGCGCCCGGCATGGCCGAGCCGGTGCGGCTCGATTTCTTCGGCGACACGCTGGAGACGATCCGCAGCTTCGATCCGGAGACCCAGCGCACCACCGACCAGTTGCGCGCGCTCGACCTCGTGCCGGTCGCCGAATTCCAGCTCACGAGCGAGACGCATCCGGCGCTTCCGCACCGGCTATGTCGCAGCCTTCGGCGCGCCGTCGCCCGACGACCTGCTCTACGACGCGGTCAGCGAGGGCCGGCGCCATCCCGGCATGGAGCACTGGCTGCCGCTGTTCCACGACCGGCTCGATACGCTGTTCGACTACGTGCCGGGTTCGCCGGTCGTGCTCGAACCGCTGGTCGACGATGCGGCGCGCGAGCGCTTCGTCCAGATCGCGGACTATTACGAGGCGCGCCAGCAGGCGCTCACGCAGAAGGACGCCGGCGCGATCTACCGGCCGCTGCCGCCCGACCGGCTCTATCTCGGCAGCGCGGAATGGGAGGAGCGGCTCGAGGCGGCGCAGCTCGCGCGCTTGACGCCGTTCGCGGTGCCGGAGGGGCAGGGGCCGGTCGATCGACGTCGGCACCCGGCAGGGCGCAACTTCGCCGCCGAGCGCGCCGAGCCCGGCAGCAACGTGTTCGAGGCGGTGGCCGAGCACGTGCAGGCGCTGCAGGCCGCCGGCAAGCGCGTCGTCGTCGCGCTGTGGAGCGACGGCTCGCGCGAGCGCATGAGCCACGTGCTGCGCGATCACGGGCTGCGCCAATCTCGCGCCGGTCGCGTCCTGGCAGGAGGCGCTGGCGCTGCCCAAGCCGCAGGTCGCGCTCGCGGTGCTCGGCCTCGAAGCCGGTTTCGAGACCGCCGATGCCGCCGTCATCAGCGAGCAGGACATCCTGGGCGACCGGCTGGTGCGCCCGCGCCGGGCGGCGCAAGCGCGCCGACAATTTCATCGCCGAAGTGACCAGCCTGTCGGCCGGCGATCTCGTCGTGCACGTCGATCACGGCATCGGCCGCTTCGTCGGGCTTGCGCGCGATCGAGGCGGCCGGCGCGCCGCACGACTGCCTCGAAATCCACTACGCGGGCGGCGACAAGCTCTTATCTGCCGGTCGAGAACATCGAACTGCTGTCGCGCTACGGCTCGGAGGAGACCAGCGTCGACCTCGACCGGCTCGGCGGCGGCGCCTGGCAGGCGCGCAAGGCGCGCATGAAGCGCGCATCCGCGAGATCGCCGACGACCTGATCAAGATCGCCGCCGAGCGGCAGTTGCGCGAGGCGCCGAAGCTCGTCGCCCGAGCAGGGCCCGTTCGACGAATTCTGCGCCGGCTTCCCCTACGAGGAGACCGACGACCAGCAGACCGCGATCGACGCCGTGCTCGAGCGACCTCGCCTCCGGCCGGCCGATGGATCGCCTGATCTGCGGCGACGTCGGCTTCGGCAAGACCGAGGTGGCGCTGCGCGCGGCCTTCGTCGCCGCGATGAGCGGCAAGCAGGTCGCGGTCGTCGTGCCGACGACGCTGCTGGCGCGCCAGCACACCAAGACCTTCACCGAGCGCTTCCGCGGATTCCCGATCAAGATCGCGCAGGCCTCGCGGCTGGTCTCGACCGCGGAGCTCGCCAAGGTCAAGAAGGGTCTGGCCGACGGCACGATCGACATCGTCGTCGGCACCCATGCGCTGCTCGGCAAGGCCATCAAGTTCAAGGACCTCGGCGCTGCTGATCGTCGACGAGGAGCAGCATTTCGGCGTCGGCGCACAAGGAGAAGCTCAAGCAGCTGCGCGCCGAGGTGCACGTGCTGACGCTGACCGCGACGCCGATCCCGCGCACGCTGCAGCTCGCGCTGACCGGCGTGCGCGACCTCTCGATCATCGCCTCGCCGCCGGTCGATCGGCTGGCGGTGCGCACCTTCGTGTCGCCGTTCGATCCGCTGATGGTGCGCGAGGCGCTGCTGCGCGAGCGCTACCGCGGCGGCCAGGCGTTCTATGTCTGCCCGCGCATCGAGGACCTCGCCGGGCGTCAAGGAGTTCCTCGACAAGCACGTGCCGGAGATGAAGGTCGCGGTCGCGCACGGGCAGATGCCGTCGACCGTGCTCGAAGACATCATGTCGGCGTTCTACGACGGCAAGTACGACGTGCTGCTGTCGACCACGATCATCGAATCCGGCCTCGACATCCCGACCGCCAACACGCTGATCGTGCACCGCGCCGACCGCTTCGGCCTGTCGCAGCTCTACCAGCTGCGCGGGCGCGTCGGCCGCTCGAAGGTGCGCGCCTATGCGCTGTTCACGCTGCCGGCAGAACCGCAAGATCACCGCGCAGGCCGAGCGCCGGCTCAAGGTGCTGCAATCGCTCGACACGCTGGGCGCCGGCTTCCAGCTCGCCTCGCACGACCTCGACATCCGCGGCGCCGGCAATCTTCTGGGCGAAGAGCAGTCCGGCCACATCAAGGAGGTCGGCTTCGAGCTCTACCAGCAGATGCTGGAGGAGGCGGTGGCGAGCCTGAAGGCCGGCATCACCGCGCCGGTCGCCGACCGCTGGTCGCCGCAGATCACCATCGGCACGCCGGTGATGATCCCGGAGGACTACGTGGCCGACCTGCCGGTGCGGCTCGCGCTCTACCGGCGGCTCGCCGAGATCGAGGACGAGCGCGAGATCGAGGCCTTCGGCGCCGAGCTGATCGACCGCTTCGGCCCGCTGCCGGCCGAGGTCGAGCACCTGCTGCAGATCGTCGCCATCAAGTCGCTGTGCCGGCGCGCCAACGTGGAGAAGATCGAGGCCGGCCCGAAGGGCGCGGTGATCTCGTTCCGCGACAACACCTTCGCCAATCCCGAGCGGCTGGTCGCCTTCATCCGCGAGCAGGGGCCGGCCGCCGCGCGTGCGGCCCGACATGAAGGTCGTGTTCTTCGACGACTGGGAGCGAGCCGGAGGAGCGGCTCAAGGGCACGACCGCGATCCTGCGCAATCTCGCCGCCTCGCGCAGCCCGCCAAGGCGGCGTGATCTACCAGAGGCGCGATGCTATCCTTTGCGCATGACGATGCTTCCGCGCGCATGCCGCATCGCAGCCGTTGGTTCTCCTGATCGCCGTGGCGGCCACGCCCGCGTTCGCCCATACCGGCAGCATGTCGGGCGGCTTCATGGGCGGCTTCGCGCATCCGCTGTTCGGGCCCGATCATGTGGTCGCGATGGTGGCGGTCGGGCTGTGGGGCGCGTTTCTCGGCGCGCCGGCGATCTGGCTGCTGCCGATCGTGTTTCCGCTGGTGATGGCGGGCGGCGGCGTGCTCGGCATTCTCGGCGTGCCGCTGCCGGCGGTCGAAACCGGCATCGCGATGTCGGCCGTCGTGCTCGGCATGATGGTGGCGTTGGCCGCGCGACCGCCGCTCTGGGTGGCGGCGGTGCTGGTCGGGATCTTCGCGATCTTCCACGGCCACGCGCATGGCGCCGAACTGCCGCCCGGCGCCGACGCGGTCGCCTATTCGGTCGGCTTCGTGGTCGCGACCGGCCTCCTGCATCTCGCCGGCATCGCGTTCGGCCTGCTGGCGCGCTGGCCGGCCGGGCGGTTCGCGGTGCGCGCGGCGGGCGGCGCGATCGCGCTCGCGGGGCTCGCGTTCCTGAGCGGCAAGGCATGAGCTTCGATGCGTTCGCCGGCGGATTTCTCAATCCGCTGACGGTGCCTGCGCATCTCGTGGCCTTGCTTGGACTTGGGCTGCTCATCGGCGGGCGGCGCGATGGCGGCGCGTTGTTCCGTTGTCCGCTTTCGTGCTCGGCCTCGCCGCGGGCCTTGCGGCAATCGCGCTCGGCGTCGCTCAGACGCCGGCCATCGACGTCTTGCTGGCCGCGACCGTCGTCAGCGGCTTGTTGGTCGCGCTGGCGATTGCGTGCCAGATACGCTCTGCGCGGCGATTGCCGTGATGATCGGGCTTGCGCTCGGCCTCGACTCGCCGCCGCAGGCGATCTCGCTTGCGAGCGCGACAACGGCGCTGGTCGGGACCGGCCTCTCGGCGCTGCGTGGCGCTTGCACTCGTCGTCGCAGGCGCGCGCGCCTGCACCCGCGACTGGCAGCGCATCGGCGCTGCGCATCCTCGGTTCGTGGATCGCGGCGAGCGCAATCCTGGCTGCTGCGCGCTGCGGCTTTCGCGAAATCGCAAGTAGCATGTCCTGTTGCGAGCGTATGCGGACCAGTTCGCCTACTCCGCCGCCTCGCGGTTGGCGAATTCCTGCGCGGCGCGCTCGATCGCCTGCGCGAGGTGCTCGGGCGACTGCGCGCCGCTGCACGGCGATCATGCCGCCGAAGATGAAGCAGGGCACGCCGTCGATGCCGGCCTCCTTGGCGGAATTGCGCCTCGCGCTCGACGCGCGCCACGTCCTGATCGCTCGCGAGCAGCGCGCGCACGCGCGCGGCGTCGAGCCCGCAATCGGCCGCCGCCTGGACCAGCACCTCGGCGTCGGTGAGGTCGCCGCCCTCGGTGAAATAGAGCTCCATCAGCCGCTGCTTCATGCGCGCCGCATTGCCGATGTCGCCCGCCCACAGGATCAGCCGGTGGCAGTCGAGCGTGTTGGGCTGGCGCTTGATCTTGTCGCGACGCGTAGGTGAGGCCTTCGCCGGCGGCGCTGCTCGGCGACCCGCTTGGCGTTGGTATTGTAGCGCTCGACCGAACCGAACTTGGTGATCGAGATATTCCTCGCGGCTGATGCCTTCGCGCGGCACCCACGGATTGAGGAAATAGGGATGGAAGCGCACCTCGACCGGAATCTCGGGCTTGAGCGCGATCGCCTTCTCCAGCCGCCGCTTGCCGATGAAGCACCACGGACAGACGACGTCGGAGACCACGTCGATGGGGAGAGTGGCGGTCATGGCCGGCTCCTTGCGGGTCGCCCGGGAGACTAGGCTCGGCTTGCAGCCGCCGCGGCAACCTTCGGGATGGCTGCCGACGCGGGCCACCAGCGTGCTCAGACTGTCGCTCGGACTTGAGCGTCGCCAGCGTCACGGTCGGCTTGATCGAGCGGCGGTCGCGGTCGGGCGACAGCATGGTGTGCCGGAGGATGCTGGCGAGGCGGCGCGCCACCACATGGGCGCTGCGCAGATCGGTTTCGGTGAAGGCGGCGAGGATCGAGCCGTCCTGCTCGCGGCAGGCGAAGTCGATGTTGCGGACCAGCCGGCTGAACAGCCGCGCCGCATCGACGCTGGGCGCGGCGGTCGGCCATTTCCTCGAACGAGAAGCGCGCCACCGAAAGCGCACGGCCGCCATCCTCGGCTTCCGCAACCGCGCGGTCGAGATCGCGCCAGAACGCGCGTTGCGCCGAGCAGCCCGGTCTCCGGATCGATGACGCCCTCGGTCTCGAGCGACTTCAGCGTGCGCTTGAGATGCGCCTTCGAACGCGTGCAGGCGCACCATCGGCAGGAAGCGCTCGACCAGGCGGGTCGGATCGCTGTCGACGCGGATGAGATTGGGCAGCCGTTCGTCGTCGACGCCGGTATTGTCGAGCAGCGCCGACCGGCAGGTCGCGGAAGCGCGCGTCCTCGGCCAGCACCGTCAGCAGCGCCTCGACCACGCGCGGACCGAGCCCGTCGCCGATCACGACGCCTTCGATGTCGCGCGCCGTCGAGATAGCGCGCGGCGGTCTCGACGCTCAGCGCGCCGATCAGACCGACGCGCTCGCCGATCGCGACCGAGAGCGCCGGATAGGAGCTGCCGCGTCCGACGCAAAGCACGGTCGCGTCGTCGAGGATGTTGGGTGCATAGGGGAGTGGCAGTGCGACCGCGGGTGCCCCCTCGGCGCGGGCACGCCGCAGCACCGTGGCATGCAGGGTGCGGATGCGCAGCGCCGAGCGCAACCGCGCCACCAGCCGCTCCGGCGCATCGTCGACGGCGACCGGGAGCGCATACGGCAGGGCAACCTCGCTTTTCGGCGTCACCCGTGCGATCACCGGCATGACCGGGCCGCCACGTGTCTCGATCGCTTGCAGCAGGGCGCGCTTGTGGCGCAGGTCGGGCGCCGGCCCAGGTTCGGCGATGGCGAGCGCGACGGGCTGGATTTCGGCGATGGCGGCGGGCGCATCGGCCCAGCCGGTCTCGACGATCGGGAAGGCGCCGGCCTTGCCGAGAACATCGAGCAGATCGGCCGCCGAATTTTCGGCGACCACGACCATCGGACCCAGCATTGCCATGACGATTGCGCCGATTGCGAGCGATCGAAACCGCCCGATCCTAGGCACGCGCCGTTAACGGCCCGTCAACGTTAAGCGGCCGGACGCGGATGCTGGCGAAACGCGCCGACGAGCAGCGGGTTGGCGCCGAGCTTGCTGAGCGCCAGGCGCACGGCGTCCGGGTTCGCCGCGCTACCGGCCAGCCGATGGCCGCAGAGCGCATCGGGCAGCGCCGCAAGGGTCCCGCCGCTGCTCTCCGCTCCCGCGACCCACGCCTGCGCATCGCGCATGCTGAAGCGGTAGCCGCCGACGCTGACGACGCCGGGCGGCGGCCCGGTCACCACCATTGTCGCGCCGCTTGGTCTGCAGACGTAGCCGGTATCGACGAAGCCATTCGCCGCGACCTTGAAGTAAGGCAGGCTGCCGCGCTCGGCACCGGGCGGGAACGCCGCGCGCGGCACCATCGGGCCGCGCAACGCGACCGTGCCGGCCGGCGTCGGCGCGATTTCGGCGAGCTCGATTGCGCCCTTGAGGCCGCGCGAGCCTGACACCACGCCGAACGGGATCGCGGCGGGCCTGCCGTCCCGCGCGCGCGCCGCCGCGACGAGGCCGACCTCGCCGAACACCTGGACGTCGATCAGCCGGACATGACCGTCTCGCCAGCCCGGCGAACCTGCAATGCCGCTCGGGCGAGCGCCACGCACCAATGACGTTCGTGAGACTGGCGCCGCCGCTGCGCCGAAAGCAGCCCGGCTTCCGCAAACAGGCCGACCAGCGGACCGGGCACGATGACGGTCTCGGCGCCCGTGGCCTTGCGCTGAGCACGAAAGACATCGGCGTCGAAGGGCTGGTGCAGCGCCAGCGTCCCGCCGAGCAGCAGCCACGGCATCATCGCAATGGCGAGGCCCGCGAACGACGACAAGGTGAGGGTCGCGAGGATGACAGCGTTCTGCTGGAGCCCGCCCTCGAGCAGGACCGCGAGGCCGCCGGCGATCATCTCGGCATGGCTGCGGCCGACCGGTACGGGGCCATCGGCGGTCTGATCCCAGGTCACGACCGCCAGATGCGCGCCCGGGCCGGTATCCGGCGAGCGGCCGCTTTCGAAGGCCGGGATCGGATCGAGTTTTCCACCCTCGTAGAGATCGTCGAGGCGGACGACGCCATCAGGCACATCGTGCCCGAAGCCGCAGACGCAGCGCACCGGAAAGACCTCGGCGGCGACGTTCATCGCCAGATCGAAATGGTCGACCGTACCGATGCGTCCGCTCACGATCAGCGCGCCGGCCCCGACCCGGCTCAGCGCGGCGACCACCTCGGCGCGCCGCCACAACAGCGGCATCGGCATCGCGATGAGGCCCGCGCGCAGCACGCCCAGCAAGGCCAGCACGCCGTCGATCGTATTCGCGATCTGCAGACCGACGATCGTGTCCGTGTGCAGACCCAGGCGGCGCAGCCGCCCGGCGATGGCGGAGACCATGCGGTCGGCCTGAGCGTAGGTGAGGGTGCGGGCCTTGCCGTCGGTGAAGCTCTCACGATTGGGCGGATCGATCAGCGCAATGTCGTTCGGCCGGCGCTGCGTGACCCGCTGAAGCAGATCGTCGAGCGTCGCATCCCCACCGATGCGGGTCGTCGGCGCCCTGACTCTGCGGATCGTCAAGAATCATCGGATGATTCTCATCGGCTCTTCGGTTCGTTCCTGGGCTCTTGCCACCAGGCTTCCGGCAGGTAGCCCATCAGCGAGGTGACCGCCGGATGCTGGACGGTGGTCCAGCGCGCGACCCACTGATTGGGCAGATGATACAACGGGATCACGTAAAAGCCCGAGATCAAGACGCGATCGAGCGCGCGCACCGCGGCGACCACCTCCGCGCGATCCTCGGAGGTGATCAGCTTGGCGATCAGCGCGTCGACCGCCGGGCTCTTGATGCCCATGTAGTTGCGGGTGCCGTGCTGGTCGGCGGCGGCCGAGCTCCAATAGAACGACTGCTCGTTGCCGGGCGACAGCGATTGATCCCAGCGATTCTGGATCATGTCGAAATCGAAGCCGATGCGCCGCGCCTCGTACTGGACGGCATCGACCGCGCGCACCTGCATTTTGATTCCCGCCCGCTTCAGGCTCTGCGCGAACAGCGAGGCGAGCCGCTCATCGTCGCGGCCGCCGACCATGAACTCGAACGTGAACGGCCGGCCGCTGCGCCGGTCGACGAGCTCGGTGCCGCGCAGCTCGTAACCGGCCTTGGCAAACAGATCGAGCGCGCGGCGCAACGTGGTGCGGTCGCGCCCCGAGCCGTCGGTGACCGGCGGCGCCCACTTGCCGTCGAGCACGTCGGCGCGCACCGCATCCGGGAACGGCGCGAGCAGCGCGCGTTCGCGCGCATCGGCCGCGCGGCCGTCGCGCGGACAATTCCGAGCCTTCGAAAAAGCTCGCCGGTGCGGCGATAGAGATCGAAGAAGTAGCTGTGGTTGATCCACTCGAAGTCGAACAGAAGCGAAAGCGCCTCGCGCACGCGGATGTCCGAGAAGATCGCGCGGCGGGTGTTGAACACCAGGTAGAGACTGGACTTCGGCAGCCGGTCGTGACCGTCTCCTTCACGACGCGGCCGTCGCGCAGCGCCGGAAAGTCGTACGCGGTCTGCCAGTGCCCCGGATCGTTCTCGGTGCGCAGGTCGAACAGTCCGCGCTTGAACGCCTCGTGCAGCGTATTGGCGTCGCGGTAATAGTCGAAATGAATCTCGTCGAAGTTCCAGAGGCCGCGGTTGATGGCGAGATCGCGTCCCCAGTAGTTGGGATTGCGCTTGAGCGTCACGCTCTTGCCCGGGTCCACGTGGGAAACGACGTAGGGACCGCTGCCGACGAGCGGTGTGAACGAGGTCTGCTCGAAGGTCTCGGGGTTGATCGCGTGCTTTGCGAGCACCGGCATGAGGCCGAGGATCAGCGGCAGCTCGCGATCGTTGCTGCCGGAGAGATCGAACCGCACCGAGCGCTCGCCGACCACGTCGGCCTTCTTCACCTTGGAATAGTAGTAGCGATGATTGGGCCGGCCCTTGTCGCGCAGGAGCTGCCAGGAAAAGATGACGTCCTCGGGGGTCACCGGCTGGCCGTCGGAAAACCGCGCCGCCGGATCGAGCACGAAGGTGACGTAGCTGCGTTCCGCGTCGGTCTCGACCGTGCGGGCGACCAGCCCGTAGAGCGTGAACGGCTCGTCGAGGCCGCGCGCCATCAGGCTCTCGACCACGTAGCCGCTCATGATATTGCCGCCGCTGACCAGGGGCCCGCGTAGACCCTGCGCGGGCAGGCCTTTGACGATGAACGGGTTGAGGCTGTCGAACGTCCCGGACACCCCCTGAACCAGGCGGCCGCCCTTCGGGGCGGCCGGGTTGGTGTAGGGCAGTTGGGTGAAGCCCGCCGGCAAGCGCCGGCTCGCCGTGCATCGCGATGGCGTGGCGCGGTTCGGCGGCGGCACTGGTGCCGCAAACGGGACGATGCAATGCACCGAACAGGCCAAAGGTGGCGAGAACGGCGGCGCGCCAATGCGCGGGTATTCGACAGGACGGTGGGCAATGCGATCACGACGTTCCTGGCGTGGGTCCTGCGCGGCTCGCCGGCGGCAACTCTGGCCGATGAATGGGGCAAGCTTGGGCTGATCACGATGCCTGCAACAATCGGCCGCTGGCGTTATCACCAACAATCCGGCGAACTGCGCGGCCTTTCGAATACTTCTCAGATTCGATAGGGATAGGGAAATTGGGCGGTAGAGTGTAGCCGAAACGTCACGCTCCTGCCGTATTTGGTGCCGACACAGCTTCGTGAGGGGGAGACCGTTCCGCTTGGCCTGGGGCGCTGTGTGCTGGGGCGCTGCGTGAACGGGAGCAAGAGGACTTACTCCATGGATCAGCGGATCGATCTCGCGCGTCCGGCCGCACGCGCGTTTGCCATCGCAACGGCAACGACCATGCTTTGCGCTTTGATGGGTTCGGGCGCCTTTGCCCAGACGCCGCCCGCGCCGGCCGCGCCCAAGGCTGCGCCGAAGGCCGCGCCGAAGGCTCCGGCCGCCAAGCCTGCGGAGGCCGCTCATCCGCCGGCCCAGCCGCAGCAGCAGGCCAATGGCGGTCTGCAATTGATCTATTCGCCCTGGACCAAGCTTTGCCAGAAGGGTCCGGAGGCCAACGCCAAGCAGGTTTGCTTCACCGGCAAGGAAGGGCGGCTGGAGGATGGCCGCCCGGTCGTTTCGGCGATGATCGTCGAGCAGGAAGGCGAGGCCCGGAAGATTCTGCGCGTCATGGCGCCCATCGGCGTCGTGTTGCAGCCGGGATCGCGCGTGATCGTGGACGAGGGCCAGCCGATGAACGGCCCCTACCTGATGTGCCAGCCGACCGGTTGCTTCTCGGATTACGAGGCGAGCGGCGAACTGATCGCCAAGTTGAAGAAGGGCTCAGGCCTGTTCATCCAGGCGATCCAGGCGGCGAATGGACAACCGCTGACGCTCGGCATTCCGCTGACGGATTTCGCCAAAGCCTACGACGGGCCTTCGGTCGATCCGAAGGTCTGGGAAGATCAGCAGAAGAAGCTGCAGGACGAGCTTAACCGCCGGGCCGAGGAAGCTCGCAAGAAGCTTGAAGGACCGCAGGCGGCCCGACCCCAGTAGTTCGTCACGCGAACCGAAAGAGTTGACGTCATGCGCGTAGGTGATCCCCGCGGGGTAGTCCGTGCGGCACGTCTGTTTGTGGTCGGCGTGGCGTTGAGTTTGTTGATCGCTCCCGCCCTCGCGCAAACGCCGCCGCAACCCAAGGCTCAGCCGAAGGCCGCGCCCAAGGCGCCGCAACCCGCTGCGCCGGCGCAAAGCGCTCCGGGCGACGAGCAGATTCCGCTGGTCTATTCGACCTGGACCAAGGTGTGCGGCAAGGAGAACCAGGCGGGCGCCAAGGAAGTGTGCCTCACCGTCAAGGAGGCACGGCTCGACAACGGCCAGTTCATCGCCAGCGCGGCGTTCATCGAGCCGACCGGCGAGCCGAAGAAGATCCTGCGCATCACGGTTCCGCTCGGGATGCAGCTGGCGGTCGGCACGCGCATGCTGGTGGACAAGGGGCAAGCCGCAGTCGGCCAGTACATCGCCTGCTTCCCCAACGGCTGCATGGCGGACTTCGAGGCGGCACCCGCGTTCGTCGCTCAGCTCAAGACCGGCAAGACGCTGTGGCTGCAGACCATCAATCTCGCCGGGCAGCCCGCGAGCTATCCGCTGCCGCTCGACGAGTTCGCCAAGGTCAACGAGGGGCCGCCGACGGACCCGAAGGTGTTCGAGGCGCAGCAGCAGAAGCTCGAGCAGGAACTGCAGCGCAAGGCCGAAGAAGCGCGCAGCAAGCTCGGCAACCAGCCGCCGGCGCGCTAGGCGCCGGCCTTCAGTTCAGAATGGAATTGCGCGGCCGGTAGCTGCCGCCGTCGTCCTGTTCGAACACCTCGGCGACCTGCGGATGACGCAGCGGCTCGCCCGACGTGTCGGGCAGCAGATTCTGCTCGGAGACATAAGCGATATATTCGCTCTCCGCGTTCTCGGCGAACAGGTGATAGAACGGCTGGTCCTTGTGAGGCCGCACCTCGACCGGGATCGATTGATACCATTCCTCGGTATTGCTGAATTCCGGATCGATATCGAACACCACGCCGCGGAACGGGAATACCCGATGGCGGACCACTTGGCCGATCTTGAACTTGGCGCTGCGCATCTTGTCCATGGTCATGCCGACATAGTCCAGGATTGCGGCGGCCGCCAGAGGGAGACCGGTCACAGTGCGTAACGCACCGCCATCTCCGGGTCCTTGGTGGCCACGAGCCTGGCAAGGTCGACCAGCACCTTGGCCTGTTTCCAGGTGGCATCGTCCTGCATCTTGCCGTCGATCATCACCGCGCCGGTGCCGTCGGGCATCGCGGCGATGATCTTCTTCGCGAATGCCACCTCGGCCGGATCGGGCGAGAACACGCGCTTGGCGATCGGCACCTGGCTCGGATGCAGCGTCCAGGCGCCGACGCAGCCCATCAGGAACGCGTTGCGGAACTGCACCTCGCAGGCCTGCGGATCGGAGAAATCGCCGAACGGACCGTAGAACGGCTTGATGCCCGCCGCCGCGCAGGCGTCGACCATCTTGGCGAAGGTGTAGTGCCACAGATCCTGCTGGTAGGCGCGCGCGCGCGCCGCCGTCCGCCGACGCATCGGCCAGCACCTTGTATTCGGGATGCCCGCCGCCGACGCGGGTCGTTTTCATCGCGCGCGAGGCGGCAAGATCGGCCGGCCCGAGGCTGATGCCATGCATGCGCGGCGACGCGGCGGCGATCGCCTCGACATTGTTGACGCCCTCCGCGGTCTCCAGAATGGCGTGAATGAGGATAGGCTTGCGCACCGCATGCTTCGCCTCAAGCTGCGCCAGAAGCTGGTCGAGGTAGTGGATGTCCCAGGCGCCCTCGACCTTGGGCAGCATGATGACGTCGAGCTTGCCGCCGATGGCGGCGACGATCTCGACCACGTCGTCGAGCGCCCAGGGCGAGTTGAGCGCGTTGATGCGGGTCCACAAACCGGTCGCGCCGAAGTCGTTCGCCTTGGCCATCGTGATGAAGCCCGCGCGCGCCGCCTCTTTGGCATCGGCCGGGATGGCGTCTTCGAGATTGCCGAGCACGACATCGACCTGCGTGATCAGCTCCGGCACCTTGGCGCGCAGCTTCTCGATCTGCGGCGGCACGAAATGGATCATGCGTTCGAGCTTCACCGGCAGTTCGCGCAGCGGGGCGGGCGCGCCGATCGCGAGCGGCTTGAAGAAATTGCGCGGAAGCTTCATCCCGGTCGTCCTCGCGATCGGCGGTCGAATGGCCGCCCGATGAGCTACGGTATGGCGGCGGACTTCGCCAAGCCACTTTTGCGGGCAACGGCCGGTGCGACTTACTACCGCGGGGCAGCCATCGAGCCGGTCAACTCGCCGGTGCGCCTTCGCAGCAACTGCGCCGTCATCGGCAATGCCACTCAAGTGCATGTTCAGTCGAGCACGATACCCGCATTGCGGATCACTGCCGAGAGGCGATCCGTTTCCTCCTTGAGAAATGCGCGGAACTGAGCGGGCGAACTCGCGATCACCTCGGCGCCCTGTTCGACGATCTTCGCGCGCACGCCGGGTTCTTCGAGCGTGGCGACGGTCGCACGGTTGAGCACGACGACGATGTCGGGCGGCGTGCGGGCCGGCGCCAACAGCCCGAACCAGGTGCCGGTGCGGTAGTCGATGCCCTGCTCGGCGAAGGTCGGCACGTCGGGCAGCAGCTCGGAGCGCTTGTCGGCGGCGATCGCCAGCGCCTTGAGCTTCTCGCCGCGGATCATGCCGAGCACCGGCAGCACGCTCGAAAACAACGCCTGCACCTGGTTGGTCATGGCGCCGAGCGCTGCCGGACCGCCGCCGCCATACGGCACGTGCTGCATTCTGACGCCGGTGAGGGCGGCAAACAGTTCGGTCGCGAGATGCGGACCGCTGCCGGCGCCGTAGGAGGCATAGTTGAGCTCGCCCGGCCGCGCCTTCGCATAGGCGATGAATTCCGCCAGCGAATGCACCGGCAGCGCCGGCGGGACCGCCAAGACGGTGGGCGAATTGGCGATGAGCGAGATCGGCTCGAGGTCCTTCTGCGGCTCGAAATTGAGCTTCTTGTAGAGCGACGGATTGGCGGCAAGCCCGACGCTCGACATCGCCAGCGTGTAGCCGTCGGGCTTCGCGCGCACCACCGAGAGCGTACCGAGATTGGTGTTGGCGCCCGGCCGATTGATGACGAGAAACGGCTGGCCGAGGCGTTTTGACAGCCCGTCGCTGATCAGCCGCGCCAACAGCTCCGACCCGCCGCCCGCCGCGAACGGCACCACCAGTTCGACCGGACGGGAGGGATAGTCCTGGGCGTACGTCGGGAGATCTGTAGCGGCCAGCAGCGCCGTCAGCAAAGCCATCTTGCTCTGGCGAGACGGCGGTCTTTCCGCTCCCTCCCCCCTTGTGGGGGAGGGTGGGGAGGGGGGTAGCGAGTGGGATGCTACTTGTGCGCCAAGCGCCGGACCCCCACCCCCGACCCCTCCCCACAAGGGGGAGGGAGCTCCGATCAGCTCGCGCAAAGCGGTGAGCTCGACAGACTCAATTCCGGAACGACGGGTCGATCTTGTCGGCGAGCATCACCAGCGCCGGCCAGTCGCGATCGTGCACGCGGCCGTTGCCCCAGAAGATCCGCGCCGACTTCTCGCAGGATTCCTCGGACGGCAGGCTGTAGGGCTGGTTCGACGCCAGCACCTGCATCTGCGTCTCGCAGCTCTTCTCCAGATAGTACATCAGATTGAACGCCTCGCCGACATTGACGCCGGCGGTCAGCAGGCCGTGATGCTTCATGATCAGGCATTTGTGGTCGCCAAGGTCGGCGACGATGCGCTCGCGCTCGTCGAGATCGTTCGCGACGCCTTCGAACTCGTGATAGCCGATGCGCTTGTAGTAGCGCATGGCGCTCTGGTTGAGCATGCAGCAGGCCGCAGTCGAGCGCCGACACCGCCTGACCGGCGACCGTGTGCGTGTGCAGGATCGCGTGCAGATCCTTGCGCGCCATGTGGATCGCGCTGTGAATGACGAAACCGGCGCGGTTCACCTCGTAGGGCGTGTCGTCGAGCACGTTGCCCTCGACGTCGATCTTGACCAGGTTCGACGCGGTGACCTGTTCGTAAAGGAGGCCATACGGATTGATCAGGAACTGGTCTTCGGTGCCGGGCACCCGCACCGAGATGTGGTTGTTGATCAGGTGCGTCCAGCCGTAATGCGCCACCAGCCGATAGGCGGCGGCGAGATCGACGCGCGCCTGCCATTCCTCCTCGCTGACCCGCTGGCGGAGCGAGGGGACTTCGTGGAGTTTCACGGCGCGCATGGCGATCTCCCAAGTGCAGGATTCGTCGAAGTTGGGCATTCATAACACCCCCACGAAGGGCGCGGTAGCTGTGGGCAATGAGCGCCGCGGAGTGGGCTACAGCGCCTCGCCGCGCATCAGGCGCGGCTGCGACGCCATCGGCGCGACGCCTTCGCGCATCACGGCGCGGCGCAGCGGGCCGATCCGGTCGAGCAGAAAAAGCCCGAGCCCGCGCGCGCCCTGCAGCGGCAGAAAGTCCGACAGCAGGCTGCGGTTGAGCAGATCGACCGCGAGCGTGCGGCTCGTGACGTCGGCGCGCCGCATGCGCTCGTAGCGGGCGGTCAGATCGTCCGCCGCCCACATCGCGGCCATCGCGGTGGGCGGCAACCACGAGTTCGCCGACGGTGGCGGCGTCGCGCAGGCCGAGATTGAGGCCCTGCGCGCCGATCGGCGGGATCACGTGGGCGGCTTCGCCGACCAGCGCCACCCGCCGCGCGCCGAAGCGCCGCGCGGTCTCGATCGGCGAGCGGAAACATGCCGCGGCCCGGCTCGACCGTGACCTTGCCCAGGATCGAATGCGAGCGCCGCTCGATCTCTTGCGACAGGTCGCGCGTCGGAAAGCGCGGCAAGGCGCGGCGCTTCGTCCGGATCGACCACGAACACCAGGCTCGACCGCTGCCCGGGCAGCGGCACCAGGGTGAACGGGCCGGCTTCGGTGTGGAATTCGGTCGAGGTGTCGTCGGTGCGGGCGGGTGTGGGCGAGATTGCAGGTCAGCGCGGATCTGCGGATAGCTCCGATGCGTCGATCTCGATGCCGGCAGCGGCCGGCAGAGCGAGCGCCGCCCGTCGGCGCCGATCGCAAGCCGCGCGGAGACTGCGTGCCCCTGCCGACAGCCGGATCGTGACGCGATCGTCGTCGATCTCGACGGCCTCGGCCTCCGCCTCGATCTGCGTGAGCGCCGGGAGTTCCCGCGCGCGCGCGGCCAGCGCGGCCAGCAGGTGGCGGTTCTCGATGTTGTGGCCGAAGGCCTCGAGCCCGATCTCGCCGCCTCGAAACGCACCTCGGGCGCCCGCAGCAGCCGCGCGGTATCGTCGACGATCCGCATCACCCGCAACGGCGCGGCGTGCTCGCGGCAGCGCGGCCAGACGCCCAGCGTCTCGAGCGCCGTGACCGAGCCGGCGAGCAGCGCGGTGGTGCGGTGGTCGGGGCTGCGTGGGCGCCCCGCGCGACCAGCGCGGTCTCGACGCCGGCGCCGGCGAGCGCGATCGCCGCGGTCAGGCCCGCCGGCCCGCCGCCGACAACGACCACTTCGAGCGGCCGGTGGTCTGTCTCATCACGATTGCCATCACCGCGTCCTATGCTATGCGACCGCAGTCGCGAGCGATGCATGGCGCTCGGGCATACGCGCCAGACTTGAATGCCGCCTTCGGCGGCTCCGCAGGATGCGGAGTCGACGCGCAGTGGTGCCAAGATATGCTGCCAGATCGCGACGGATAATCGAGCAGCGCCTTGCCGCCGTCAACCCATTCCGCGCCTTCGCGGTCCACATCTTCACCGCGCTCGGCGGCGCGCTGGCGCTTCGGCGCGCTGATCTATGCGGTGCGCGGCGCAATGGGCGGCGATGTTCGTTTGCCTCGGCATCGCGCTGATCGTCGACGGCGTCGACGGCACGATCGCGCGGCGCTTGAAGGTCGCCGAACTGCTGCCGCGCTGGTCGGGCGACGTGCTCGATCTCGTGGTCGATTTCGTCACCTACGTGTTCGTGCCGGCCTATGCGATCGCGGCGGGCGGCCTGCTGCCGGAGCCGCTCGCCGTGCCGGCCGGGCATCGTCATCGTCGTCACCGGCGCGCTCTATTTCGCCGACCGCGACGATGAAGACCGACGACAATTATTTCCGCGGCTTTCCGACGCTCTGGAACGCGGTGGCCTTCTACCTGTTCGTGCTGAAGCTGCCGCCCTGGCTCGCCGCCGCGATCGTGGTCGCGCTCGCGGTCGTGACCTTCGTGCCGTTCAAGTTCCTGCATCCGATGCGGGTCGCGCGGCTGCGCAGCGCTCAATATCGCGGCGCTGGCGCTGTGGTCGGTGCTCGCGCTGATCGCGGTGCTTCGCGATCTCGATCCCGGACCATGGGTCGCGGCGGCCTGGTCGTGATCGCCCTATATCTTGTCGGTGTCGGACTGACCGAGAAGCGCTGAATGGACCTCCTCTGCACTCCTGACCGATCCGAACGCCTGGGCCGCGCTGGTCACGCTGACCGTGCTCGAAATCGTGCTCGGCATCGACAATCTCGTGTTCATCTCGGTGCTGACGTCGCGGCTCGACGGCGGCGCAGGCGCGCCGGGCGCGCCTGATCGGGCTGTCGCTGGCGCTTCGTCTTCCGCATCGTGATGCTGGCCGGGCTGACCTGGCTGATGGGCCTGACCGCGCCGGTCGTCACCGTGTTCGGGATGGGGATTTCCTGGCGCGACATCATCCTGATCGGCGGCGGCCTGTTCCTGATCGCCAAGGCGACGCACGAGATCCACGACGAGGTCGAGGCGCGCGACGAGGCGGAGCGCCAAGCCCGCCGGCGCGCCGCAGCGCCTTCGCGCTGGTCGTCGCGCAGATCGTCGTCATCGACCTGGTCTTCTCGCTCGATTCCATCATCACCGCGATCGGCATGGTGGACGAGATCGCGATCATGATCGCCGCCGTCGTCATCGCGATGATCGTGATGTATCGTCGCCGGCCAATCCGGTCGGCGCCTTCATCGCCGAGCATCCCACCACCAAGATGCTGGCGCTCGCCTTCCTGGTGCTGATCGGCATGGCGCTGGTCGCCGACGGCTTCGAATTCCACATTCCGCGCGGCTACATCTATTTCGCCATGGCCTTCGCCGCCGCGGTCGAGACCGTTCAACGTGCTGGCGCGGCGCAACCGCGCGCGCGCCGGCCAGGCCGAGCAGCACGGCCGCCTGACGGCTTGATCGCGAAGGCGCCGCTGAGAGACATTGCGGCCCGCCGCCCGGTCGATGGCGTGCGTTGCAACGTCCCCAAAACGACACAATCAGGAGTGACACCATGGTCGCAGCGGTGCGAGTCCACAAGACGGGCGGTCCCGAAGTGCTGACCTTCGAAGAGGTCGAAGTGCCGGCGCCCGGGCCCGGGTCAGGTCAAGATCAGGAACCGCGCCATCGGCGTCAACTTCATCGACACCTATTTCCGCATGGGCATGTATCCGTCGCCGGTCGGAATGCCGTTCGTCTCCGGCAACGAGGCGGCGGGCGACGTGATCGCGGTCGGGCCGGGCGTGACCGACCTCAAGGTCGGCGACCGCGTCGGCTATACGTCGGCGCTCGGCGGCCTATGCGGCGGAGCGCATCCTGCCGGCCGATCGCGCCGTGAAGCTGCCGGATGCCATCAGCTACGAGCAGGCCGCCGCGCATGATGCTCAAGGGCATGACGGCGCAGTACCTGCTGCGGCGGACCTACAAGGTGCAGAAGGGCGACAACGTGCTCATCCATGCCGCGGCCGGCGGCGTCGGCCTGATCGCCTCGCCAATGGGCGAACCACCTCGGCGCCAACGTGATCGGCACGGTCGGCTCGCAAGGACAAGGCCGAACTCGCCAAGAAGAACGGCGCGCACCACATCATCCTCTATCGCGACGAGGATTTCGTCGCCAAGGTCAAGGAGATCACCGGCGGCAAGCTGTGCGAGGTGGTGTATGACGGCGTCGGCAAGGCGACGTTCCCGGGCTCGCTCGACTGTCTCAAGCCGCTCGGCATGTTCGTGAGCTTCGGCTCGGCCTCCGGCCCGATCGACGCCTTCAACATCAACATCCTGCAGACCAAGGGCTCGCTGTTCGCCACCCGCCCGACGCTCAACCACTACGTCGCCAAGCGCGAGGACCTGGTGACGACCGCGAACGAGCTGTTCGAGGTGGTCGCGAGCGGCGCGGTGAAGATCCCGATCAACCAGACCTACGCGCTCAAGGATGCCGCGAAGGCGCACCGCGATCTCGAAGGCCGCAACACCACCGGCTCGACCATCCTGGTGCCCTGATCGCTCGGCTTGCTCACTTGATGCCGCGCCCGATCCGCATGGCCGCAGCCTTCGTCCGCTGCGGCCATGCTGTTTTCGTCGCGCCATTTTCAAGCTTCGCCGCCGAGGTATCGGACGCGGATGTGATGACGATCGTGCGCAAGCACTGCGTGGCGTGCCATGCCAAGGCGCCGACCCATCCGAGTTTCGATGCGCCGCCCAAGAACGTCTCGCTGGAGACGATCGACGAGCTCAAGGCCTGGGCCGTCAAGGTCATCGAGCAGGTCGTCCTCGACCGCAACATGCCGGTCGGCAACGAAACCGAGATGACCGAGGCGGAGCGCGCCGCGCTCGCCCGTTGGGCCGACGGATTGAAATAAGTTCCGGCTCGAACCCGCGCACCGCGCTCCGGTCATTCCCGCGCAAGCGGGAATCCAGTTCTTACTGTGTCACAACAAGTGCTGGGTCCCCGCTTTCGCGGGGACGAGCGGGGAGAAGTCAGATCAACCCGGCGAGATCGGCAAAGGCCGGGTGCTCGCTCGTTCCCGGCGCCAGGCGCGGAATGCCGACGATGTCGATCGAGCCGGCAAACTGCGCGAGCGTCGCAACGGTGTCCGCGAGCGACGCGGCGCTGTTTTCGCTCTCGCTCACCACGACCGCCGCGATGTCGAGATTGCGCCGCGCCACCACCTCGAGCGCGGTCAGCGTGTGGCTGAGGGTGCCGACGTAGCTGCCGGTCACCAGCACGATCGGGATGCGCAGCAGCGACATCCAGTCGAGCACGGTGCGGCGGTCGTCGAGCGGCACCATGACGCCGCCGATGCCTTCGATCAGGAGGACGCCGCGCCGGCCCGCCATGGCGCGGCGGGTGAACTCCACGACCTCGCCGAACACGATCGCGCGGCCCTCCTGCCTCGCCGCCATGTCGGGCGACAGCGGCGCCTTGAACCGCCAGGGCGAGATGCGCTCGATCTCCGCCATGCCGGCCGGGCGCCCGAGCGCCGTCGAGCAGCGCGGCGGGGTCGCTGTCCTGACAGTTCTCCGCCGGATCGAAGCCGCTGACGACCGGCTTGATCGCCTCGACCGCGCGGCCCGCCTTGCGGTAGTGGCGGATCAAGCCGGCCGTCACGAAGGTCTTGCCGATGTCGGTGCCGGTCGCGGTGACGAAGATCGCGGTCACGTGACGGGCACCAGGATGCGCTCGCGCACCACCTCGGCGAGGCGCTCGATCTCGGCGTCGGGATGCTGCGCCGTGAAGGTGAAGCGCAGCCGCGCGGTTCCCTCCGGCACCGTCGGCGGCCGGATGGCGGCGACCAGGAAGCCGTGGTCCTCCAGCAGCCGGGAGGCGTCGAGCGCCGCCTGCGCTCCGCCGAGCACCAGCGGCACGATCGGGCTCTCCGGTTCCGGCAGCCTGGCGGCGCGCGCGAATGCTTGCGCCTTGGCGACCGGCAGCGCCGCGTAGGCCGGATCGTGCTCGATCACGTCGAGCGCCGCGATGGCGGCGGCGACCGTCGCGGGCGGCAGGCCGGTCGAATAGATCAGGCTGCGGGCGCGGTTGCGGATCAGGTCGATCACCGGAGCCGAAGCGCAAAGATAGCCGCCATAGCCGCCGAGCGCCTTCGACAGCGTGCCCATCTGCAGCGGCACGTCGGCTTGTGCCATGGGCAAAGTTCGAGCCGCGGCCGTTGCCGACCACGCCGAGGCCATGGGCGTCGTCGGACATCAGCCAGGCATCGTGGCGCTGCGCAAGCGCCGAGAGCGCGTGCAGCGGCGCGATGTCGCCATCCATGGAAAAGACGCCGTCGGTCATGATCAGTGCCCGCGGATGGCGGCTGCGATGTTCCGCCAGAAGGGCTTCGACATGGTCCACGTCGCAGTGCCGGTAGGGCACGACAGTCGCGCGCGCGAGACGCGCGCCGGCCCACAGGCAGGCATGCGCCAGTTCGTCGATCAGGATGAGGTCCTCGCCGCCGACCAGCGCCGGGATGATGCCGAGATTGGCGAGATAGCCCGAGCCGAAGACGCAGGCCGCCTCGGTGCCTTTCCAATGGGCCAGCCGCGCTTCGAGTTCGCCATAAAGCGGATGATTGCCGGTGACCAGCCGCGAGGCGCCGGCGCCGACGCCGTAGATGCGGATCGCCTGGATCGCCGCCTCCTTGACGGCCGGATGATGCGTCAGGTTGAGATAGTCGTTGCAGCAGAACGACAACAGCCGGCGGCCGTTGCGCAGCACCCAGATTCCGGTCACGCGGGTGGTATCGACGAGGACGCGCCGCAGCGCCCGGCGGTCGAGCTCGCCGAGCTTGAGCGTCGCGAATTCGTCGAGTGAACGCATGCTCCAACCGATCCCGCAGACTGCCCCCATCACCCTGCGCCGCCCAGGCGTGACCCGACACTGTATACGGGGCAAAATGGCACTGGACGAGTTGTAAGGACAGCGCCGATGTCGCTCAAGAACGCAGGCGAGGGGAACCTGCCCGGCTGGTACCGGGCCGGGCTTGCCCATGTCTGGCTGCCCTATGCGCAGATGAAGACCGCGCGGCCGCCGCTGCCGGTCGTGCGCACCGAGGGCAGCCGCATCGTGCTCGCCGACGGGCGCGAACTGATCGACGGCATCGCCTCGTGGTGGACCGCCTGCCACGGCTACAACCACCCGCACATCCGCGCGGCGCGTCGAGCGGCAGCTCGCAGGCGATGCCGCATGTCATGTTCGGCGGGCTGGCGCACGAGCCGGCGCTGACGCTGGCGCGGCGGCTCGCCGCGCTGCTGCCGGGCGATCTCGACCGCGTGTTCTTCTCCGAATCCGGCTCGGTCGCGGTCGAGGTCGCCATGAAGATGGCGGTGCAGTACTGGCTCAACCGCGGGCATGCGCGGGCGCAGCAAGTTCGTCGCCTTCCGCGGCGGCTATCACGGCGACACCACCGGCGCGATGGCGGTGTGCGATCCAGACGACGGCATGCACGCGCTGTTTCGCGGGCTTCTGCCCGAGCACATCATGGTCGAGCTGCCGCGCGACGAGGAAAGCATCGCAGCGCTTGTCGGGCGTGCTCGAGCGGCATGCCGACGAGCTCGCCGGCATCATCGTCGAGCCGCTGGTGCAGGGCGCGGGCGGCATGCTGTTCCACGACGCCAGCCGTGCTGCAGCGCCTGCGCGGCCGCGGCGGACCGCTACGATCTGCTGCTGATCTTCGACGAAATCTTCACCGGCTTCGGCCGCACCGGCAGCGTGTTCGCCTGCGAGGCAGCGGGCGTCGACGCCGGACATCATCACGCTGTCGAAGGCGCTGACCGGCGGCACGCTGCCGCTCGCCGCGACGGTCGCGCGCCGCAAGGTGTTCGACGCCTTCTGGTCGGACGATCCGATGCACGCCCTGATGCACGGGCCGACCTTCATGGCCAATGCGCTCGCCTGCGCGGCGGCCAATGCCTCGCTCGACCTGTTCGAGCGCGAGCCGCGGCTGGAGCAGGTGGCCGGCATTGCGGCGCTGCTGGCGGCGGGCCTGGCGCCGTGCCGCGAACTTGCCGGCGTCAAGGACGTGCGGGTGATGGGCGCGATCGGCGTGGTCGAGCTCGACCGCATCGACGATCTCCAGGCGCTGCGCGCGCGCTTCATCGCGGAAGGCGTGTTCATCCGGCCGTTCGGCAACATCGTCTATCTGACGCCGGCCTTCACGATCGCCGAGGACGAGTTGGCGCAACTGATGGACAGCCGTGGTGAAGGTCGTGACGAGTCGGAAGGTTCGCGCTAGAACCCGACCACGGTGCCGTGCAGATCGTAGGCGTCGGCGCGCTCGATCTTCACGGTGGCGATCTCGCCGACGCGCAGCGGCCGGCGGCTCGTGACATGGACCGCGCCGTCGATCTCCGGCGCGTCGCCCTTGCTGCGGCCCTTGGCGACGTCGCCCCGACCTCGTCGATGATCACCTGCTGGCGCGTGCCGACCTTGCGCTTGAGCCGGCGCGCGGAGATCGCCTGCTGGCGCTGCATGAAGCGGTGCCAGCGCTCGTCCTTGACCTCGGCCGGCACCGGCGCGCCGAGCTCGTTGGCGGCGGCGCCCGCGACCGGCTCGTAGCGGAAGCAGCCGACGCGATCGAGCTGCGCCTCGTCGAGCCAGTCGAGCAGCATCTCGAAATCGGCGTCGGTCTCGCCGGGAAAGCCGACGATGAAGGTCGAGCGGATGCGTCAGGTCGGGACAGATCTCGCGCCAGCGGGCGATGCGCGTCGAGCGTCTTCTCCTGCGCGGCCGGCCGCTTCATGCGGCGCAGCACGTCGGGGCTGGCGTGCTGGAACGGGATGTCGAGATAGGGCAGCACGCCCCTTTGCCTTGCCCTCCGCCATCAGCGGGATGACCTCGTCGACATGCGGGTAGGGGTAGACGTAGTGCAGCCGCACCCAGACGCCGAGGTCGCCGAGCGCGCGGGCGAGATCGATGAAGCTTGGCCGGCACCTCGCGCGCCCTTCCAGGGGCTCGCCGCATATTTGAGATCGAGGCCGTAGGCGGAGGTGTCCTGCGAGATGACCAGGAGTTCCTTGACCCCGGCGGCGACCAGCCGCTCGGCCTCGCGCAGCACGTCGGCGGCCGGCCGCGAGACCAGATCGCCGCGCAGCTTCGGAATGATGCAGAAGGTGCAGCGGTTGTTGCAGCCTTCGGAAATCTTGAGATAGGCGTAGTGGCGCGGCGTCAGCTTGATGCCCTCGGGCGGCACCAGATCGACGAACGGATCGTGCGGCGGCGGCGACCGCGCGATGCACCGCCTCGACCACGCTCTCGTATTGCTGCGGCCCGGTGACCGCGAGCACGTCGCGGATAGCGTCCGGTGATCTTCTCCGGCTCGGCGCCCATGCAGCCGGTGACGATCACCTTGCCGTTCTCGGTCAGCGCCGCGCCGATGGCGGCGAGCGATTCCGCCTGCGCGCTGTCGAGAAAGCCGCAGGTATTGACGATGACGAGATCGGCGCCGGCGTGCTCGCGGGCGAGCGCGTAGCCCTCCGCGCGCAGCCGCGTGATGATGCGCTCCGAATCGACCAGCGCCTTGGGGCAGCCGAGCGAGACGAAGCTCACCTTCGGCGCACTGCGGTTCCGTCGCCCGCTCTGACGTCGGCGGCGTGGCCGGGGCTTGCATCGTGGGGAGCGGGGGCGACATAGGGGAGGGGCTAGCCCAGCGCTGGCGCCACGGCAAGCCATCTGGCGCCGGCGCCGGGTGGCGCCGGTCCCGTTGGGCGGCCAAAGCTTGCAATCACGTGCGCCTTCGCCCATTCAGGCGGGCGTTTGGAAGGGTGGCCGAGTGGTTTAAGGCAGCGGTCTTGAAAACCGCCAGAGGTGCAAGCCTCTCGTGGGTTCGAATCCCACCCCTTCCGCCAGCACCCGCCCATGTCCGCCCACGCTGGCCGGCGGACTGGCCTCGCGTGACCTTCTCGCAACAGGTTCGGCTTATATTTGCGGGAACAGACTAGAGCCACAAACGTTGCTTATCCAAGTGAGTGGGAGCGGCGAAGTGGCCGTTCCTTGATTCCCAAGGAGCCTGGCTCGGCCCGTTTTGCTCGCCAGGCTCTTTTTTATTGCGGACTGGTGGTCGGATCAGCTTCCTTCGGCGCAGCCTTCTTCTTCGCGGCGGGCTTTTTCGCCGCGGCCTTTTTCTTTTTCGGGACCGCCTTCGGCTCCGCGTGTTGGCTCCTCGATCGGCTTGGCGTCCGATCCCGGCGCTGTGCCGCCCTGCGCCGCCGCGGTCCCGATCGGGCCGTCGTTGGGCCGAAGCCAGCCGAATGACGCTCCGAAAACAAGGAGCGCTGAAGCAACTACGATCTGAAGAAATCCTGACCATTTGATTTGACCTCACTGTCACGCCCCTGCGGTGAAGGTACCTGATCGGCTCGGGCAGCGGCAGGGGGAGGGGCTGGCCCAACACCCGTCACCGGCGCGCTTGACCGCAACGAAAGAGCCCCGAAGTCCATGAGGCTCCGGGGCTCTCGTTCGCACGCATGCGTCCACAGTACTTAGGCGATGTCAGGCTACGCCAACAGGGTTGCTAAATTCTGAATGGGGCAGGCTAAATCTCCGGACCGCCAAATCCCTCGGTCCAGCCTCCCACCGATGCTGCCCGCGCGCGTCGACGAGGTAAATCAATCCGGTCCGCAGTCATGCGCGATTGCCGCTCGTGCCGGCGCGCTCCGCCAGATGCCGGTCGTAGTCGAGCACCGCCTGCAACAAGACCTGCGCGCCCGCCGCGCACTGCTCCTGCGAGGTGTATTCGGCCTCGTTGTGGCTGATGCCGTCGCGGCAGGGAACGAAGATCATCGCGGACGGCGCAACGCGCGACACATACGCTGCATCGTGCGCGGCGCCGGAGATCATGTCGCGCGTCGTGAAGCCCGCGGTGGCGGCGGCGCGGCGGACGGCCGCGATACAATCCTTGTTGAAATGCAGTGGTGCATTGTCCCAGATCTTGTCGACCGCCACGGCGAGACCGAGCGGATCGCAAATCTCACGCACCGATTGCCGCAAGCTCTGCTCCATGGCGTCCAGCGTCGCCGCCTCCGGATCGCGCAAGTCGACGGTGAAGAACACCTCACCCGGCACGACATTGCGGGAATTGGGCTTGACCTCGACAAGCCCGACCGTGCCGACCGCGCGCGGCGCATGCGCGAGGGCAATGGCGTCGATGCGGTCGATCAGCCGCGCAGCGCCGAGCAGCGCGTTCCGGCGCAATGTCATCGGCGTTGCGCCGGTGTGCGCCTCCTGGCCCTTCACCGTGATCTCCAGCCAGCGCACGCCCTGCACACCGGTCACGATCCCGATGTCCTTGTTTTCCGCCTCCAGGATCGGCCCCTGCTCGATATGGAGCTCGAAGAACGCCGAAAGCGGGTGGGCGCCGCAGCGCTCCGCACCACGGTAGCCGATGGCATCCAGCGCCTGCCCAAGGGACATGCCGTCGCGATCCTTCTGGGCATTTGCCCAATCGTGGTCGAAGACGCCGGCGAAGACGCCGGAGGCGATCAACGCCGGGGCGAAGCGGGAGCCTTCTTCGTTGGTCCAGTTGACGACCTCGATCGGCGCGTAGGTTTCGTACCCGGCTTCGGTCAATGCGCGCAGTGCTTCGAGTGCGGCAAGCACGCCAAGCGCGCCGTCGAACTTTCCGCCGGTCGGCTGGGTGTCGAGATGGCTGCCCATCGCGATCGGCGGCACGTCCGATCGCTGGCCGGGGCGGCGCGCAAACATCGCCCCCATGTCATCGACCGTCACGGTGCAGCCGAACAACTCGGCGCGCCGCCTGAACCAGTCGCGCACCTCGCGGTCGAGTTCGGTGAGCGTCAGCCGGCAAATTCCGCCTTTTGCGGTCGCGCCGATGGCGGCGGTTTCCATCAACTCGTCCCAAAGCCGCTGCGAGTTGATCGTCAGATTGCGCATGCTGCCTACGTCCTCGCCGTCGCGTGTCGGCCGCCGCGTTACGGCAGCGAGCAGACCCACGGCTTCAGACACCCTCCAGCAACTGGTCGATGTCGAGCGTCGAGCGCTGGCCGAGATCGACGGCGTGCGCAGCCAGGAAATCGTGCGCGGCGCGCCGGCCGTGATCCCGCAGCATGCACAGGAAGTCCCATTCCGCGTTGAGCTTCGAGGAGTAGCCGAGCTCGACCATGACCTCGCTGGCGACGCGGTGAATGCGCATGCCGGCCCAGTTCGCGCCTTCGGATCGCTCCGGGTGCGAGACTTTCCGCAGCAGCGCCATCATGCGCAGCTCTTTGAGCAGCACCGCATTGAACGAAACTTCGTTGAGACGGTTGAGAATGTCCCGGGCGGTGCGCGGCACTTCGCCCCGTTCAACCGGATTGATCTGCACCAGGATGGTGTCGCGCGACTTCGCATTCGCGCACCAGCGGAGTGATGGTCGGATTGCCGGAGTAGCCGCCGTCCCAGTACATCTCGCCGTCGATCTCGATCGCCTGGAACATGGTCGGCAGGCACGCCGACGCCAACAGCACGTCCGGCGTGATCTCGCTGTTGCGGAACACATGGCCGCGTCCCGTGCGCACATTGGTCGCGGTGACGAACAGCTTGATCGGCGACTGCTTCAAGCGATCGAAGTCGACGATCTCCGCCAGGATGGCGTGCAGCGGATTGGTGGCGTGCGCACCGAGACTGTAAGGCGAAATGACGCGCGACATCAGATCCATCGCGACGAACATCGGCGAATAGTCGAGCGTCCATCGCCCGAGCATCACGTCGAGGGGCGTGCGCTGGAACGGGCTGAGCATCGCTGCGCGGGAGACGCGCCGCCAGAACGCCTCGAGCGCCGTGCGTGCACCATCGACGCCGTTGGCGGCGAAGCCGTCGATCAGCACCGCGGCGTTCATCGCGCCGGCCGAGGTCCCGGAGATGCCGTCGATGCGCAGCCATGGCTCCTCGAGCAGGCGATCGAGCACGCCCCAGGTGAACGCGCCGTGCGCGCCTCCGCCCTGCAGGGCGAGATCGACCAGGAGCGGCGGACGCGCGACAGTCTGCGGAACGTCGGCGGGAGAAGTCATGCCACCTTATATCACACCAAACGCGGACGTGTCGTGAAACAGTCCGACCGCTCTCATGCGATGTTCTCGCGCCTGCGCGTGCGTGTTTGTTCACCGAAAGGTCGCGCGCCAGTACCCGGAATCATTGATTGGCGAAACGTGGTTTGAGGCGTTTTTGATGGACCTTGGACTTGGTCCAGGCAAACGGCTTTGCATGGGTATTGTAGGCCCCGATGAAGGCATCGATATGCTCCCTGAGCTGTTTGACCGAGGTGAAGGAAGCGCCGTGCAGCGACTTTCCTTGCAGGATCGAGAACCAGATTTCCACTTGGTTGAGCCAGGAGGCCCGCGTCGGCGTGAAGTGGAAATGCACGTTCGGATGGCGCTTGAGCCAGCGATCGTTCCTAGGCTTGTGGGTGTTGAGATTGTCGAGGACGACGTGGATGGCGGTGTCTGCGTGAGCGGCGACGATATCGTTCATGAAGTCGAGGAACTCGATGCGCCGGCGGCGGTTTTTGTGAGCAGCCGTCACCTTGCCGGTCGCCACTTCGAAAGCGGCAAACAGCGTCGTCGTGCCGTTGCGCTTGTAGTCGTGGCCGTGGCCGGTCAGCGTGCCGACCGTTGGGCAGCTTCAGGTAGCCCTGCGCCCGCTCCAGCGCCTGGATCGAGGGCTTCTCGTCGACGCAAATGACGATCGCGTTCTCGGGCGGCGCCATATAGAGCCCGACCACATCGGCGGCCTTGGCGACAAACTCGGGATCGTTGCTCTCGCACCAGGATTTGCGCCCGGCCAGATCGATCTTGTGCGCGCGCAGGAACCGCCAGACATACTGGACATCGACGTCGCCGAGCGCCGCAGCCAGCAGTGGCCCGGTCCAGCGGGCGTAGCCCGTCGGCGGCGGCTGATCCAACAGCGCCAGGATGCGCTTGCCCGCCTCCGCCGTGTACTTCGGTTCAGCGCCCCGCTCGCCGGTCTCGTCGAGACCCGCGAGCCGCCGTTCGGCGTAGCGCACGCGCCACTTCGAGGCGGTACCGGTCGTGCATCTGACCGATCGACCGATGGCCCGGCTCGCCATGCCGGCCGCCGCCAGCAGCACAATCCGCGCCCGCTGCCGCAGCCGGTGCTCCGTCTTCGTGGAACGCGCCAAGCCTTCAAGCTCGCTGCGCTCCTCACGCTCAGATTGATAGGCGTCGCCTCAGGGATGCCTGTCATGCACCCTTAAATCACGACTCATTCATCATCGATAGTGGGTACTAGCGTCGCACGTTCATCCGGTCGCGGAAGACGCGCCGAATTTGAGGTCGTGGTTGCCCATGATACCGCTGCGCTGCCGAACGCTGGCCGTGATCGCCGCAACGGCTGTGCTTGCGGCGTGTCAGCCCGACGCCCCGCCGGTACCGGAGGTTCGTCCGGTGCGAACCGTCACCGTCACGAAGCGCGATGTCGGGGAGACGGTCAGCTATACCGGCCGCATCCAGGCGGAGAACGAAACCCGGCAGTCCTTTCGTATTACCGGCCGGATGATTGAACGCTCCGTGAATGTGGGCGATCACGTCCTCCCGGGGCAGATCGTCGCCAAGCTCGAGCCGCAGGACGAACTGAATGCCCTGCGCTCGGCACAGGCCGCGGTCGCTGCCGCCCAGGCGCAATTCGTTCAAGCCAAGAGTCATTTCGACCGCCAGCGGACGCTGTTGGCGAGAGACGTGGCGTCGCGCGCTCAGTTCGAACAGGCGGAGCAGGCGCTGGAGACCGCGCGCGCCCAGCTCGATACCGCCGAGGCGCAGCAGAAAGCCGCCAAGGATCGCGTGAGCTATACCGAGTTGCATGTTGATGCCGGCGGCACCGTGGTTGCGACGGCGGCGGAGCCGGCAGAGGTCGTCCAGGCCGGCCAGCTCATCATTCGCATTGCCCGCAAGGACGGCCGCGATGCGGTGTTCGATGTGCCCGGTCAGTTGCTGAGATCGGCGCCGGCCGATCCGCTGATTACCGTGAGCCTGACCGACGACCCGTCGGTCACCACCATCGGCCGGGTGCGGGAGGTGTCGCCGCAGGCCGATCCGGTCACTCGCACGTTCGAGGTCAAGGTCGGCCTGACCGATCCGCCGGCCGCCATGCGTCTCGGAGCGACCGTAACCGGACGCATGCAACTTGACGCCGCGCCGACCATCGAGATTCCGCGAGCGCGCTCACTGAGTCCGAACGTCAGCCGGCGGTCTGGGTGGTCGATCCGTCGAAGCTGACGGTCTCGCTGCGCACCGTCGATATTCTTCGCAACGATCCCGCGACGGTCGCGATCTCGCAGGGGCTCGACCGGCGACATCGTGGTGACGGCCGGGGTCCAGGCGCTGCATCCCGGTCAGAAGATCCGGCTGCTGGAATCGCGCGGTAACTTAGTTCAACCTGTCGGAATGGGCGCTGCGACATCGATCGTTCGTGGTCTACTGCATGATCGCCGTCATGCTGGCCGGGCTCCTGTCGTACTACCGGCTTGGCCGCAACGAAGATCCGGCATTCACGTTCCGGACTATGGTGGTGCAGGCCGGCTGGCCGGGAGCGACGCTGCAGGAGACGCTCGATCAGGTGACGGAGCGCATCGAGCGTAAGCTGAAGGAAACGCTAAACCTTGACTCCTTCGCAGCTTTACCAGCGCCGGCGTCACCACCATCTTCGTCAATCTGAAGGGCAGCACGCCCGCGCGCGAGGTGCCCGATATCTGGTACCACGTCCGCAAGAGCGTGGGCGACATCCGGCATACCCTGCCGGCGGGCGTGGTCGGCCCCGGCTTCAACGACGAGTTCGGCGATACATACGGGATCATCTACGGCTTCACGGCCGACGGGTTCACGCACCGTGAGCTGCGCGATCACGTCGAACGATCCGCAACCGCCTGTTGCGCGTGAAGGATGTGTCGGGCATCGAGATCATCGGCGCGCAGGACGAAACGATCATTGTCGAGTTCTCGACCGAAAAGCTCGCCGGCCTCGGGATCGACCGCAATGCCCTGATCGCTGCGCTGCAGGCGCAGAATGCCGTGCGTCCCGCCGGCACGGTGCAGACCGGGGACGAAAAACTGGCGCTGCGGGTTTCGGGCGCGTTCACCTCCGAAGTGGATATCCTTGCCGTCAATATCGCGTCGCGCCACATCCGGCGCTTTGCCGTCTTCGTGCCGCGGCTAAACTCCGCGCCGGCTCAAAGCTTCTTTGATTTCGACGCGGCTTCCCGATCCTGCTGGCGCATCTTGCGCACATCGCGCTCCATTTCCAGGCAGGTCAGCCACTCGACGTAGCTCGGCAGATACACCTCCGGCCGCACGCACTGCGTCCGGTCGGCCGCCGAAAACGTCGCCCAGTCCTTGACGATCAGGTCGCGAGCGCTTTGCTCCGAACTGAGGCAGCCGCTCAACGCATTCTCGGTGGTGGTGCCGCCGATCAGGCTCACCATCGCGCCCGCCGCGATGCGGCAGGTGTTCTGAACGTCGATGGTCGGAATTCCGCCGCCCGCCGCCGCAATCAGGATATGCGAGCCAACGGCCACAGGAATGTAGGGGAGGAACATGGCGTTTCGTCCTTCGAGCCGGGGATGCTCGGAACCAAGCAAGCAAAGCGTGCGGCGGGCTTGGAAGTCAACGCCGCAAAATCGCCCCAATCGACAACCGCGGCTCGCCGTCGGACGTTCCGCCATGATCGCGGATGTTGCATTCGGGAGACACACGAAGAGGATCAGCGCACGGTTAACACCTCGTTAAGGGCCGGCCAATACTTCGGTACAGCGCAACAGGAGAATGCATCATGATCACCGAGAGCGATGGTTGCCCTGTGCCCGACGAGTTGATTGGCCGCCTCTACGGCGTCCCCATGCACCGTATCGACGGTCTGGTGTCGCAGTTGCCGCCCGGACCGCGCGGAAACCTGGCCGCGTTCTGTTACGGCCGCGCGCATCTGCGCGACATCGGCCTCGCGATCGCGGCGACCTGCGACCTGGAGACCCTGGTCGACGCCGGCGGCCGCGCTGGAAACAGCCTGTTCGCGGCCTCGCGCGAGCGGCCGAGCGAGGCCAAGCAGCCGTTCTCCTGGACGCGGCGCAGGGTCAGTCTGGCGACTACAGGCCCGGCGCTGGAAGCCGAGTAGGATTTCTTCGCCGCGCACCGGAAATCGTTCCTTCGCATCATCGAAATGTCACGATTCTTCGATAAACAGACAATGTCATCGCGATAAGGCCGCAGCCGCGGATGTACCGGTGCAGCATTAGCGCAGATGACGTGGGCCCGCCGGGAGCAATCTTCGGCGGGTTTTCATTTGTCGGTTGCCGCCACAAACTCGCCATTTGCCACCGTGCGGGGCTTTTTAACCAAGCCCCAATGTCGCCGTGTTCCGCAGGCGTTATGCGCGTCGGGTCGGAACCTGCCGCTCCGGGGACGTTGCGTGCGGCAGGTCAGCAGCAGTTGTGAGCACTCCTCTCGCGTTAGCGCTTGGCGCTCATGCGGGTTGGATAGCGCGAGCGAGCTGCTGGTGTGGTCGGGGACGGAATGGGGCTTGCGGTAAATGCCAGCTTTACGGCCACGGAACGCCCGCCGCCGAACGCAGTCGGCGCCGGGCGGGCCATGCGTATCTGCGTTGCGCGCGCTCGGATGCTTGGCGCTCGCCCATTGCTCGGCCGCCGAGAAATTCGCGCGCAAGGATTCAAGAGCAGCGAGCGCGTCGCGGACGACGTCGAGATCGCGAAGGGTGGGGGCCACTACAAGGTCGGCAAGCCGTATTCGATCAACGGCCGCACCTACTATCCGAGCGAAGACACCAACTACCGCGCCGAAGGCATCGCGTCCTGGTACGGACCGGATTTCCACGGCCGGCTGACGGCGAACGGCGAAATCTACAACATGCACGGTTACTCGGCCGCGCATACGACGCTGCCGCTGCCGAGCTACGCCCGCGTGACCAATCTGAGCAACGGCAAATCCATGATCGTGCGGGTCAACAACCGCGGCCCGTTCGTCCACAACCGTCTCATCGATCTTTCGATCGGTACCGCCAAGGCGCTCGATTTCTACGGCCACGGGCTCGCCCGCGTGCGGGTGGAGTATGTCGGCCGCGCCCCGATCGAGGGCAGCGACGACCGCATGCTGCTGGCGACGCTGCGCGAAGGGTCGCCGGCACCTGCACCGTCCGCGATCATGGTCGCATCGGCGAAACCGTTCCTGCCGAACCAATCCTCGTCGTCCAGCCGGGGCCGCGATGGCGGGGCGCCCATGCCGATGGAGCGTCCGTTCAATCTTGGCTCGGCGCCGCCCGGTCCGGCCCTCGCGTCGAGCGAATCCAAACCAGTCACCCGTACGGCGGCGAAACCCGCGGCCAAATTGCCCGAAGGGGCGCGGACCGAAGCGTCCGCCGTCCCGATCCGGCGGTCGGAGCCAAGTCGGTCCGAGCCAAGCCCGACCACCAGCTTTGCGCCGCCGCGCGAGGGCGGGGTCGGCCTGATGAGCGGGCGCGGGCTCTACTAACAGGCCGCAAAATTGACTTACCGGCGGCGTTGATTTTCACGCCTTTCGCTTGCTAAGCAGGAGCGGGGCAGGGAAGGGAGCGTGGATCGGCCACGCACAGTCTTGCCGCGATCCTCATGACCAGCGATTTCAAAGTGTCACGTTTCCTTTGCTTGCGGTTGGCCGCCTGGACGGCTGCCGTGATCGTCGCCGGCGTGATCGTGTCCGCCTACGCGGCCAACCCGGTATCCGGGCCGAAAACGGCGAATCCGGTCGCGGGACCAAAGAGCAACGAAGGATTTCAGACTGCGGCTGCGCACGCTATCCTGATCGAGGCGGACAGCGGCAGCGTCCTGTTCGAAAAGGCCGCCGACGACCTCATTCCACCGGCCAGCCTCTCCAAGCTGATGACCGCGGAAGTGGTGTTCAACGAACTCAAGCAGGGCAAGCTCAAGCCGACGACCGAGTTCAGCGTCAGCACCAATGCCTGGCGGCGGGGTGGGGCGCCCTCGCGCACCTCCGCTATGTTCCTTCCCATTCACAGCAAGGTGGCGGTCGACGACCTGCTGCACGGCGTCATCATTCAGTCCGGCAACGACGCCTGTATCGTGCTGGCGGAGGGAATTTCTGGCAGCGAGAACGAATTCGCCGAGAAGATGACCAAGCGCGCCCGCGAGATCGGTTTGCCAAAATCGACGTTCGGAAACTCGAACGGCCTGCCCGATCCGCGCCAGCTCATGACCACGCGCGAACTCGGCAAGCTCGCCCGCCACATCATCGAGAACTACCCGGAATATTATAAGATCTACGGCGAGCGCGAGTTCACCTGGAACAAGATCCGCCAGTACAACCGCAACCCGCTGCTGACGATGAACATCGGCGCGGACGGCATGAAGACCGGCTTCACGAAGGAAGCCGGCTACGGGCTCGTTGGCTCGGCGGTGAAGGACGGTGTGAGGCTGATCGTGGTGGTCAACGGCCTGCGCAGCGAAAAAGAGCGCGCCGACGAGGGCAAGCGGCTGCTCGAATGGGGTTTCAACACCTTCCAGGCCGGTACGCTGTTCGCGGACGGCCAGGAAATTGCCGAGGCCAAGGTCTATGGCGGTGAGAAAGGCCGCGTGCCGCTGGTCGCTCGCAAGGCCGTACAGATCATGGTTCCACGCGGCGTGCGCGAGAAGATCATTGCCCGCGTCGTCTACAATGGGCCGGTGCGCGCACCGGTCGAGGAGGGCCAGAAGATCGGCCTGCTGAAGGTCTGGCGCAATGACACGCTGGTTCTCGAAATGCCGCTGCAGGCGGCGGCGAGCGTGGCGCCGGGGCCGATCCACAAGCGTGCCATCGACGCGGCCTCCGAGCTGGTGATCGGCCTGTTCCGCGCCGGCTTCCAAAAGCTTTAGCCAGACCGTGGCCGGGCCGATCGGGAACGATGCGGCGGGAAATGGCGAGATGCGTGGACGTTTGATCACCTTCGAGGGCGGCGAAGGCACCGGCAAGTCGACGCACGCGGGGCTGCTGGCCGAGCGGCTGAAAACGCTCGGCATCGCAGTCGTGCGAACGCGCGAGCCGGGCGGATCGCCCGGCGCCGAAGCGATCCGGCACGTGCTGCTTTCGGGTGCTGCGAAGCCGCTCGGCGCCGAAGCGGAAGCGATCCTGTTCGCAGCGGCGCGCGACGACCACATCCGCAATACCATCGAACCCGCGCTCGCCGGCGGCGCCTGGGTGATCTGCGACCGCTTCATCGATTCCACCCGGGTCTATCAGGGCATGCTTGGCCGCGTCGATCTCAAGCTCATTCGGGCGCTCGAGCGCGCGACGGTCGGCGACCTCAAACCCGATCTCACGTTCGTCCTCGACGTACCGGCGGACGTCGGGCTGGCGCGCGCGCACAAGCGGCGTGGCGCGAACGCGACCGACCGGTTCGAGGCCGAGTTGCTCGCGTTCCACGAAGAACTGCGCGATGCCTATCGGCAGGTCGTCCTGCATGAGCCCGAGCGCTGCGTGCTCGTCGACGCCACACAGACCAAGGCCGAGGTCGCCGAGCGGATCTGGAAGGCCGTGCAGCGAGCGGCTCCATCCGGCGACCGCGCCGGTCGCGCTCGAAGGCGCGGCGCTGTGAGCGAAGCCGACGATGAAACCGAAATCACGCCGCCGCGCGCCACCACTTGCGCTGTTCGGCCACCGTGACGCCGAGCAGACCTTGCTCGACGCATATCGCAGCGGCCGCCTTCCCCACGCCTGGCTGATCAACGGACCGAACGGTATCGGCAAGGCGACGCTGGCTTACCGGATGGCGCGCTTTGTCCTCGCGCATCCGGACCCGCGCGCACCGGCCGTCCGGAACGCCGCCTCGTTGAATGTCGACGCCGATCACCCGGTCGCGCGGCGGATCGCGGCGCAAGCCCAGGGCGACCTCCTGGTGCTGGTGCGCACGATCAACGAAAAGACCGGCAAGCTGCGCCAGGACATCGCGGTCGACGACGTGCGGCGCACGGTGACGTTCTTCGGCTCGACCGCGGGCGAGGGGGGCTGGCGGGTCGCCATCGTCGACACGGTCGACGAGCTCAACACCGAGGGCGCCAACGCGCTGCTCAAGATTCTGGAGGAGCCGCCGCAGCGCGCGCTGCTCCTGCTGGTCAGCCATTCCACCGCCCGCGTCCTGCCGACGATCCGCTCGCGCTGCCGGCTGTTGCCGTTGCGGCCGCTGGCCGCGGAGGATGTCGCGCGCGCCGCGGCCGCAGCGCTCGGCAGAAGCGCGGAGGACGCCGATGTGCGCGCGGCCGCCGCGGTCGCGGACGGCAGCGTATCGCGCGCCCTGGTGCTGCTCGACCGCGACGCATTGGAGTTGCGCAGCCGCATCCTCGAACTGCTCGATCGTCTGCCGGCCATCGATCCGCGCGCCCTGCATGCGCTGGGCGACCGCCTCTACGGCGTCGATGCGGCGCCGCTCGCCGCCTTCCTCGACACGGTCAATTCCTGGCTCTCCGCCAGGCTGGCCGACGGATCGGGCGAGGCCGCGCGGCTTCATCGGGTCGCGCTGGCGTGGGAGAGGATCAACAGCGCGGCACGCGACGCCGAGGAGTACAACCTGGAGCGCAAGCCGCTGGTGTTCAACGTCTTCGGGACGCTCGCCGAGGCGGTGCGCTGACTTGCCCAGATAGCAACCATGTGCTATGTTGCTACCCATATCGCATGGTATTGCTATGAAGACGACGCTCGATATCGCCGATCCGCTGCTGCGCGAGGCCCGACGGATTGCCGCCCGCGAGGGGACCACGCTGCGCGAACTGGTCGAACAGGGCTTGCGCCAGGTGGTCGCCGAGAGAAAGCGGAAGCCGCCGTTTCTGTTGCGCAAGGCAAGCGTCAAGGGAGGATTGCAACCTGAACTCGGAGACGCGTCCTGGGAGCGCATTCGCGGCCTGGTCTATGAGGGGCGCGGCGGTTGATCGCCGTCGACACCAACATCCTGGTTTATGGCCATCGGGAAGGTGCCCCGTTTCATGAGCCTGCCGCGGCCCTCCTCAAATCCCTCGCTGAAGGCAATGCTCCCTGGGCCATCCCCTGGCCATGTCTGCACGAATTCTACGGAATCGTGACCCACCCGAACATCTACAACCCACCATCGTCCGTTCTACAAGCGCTCGACCAGATCGATGCCTGGCTGGAATCACCCAGCCTGGTGCTGCTGACGGAGGCCGATCAGTATTGGTCTGAGCTGCGGTCTCTCTTGATCGCGAGCAAGGTGACCGGGCCGCGCGTTCATGATGCTCGGATTGCTGCACTATGCCGGCAGCATGCCGTGCGCGAATTGTGGTCCGCGGATCGGGACTTTCGGCCGCTTCGCCGATTTGACTGTCCGCAATCCCTTGATGCGGTAGCACCTGCGGCCGTCGAAGCTTGCCCCGCCGACCCCCGATTGATACCTAGGGCTGACTTGTCGTGGCCGGGCCTCTTCCCGGCCATCCACGTCTTTGATTTTGCTTGAGCATTCCCGAAGATGGCCGACCAGCCCCACTATTACCTCACCACCGCGATCTCCTATCCCAACGGCGTGCCGCATATCGGCCACGCCTACGAGGCGATCGCGACCGACGCGATCGCCCGCTTCATGCGGCTCGACGGCTACGACGTCTTCTTCCTCACCGGCACCGACGAGCACGGCATCAAGATGCAGCAGACCGCCGGCAAGGAGAAGGCTCACGCCGCGCGAACTGGTCGAGCGCAACGTGCCGCGCTTCCAGGCCATGGTGGAGCGGCTCAACTGCTCGAACGACGACTTCATCCGCACCACCGAAGACGCGCCACCATCGCGCGTCGACGGCGATCTGGGACAGGATGGCCGAGAACGGCGACATCTATCTCGACAAGTATTCCGGCTGGTACTCGGTGCGCGACGAGGCCTACTACGACGAGAACGAGACCAAGCTCAACGAGCAGGGCGTGCGCGTCGGCCCGCAGGGCACGCCGGTCGAATGGGTGGAGGAGGAGAGCTATTTCTTCCGGCTCTCGGCCTACCAGGACAAGCTGCTCGAGCTCTACGAGCGCAGCCCGGACTTCGTGCTGCCGAAGGAGCGGCTCAACGAGGTCGTGAGCTTCGTGAAGGGCGGCCTGCAGGACCTGTCGATCTCGCGCACCACCTTCGACTGGGGCGTGACGGTGCCGCGACGATCCCAAGCACGTCATGTATGTCTGGGTCGATGCGCTCACCAACTACATCACGGCGGTCGGCTATCCCGACACCGACGAGCGCGAAATTCCACCGCTACTGGCCGGCCGACCTGCACGTCATCGGCAAGGACATCGTGCGCTTCCACGCGGTCTACTGGCCGGCCTTCCTGATGTCGGCGGGCATCGAGGTGCCGCAGCGCATCTTCTCGCACGGCTTCCTGTTCAACCGCGGCGAGAAGATGTCGAAGTCGGTCGGCAACGTGATCGATCCGTTCGCGCTCTCCGACGCCTATGGCGTCGATCAGCTGCGCTACTTCTTCCTGCGCGAGGTGCCGTTCGGCCAGGACGGCAACTACAGCCACGAGGCGATCGTCAACCGCATCAATGCCGACCTCGCCAACGATCTCGGCAACCTGGCGCAGCGCTCGCTGACGATGGTGGCGCGCCAGCGCGGCGGCGTGCTGCCGGCACCCGGCGCGTTCTGCCGACGCCGACAAGGCGATGCTCGCGGCGGCCGACGCCATGATCGGCAAGGCGCGCGAGGCGATGAAGACGCAGGCAGCTGCACCAGGTGCTCAACGCCGTCTGGGCGGTGGTGGCGGACGCCAACCGCTATTTCGCCGGCGAGGCGCCCTGGGCGCTGGCCAAGACCGACCCGGCGCGGCAGGGCACCGTGCTCTACGTGACGGCCGAGGTGATCCGGCAGGTCGCGATCCTGGCGCAGCCGTTCATGCCGGCGGTCGGCGGGCAAGCTGCTCGACCTCCTGGCGCGTGCCGGCCGACGAGCGCACGTTCGGCGCGCTCGGCGGCGGACAGCGCCTCGCGCCGGGCGCGACGCTGCCGGCGCCGACGCCGGTGTTTCCGCGCTATGTTGAGCCCGAGACCAGCGCGCCCACATAGCCTCCATGCTGGTCGACAGCCATTGCCATCTCGATTTTCCCGACTTCGCGGCCGAGCTCGACGCCGTGGTGGCGCGCGCCCGGGCGGCCGGCGTCGGCCGCATGGTCACCATCTCGACCCGGGTGAAGCGCCACGGCGAGGTGCTGGCGATCGCCGAGCGCTTTCCCGGATGTCTTCTGCTCGGTCGGCACGCATCCGCAATAGCGCGCATGAGGAGCTCGACATCACGGCTGCCGATCTCGTCGCGCGCACGCGGCATCCCAAGGTGGTGGCGATCGGCGAGGCCGGGCTCGACTATCACTACGACGACAGCCCGCGCGACGTCGCAGGAGCGGGGCTTCCGCAACACATCGCGGCCGCGCGCGAGACCGGGCTGCCGCTCGTCATCCATTCGCGCGACGCCGACGACGACATGGCGCGCATCCTGGAGGAAGAAACCGGGAAGGGCGCCTTCCCGGCCGTGCTGCATTGCTTCACCGGCGGCCCCGACCTCGCCGCGCCGCGCGATCGCGCTCGGGCTCTCGATCTCGTTCACCGGCATCCTGACGTTCAAGAAGTCGGACGAGCTGCGCGCCATCGCCAAGGGCCTGCCGGCCGACCGCATCCTGGTCGAGACCGACGCGCCGTATCTCGCGCCCGGGCCGCTTCCGCGGCAAGCGCAACGAGCCGGCCTACGTGGTCGAGACCGCCAAGGTGCTGGCCGAGACCCGCGGCGTCTGCGTTCGACGAGATCGCCCGGCAGACCACCGACAATTTCTTCCGGCTGTTCTCCAAGGTGCCAGGCGGCTATGCCGCGGCCGTGCCGCGCCGGCGACCCAAGCCGCACCGGCCTGAGCCCATCAGGACCGCATGAGCCTGACGTTCACCATCCTCGGCTGCGGCTCCTCGGGCGGCGTGCCGCGGCCGGCGCTCGGCTGGGGCGCCTGCGATCCGGCCAATCCGAAGAACCGCCGGCGCCGCACCTCGCTGCTGGTCGAGCGCCGCGACGCGGCGCGGCGTCACCCGGGTCCTGGTCGACACCTCGCCCGACCTGCGCGAGCAGCTTCTGGACGCCGAGGTCGATTGGCTCGACGCCGTGCTCTACACCCACGAGCACGCCGACCACACCCACGGCATCGACGACCTGCGCGCGCTGTTCATGCACCAGCGCCGCGGTCGACGTCTACCTCGACGAGCGGACCTCGCAGACCATGCACGCCCGCTTCGGCTACTGCTTCGCGACGCCGCCCGGCAGCGAATATCCGCCGATCGTGACCGAGCATCGCCTCGTCGCCGGCCAAGGCCGTGACGATCGAGGGGGAGGGCGGCCCGATCGCCGTCCTGCCGATCCTGCAGGAGCACGGCGACATCTCCTCGCTCGGCTTCCGTTTCGGCGGCTCTGGCCTATTCGTGCGACCTCAGCGGCCTGCCGGAGACCAGCGTGGCGGCGCTTGCCGGGCTCGAGGTCTGGATCGTCGACGCGCTGCGCTACCGGCCGCATCCGAGCCATCTCAGCGTCGACGAGGCGCTGGCCTGGATCGAGCGCATCAAGCCGCGCCGCGCGATCCTGACCAACCTGCACACCGACCTCGACTACGAGGCGCTGCGGGCGCGCCTGCCGCCGCATGTCGAGCCGGCCTTCGACGGCCTCGCCGTTACGCTGCCGTCCGTCGGGACGGGTGAGCCCGCATATGGCGCACCAACTCGCAATCGCTGAAATCGCAGTATATCCAGCAGCTTATTTGCCGTTCTTGGCCTGAAATCATAGCTACAAATATATTCCATAATATCTCTTATGCGAATCAAGGCATGAGGTTCGCGGCATGGGAACTGGGAACTCTGCCGCGCGTTCCTGTACCGGCGATGCGGCTCCCGGACCGGACCGCATCGCCTCCCGCGCCCGTCGCCCCCGATGTCATGAGGTCCTCCCGTGAGCACTAAGGTCCGAAAGCTCGAGACTGCCCCGCGCGCTCGATACCCCGACCGATCTGTCGCCGAATGCCGTGCGGCCAACTGTCGGCCGCGCTGAACGGCCTGCTGGCCGACACGTTCGCGCTCTATGTCAAGACCAAGAACTTCCACTGGCACGTCAGCGGCCCGCATTTCCGCGACTACCATCTGCTGCTCGACGAACAGGCCGAGCAGCTCGAGGCCAGCGTCGACATCCTGGCCGAGCGCGTCCGCAAGATCGGCGGCACCACCATCCGCTCGATCGGCCACATCGCCAAGCTGCAGCGCGTCGAGGACAACGACGAGGATTTCGTCCGGCCCGGCGACATGCTGCGCGAGCTGATGGACGACAACAAGGCGCAGATCGAGAACATGCGCAAGGCCCACAAGCTCGCCGACGACCACGAGGACGTGGCGACCGCGAGCCTGCTCGAGAACTTCATCGACGAGGCGGAGAAGCGCTGCTGGTTCCTGTTCGAGGCGAGCCGCGGCGCCGACCGGTCGGGTCACTGACCCCTGCCCCAGTTTGGGATTGGTTCGATGGCCGGGCATGTCCCGGCCATCGCCGTTTCATCCGGCTTGTCCCCAGGCTTCGCGCGGGCGGCACCGCGAGCGCCAAAGTCCTCATGTTAGGCTACCGCCATCTCTGCGGTCGAAGGAATTTCGCCCATGACCCCGTCCCGCGACATCGCCCGGCTTCTTGAGATCATGGCGGCGCTGCGCACGCCCGGCACCGGCTGCCCGTGGGACCTCGAGCAGAATTTCGCGACCATCGCGCCCTACACCCTGGAAGAAGCCTACGAGGTCGCCGACGCGATCGCGCGCGACGATCTCGTCGACCTGCGCGAGGAACTGGGCGACCTGCTGCTTCAGGTCGTGTTCCACGCCCGCATGGCGCAGGAGCAAGGCGCGTTCGATTTCGGCGACGTCGTCCAGACCCTCACCGAGAAGCTGATCCGGCGCCACCCGCATGTGTTCGGCGAGGCGCGCGGCATGACGCCCGACGCCGTCAAGGGCCTGTGGGACCGCATCAAGGCCGAGGAGAAGGCGCTGAAGGCGGAGGCGCACGCCGCCAACGGCGCCGCGCCCAAGGCGCCCGAGGCGCGCTCGCCGGCGTGCCGGTCGCGCTCCCTGCCCTCACCCGCGCGCTGAAGCTGCAGGCCAAGGCCGGCAAGGTCGGCTTCGACTGGAACGACCCGCTGGCCGTGCTGGCCAAGATCCGCGAGGAGGCGGACGAGATCGAGGCCGAGATCGACGCCGGCAAGCAGGCCGCCGCCGCGGCCGAGGTCGGCGATCTCCTGTTCGCCGTGGTCAACCTGGCGCGCCACCTCGACGCCGATCCGGAGGCCGTGCTGCGCGCCACCAACCGGAAGTTCGAGCGCCGCTTTGCGGCGATCGAGGATGCGCTGGCCGCGCGCGGCAAGACCCCGCAGGGCTCGACGCTCGCCGAAATGGACGCGCTCTGGGACGAGGCCAAGGCGCGCGAGGCTGGGCTTACCTCCCGCCTGAAAGGAGCGAGGTCGACCGCCGACGCGGAGCGAAGGCGGTCGGGTGGGGGTCGCCTTCCGACTTGATCCTCACCCCGACCCTCGCCTTGCAAGGGGAGGGAGCACACCGCCGATGCTTCGACGTGACCTCATACGGTCGATGTCACTGCAACCCCGCCGCTTTCAGATATTGCAGATCGACGAAGCGCTCGGGCGGCGGCAACGGCGGCTTGAGGGCGCCCGCCTCCCCCATCATGGCGATCACCTGCGCGAGCCCGTTGAGATCGATCTCGCCCTGCCTGGGCAGCACGCCGCGCTCCGGCTCGAAGAACAGCGCCATCGTCTCGCGCGCGATGGCGTCCGACGCGCCCGCCGTCGCCACCACGGTCTTGACCACGCTCTCGCGGTTGCCTGGATCGCGGATGAACCGGAACGCGGCGGCGAGCCCGCGCACGTAGCGCACCATCGCCTCCTTGTTCGCCTCGGCGAACGAGCGGCGCACCGCCGTGACGGTGTAGAGAAGTTCCGGCACCGCCTCGGTCGAAAGCCCGAGCACGCGGTAGCCCTGCTCCACCGCCTGCAGGTCCTGCGGCTGGCCGAGCACCACGGCGTCGCAATCGCCGCGCCGCAGGCAGGCGAAGCGGCCCGACGTGCCCTCGATCACGCGGGAGGCAAACTCGCCGCGCTTGAGCCCGTGCATGGTCAGGAGCTTGCGGATCGAGAGCGTGATGGTGCCGGTCTCGTCGGCGAGCCCGATGAGCTTGCCGCGCAAGTCGGCGTAGCTCTTGATCTCGGGCTTGGCGACCAGGGTGTAGATCGGATTGTTGAACTCGGCCGCGAGCGCCACGGCGTCAGAGCCGTTGAACGCGGCGCGGATCAGGAACGGCGTGGCGACATGGGTGAGGTCGACGCTGTCGTTGTGCAGCGCATCGATCTGCCGGTCGGCGCCGCCCGGAATCGGGATGAGGAATTTCACGTTGAGGCCTTCGCGGGCGAAGAAGCCCTCGCGGTCGGCGACGACGACCGGCAGCGCGAAGATGCTGCGGGTGGCGGAAAAGGCCTGGCCGTAGCGCAGCGTGAGCGGTTCGGCGTTGGCGATTTGCGGCAGCGAGAGAGCGACCGCAAGCATCGCAACGATCAATGGTGGCGGAGCCTCACGCGGTTGGATCCACATCTCCGCTGTCGTCCCCGCGAAAGCGGGGACCCAGCGCTTCGTGTCAGAAACGAACTGGATTCCCGCTTTCGCGGGAATGACACGCGGAGAGCATTCAACGCGATTGCAAGCATTTGCAGCGCTGCGGCCGGCATGTGCCGCTTAATGTACCGCAGCCGCGCGGCCGAACGGGCGCGCACCCGCTCCGCATTGGCCGGATCGGCCCGCACCGTGACGCCCAGTTGCCCGTCGGCCCGCAACTCCCGCGCCATCACCTCGGTGTGGCGATGGAGCCAGCTCAGGCCCGCGCCGTCGGCCGGATCGAGCGTGAGGTCGAGCGTGATCCGCCCAGCCGCGAGCCGGGCTTCGATCTCTGCCGTGAGGCGGTCGAGGCCCTCCCCGCTCAGCGCCGACACCAGCACCGGCCGCCGCTTCGTCCGGCTGGCGCTCGGCGAGATTCGCCAGCCGGTCGCGGCCGGCGGCATCGAGCCGGTCGATCTTGTTCCAGACCTCGATGATGCGCCGGCCCTCGCCGGCTTCGATGCCGAGCTGGCGCAGCACGTCCTCGACATCGTGCGATTGCGCCTCGGTGTCTTCGTGCGACACGTCGCGCACGTGCAGGATCACGTCGGCCTCGATCACCTCTTCGAGCGTGGCGCGGAACGCCGCCACCAGCATGGTCGGCAGGTCGGAGATGAAGCCGACGGTGTCGGACAGGATGATGCGCAGCCCTTGCGGCAGATCGACCGCGCGCAACGTCGGATCGAGCGTGGCGAACAGCATGTCGGCGGACAGCACGCTCGCCTGCGTCATGCGGTTGAACAGCGTCGACTTGCCGGCATTGGTGTAGCCGACCAGCGCCACGATCGGGTACGGCACGCGTTTGCGGCTCTCGCGATGGAGCTTGCGGGTGCGCTTGACCTTCTCGAGCTCGGTCTCGATGCGCGCGATGCGCTCCTCGATCAGCCGGCGGTCGGTTTCGAGCTGGCTCTCGCCCGGCCCGCCGAGGAAGCCGAAGCCGCCGCGCTGGCGTTCGAGATGCGTCCAGGAGCGCACCAGCCGGCTCTTCTGATAGGTGAGATGCGCGAGCTCGACCTGCAGCGCGCCCTCGCGCGTGCGCGCGCGCCGGCCGAAGATCTCGAGAATAAGCCCGGTGCGGTCGACGACCTTGGCGCCCCAGGCCTTTTCGAGGTTGCGCTGCTGCACCGGCGAGAGCGGGCAGTCCATCACCACGATGCCGGCCTCGTCGCTTTTGACGAGGCCGGCGATCTCCTCGACCTTGCCCTTGCCGATATAGGTGGCCGGGCGGATGTCCCCGATCGGCACGATGCCCGAATTGACCACGGCAAGGTCGATCGCGCGCGCCAGCCCGACGGCTTCGTCGAGCTTGGCCGCCGGCGTGCGCAACGTCTCCTGGCCGCGCACAGCCGCGCCTTTCGGCGCGCGCCCACGCAGGTGCGGTTCGATCACGATTGCACGCCCGGTTTCCGAGCCCCGCAGCGGGCTCAGCCGGTCAGGAGATTTGTCGAGCCAGCGAGGTTCCAACTAGACTTTGTCCCCGCCCGGGGGATCGTCCCCGCCTTCGAACAACTGGATCGGATGACCAGGCATGATCGTCGAGATGGCATGTTTGTAGACCAATTGGGAGTGTCCATCTCGACGCAACAGCACGCAGAAGTTATCGAACCAGGTCACCACGCCTTGCAGCTTTACTCCGTTCACCAGGAAGATCGTGAGCGGAGTCTTGTTTTTGCGCACATGGTTGAGGAAGGTGTCTTGCAGATTTTGTGTGCGTTCGGCCGCCATTGTGTTTGTTCCGCTTTTTTTCGCTCGCGGGCGGCTGCGAGCTTATTGCCAAGTCCACTCCCGCCCTCTTCTTGGCCTTCACCGCTTGAGGACTTGGCAGAGCCATTACAAGGCACGGCTAATCCTTGTGCAAGCACAAGTTGGGGGCAGGAATTGCTTGGAACTGGGTCGGATTAGCGCAAGCGATAGGCTGCCGGGCAAACGGCAGCATTTTGCCGTCCTCACGCCCATCAGGCCGGTGCATCAGGAAAATTCGGCGTGACGATGGAAGTCGCGCCGTAGCGCGGTTGCAATCAGGCCCGGCGCACCATTGCCGACCGGGCGCCCGTCGATCTGAACCACCGGCATGACGATCAGGCTGGCCGAGGTCACGAAGGCCTCGCGCGCGCCATAGGCCTCCTCGACGGTGAAGGCGCGCTCCGTGAGCTTGAGGCCCTGCTCCTCGATGAGGCCGAGCAATACCGTCCGGGTGATCCCGCGCAGGATTCCGTGGTCGGCCGGCCGCGTGACCAGTTCGCCGTCCCTGGTGACAATCCAGGCATTGGTGGAGGAACCTTCCGTGACCCGTCCGGTGCGGTCCACGAACCAGGCCTCCTTGGCGCCCTGCTCCCGGGCGGCCTGCTTGGCCAGCACGTTGGGAAGCAGCGAGACCGATTTGATGTCGACGCGCTCCCAGCGGTTGTCCGGCACCGTGATGACGGCGATGCCGTCGGCCGCGGTTCTCTCGTTACGGGCGAGATCGAGATTGCGGGCGGTCACCACGACGCTCGGGACGGTCCCTGCCGGCGGAAAGGCGTGGTCGCGGCGGGCCACGCCGCGCGTGATCTGGAGATAAACGATGCCGTCGCGGACGCGATTGCGGCGGACGGTCTCGCGCATGACGGCGCCGAGCGCCAGGGGCGACATCGGCATGCCGATGCGCAGTTCCCCGAGCGAGCGCATCAAGCCGCGCCACATGCAGCCGCTCGTCGACCAGGCGGCCTCCCCTCACCTCGCAGACCTCGTAGACGCCGTCGGAGAACTGGTAGCCGCGGTCCTCGATGTTCACGGCCGCCGCGTGCCGCGGCAGGTAGCGGCCGTTCACGTAGGCAATGCGCGACATCAGTCGATCCCGAGCGCCTTGAGCTTCCGATGGAGCGCCGAGCGCTCCATGCCGACGAACTCCGCCGTGCGGGAGATGTTGCCGCCGAACCGGCTGATCTGCGCCACGAGATATTCGCGCTCGAACACCTCGCGCGCGTCACGCAGCGGCAGCCCCATGAGATGCTCGCCGCCGTCGCCGCCCGGCATCGACGGGACCATCGAGCCCACGTCCTGCGGCAGCATGTCGGCGTTGATCACCGCATCCGGATCGCCGCCGGCGAGAATCATCAGCCGCTCGACGTTGTTGCGCAATTGCCGGACGTTGCCCGGCCAATCGTGCGACTGCAGCACGGCCATCGCGTCCTCGCCGATGATGCGCTTGGGCAGGCCGGTTGCCGATGAAATCTGCTCCATGAACCATTGCACGAGCTGCGGGATGTCCTCGCGCCGCTCCGCCAGCGGCGGCACGCGGATCGGCACCACCGACAGGCGGTGATAGAGATCCTCGCGGAATTTGCCGGCCGCGATCTCGGCTTCGATGTTGCGTCCGGTCGACGAGATGATGCGCACGTCGACCTGCACCTTGCCGGTGCCGCCCACGCGCTGGAAGCTCTGCTCCACCAGCACGCGCAGGATCTTGTTCTGCGTCTCGCGCGGCATGTCGGCGATTTCGTCGATGAACAGCGTGCCGCCGTGCGCCTCCTCCAGCGCGCCGACCTTGCGGGCCTCGCCGTCCGCCGGCTTCTCGACGCCGAACAGCTCAAGCTCCATGCGCTCGGGCATCATCGCGGCGGCGTTGATGACGATGAAAGGCCCGTTGGCGCGCGCCGAGTGCGTGTGGATGGTGCGCGCGACGAGTTCCTTGCCGGCACCCGAGGGGCCGACGATCAGGATGCGGCTGTTGGTGGGCGCGACGCGCTCGGCGGTCTGCCGCAACTGGTTCATGGACGGCGACTTGCCGACGAGTTGCGCAGGCGACAACTGCTTGAGCGCCTTGACCTCGCGCTTGAGGCGCGACGTTTCGAGCGCGCGCTGCGCGACCAGCACCAGCCGGTCGGCCTTGAACGGCTTCTCGATGAAGTCGTAGGCGCCCTGCTTGATGGCAGCGACCGCGGTCTCGATGTTGCCGTGACCGGAAATCATCACCACCGGCATTTCCGGGTGCTGCTGCTTCACCGCGTCAAGCAACTGCAATCCGTCGAGCCGGCTGCCCTGCAGCCAGATGTCGAGGAAAACCAGATTGGGCCGGCGGCTCGCGATGTGCGCGAGCGCATCGTCGCTGTCACGCGCGGTGCGCGCGCCAAATCCTTCATCCTGCAGAATGCCGGAAACCAATTCCCGAATGTCAGCTTCGTCGTCAACAATGAGAATATCATCGGCCATGTTACGCACCGGTTGCCAGTTTGGGGGTTACAGATTCACGTGCCGGCGGAACATCCGCCGCGCTAGGCATTACCGCCGAGAAGCGCAGCCGCATCCAGGCGCCTCTCTGGCCGGGATATTTCTCCGACGCATCGCTGAGCTCGATCCGTCCGCCGTGGTCCTCGAGAATCCGGCCGACGATGGCGAGGCCGAGCCCGGTGCCCTTCTCGCGGGTCGTGACGTAAGGCTCGAGCAGCCGGCTGCGGTTCTCCTTCGGCAGGCCGATCCCGTTGTCGACCACGTCGATCACGATGTCGTCGCCCTCGCGCTCGGCCGAAACACGAATATGGCCACGGCCAAGCTCGGCGGGCGGCACCGCCGCGACGGCTTCGGTCGCGTTCTTGATGATGTTGGTCAGGCCCTGCGAGATCAGCCGGCGGTCGAAACGAGCCGGCATCGGGTCTTCCGCGATCTCCACGTCGATATCGATGTCGGCATTGCCGACCCGCTGCAGGAACACCACCTGGCGCACGGTGTCGGCGACGTTGTCCACTTCCATCACGGGCTTCGGCATGCGGGCGAAGCGCGAGAACTCGTCGACCATGCGCTTGATGTCGTCGACCTGGCGGATGATGGTGTCGGTGCACTGCGTGAAGACCGTGGTGTCTTCCTTGATCGCAGGCAGATATTTCCGGCGTAGCCGCTCGGCCGAAAGCTGGATCGGCGTGAGCGGGTTCTTGATCTCGTGGGCAATGCGTCGCGCGACGTCGGCCCAGGCCGAGGTGCGTTGCGCGCTGACAAGCTCGGTGATGTCGTCGAGCGTGACGACGTAGCCGTAATCGGCGGCGCCCGATTGCTCGCTCGTCACGCGCACCGACACGTTGCGGTCCTTGCCGCCGCGGTTGATCGTCACGAGCCCCTGCACGAGCCGCTGCACGCCGACACGCGCGGTCGCGAAAATCTCGGCGAGCTCGGGCACGATGTCGGTCAGCGGGCGCCCGAGCGCCTCGGTTTCGGAGCAGCCGATCAACCGCTCGGCCGAGCGGTTGAGGATGCTGATGCGGCTTTCGGCGTCGACGCCGATCACGCCGGCGCTGGCGCTCGCCAACACCGCCTCGGTAAACCGGCGGCGGCTGTCGATCAGGTCGCGGGCGCGCACGATATCGTCGCGCTGCGTACGCAGCTCCTGCGTCATCTTGTTGAAGGTTTCGCCGAGCTGCGCGAGGTCGCCTTCCGACCGCCGGGTCGGAACCTGGACGTAGAGGTTGCCGGTCGCGACGACCTGGGCGGCGCCGATCAGCCGGCGGATGGGCGCCACGAGATAATTCGCGAAATTGAGCCCGATCCAGACCGCCGACAACAGCACGATCAGCGAGATCACCGTGTACATCAGCCCGAAGGCGATCTGCACGCCGACGCGGCGCGATTCAAGGTCGGCGTATTGCGCCACACCCTCGCGGGTGGCGTTCAGTTGCGCGAGCACGCGCGGGTCGAGCAGGCGCGCGATGTAGAGATAGGTGTCGGTATAGCCGCGCAGCTTGATGATGGCCGCGACGTAATTGGCGTCGAGGAACATCGCCACCTGCGGCTCGGTATCGTTGACGGACGCGAGCACGTCGGGCGACGGCTTGCGAAGATGTGGCTGACCTGCGAGTTCGACCTGCTCGATGACGTTGAGGTCCTTGTCGAGCAGCATCACTGCCGGCAGTCCGCGGATCGAAGCCTGTGCGGCCAGGAACTGACGGAACTGGTCGCGCGACTGGTCGTAGAGCGTCTTCGCGCGCGCAAGCTCGATGGCGGTCGCAATGGCATCGGCGCGCGCGAACTGCGCGTGCTCGCGCACATAGGCATCTGCCACGATGAGCGAGTTCTCGATGAGCGAATGCGTCTGCTGCGAGAACAAGCGATCGAGCCCGCGATCGAGCGTCACGCTTGCCACCACCGCGACCAGGATCGCAGGTGCGGCGGCGATGACCGAGAACAGCGCCACGATCCGCACGTGCAGACGCGCGGCGGCGCGGCCACGGCGCCGAGCCTGGATGACCCGCCACATCTCGCGGCCGATCAGGCCGACCAGCAACGCGACCGTCACCGCGTTGACGAGCAGGAGAGTGACGACGACCTGGTGGGTTGGCGCAATCGGCGTGAGGCCGGCCAGCACCATGAAGGTCGTCAGCGCCGACAAGAGCGCAAGCACGACCACGAAAACGCCGATCGTCCGCACAATCCAGGGCGCGGGCGTTGCGGTGCTCGTCGTGAATTCGGCTTGGCCGACCTGTGTCATCAACGCCTACGCGTCCAAATAGATACGCTTAACGCGCTGGACGCGATCCCCCTGCCACACTGATGCTTTTCTACAACAATGTTGCTGGATTGCGACAATATAAGGGCGGTTAACCTTGCGGTGTGACCGATTAGCGCCGCCGTCGGTCCGGGACCGGACAGTCTAGCCGCCGCCGCGGAAAACCTGGATTTCCAGATCGCGGATTTTCTTCCGCAACGTGTTGCGGTTGACGCCGAGGAGATCAGCGGCGCGGATCTGGTTGCCCCGAGTGGCCGCCAAGGTCACCGACAGCAGCGGGTGTTCCACCTCCCGCAGCATCCGGTGGTAAAGGCCGGGTGGCGGCAGATCCTCGCCAAAACTGGCGAAATAGGCCGCCAGATGCCGCTCGACCGCAGCCGAAAGGCCCTCCTCGGTGCGCGGTTCCTCGCCGGCGGACGCCATGGCGGGTTGTGACAGTTCCGTGTCGATGACCGCGGCCGAGATCGTCTCCTGCGGGTAAAGCGCGGCGAGCCGACGGGCGAGATTTTCGAGCTCGCGGACGTTGCCCGGCCAGCGGTGGCGCTTGAGCCGTTCGAGCGCCGCGGCTTCAAGCTGCTTGGCCGGCAGGCCCTCACGCTCGACCTGGATGAAGAAATGCCGGATCAGATCGGGCACGTCCTCGATGCGCTCGCGCAGCGGCGGCAGCCGCAGCGGTACCACGTTGAGGCGGAAGAACAGGTCCTCGCGGAACAGCCCCTGCTGGATGAGGATGCGGAGGTCCTTGTTGCTTGCCGCAACGATGCGGACGTCGGCCTTGATCGGCGTCCGTCCCCCGACGGTGGTGTATTCGCCCTGCTGCAGCACGCGCAGCAGCCTGGTCTGCGCCTCCATCGGCATGTCGCCGATTTCGTCGAGAAACAGCGTCCCGCCTTCGGCCTGCTCGAAGCGGCCGGAACTGCGGGTATTTGCGCCGGTGAAGGCGCCCTTTTCGTGCCCGAACAGCTCGGACTCGATGAGATCGCGCGGAATAGCGGCCATATTGATGGCGACGAACGGACCGCTGCGCCGCTTGCCGTAGTCGTGAAGCGCGCGGGCGACGAGTTCCTTGCCGGTACCGGACTCGCCCGTAATCATCACGGTGAGGTCGGTCTGCATGAGCCGCGCCAGCACGCGATAGATTTCCTGCATCGCCGGCGAGCGGCCGACCAGCGGGATCGACTCGAAGTCCTCGGGCTTCACCGCCGGGCGCACGCGCTCCTTCGGCTCCGACAGCGCGCGGCCGACAATCGCGATCAGTTCCTTCAGATCGAAGGGCTTTGGCAGGTATTCGTAGGCGCCGCGCTCGGAGGCCCGCACCGCGGTCATGAACGTATTCTGCGCGCTCATGACGATCACGGGCAATTCGGGCCGCATCTTCTTGATGCGCGGCAAGAGGTCGAACGCGTTCTCGTCCGGCATCACGACGTCGGTGATGACCAGGTCGCCGTCGCCCTGGCTGACCCAGCGCCAAAGCGTCGCCGCGTTACTGGTCGAACGCACCTCGTAGCCCGCGCGCGACAGCGCCTGATTGAGCACAGTGCGGATCGCGGCATCGTCGTCCGCCACCAAGATGTTTCCCGCAGGCATTGGCATCCTCTTCAGGTAACGCCACCCGGCTCGGCGTCGTTACCCAGATAAATGGGCATGAGTATTCGGAAGGTCGTCCGCCGCACTTGCGATTCGCATTCGATGATCCCTCCGTGGTCGCCGACGATCTTGGCAACCAGTGCAAGCCCCAGGCCAGATCCGGTCGGTTTGGTCGTCACAAATGGATCGAAGAGATGCGGCAGGAGGTCCTCTGGAACGCCTGGCCCGTTGTCCTTGACGCAGAATTCGAGCGGCAGGGACACGCGTGTCTTGTGTCCGGGCAACGAAAGCCGCACGCCCGGCCGGAACGCCGTCGAAAGCTGGATTTCGCCGTCGCCAGCGTCCTCGCCGACCGCTTCCGCGGCGTTCTTCACCAGATTGAGAAAGACCTGGATGAGTTGGTCGCGGTTGGCGAGCACCGGCGGCAGCGAGGGATCGTACTCTTCGATGAACTTGATGTGGCGCGCGAAGCCCGACTGCGCGAGACGCTTCACATGCTCCAGCACCACGTGGATGTTGACCGACTCGCGCTCGACCGGGCGCTCGTCGGAGAAGACTTCCATGCGGTCGACGAGCTTCACGATCCGGTCGGTCTCATCGCAGATGAGCCTCGTCAGCGTCCGATCGTCGTCGCCGACCGAGTGTTCCAGCAGTTGCGCCGCGCCACGGATGCCGGAGAGCGGATTCTTGATCTCGTGCGCCAGCATGGCGGCGAGAGCGATGACCGAACGCGCCGCACCGCGATGGGTGAGCTGGCGATCCATCTTGTCGGCGATGGTGCGCTCCTGCAGCATGACGACGAGATGATCAGGCCGGTCCGGCAGCGGTGCCACGTGCAGGTCGACAAGCCGCTCGCCGGGATTGCGCGGCGTGCCGAGATCGACCTTGTATTCGTTAACTGCAGAGCCGCGCGCCCTCGCCTGCTCGATCAGCGCGAGCAGCGGGCTGCCGAACGGCACGAGTTCGCCGAGCGTATGGCGCCGCAGGAGCGGCAGCGATGCTTCGAAGAAAGCTTCAGCCGCAGCATTCGCGTTGGCCACCCGGCCGTCCCCCGCGATCATGATGACGGGATGAGGCAGCGCGTCGAGCACGGCATCAGCGGTGCCCGAGGGCAACGTCGGCATGGGCTCAAGGCGGTTCATGCGGCCTTTCTCTCGTTCTCGGCAAATGCCGCGTAGGCGTCGCCAAGATGCCGGCGGACCTGCGCCGGCTCCTCGGCAGGCAACACACGGTGACGGTGGCACCGGAGCAGATCGTCAGACACACCGGCGGTCTCGGCCGCCGCATCGAGCGCCCAGCCCAGGTGCTTGCGTGCATGGCGCCGCCCGATCCGGACCCCGTGGTGGGTGAGCATCTCGTCGTAGAGCGCTTCGATGATTTCGAACTGCTCGGTCAGCGCCGGTGCCCGCTCGCACTGACCGCCGGCGAGTTGCCGTGCGATCTGACCGGGGAGCCAGGGCCGGCCCTGCGCCGCCCTTCCAACCATCACGGCGTCGGCGCCGGACGCCACGAGTGCCGCAACGGCGTCCTCGTAGCTTTCGATATCGCCGTTCACGACGACGGGGATCGAGACGCTCGCCTTGATGGCGCGAACGGCGGTCCAGTTTGCCTGCCCCTTGTAGAACTGGCAGCGGGTGCGGCCATGCACGGTCACGAGACGCACGCCCGCCTGCTCGGCGCGGCGCGCCAATTCGGGCGCGTTGATCGAACGATCGTCCCAGCCCAGCCGCATCTTGAGCGTCACCGGAACCGACACCGCGCCGACCGTGGCTTCGATCAGAGTCAGCGCGTGATCGAGGTTGCGCATCAAGGCGGAGCCCGACTCCCCGCCAGTCACATGACGCGCGGGGCAACCCATGTTGATGTCGATGACATCGGCGCCTGATGCTTCCGCGATGCGGGCACCTTCGGCCATCCAGCGAGGTTCGCAGCCTGCAAGCTGCACGACATGAAGCGCGTGGCCGTTTCGCTCGGCGCGCAAAATCGCGCGCGGGTCGGCCTCCACGAGATCCTGGCTTGCTGTCATCTCGGAGATGACAAGACCGGCGCCGAATCGGGCGACCAGGCGCCGGAAGGGCGCGTCGGTCACGCCGGACATCGGCGCAAGAATGACGTTATTGGGCAGTGCAACATCACCGATTGCGATCCCTGGCGAAGAAAAATTCGTTTGCAGCGAGGTCACTTAGCTTTCCTGCCCATGAATTAGGCGATAATGCACGACTGCATATAGTTTAGCCAACTGGGCCGAATGCGCAAGTGTTGCACTGCAAAAAAATGGGCCCGGATGGGGAATACGTGGAATTCCGTTTGCCGCTACGCCGCGACGGGCTAAAGCCATCCCCGGGCGTCATCTTTCAAGCCGGGGAGCCATGGCCGATAGGGTCGCAGCCATTGTCGTGGCAGCAGGCCGCGGATTACGCGCCGGCGGCGACCGCCCAAAGCAATACCGTCACATTCTTGGCGAGCCGGTCATCCGGCCGAGTATTGCGACATTCGTGCGACATGACGAAATCGCGCTCGTACAGCCTGTCATTCATCCAGATGACACGGAGTATTTCGCCGCGGCCGTGACCGGCCTCGATCTTCTGCCGCCCGTTCACGGCGGCGCCACACGGCAAGCCTCCGTCCTCGCCGGGTTGGAAGCCCTGGCCCCACGCTCGCCGGAAATCGTACTGGTGCACGATGCGGCACGGCCGTTTGCCTCACCGGCACTGATCGCGCGCGCAATCGAAGCCGCGCGAGCGACGGGCGCCGCCATTCCGGCGCTCGCCGTTGCCGATACGGTGAAGAGCGTGGATACGCATGGCCGTGTCACCGGCACCATCGACCGAACGCAACTTCGCCTCGTCCAGACGCCGCAAGCGTTTGCGTTCGATGCTCTTCTGAACGCACACCGGCGCGCCCGCGACGCCGGCCGCGACGATTTCACGGACGACGCCGCGCTTGCCGAATGGGCTGGGGTGAAAGTTTCGACTTTTCAAGGAGAAAGCGCGAACGTGAAACTCACTACGAACGAGGATTTCGCCCGCGCGGAAGCGGCGAAATTCGCCGAGCTTGGCGACGTTCGCACCGGGTTCGGCTTCGACGTGCACCAGTTCGGCGACGGCGATCACGTCACACTGGGAGGTGTCCGCATCCCGTTCAGCCGCGGATTGGCCGGCCATTCCGACGCGGATGTCGTCCTTCACGCGCTCGTCGATGCGCTCCTCGGCGCGATCTCGGACGGCGACATCGGCGTGCACTTTCCGCCGACCGATCCGCAATGGCGCGGTGCGTCCTCCGACCGGTTCCTGGCCTTCGCGGTCGAGCGGGTGCGCAACCGCGGCGGACGCATCGCGCATCTCGACATCACCATCGTATGCGAGGCGCCGCGCATCGGCCCTTACCGCGATGCCATGCGTGCGCGCGTCGCGGAGATCGCCGGACTGCCGCTCGCGCGCGTCGCGGTCAAAGCCACCACGAGCGAGAAGATGGGGTTCACCGGGCGTGGCGAAGGCATGGCGGCCTTTGCCAATGCCACGGTCCGCCTGCCCTGGAGCGAATAATGATCAATCCGGCATTGACCGCCGCGGCGCGCGCCCTGCTCGATGTTTGCCGGACCAGAAGGCTCAAAATCTCCACGGCGGAATCTTGCACCGGCGGGCTGGTGGCCGCCACGCTGACCGACATTCCAGGCTCATCCGACGTCGTCGACCGTGCCTTCGTGACCTATAGCAACGCCGCCAAGCAGACCATGCTCGGCGTTCCGCCGGCGCTGCTGGAACGCTTTGGCGCGGTCAGCCGGGAGACCGCCGAAGCCATGGCGCGCGGCGCACTCGCGCATGCGCCGGTGCATCTCGCGGTATCGATCACCGGCATTGCCGGACCGGGCGGCGCGGTGCCGGGCAAGCCGGTCGGGCTCGTGCACTTCGCCGCCTGCTCGCGCACACGCCGGATCGTCTATCAGGAGCGCCAGTTCGGCGACATCGGGCGCACGCAGGTGCGCGAAGCGTCGGTGGCGGTCGCGCTCGCCATGCTGCAGGAACTGGCCGAGACGGAATAGCGTGTGCAGGTGCTCGCGCAACAAGGAGGAATATTGAAATGCTGACGTTGTATTTCTTTCCCGGCGCCTGCTCGATGGCCGCGCATATCATCCTGGAAGAGAGCGGCGAAAAATACACCCCGCAGCAGGTCGATTTCACCAAGGCGGAGCAGCGCTCGGAAGACTATCTCAAGATCAATCCGCAGGGACGCGTGCCGGTGCTGCGTCTCGACGACGGCGAAACGGTCGCCGAAAACACCGCGATCCTCCCCTACCTCGGCAAGCGCTTCGGACTCTGGCCGACGGATCCGGTCGCTGAAGCCAAGGCGCTATCGCTGATCGGGTTCCTGGCGGCAAGCGTGCATCCTGCACATGCCCACTTCAACCGGCCGGAGCGTTACACAGCGGATCAGGCGGGGTTTCCCGGCATCAAGGACACCGGTCTCAAGACCTTCCACAACTACCTCAAGCAACTCGACGAGCGTCTCGACGGGCGGGAGTGGTTCTCCGACCGCTATTCCGTCCTCGATCCTTATGGCTTCGTCTTCTACACCTGGGGCGTGCGCCGCGAACTGCCGATGGCGGAGCTCAAGAATTACACGGCGTTCAAGGATCGCATGCTGCAGCGTCCCGCGGTCCAGCGCGTGGTCGAGCAGGAGAAGGTGAAGCTTTGATCGACCGAGTGCTCACCGCCGCCGGCTAGTCGACATACGACCTAATGCTGGCGGCGGCATCGATCATCGGCTGCTGGCTGATGGTGATGAAGCCAGTCCGCGGCCGGTCCAGATCCTGAATCAACAGGATCACGGCGGAGACCAGCACGATGATGACGTAGGCTGGAATTCGCGAAGAACGCGCGCCGAGCCCCCTGGCATAGCCGACGAACGCACCGGCGATGGCAGCAGCGCCGTAGAGCGCCATCAGGACAATGTTCGGCACGCGGCTACGTAATGCCGTGAGTCGCTTGCTCTGGTCATCGATCATCTCATTCAATGTCTGAATGAAAAGCCCCGTGGGAACCATTCCGGGCTCCTTCGCCGCCACGGTTTTCGCCACTTGCCAGAGCGCCTCCTGAAGCTCGTTCGAGCGGGCAATCAAGGCATCCAACTCCGTCGGGGAGACGACGCGCTGAGCGATCTCCAACCGAACGGACACATACTCGCGCAAGATTTTCAACGCTTCGGTGTTGTGGGGCGCTGGCAGCAGGCGTGCACGTAGCGCCGTCGTGCCAATCGCGTTTGCCTCATTCAATACGGCGTCGCGCCTGGCATCAAAGCGGGTCAACGACATCGCGAAGGTAAAACCAATCAACAGCGCGAGCAGGCCGAGGACCGCGCTTTCCAGCGTTGTGACGTCGTCGCCTCCTTGACCGCGGGCCCGTACGCCGAGCCAGCGGCCGATCTCGCTGGCGGCCAAGATGATGGCCAGGCTGACCAGGAAGATCGGCAGCAACTGATACTCGTAGAGATCGATCATGAGGATCCTGTTGCCCGCGACACGATCGGCAGCCGACGTACGATCGGACGAGCGTGTCGCGAGCGATACAGCCAGGGGAACGCGCCCGGCAGCACGAAGCACGGCTTCGGAAATCGGACAATGTCCGGCGCAAGCCGCCTGCTACGACCAGCCTAAGCGCTGCTCGATCGCGCGGCCCATTACCCAGTCCTTGTCCTGCTCCGAGAGAAAATCGAGCGTCTCGGTGAATTGGGCGATGCGCTGCTTGTAGGTCGCCTTGGCGAAAGAGTTCGTCATGTCGGTGCCCCAGTAGCAGCGTTGCGGTCCGAACGCGTCGAACACCCGCTTGAGATGCGGTTTCATATCGGCGAACGGATAGCCTTCGAGCGAATAGGTCGGCGCCGACGACATCTTGCACGACACGTTCGGGTATTTGGCGAGCGCCACGGTCGCCGCGATCGCTTCCGCGGTCTTGCCGGCTTTTGCGATGTCGACCGACAGATTCATGTGATCGACGATCAGGTTGAGCTGCGGATGCTTTTCCGCGATCGGCCCGAAGGCCGCCGACTGCCCGGGCGCCAGGAACATCACCGGCAGTCCCGCCTTCTCAGCCGCCGGCCAGAACCAGTCGGCGGTGCCGTTGGTCAGCCAGGGCGCGATCGGGCCCAGGAAGGTCACGCGCACCCCGCGCATGCCCGGCTGCTCCTTCCACTTCGGCAGCAGGTCGGCCGATTTCGGATTTTCCAGCGGGATGCGGCCCATGATCGAGAAGCGGTCGGGATAACGCTTCGCCGCTTCGAGCGCGTAGTCGTTGCGGTCGCCCGGCCAGGACGGCGGTACGATCACGACGCGCGAAACGCCCGCTTCGTCCATCAGCGGCACGAGCCTCTCGATGGTGAACGGCTCGGGAAGCTGCGGCGGGCGTCCGGGCACCCATTTCCAGTCCGGCGTTTCCGCCTTCCACAGGTGGACCTGTGCATCGACGATTCTTCTATTTTGTCCGGCCGGTGTCTGAGCCGCCATTCGGTGTGCTCCTTGTGTCGTCAGCGCCAGGCCAGCGCCGACGCCAAGCGTGCTGTTGAGAAATTTGCGACGTGACAACATGTGCGAAACCTCCCTGACATTGCGATCACGGTCACTCTGCGTTGACCTTGTACGCCGTGTTATCCTGCCCGCTCCCGCCGTTGGCCGCAATGCGTGTGGACGCAGGCAGCGACGGCCTGCGGCGCAGCGCGAACGTCAGGCGATGCCGGCTACTCCGGCAGAGCGCCGAACGTGAACACCGCGCCGATCCAGGCCGACGGGTTCGGCGCAAGCGTGCTGAAATACTTGGTGTAGATTTCGACGATTTCGCCGCTGCGGAACACCCGCGCGAGGCCGGTATTGACGGCGAGCCGGAAGGCCCAATCGCCACGCGGCAGCATGATGCCGAACGGCTCGAACGACAGGTCGTCCGGCAGCAGCGAATAATCGCGCAGGTTCGCCGCCTGTGCGAGCGCGAGCAGAACAAGCTTGTCGGTGGCAAAACCGTCGAGCGCGCCGCGCGCAAGCGCCGCCACCCCCACTTCCCGATCGCGAAATTCGACCAGCATCGCATCCATCTTGCGCTGCGTGAGTTGATCGCGGATCGCGCGGGCATTCGTCGAACCCGGCACCACACCGATCTTGCGTCCCGCCATGCTGTCGAAATTGAAGAACCCCTGCCCGGCCTTCACCAGCACGCCAGTGCTCTCGGCATAGATCAGGCTGGAGAAGTCGACCATCTTGAGCCGCGACAGGGAAATGGTCGTCGAACCGCACTCCAGATCGGCGGTGCCGTTGGCGATGGCTTCAAAGCGCGTACGGGTGTCGACCTGCACCCAGCGGATCGCGAGCGACGGCAGGCCGAGCTCGCGTTCGATCGATTTGGCGATGCGCGTACACAACTCGATGCTGTAGCCGGCGGGCTTGCCCTGCCCATCGACGAACGCGAACGGCCGTGAATCCGTGCGATAGGCAATCCGCAGCGTCGCGGTCTCCTGGATGGTCTTCAACCGCCCTTCGACCGGCTGAGCGCCGGCAACGCCACCGGTCAGGGCCACGCCCAACAGCGCAATGATCACGCACCGCATGAAAATCTCTCCTGGGAATAGTCCCCCAATCCCCTCGCGCGCGGCCAGTGACAGAACCGGAAAGATCATTACCGATCGCTGCGCGACGCGGTCTCTTCGCACGGCCGGTAAGATTTGACTATACCCGATGTTGCCGCGACCATGGGTTCTGGCGTCGCGGCGGCTGTCGCGGCGAACGCGACACGCGCAGTTTCTCTCTGCGCTAGGATGCCGCATGATCCTGATGCCGGGTTCCGAACGCATCGTCGTGGACAACCAGACGAATCCGGTTTCCGGCCGCGTGCGTTGGGCGCCCGCCAAGTCGCTATGGATTGGAACGATGACACTCCTCGCGGTTGTCTTCGGCCCGCCGCTGTTCACGTTCGATGCATTTGCCCTGTTTATCATCACGAGCGGCATCACCTTATGCTTCGGTCATTCGGTCGGAATGCATCGCAAGCTCATCCATCAGAGCTTCGAGTGCCCGCTGTGGCTTGAGCGCATCTGCGTCTATCTCGGCACCCTCGTCGGCATGGCTGGTCCGTACGGCATGGTCCGCCTGCATGACTTCCGCGACTGGGCGCAACGCCAGCCCGCGTGCCACGATTACTCCTGTCACCGCACGAGCTTTTGGCACGACGCCTGGTGGCAACTCCACTGCCGACTTGCGCTGACACATCCACCGAGATTCGAACTGGAACCGCGGCTCGCCAACGACAGGTTCTATGCCGCGGTCGAGCGCACGTGGATGTTGCAACAGGCGCCTTGGGCGCTCTTATTCTTTGCGCTGGGCGGCTGGAGCTGGCTTGTCTGGGGCATCTGCGTGCGCGTCAGCGTCTGCGTGACCGGACACTGGCTGATCGGGCACTTCGCGCATCGCAAGGGCGGCCAGACCTGGGTGGTCGAGGGCGCTTCCGCGCAAGGCTACAACGTACCCCTCGCCGGCTTCATCAGCATGGGCGAGAGCTGGCACAACAATCATCATGCCTTTCCGAGTTCGGCAAAGCTGGGGTTGTTTCCCGGGCCAGTTCGATCTCGGCTGGTGGCTGATCAAGGTGTTCGAAGCGCTTGGCCTTGCGTGGGAGATCAAGACGCCGGCCAACCTGCCGGAGCGTGCCGGCCTGCGACGCCTGCCACACATCGGCGGCGGCATTCCCTCGCCTCGCCCCGCTGCGCTGTAAGCCGATGCGCTCGCTCCTTGCATTCGGCGGGACGTTGCAGCGGGTGCCCTACGCGTTGCTCTCGATCGCCGCGTTCGCGAGCCAATATCTCGTTGCCTGGGCCGCATTCAGGCTGCAAGGCGCAACGCCCGCGCCAGACTCCGGCTTCTTCTTCCTGCCGCTACGGGCGCTGGCGTGGCAGACGACGGCCTCGGCTCCGACACTGCTTTTTGCCTTCGCGTATTTCCTCATTGTGGCCTGGGTGCTGGCGGTGCTCGCCTTTCGCCGTTCCGCCGATGCCGATGTCAGCGAATGGCTCGCGGCTGCCGCGGTCGTGCCGATCATCCAGATCGGCGTGTTCCTGATCCTTTGCGTCATGCCTTCCGCGCCAGCCACGAAGCGCGCAAAGCGACCGGAAAGCGACGCCGCCGACGATGGCTGGCCGGCGGCACTGCAAGGCATGCTTGCCGGTACGGGACTGACGCTTGCGGCGGTCGCGGTCGGCACACTGATCTTCCGCATCTATGGCTACGGCCTGTTCGTCGTGACGCCGTTCGTGATCGGCGCCATGACCGCCTATTTCGCCAATCGCCGCCGGGACGTCGGCGCGAGCCAAACGTCGCGGCTCGTCATGGGCGCGACGCTGATTGGCGGCATTACCCTGGTGTTTGCGGCGATCGAGGGCATCATCTGCATCGTGCTCGCATCACCGCTCGGCATCGGCGCGGCGTTGATCGGCGGACTGCTCGGGCGTGCGATCGCCCTGTCGGGACGGGGTTCGAACTCCACAAGCACTTTCGGGCTTTGTCTTTCTTCCAGTGCTCTTCGCGTTCGAGAGCGTCCTCCCGTCGGAGACGCATTTCGAGACGCGGGAGACCGTCACGGTCGCTGCGCCGCCCGAGGCGGTCTGGGCCGCGCTCTTGCGCATGGACACAATCGACGAGCTTCCGGCCCTCCCGTTCCGCCTCGGCGTCGCGCATCCGATCCGCGGCGAGGTGATCGGCGAGGGCGTGGGCGCGCTGCGCCGGGGCGAGTTCTCGACCGGTGTCGCGATCGAGCGGGTGACCGAATGGCAGCTCAACCGAAAGCTCGCGTTCGTCGTCGAGATCGACGTGCCGTCGATGCGGGAATTGAGCCCGTATCATCACGTGTACGCGCCCCATGCGGTCGGTTATTTCCGCACCGCTTTGACCAGTTTCGAACTGGCGCCGCTTCCCGACGGCCGCACGCAAATTGTCGAGCAGACCTCGCATCAGCTGCGGCTTGAGCCCGTGCTCTACTGGCTGCCGATGGCACGCTGGATCGTGCACCTCAACAACACGCGCGTGCTCACGCACATCAAGCGGCAGGCAGAGCACAGCGTCGGCGTGCGATCGGCTACTGCGTTGCCTTGAGCAGATAGGCGATCAGGTCGGCACGGCCCGCTGCATCCGGCATCCCGGCGTACGGCATGCGATTGGCCGGCACCGCCTGCTGCGGATCGGCGATGAACGCGTCGAGCGTCTGCGCCGACCAGGTGATGCCGCTGCGCTTCAAGGCAGGCGAATAGCGGAATTCCGCCAGTTCTCCCGCCTTGCGGCCGATGACGCCGTACAGGCTCGGCCCCACCTCGTTCATCCCGCGTTCGAGCTTGTGGCACGCCGCGCACTCTTCGAATTTCGTCTCGCCGCGGGCGGCATTGCCATCGGCGTGCGCGGCGCCCGCAGCCACGAGAACCACGAGCACAGACGTCAGCCGCGTGAGATGCACAGTCACGCACCTCATGCCGGCACCAGCGGCGCGGGATTCTTCGCGTAGCGCTTGATGGCGTCGGCCGTCCAATAGGCGAGCGCGCCGACCGGTCCGGTCGGGTTGTACGACGCATTGTGCGGGAACACGTTGGCACCGACAACGAACAGGTTGTGGCAATCCCAGCTCTGCAGGTACTTGTTCAGCACGCTGGACTTCGGATTGGTGCCCATGATGGTGCCGCCGGTATTGTGCGTCGACTGATACGGCACCACGGTCCACGGCTGGGTACGAGCAGTCGCCTCGTTCAGCCGTGTCGGGTTCATCGACTTGGCGATGTCGTTCACCACCTTGGCGGCGTGCTGACCAAGCTTGTGTTCGTTCGTCTTGTAGTCGAACGTCATGCGCATCAGCGGCTGACCGAACGCATTCCGGTAGGTCGGGTCGAGATCGTAGTAGTTGTTGCGGTTGGCCATCACGCTGCCGCTCGCGCCGATGTTCATGGCGGTCTGGTACCACTTGGCGGTCTCAGCCTTCCAGGCCTTGCCCCATTGCGGCGTGCCGCGCGGCACCGGACGGTAGCCGATCGGCAGCACGGTGTTGAAGCCGCCGGCCACGTTGTAGCCGCCGACGAAGCCGTGCGGCCCGCGATCGAATGCCCAGTTGATGTTGAAGTCGTCGATCGTGGCGTTCGAGCCGCCGGCATTCATGAACGGGTTGAAGTTGCGGTTCTCGAAGAACAGCGTCGCGCCGACGCCGGTCTGGTAACAGTAGTTCTTGCCGACCACTCCGGTCCCGGCGACCGGATCGTACGGCGTGCCGATACCCGACAGCAGCATCAGGTGCACGTTGTTGATCGCATAGGCGCACAACAGCACCATGCCGGCCGGCTGCTCGAATTCTTCGCCATTGAGCACGTTGGTGTAGGTGACGCCGGTGACGCGCTTGCCGTCAGAGTCTTTCAGCACCTTGGTGACCCATGAGTGCGCGCGCAGCTCGAAATTCGGGTTGCGCATGGCGATCGGGATCACCGTGATGTGCGGGCTGCCTTTGGCGTTCGCCTCACAGCCGAAGCGCTGGCAATAACCGCAGTAGACGCAGGCGCCGAACTTCGATCCATCCGGGTTGGTGTAGGCCTGCGACGCATTGGCCGACGGCCGCGGGAACGGATGATAGCCGTTGTTCCTGGCGGCTTCGCTGAACACCTCGGCAGCCAGGATCGGCGTGAGCGGCGGCAGCGGGTAGTCGCGCGCACGCGGCGCCTCGAACGGATTGCCGCCGTCGACGATCTTGCCCTTGAGGTTGCCGGCCTTGCCGGAGATCGCGGCGGTGTATTCGAACTTGTCGTAGTAGGGCTCGAGTTCGTCGTAGCTGATGCCCCAGTCCTGAATCGTCATGTCCTCGGGGATAAAGTTCTTGCCGTAACGCTCCTCGTACATCGAGCGGACCTTGAACTCCATGTCGGTCCAGCGCCAGGTATGGCCGCTCCAGTGCACCGCAGAGCCGCCGACCACTTCGCCCGGCAGGAACGAGCCGAGGCGGCGCATCGGCAGCGCCTCCTGCGACGGATTGTTGCGGATGGTCAGCGTGTCGCGCTGGGTGTTCTGCATCAGGTCGTGACGCACCACGTAGCGCAACTCGTCGCGGATATTCGGGACCGCGAAGTCCTTGTCGGTCGAACGCTGTCCGCCGCGTTCGAGCGCGACGACCTTCAGTCCCGCCTCGGCGAGCTCCTTTGCCAGAATGCCGCCGGTCCAGCCGAGCCCGACGATGACGACGTCGACGTCTTTCAATTTGGTGACCATGTCGCCCTCCCCTCAGCTCATGTCCGCGATGCCGATCGGATTGGCGGGAAATTTCTTGTCGCGATACTTCACGATGTTCTCGCGATGCACGGCGATTGCGCCGGGGAACCCGATCAGTTTCCAGCCGGCCTTGTCGCGGTTGCCGCCGTAGATCGGGTCGGAGAACATGCCCTGCATGACAGTCTGGTAGAGCGTCGACCAGAAGTCGCGCACCGGCAGGCCGCTATCGAAGGCGATCTTGCCCGTGGAGAGCGCGACCAGCACCTCTTCGCGTTGCGGCTCGGTCAGGTGATCGAACGTCTTGCCGTGGGCCTTGCGGCAATGCGCATTGGTTGCCTCGATGCCGGCGCGATAAAGCTGCGCGGGCGTCAGCGGCAACTGGTAGCCCTGGCTGGGCACGCCCTTCTTCCATGGCCCCTGCATGTAGAGCCGGTCGCCATTGCCCCAGGCGCCCGCCAGCGCCCGATCGATAAAAATGTTGATGCCGATATCGGTGCCCTTCGGCGTGAGGTCGTCCGCCGGCACCATGTGATCGACCAGCGCTTCGACGAACGCCGCCTCGTCAAGATTGAGGAAGGCGTAGCCCGCGGCGGGAGCTTGAGGTGCCGCTTGCTGGGCCTGTGCGCCTTGCGGCAGAACCGCGGGTGTCGCGGTGGCGACAGCGGCACCGCCGACAACGGCGCCCTTCAAGAAATCGCGCCGGCCGAATCCCTCGTCCTTCATGTGCGTCTCCCTGCTCTGGCTTGATGAGCCGCCAGATTACGTTTGTTCAAAAATGCGCTTTTCGGAAGGTACCGGCAAGGCCGTTCGGACGCGGACGGTGGACCATCAGGTTGCGAGGAAACGCCCGGCATCGGCAACGATTCTTGTCCCGGTCGAGACTTTCAAATGGGTGATGCAGGCCATGACGGTGAGCGCGATGTCTTCCGGTTCCACCACTCGCTTCAGCGGTGTGCCCTGCGCGATTTTTTCCAGCGCGGCGCGGTCGCGCCCGGCGACGAAATCGGTCGCAACCGCGGCGGGCGACACGCAGAGTACGCGGATATGCGGACCCAACACGCGCGCGAGCGACAGCGTCATGGTGTCGAGCGCAGCCTTCGAGGCGCAGTAGGCGATGTTGCTGCCAGAGCCGGTAAAGGCAGAGATCGACGAGACGTTGACGATCACCCCGTCGCCGCCGGCGCGCAGCAGCGGAACAAACGCGCGGATCATGGCAAACGGCCCGCGCACGTTCGCAATCAAGATGGAATCGAGCAGCGCATCGTCGAGCGCGTCGAGCTGCGCATGCGGCACCGGGCGCGTGAAGCCTGCCGAATTGATCAGAATGTCGGCACGGCCGTAAGCTGCGCGGACGGCTTCGGCGGCACGCCCGATCGATGCCGCATCTTCCACGGTGAGTTGCTGGATCCGGTGATCGGCCTTTGGCAACTCCTTGATCAGCGCCTCAGCGCGCTCCTTGCCCTTGTTGTAGCAGATGACGACGTTCGCCCCGTCGGCCGCCAGCATCCGCACCGTTGCTGCACCGATTCCGTTGCTGCCGCCGGTCACGACGGCAACCTTGTCCTTCAGTGTCATCGCAAATCCCCAGTGATTGTTCGGCGCAGAGATATACCGCGTGGCGCCACGCGTCCAACCGTCGCTCGGACGAACTGGGCGGCGTCAGGCGGTCTTCTGCGCGTGAAGAACGTCGGCCCGCCGCTCGAAAGACACCGCGAAACGCCGGAACGCCAAGTCGAACATCGATCCCATGAGAAGCCCCAGCATCCGGCTGCGGAATTCGTACGAGATGAAGAACTCGACCTCGCAGGTTCGCGGCCCCGTCGGCCGGAACGTCCAGCGATTTTCCATGTGGCTGAACGGGCCTTCGAGATACTCGACCAGGATTTGCAGGTTCGGCCGGTCGAGTGTCACGCGGCTGGTGAAGGTCTCGCTGATCAGTTTGTAGGCCACCGTCATCTCGGCGACGATGATCTCGACGTTCTCCGGCTCGGCGACGCGCTTTCGCACCTTCAGGCTGCGGCAGAGCGGCACGAATTCCGGATAGTGCTCGACGTCGGCGACAAGGTCGAACATGTCACCCGCCGAATGACGCACCTGCCGCTTCGTGGAGAACTGCGGCATGCGTCAGCGCACGCGTGCATCGCGGGCGGCCTTGAGCCGCGCGAAGTCGTCGCCCGCATGGTGCGACGAGCGCGTGAGCGGCGACGCCGACACCATCAGGAAACCCTTGGCGCGGGCAATCGCTTCGAGCGCCTGAAACTCCTCGGGTGGCACGAAGCGCATCACTTCGTGGTGCTTGCGCGTCGGCTGCAGGTACTGGCCGATGGTGAGGAAGTCGACGTCGGCGGAACGCAGGTCGTCCATGAGCTGGAGCACTTCGTTGCGCTCCTCGCCCAGGCCCACCATGATGCCGGACTTGGTGAACGCCGTCGGGTCGAGCTCCTTCACCTGTTGAAGAAGCCTGATCGAGGCGAAGTAGCGCGCGCCCGGCCGCACGGTGAGATATTTCGACGGTACGGTTTCGAGGTTGTGGTTGAACACGTCGGGCTTGGCCGCCACCACGGTCGCGAGCGCGCCCTCCTTGCGCAGGAAATCGGGCGTGAGCACCTCGATCGTGGTCGTAGGGCACTGCGCGCGGATGGCGCGGATGGTTTGCGCAAAATGCGCGGCACCGCCGTCCGCGAGATCGTCGCGATCGACGGAGGTGACGACCACATGCTTGAGGCCGAGCTTGGCCGTCGCTTCGGCGACATGCACGGGCTCGGCAGGATCGAGCGCTCCGGGCAACCCGGTCTTGACGTTGCAGAACGCACACGCACGCGTGCAGGTGTCCCCCATGATCATGAAGGTCGCGTGCTTCTTCTCCCAGCACTCGCCGATATTGGGACAGCCGGCCTCCTCGCAGACCGTGTGCAGGCCGTTCGCCCGCACGATCGCCTGCGTGTCCACATAGCCTTTGGAGACCGGCGCTTTGACTCGAATCCAGTCCGGCTTCTTGAGCACCGGCGTGTCCGGCCGGTGCGCCTTTTCCGGATGGCGCGGGCGCCCTGTGGTGTCGTGCACGACGGTCATGGCAACTCCGGGACCGTTTCAGGCCCCACGGACCTTACTTACGGATGCGCGCCACCGGGCGCAAGGCGACCGGCAAGCCATCAATTCGTCCCGGAACGGCCCCTCACATGTTCAGCACGCGCCCGTAGGCATCGAGCACCGCCTCTTTCATCATCTCGGAGAGCGTCGGATGCGGGAAGACCGTGTGCATCAGCTCTTCTTCGGTGGTCTCAAGGTTCATCGCGACCACGTAACCCTGGATCAGCTCGGTGACCTCGGCGCCCACCATGTGCGCCCCGAGAAGCTGGCCGGTCTTCTTGTCGAAGATGACCTTCACGAGCCCCTGGTCCTCGCCGAGCGCGATTGCCTTGCCGTTGCCGATGAACGGAAAACGGCCGACGCGGATGTCGATCTTCTTGTCCTTGGCGGCCTGCTCGGTCAGGCCGACGGACGCGATCTGCGGCGTGCAATAGGTGCAGCCGGGAATGAGCCGTTTGTCCATGGGATGCGGCTTGAGGCCCTTGATCGCCTCGACACAGATGACGCCTTCGTGCTCGGCCTTGTGCGCAAGAAGCGGCGGTCCGGAGACGTCGCCGATGGCGTAGATGCCGGGCACGCTGGTGCGGTTGAGCGGATCGACCACGATGGCACCGCGCTCGGTCTTCACGCCGACCTTCTCAAGGCCGAGATTTTCGATATTGCCGACGACCCCGACCGCCGCGATGACGCGGTCCACCGTGAGCGTCTGCGTCCCGCCCTTACCGTCGTCGATGGTGGCCGTGACGCTGTCAGCCTTCTTGTCGAGCTTGGCCACCTTGGCGCCGGTGAAGATCTTGATGCCTTGCTTCTCGAAGCTCTTACGCGCGAAGGCGGCAATCTCGGCGTCCTCGACCGGGAGGATCTGCGGCAGCACCTCGACCACCGTCACCTCGGCGCCGAACGTGCGGTAGAACGAAGCGAACTCGATGCCGATCGCGCCCGAGCCGATCACCAGCAGCGATTTCGGCATCTTGTCCGGTAGCATCGCCTCGAAATAGGTCCAGATCAGCTTCTTGTCGGGCTCGAGCCCCGGCAGCACGCGCGGCCGCGCGCCGGTGGCGATGATGATGTGCTTGGCCTCATAGCTGCCCGGACCGAGCGCGCCCTTCGGCGCCTCGCCGCGGCCGGGCTTCACGCTGACCTTGCCGGGTGCGTCGATCGCGGCCTCACCCCAGATCACCTGCACCTTGTTCTTTTTCATCAGGAAGCCGACGCCGTCGTTGAGCCGCTTCGATACCGCGCGCGAGCGCTTCACGACGGCCGAGGGATCGAACGTGACCTTCTCGGCACTCAGCCCATAGTCCTTGGCGTGCTGCATGTAGTGGAATATCTCCGCCGAGCGCAGCAGCGCCTTGGTCGGGATGCAGCCCCAGTTGAGGCAGATGCCGCCCAGATATTCGCGCTCGACGATCGCGGTCTTGAAGCCAAGCTGCGCCGCGCGGATCGCCGTAACGTAGCCGCCCGGGCCGGAGCCGATGATGATGATGTCGAAAGACGTCTGCCACTTAACTCTCCGTCTTGCCCGCGGCCGGCAGCGAAAGTCTTGCGCGCCGCCGTGCCAGAATTGTCCGCACCAGCCATTCGATGAACGTCAAGCCGACCACAATCGCGGCGATCACCTCCAGCAGGAATTGCGATAGGCTCCGCGCGAGTTGTTCACCCGACGAAAACGCGCTGTGCAGCAAGTCCTGACCGAACGGACTAGCAGCGAACACCGCGGCCCCAACCATCGTGATCCACGGCCAGCGCCGCATGGTCTCACACCACCATCATCACCGGGTTCTCGATCAACGCCTTGAACGCGCCGAGAAGCTCGGAGCCGAGCGCGCCGTCGACCGCGCGGTGGTCGCACGAGAGCGTGACGCTCATGATGTGCGCGGCCTCGATCTTGCCGTGACGCACCACGGCGCGCTCCTCGCCGGCGCCGACCGCCAGGATGGTCGACTGCGGCGGGTTGATCACCGCGGTGAAGTCCTTGATGCCGTACATGCCGAGATTGGAAACTGACGTGGTGCCGCCCTGGTACTCGTTCGGCTTGAGTTTTCGTCCGCGCGCGCGGGCGGCGAGGTCCCGCATCTCGTTGGAGATGACCGACAGCGATTTCGTTTCCGCCTGCCGGACAATGGGCGTGATCAGACCGCCCGGCAGCGCGACCGCGACGCCGACGTCGGAATGCTTGTGCTTGAGCATGCCGCCGTCGCTCCAGCTCACATTGGCGTCGGGGATGCGCTGGAGCGCGAGCGCCAACGCCTTGATGACGAAATCGTTGACCGAGAGCTTGTAGGCCGGTTTGCCGTCCTTGTCCTTGCGCGCCGCGGCGTTGATCTCTTCTCGTGCCGTGAGGAGCCTGCCAATATCGCAGTCCATCGTCAGGTAGAAATGCGGGATGGTCTGCACCGACGCCGTGAGCCGCTGCGCAATGGTACGCCGCATGCCGTCGTGCGGGATGAGCTCGTAGCTGCCCGGCTCGTAGAGCGCGAGCACCTGGCTGTCCGACATCGCGGGCGCAATGGCGGGGCCGGCTGCCGCGGCGGGTCGCGCCGGCGCGAGGCCCTTGCCGGATTTCGCTGCCTCAACGTCGCGCGCGATGACGCGGCCGTGCGGGCCTGTGCCTGCGACGCGGGCAAGCTCGATGCCGGCGTCCTTCGCCAGCCGGCGCGCCAGCGGCGAGGAGAAGACGCGGTTGGTACCGGTTGCAGCCGGAGAGAGCCGGCCCCCCTCACCCCCACCCTCTCCTCGTTGGGGAGAGGGAGCCGCCGGTGCTTGCGGAAGCATTGGCGTCTTAGGAGGTGATGCAGTCTGAGCCGGCGAAGGCGGTGGAACTCCCTCTCCCCTCGGGGGAGAGGGCCGGGGTGAGGGGGTTACCGACGTTGCCGGCATTGGTGCAGGTGCCGGCGACTTCCCCGCCGTGGCGGCGGCCGCCTTCACGTCCTCGCCTTCGGAGGCGATCACCGCGATCAACTGATTGACCGGGACATCCTGCGTGCCCTCCGGCACCACGATCTTCGCCAGCACGCCGTCGTCGATTGCCTCGTATTCCATCGTCGCCTTGTCGGTCTCGATTTCGGCGATCACATCGCCGGCCTTGACCTTGTCGCCCTCCTTCTTGAGCCATTTAGCGAGGTTGCCCTTCTCCATCGTGGGCGACAGCGCGGGCATCAGGATGTTCACCGGCATGGCGGGCTCGCGTTCCGTCTAGCTGATCGCGCTGGTGGTGCCGGGATCGGTCGGCGCGTCCATCTCGGCCTCGAACATGGTCCGGATCAACTCCAGCGCCTTGTCCTCGGTGAGCTTGGTCTCGGTGGCGAAAATGCGCGCCGCATGGCGGGCAACGTCGGCGATCAGCATGCCCCAGGCCTGCGGATCGTCGAAGGCGCGCCGCAGCGACACGTGCAGGCCGCCGTCCACAATCGCGGCGCGCAGCACTTCGACGCCGCCGTGCTCCAGTGCGGCCGGCGGTACAGCGAGCGGGTCGTAAGTGGCCATCGCGATCACCGGTAGCAAACGGCTTTGGCCGCGGCGATCACATCGGCAACCGACGGCAGCGCGAGTTTCTCGAGATTGGCGGCATATGGCATCGGGACGTCCTTGCCGCTAACGCGCGTCACTGGCGCATCGAGATAGTCGAACGCCTCCTCCATGACGCGCGCGGCGATCTCGGCACCGACGCCCGACTGCCGCCAGCCCTCCTCGACCGTGACCAGCGGTTGGTCTTCTTCACCGACTCGATGATCGTGGCGGAATCCATGGGCTTGAGCGTGCGCAGGTCGATGACCTCCGCGTTGATGCCGTCCTTGGCGAGCTCGTCCGCGGCCTTGAGCGCATGCGTCATGCCGAACGACCAGGCGACGATGGTCACGTCGTTGCCCGCGCGCACGACTTTCGCCTTGCCGATCGGCACGATGTAGTCGTCGAGCTTAGGCACCGGGAAGCTGTGGCCGTACAGGATTTCGTTTTCGAGGAAGATGACGGGATTGGGATCGCGGATCGCCGACTTGAGCAGGCCCTTGAAGTCGGCCGCCGTGTATGGCGCGATCACCTTCAATCCCGGAATCTGCGAATACCAGGACGAATAGTCCTGGCTGTGCTGGGCGGCGACGCGGGCGGCCGCTCCGTTCGGGCCGCGGAACACGATCGATGTGTGCATCTGGCCGCCCGACATGTAGAGCGTCTTCGCCGCCGAGTTGATGATCTGGTCGATCGCCTGCATGGCGAAGTTGAAGGTCATGAACTCGACGATCGGCTTCAGGCCCGCCATGGCGGCGCCGACGCCAAGCCCGGCAAAGCCCTGCTCGGTGATCGGCGTGTCGACCACGCGGCGCGCGCCGAATTCCTGCAGCAGCCCCTGGGTGACCTTGTAGGCGCCTTGATACTCGGCGACCTCCTCGCCCATGACGAAGACGGTCTCGTCGCGGCGCATCTCCTCCGCCATGGCGTCGCGCAGCGCCTCGCGCACCGTCATGGTGACCATCTCGGTGCCGGCGGGAACATCCGGCTCGGGCTCCGTAGTCTGGGCCTGACGGCGCCATCAAGACGGACGCGGGCGGGGCTGGATGGCGCGCCGAGCGTACCGCCGGATCTTCCTCAGCCATGGCCGGCGTGACGGATTCGGCGCCTTCCTGCTCACGCTCGAGGTTCGCGGCTTTGGGCGCAGCAGCGCGCGCAGATTTTGCGCCATCCTTCAGCGCGGACGCGTCCTCGCCGTCGGCGAGAATCATGGCGATCGGCGTGTTGACGGCGACGTCGTTGGTGCCTTCCGGCACCAGAATGCGACCCATGGTGCCTTCGTCGATCGCCTCGTATTCCATGGTCGCTTTGTCGGTCTCGATCTCGGCGATGATGTCTCCGGGCTTGACCTTGTCGCCCTCCTTCTTCAGCCACTTGGCGAGGTTGCCCTTCTCCATCGTGGGCGACAGCGCGGGCATCAGGACTTGGATCGGCATGGACACATTATCCGTTGGCGGCCGCCGGCCTAGCGGGAAACCCGCGCGAGATTGGTCGCCACCGACGTCGCGGCGGCCGCGACCATCAGGCAGGCGATGAAAGCGACGAGCGCCTTGTTGACTTGCGACGCATTGGCCGATGCCGCGCCCTTGAGCCGTCCAAGCGCGAACGGCCAGCCGACGACGGCAAGCCAATTGGCGCGGCTGCGCCCCGGTTCGCCGGCGAGCGCGCGCAGCGTCGCGGCGTAGAACCATGCACCGGCAACCCAGCTCGCAACGGCTCCCGCGAGCGCCAGGTAGGCTACGATGGCGGCGAACTGACTCATCGGCTCAACGATAGACGTCGGTATAGAGCTCGGCCGGATCAGGCTCCGCGTCATGGGTGGCGAATTCGGACGCTTCATTGACGACGGCGCGCACCTGCGCATCCACCTTCTTCAGCGCTTCCTCGTTCGCATAGCCCTTCTTCAGGAGCCGGCTGCGCACCTGCTCGATCGGATCGTGCTCGGTGCGCACCTTGTCGACCTCTTCCTTCGGCCGGTACTTGGCGGGGTCGGACATGGAATGGCCGCGATAGCGGTAGGTGAGCATCTCCAGGATGATCGGACCGTTGCCGCCGCGGCACCATTTCACCGCGCTCTCACCGGCCGCCTTGACGGCGCGAACGTCCATGCCGTCGACCTGCTCGCCCGGAACGCCGTGCGCCGCACCGCGCTGCGAGAGGTTCGTGTTCGAGGAGGCCCGCGCGACCGAAGTGCCCATGCCGTACTGGTTGTTCTCGATGATGTAGATGACCGGCAGCTTCCAGAGTTCGGCCATGTTGAAGCTTTCGTAGACCTGCCCCTGGTTGGTCGCGCCATCACCGAAATAAGTGAGCGAGACGTGGTCGTTGCCGCGATACTTGGCGGCAAAGGCAAGGCCGGTCCCGAGCGGGACCTGGGCGCCGACGATGCCGTGACCGCCGAAGAATCCCTTCTCCAGCGAAAACATGTGCATCGAACCGCCTTTGCCCTTGGAATAGCCGCCCCGCCGGCCGGTCAGTTCCGCCATCACGCCCTTGGGGTCCATTCCGCAAGCCAGCATGTGGCCGTGGTCGCGGTAGCCGGTGATGACCGCGTCGCCGGCCTTGATCGCCATCTGCATGCCGACGACGACGGCTTCCTGGCCGATATAGAGGTGGCAAAAGCCGCCGATCAGACCCATGCCGTACATCTGGCCGGCCTTCTCCTCGAAGCGGCGGATGAGGAGCATGTCGCGGTAGGCCTGGAGTTCCTGCTCCTTGCTGAATTCGGGCACGGTCGGCGCGGCGCCTGGCACGGCTTCGGCGGCGGCCCAGCGGGCGGGCGGCGCCGCTGGTTTATTGCTGGCGACGGCCATTTCTCTCCTCGGATGCGTGGAAACTCGGCGGCGGATAGGCGGCTCAGTTCCCAATAGCTGAATTTGCCGCTGGGCGAAAGCGCTGCTCCGTCGCTGTGCATTGCAATAGATATGGGCAGGACCGGCAGGTTTTCCAAACCTCCGGCACGGCCAAACCGGCGTTGCATATGTCAGGGCTTGAGTTGAAGCGTCACTTCGCGGGGATCGGCGTAGTTGAGCAGAGCCCGCGCCCGCTCGTCGAGCATATCTGGATCGAGGCTGTTCGGCCGGAGCAGCGATACACGGCGTTCCCAGATCGCATGTTCGGCCTTGAGGGCGGACAACTCGCCGGACAACTGCGCGATCTGCTGGTCGAGATCCTGCCGGGCCTTGATGCCGCGATTGCCGGTATAGGCGTTGACGCCGAAATAGCCGATCACCAGCCCGGCGATCGTATAGAGCGCGAGCACGTTGAGAACGGTGCGAAGCCGCCGGTGGGTGACCATCGGCGGAACATGCCCGGCAGGCCGTTAAGACAGCTTTAATGGACTCACTTTTGCAGCGTGCTGTACTGAAGCGGCTGCTGGTCACTCTCCAAATCTTGCGCGATATTCGTTGAGCCCGAAATTGATCACGCGCTTGCCGCGATTGCGCAGAAAGCGCAACGGCCCCTGGTCGACGAAATACGTCAGCAGGATCGAATCCCGCGTGTTCACCTCCGGGCCGATCTGGTCTGCGGAATGCCAGGTGTTGTCGCCGACGGCGAAGGCATAACCGGTGTTGGGCGAGAATTTCATCTGCGTGCTTTTCGGCAGGCTGCCGTCTGGAAGCCTGTCGTGAAAGATCGTGCCGATATGACTGATCGAGTTGTCGCGCGGCAGGTAAAGTTGCACCGTGATCCCCTTCCACCGCGTATCGGTGTGCGGCGTGATGAGGTAGCCCGGGATGTCGCGTGTCAGGATCGGGATCGGATACATCCCGACCTTTGCGAAGCCCTCGCCGAACCGGCGCTTCAGCCCGGGCGCGAGCGTGCGAACGAACGCGTGCTTGACCTCCTCCGAGCAGAGTGCGCGGCCGACCTGGTCCCAGACCGTGCGCTTCTCCGGCGGCAGGTGACGGATGTATTCCGGGAACAGATCGATCTTCACGCGGGTATGCGTGCCGTCTTCGAGGTCGTGGCCCTTGGCGCGACCGTGCATCGGCCGATATTCGGACGCCTCCGGCATGGCGCGCAGCATGGCGGCGTAGGTGTCGCCCGGAAATACGCGATCCAAGACCAAGTGGTAGAACGGCGCTTCGCTCACGCGCGCGGCATCGACCGAAGCGGCCACGAACTTGCTCAGGTCGCGGACCGATCTGTCAGCGGCGCTTCCCGTCGTGACTTGTTCCGCCGTGCGATCGAGTTCGATAAGGTCGGTCATTGTTTCGATCCGTTCCAATTCGCCCATTCAGTATAGCCGGACGCCCGGCCGGTATCGAGCCGCTCAGCGCAGCACCTTGAGCGCCGCGCGCCCGGCATATTTCGCCTGCGCGCCGAGATCTTCCTCGATGCGCAGGAGCTGATTGTATTTCGCGGTGCGATCGGAGCGGGCGAGCGAGCCGGTCTTGATCTGCCCGCAGTTGGTCGCGACCGCGAGATCGGCGATAGTCGAATCCTCGGTCTCGCCCGACCGGTGCGACATCACCGCCGTGTAGCCCGCCTTGTGCGCCATCTCGACGGCGGCGAGCGTTTCGGTGAGCGTGCCGATCTGGTTGACCTTCACCAAGATCGAATTGGCGATGCCCTTCACGATTCCCTCGGAGAGCCGCGTCACGTTGGTGACGAACAGGTCGTCGCCGACGAGTTGACACTTGCCCCCGATCTTTTCGGTGAGAAGCTTCCAGCCCTCCCAGTCGTCTTCCGCCATGCCGTCTTCGATCGAAACGATCGGATAGCGGGCGACCAAGCCCGCAAGGTAGTCGACCTGCTGCTTGGGCGAGCGCGTCTCGCCTTCGCCCTCATAGCGATAGGCGCCGTCCTTGAAGAACTCGGTCGCCGCGCAATCGAGCGCCAGCACGACATCTTTGCCGGCCGAGTAGCCAGCCTTTTCCACGGCCTGCATCACGAAATCGAGCGCAGCGCTGGCCGACGGCAGGTTCGGCGCGAAACCGCCCTCATCGCCTACGTTGGTGTTGTGGCCGGCCTGTTTGAGCGCCGCGCGCAGGGTCTGGAAAATCTCCACGCCCATGCGCAGCCCCTCGGCGAACGAGGGAGCGCCCACCGGCATGATCATGAATTCCTGGAAATCGATCGGGTTGTCGGCATGCACGCCACCGTTGACGATGTTCATCATCGGCACCGGCAGAAGGCGCGCGGCAGTGCCGCCGACGTAACGGTAGAGCGGCACGCCGTGCGCGATCGCCGCCGCCTTGGCGGCCGCCAGCGAGACCCCGAGGATCGCATTGGCGCCGAGCCTGCTCTTGTTGGGCGTGCCGTCGAGCGCGATCAGCGTCTCGTCGATTTTGACCTGCGCCTCGGCGTCCATGCCTCCGATCGCGTCGAAAATCTCGCCGTTGACCGTGTCGACCGCCTTGCCGACGCCCTTGCCGAGATAGCGTTTGCCGCCGTCGCGCAACTCGACCGCCTCGTGCGCGCCGGTCGAGGCGCCAGACGGCACCGCGGCGCGTCCACGCGAACCGTCCTCCAGCACAATATCGACCTCGACAGTCGGGTTGCCGCGGCTGTCAAGGATTTCGCGGCCGATGATATCGACGATGGCAGTCATGTAGGCTCACTGGTTTGCGCATGATCTTATCCGAAAACCGGTCCACACTTTTCGGGGATCATGCGCCCGGCTTTGGCGGGCTTCTACCCGATCCGCGATGCTCTTGTCATGCCCCCGTCCCGGCCGATGGCGGGACCCTTGCGATTGCCGGGCGGTCAGGGCACATGGTGCGCAGAATGGCCAAGTCGCTGCATCACCTCGGCAAGCTCTCCCGGCTGCCTGGCTCGCCCGAGGAGGCCGTCCTCGACCGGGTCGGCAACCCGCACGCCGACACGAATTACGTGGCGCGCTTCACGGCGCCGGAATTCACCACCCTTTGCCCGGTCACCGGCCAGCCGGATTTCGCGCATCTCGTGATCGATTACGTGCCGGGGAAATGGCTGCTCGAATCGAAATCGCTGAAGCTCTATCTCGCGAGCTTCCGCAACGTCGGCGGCTTCCACGAGGAATGCACCGTCACGATCGGCAAGCGGGTCGCGGCGCTGCTCAAGCCGAAGTGGCTGCGGATCGGCGGCTACTGGTACCCGCGCGGCGGCATGCCGATCGACGTGTTCTGGCAGACCGGGCGGTTGCCGGCAGGCGTGTGGCTGCCGGACCAGGGCGTGGCGCCCTACCGCGGGCGGGGATAGCGAAGGCTCAAATTCGCTAGATGGTCCTGCCGCGAAAGCGCAGGAGACGCGAGCAGACGATCCCGACCGTCAGCAGCACCGCCGCACCGACGAACATCGTCGCCTCCATTCCGCCGTGGGCAAAGCCGTAGCCGTAGATTATTGGGCCGATCGCCTGTCCGCTGAAGAAGAAGGTCGAATGCAGCGAGGTGGCGGCGCCGCGCGCCGTCTGCGACAGATCGGTCACGTGGACCTGGATGCAGCTATGCAGCAGGTAGAAGCCGAAGCCGAACATGGCGAAGATCGCGATCTGCGCGCCGAATGACGGTTGCAGCGCGATCAGCACGAGGGAAAGCGCGCCAAGTGCTCCGCCCATGACCATGAGGCGCGGTTCGGTGATGCGGGCGACCAACCGCGAGACCAAGAGCGAGTAGACGACGCCTCCGAGCGCGAAGCAGCCGATCAGCAGGCCGGCGGCAGTCGCGCTCGTATAGCCGATCCCGATCAGCAGCAGCGCCACGAACGGAAACAACCCGTGGACGAAGATCGCCTCGAAGAACACCGAGGTGAAACACACTTTGGCGCGCGGATCGGCAAAGATTCCGCGGAAGTTGGCGATCACCACCGCGCGTTCAATGGGCTTCGGCTTCGGCCGAACGAAGCCGCGGAACGCGAAGAACGCCGCGATCGACACGATCAGGCTGAAGGTGCTGATCACGCCGAACACCCCGCGCCAGCCCGCTAGATCGCCGATCACGCCGGCCAGGGATGCTCCCAGCACGTTGCCGGTGAGGCCGACCGCGAGCAGCCGGCCGATCGCCACCTGGCGCTTCTCGACCGGCACGAGATCGCCGACCAGCGCCATGCCGATGGGAAAAATTCCGCCCGCGAGCGCGCCGGCAACCATGCGTATTCCGACCAGCAGCGGGAAACTCGTCGCCAATGCACATACGATGCCGGCCAGCGATACCACCAGCAGGCTTACGTTCATCAACCGCGTCTTGCCGAAAAAGTCTGCAATCGTACCCAGGATCGGCTGCACCAGCGCATACGGCAATGTGTACGCGGTCGACAGCAGCGCAGCGGTCTTCACATCGATCATCAAGTCGGCGGCGATCTGCGGGATCACCGGATCGACCGCGCGCGTGAACAGGGTCTGCGCGAAGACCACCAGGGCAACGATTTTCAGGATGGGCGGAATGGTGGGGACTCGCTCGAAGATCAGCGCGGGTGGGCTCAGGTCTTTCGGTTCAGCGCTTGGCCAACCGGTCGAATTCGATCAGGCGGCGCAACAGCCCCTCCATCTCCTTGAGCGGCACCATGTTGGGACCGTCGGACGGCGCACGGTCGGGGTCCTGATGGGTCTCGATGAACACGCCTGCCACGCCGACGGCGACCGCGGCGCGCGCCAGCACCGGAACGAATTCACGCTCACCGCCCGACGAGGTCCCCTGCCCGCCCGGCTGCTGCACCGAGTGTGTAGCATCGAAGATCACCGGTGCGCCGGTGGTGCGCGCCAGGATCGGCAGCGCGCGCATATCGGACACGAGGGTGTTGTAGCCGAACGAGGCGCCGCGCTCCGTCACCAGCACGTTGCGATTGCCCGCGCCGGTGATCTTGGCAACGACGTTCGCCATGTCCCACGGCGCAAGGAACTGACCCTTCTTGACGTTGATCACGCGGCCTGTCGCGCCGGCAGCGACCAAGAGGTCCGTCTGCCGGCAGAGGAAAGCCGGAATTTGCAGCACGTCCACCACCGCGGCAAGCCGCGTGCATTGCTGCGCGTCGTGCACGTCGGTGAGAACCGGCAGGCCCAGCTTCTCCCGGATGTCGGCGAAGATCGGCAGCGCAGTGTCGAGCCCGATACCGCGCGCGCTTTTCGCGCTGGTGCGGTTCGCCTTGTCGAACGAGGTCTTGTAGACGAGGCCGATGCCGAGGCGGCCGGCGATCTCCTTCAGCGCGGTTGCCATTTCGAATGCATGTGCGCGGCTCTCGAGCGCGCAGGGGCCGGCGATCAACGCAAGCGGCAACGCGTTGCCGAAACGCACGCCGGCGACAGCGACCACTGGATTGGGCACGGGTTCGACCACGATATTCATGACCGACGACCTTGCGCCGCCCACATTCAAGGGTCAACCGTGGCGCCGGCATGGGCAAGCGTGCCCGCCACATAGGTCGCGCGCACGGCGCGGTCGTCGCCGATCGTCGCCAGCACCGCGATCAGTTCTTCGATCGAGCGCGCTCGCTCGCTGCGGAAGGCGAGCAGCGGTGTGGCCCTGGGATCGAGCACGACCATATCGGCCTCGCGACCGGGCGCCAGCGTCCCGATCTTGTCGTCGAGCGCGAGCGCGCGCGCGCCGCCCAAGGTCGCGAGATAGAACGCCTCGATCGCATCGATGCCTTGGCCGCGCAGTTGCGCGACCTTGTAGGCCTCACCCATGGTGGCGAGCAGCGAGAAGCTCGTGCCGCCGCCGATGTCGGTGCCAAGGCCGACCTGCACCGGCCGGCGCGGATCGCGCGCTTCGCGCATCGCGAACAGGCCGCTTCCGAGAAACGTGTTCGACGTCGGGCAATGCGCGACCGCCGTACCGCTCTCGTGGCAGCGGGCAAACTCGCTCTCGCCGAAATGCACGCCGTGCGCCAGCACCGCGCGGCGCCCGGTCAGGCCGTAATGCGCATAGACGTCGAGATAGTCGCGCCGTTGCGGAAACAGCTCGCGCACGCGCGCGATCTCGGCAAGGTTTTCGGCGATGTGGGTCTGCACGAACACTTCCGGGTGCTCGCGCCACAATGCGCCGGCAAGCTCCAACTGCTCGGGCGTGCTGGTGACCGCAAAGCGCGGCGTGATGGCGTAGAGCGCGCGGCCGCGGCCGTGCCATTTGCCGATCAGCGCTTTCGACTGCTCATAGCCCGAGCGCGCGGTATCCATGAGCGCCGGCGGCGCTTCGCGGTCCATCAGCACCTTGCCGGCGATGAGTTGCAGATTGCGGCGGTCCGCCTCCTCGAACAGCGCATCGACCGATCCGGCATGGACGGAGCAGAACACCAGCGCGGTCGTCGTCCCCTGCCGCAGCAATTCGTCGCAGAAGACACGTGCCGTATCGCGGGCGACCGCTTCGTCGGCAAAGGCTTGTTCGGCAATGAAGGTGTAATCGTTGAGCCAGTCGAGCAGTTGCTTGCCCTGCGCACCGATGATTCCGGTCTGCACATAGTGGATGTGCGTGTCGATGAAGCCCGGCGCGATCAACTGGCCGGAATAGTCGGCTATCGCGGTCCCCGCCGGCAACTCCGCCTTGACAGCCGCATAAGGTCCGACCTTCTCGATCAGGCCCTCGCGGCAGACGACAAGCCCGTCCGGCTCATGCACGAATGCGTGCTTGGGGTCGCCGAGAAACGGATCGTCGCGGCAATAGATCAGCGTCCCGCGCACTGCGGTGACGGGGCTACTGCCGGGACCTGGTCTCATCGGACGCCTTGTTCGAACGCAAGCGTCGCGCCCATGGCATTTGCCGGAGCGACGACGGTGCGACCCATGTGGCTCGCAAATTCGATGCCACTTGTGCGCAAGGACGCAGCAAGCGCCGCTTGATCGCGGACACCCAGCCTCAGTGCGGCAAGACGAGCGCCTGATGAAACATCAGGCGGCTCGACGCCGAAATCATCGCGAAACGCGGAGGGGCTCATGATCGTGATGTCGCCGCGCGGCGTAGCAGCGGACACCTCGTGTGAATTCCCGCGCAGCTTCGGGACACCGGTCAATGCTGAAAGGAAATCGCGGTGCTCGGCGGGCTCCGCAGCGACCAGGACCGCACCCACGATACCGTTGGCCGTATTGGCGTGCTGCTGGAACGCGGGATTCCAGAAATTTTCCGGAAAATGCTGCTGACAGGTGGCAAATCCGATGTCGGGGGCCTTGCCGTCGCGCGCAAAGGCAAGCGAGAAGCCGACCTTCACCGGCGTCCCGTCAGGACGCCTGCCCTCGCGCTCGAAGGACATCGCATCGGACGCCGCAATCCCGGCCGCCTTGAAGTCGGCCGCATCGGCGGTGGCATCGCGGCTTTCGAGGATCAGGATCGACAGCCCTTCCTGGCGCGCCAGGAAGGACTGATTGAAGCCGGCAAACAGCACCGAAAACCCGTCGGTGCCGAGCTTGTCGGGCTCGGCGACCGTCAGCAGTTCGATGAAGAAGCCGGGAAACTGGACAACGTGATTGTGCGTACCCCAAGGATGCCGGTTGGGCGCTCCGACCGTAAACCCGAGCCGCCGGTAAAGCCCGGCGGCGGCGTCCAGATCGCGCACCGCGTGGACGATGTGATCGAGGCCGCGCGCCATCCGCGTTGCCAATCACTTCACGGCCGAGAACGCCGTCGGCTGCAGGAACATGTTGTTGATCGAGGCGACGATCGGCCCGTCCTTCTCGCTCTCGGCGCGCTTGGCGATCCATTCCGGATCGGCCGCGAACTTGTTCCACTTCTGCTCGCGCTCGGCGAGGGATTCCCAGGCGAGCAGATAATGCAGGTCCTGGTTGCCACCGGGGCCGACCAGCACGGTCCAGAACCCGGCCTGCCGGATACCATGACGATTCCACAGCTCGAGCGTCGTGTTCTCGAACCGCTTGAGCAAAGCGGGCAGCCGGCCGGTGACGCAGTGATAGATGCGCAGTTCGTAGATCATGGTCGCCTCTCGTTGGGTCGAAGGCGGCCGACGTTAATGGCGGCGGCGGGAAAGGCAAACCGCCGTCTGCGGGGCGGCCGCCAGCCGTCACGCCACCAAGATGAAGCCGTCGAGCTTCGCAGCTTTGCGATCGAAGGTCGCAGTCACCTCACAGCCGCGTGCACGATTGACTTCGCCAATCAGCACATCGGCGAAATCCACACCGCGACTGGCGAATGTGCGCAGCGCCACGCGCACCGTCGCCGCGTCTTCCAGGATGATGTCGTTGCTAGCCAGAAGTTCCTCAACGACATTCACGATCTCGGCGCGTCCGTATTTGTGCACGCTTGTCAAGACCCATATCATCTCGCACAACGCTACGCGGTCCACATGGCCTGGACTTTGTGCTGTGCACCTACTTGTGACGAATCCTCGCGCCAGTTCGGCCTGAGCCAGATCGTCGTCAACAAACAAGCGCGCAAGGACGTTGGTGTCGAGGCCGATCATCGTTTCGACCGCAGATATCTCTCAACTGCCCCCTTGCGGATCGCCTCGTCCATTTCCTCAAGCGTGGCACTCCGTGGTGGCTTGCCGAGGATGCCGAACAGGCGACTGATGCTGAGATTCGCCGGCGTCATTGTAACTCGGTCTCCGTCCTCAAGCCTGAAACGCACTTTGCCGCCAGCCCGCACGCCGAGGCGCTCTCGAAGTTCCTTAGGAATCGTTACCTGTCCCTGGCCTGTCACCGTGGCATCGAAAATTGGCGTCGCGGGAGGAACAGCGAAGTATCGCATGGTACCGCCCTCCCTAACTCGACGGATTGTGTATCCTTTCTCTTTCTCGAGCTTCTTGAGGTGGTTGAACTTTGGGCTTCCGGTCGCGGCAATGATTTCTTTCATGGTCGCGCCTTCTGGTCTCATCCAGAGTTTCTCCGCGACCTTGGTCGCTGGCACGCGACTACTCATATTGCGTCCTTTTACAAAGGAAGTGACTTCTATAATCCATTATAATTGAGAACGTAAAAACGTCAATCATTACGGCTACTCGCTTGTCAGGCGCGAGTGAGTTGGCTCTGTAGGAACGCTGGCGCCGTTACACCAGCCGGCTCTGGTCGACCGCCGCGCCGATGAACGACGAAAAAAGCGGATGCGGCTCAAACGGCCGCGACTTCAATTCGGGATGGTATTGCACGCCGATGAACCAGGGATGGTTCTCGTACTCGACGATTTCCGGCAGCAGCCCGTCCGGCGACATGCCGCAGAAGCGCATGCCGTGCTGCTCGAGCCTGCCCTTGTAGGCGGTGTTGACCTCATAGCGGTGGCGATGGCGTTCTGAGATCTCCAGCGAACCGTCGTAGATCGCCGACACCTGGCTGCCGCGCTGAAGCACCGCCGGAAACGCGCCAAGCCGCATGGTGCCGCCGAGGTCGCCCTCCTGCGCGCGGGTCTCGAGCTCGTTGCCTTTCATCCATTCGGTCATCAGCCCGACCACGGGCTCGGACGTGGCGCCGAACTCGGTCGAGTTCGCCTCCGCGATGCCGCAGAGATTGCGCGCGGCTTCCACGACCGCCATCTGCATGCCGAAGCAGATGCCGAAATAGGGCACGTGACGCTCGCGCGCGAACTGCGCGGCGCGGATTTTTCCCTCGGCGCCGCGCTGGCCGAAGCCGCCCGGGACGAGGATGCCGTTGACGTGCTCGAGGAAGGGCGTCGGATCCTCGCGCTCGAACACCTCGGACTCGATCCAGTCGAGATTGACTTTCACTTTGTTGGCGATGCCGCCGTGCGAGAGCGCTTCGATCAGCGATTTATAGGCGTCCTTCATCCCGGTGTACTTGCCGACCACCGCGATGGTGACGTCGCCCTCCGGATTGCGGATGCGTTCGTTGATGAAGCGCCAGCGGGCCAGATCGGGCTCGCCGCGCGCCTCGACGCCAAACGCCGCGAGCACTTCCTGATCGAGCCCGGCGTCGTGATAGGCCTGCGGCACCGCGTAGATATTGTCGGCGTCGAGCGCCTCGATCACGGCGCTCTCGCGCACATTGCAGAACAGCGCGAGCTTACGCCGCTCATCCTTCGGGATCGGACGATCGGAGCGGCAGAGCAGAATGTCGGGCTGGATGCCGATCGAGCGCAGTTCCTTCACCGAGTGCTGGGTCGGCTTGGTCTTGAGCTCGCCCGCGCCGGTGATGAACGGCAGCAGCGTGAGATGGATATAGACGGCGTGGTTGCGCGGCAGATCGTTGCCGAGCTGCCGGATCGCCTCGAAGAACGGCAGGCCCTCGATGTCGCCGACCGTGCCGCCGATCTCGCACAGCACGAAGTCGTAGCCGTCGTTGCCGTCGCGGATGAACTCCTTGATGGCGTTGGTGACGTGCGGGATGACCTGGATGGTGGCGCCGAGATAGTCGCCGCGACGCTCTTTGGTGAGGATGTCCTGGTAGATGCGGCCGGTGGTGATGTTGTCCTGCCGGGTGGCCGGACGGCCGGTGAAGCGCTCGTAGTGCCCGAGGTCGAGGTCGGTCTCGGCGCCATCGTCGGTGACGAAGACCTCGCCGTGCTGGTAGGGCGACATCGTGCCCGGATCGACGTTGAGATAGGGATCGAGCTTGCGCAGGCGGACCTTGTAGCCGCGCGCCTGCAGGAGCGCGCCGAGCGCTGCCGATGCGAGACCCTTGCCAAGTGAGGAGACCACGCCGCCGGTGATGAAGATGTACCGCGCCATGGGATTCAACGTCTAAACCCGCGGAGGCAATTCGACGAGCGGTTTGTCGGGCGCTCCAAACGCGGTATGCGCCGCCCGCATGTCGTCAAATACGCTTGCCAATGCAGCGGCTTGCCGTTTTTTCCTGATGTGCTCACTGAACTAGCCATTCGTCCGCTGCATGGCCCTTCCACAGAAAGCCGAAGGGCCGGTCACCCGGCCCTTCGAAGCTTCGTCACTGTGACCGCGGCACCTGCGGCCCGGCCGGCGGTTGCTCCTGCTGCCGGAGCGTATCGAGCACGCCGCCGCCCGGCGCTGGCGCCGGCGGGGCGCCCGGCACCGGCTGGGTCGGAGCACCGGTATTTCGGATGATGGTGTTGGGCTTGCGATCCATGCTCGCCAGAATCGAGAGCAGAAGGCTGGTGGCGAAGAAGGCCCCTGCCAGGATCGCGGTGGTGCGGGTGAGCACGTTCGAGGTTCCCCGGCTCGACAGGAAGCCTCCGCCTCCGCCACCACCGATGCCGAGGCCACCGCCCTCCGACTTCTGCAGCAAAACGGTGCCGACCAGCGTCAGGACGATCATGAGATGAATGACGATAACGACAGTTTGCATGGGTCTACTCGGTCAAATCCCTGCGGATCGGCGAAAGGCGGCTTTGTCGCCGGACATATAGGTCGCGAGGCGCGTGTCTACACGGCCCCTGGCGAGATTTCCACCGGGCGTGCAAATTTGACCCTAGTGTGGCGGTTCAGAAGGCCGCTAGCGGCCGGATCGGACCGGGATTAGGCCGCTAATTGTAGGCTTTGAGATAGGCGACGATGTCGTCGATGTCTTTCGGCGACGTGAGCCCGCCGAAGGGCATGCGGTTGCCCTTCACCTTGGCCTGGGGATTTGCAATGTACGCGTGTAGATTTTCCTCATCCCAGGTCAGATTTGCCCGCGTCATGGCGTTGGAATAGCGAAAATCCTCAAGGGACGCGGATTTGCGCTTGAACACGCCCCGCAGGCTCGGCCCCAGCGCGTCCGGCCGCTCGCTATGGCAGGCGATGCAGCCCTGAAACAGCACCTTGCCGTGCTCGGCGTCCGCGGCCCACGCGGCCGTGCCACCCGCAATGACGAACAACGCGCCGATCGGCGCGACCCATATTTTGATATCCACCTCTCGCCTCCCCTTACGCCGGCACCAGCGGCCCCGGACTCCTGAGATATTTCGTGACGATCGCTTCCGCCGACCAGTAGGCCAGCGCTCCGACCGGACCGGTCGGGTTGTAAGCCGGCTGTTGCGGGAACGTGGACGCCCCCATGATGAACAGGTTGCTGGCGTCCCAGGACTGCAGAAAGCGGTTCACCACGCTGGTCTTGGGATCGGTGCCCATGATGGTGCCGCCGGTATTGTGCGTCGACTGGTAGGGCACGATGTCGTAGTCGCCGCGGCGGATGCGCGCCGGGCCGAGGATCGTCGGATTCATCGCCTGCGCGATCTTGCGCGCCACGCCGACCGTGTACTCCATCACCTTGAAGTCGTTCTCGACGAAGTTGTAGGTGAGCCGCAGCAGCGGACGGCCGAGCTGGTCCTTATAGGTCGGATCGAGGTCAAGGTAGTTGTTGCGGTTGGCGTAGTTCGAACCCGACACCGCGATGCTCGCCGCGTGGTGATACCACTTCGCGGTCGCCTGCTTCCACTGCGCGCCCCAGCGCGGCGTGCCCGGCGGCACCGGCCGGTAACCGATCGGCCGGCCGTCGGCGTGGCCGCAGGCAAAGCGCGCGCCGCCGAGGAAGCCAAGGCCCGAGTGATCGAAGTTGTCACCGTCGACGTCATCGAGCGCCATGGCGGCGCCGGGCGCGCCCATGAATGGATTGAAGTCCTTGTTCTCGAAGTACATCGTCACGCCCATGCGGGAGAGCTGGTAGCAGTAGTTCTTGCCGACCGCTCCCTTGCCGGTGACCGGATCGTAGGGCTCGCCGATGCCGGAATTGAACAACAGCGAGATGTTGCCGAACACATAGGCCGAGAGCACGACGAGACCGGCCGGCTGCTCGTACTCCTCCCCGGTACGGGTATCGGTGTAGAGCACACCCGTCACCTTCTTGGCTGCCTTGTCGTAGAGGACGCGGCTCACCCACGAACGGGGCCGCAGCGTGAATTTCGGATCGGCGCGCAGGTGCGGCAGGACGCAGACATGCGGGCCGGCCTTTGCGTTGGCTTCGCAGCCTGACTTGTCGCAATGGCCGCAGTATTGGCAGCCGCCGAGCTGTAGCCCCTCGTTGTTGACGTAGGGCTGGCTGGCATTGCTGATCGGCTGCGGGAACGGATGATAGCCGAGCTCCTTCGCCGCCTTCCCGAACATCAGGGCGGACTCGGTCATCTTCATCGGCGGGTTGGGATATTCGTCGCTGCGCCGCCCTTCGAAGACATTGCCGCCTTCGACCTTCTGGCCGCGCAGATTGCCGGCCTTGCCGGAAACGCCGCACAACTTGTCGAAGCGGTCGTAGTAGGGCTCAAGCTCGTCGTAGCTCATCGCCCAGTCCTGGATCGTCATGTCCTCCGGGATGGCCTTGGCGCCATAGCGGTTGACGATGTGGCTGCGGCAGGCGTGATCGGACGGCAGATAGCGCCAATGCAGTCCGCCCCAGTGGTTGGCCGCGCCGCCGACGGAATTGCCCGGCAGGAACGAGCCCATGCGCCGCATCGGCAGCGCAGTTTCGGAGGAGCGATTGCGGAAGGTCAGGGTCTCCAGCGCGGGGTCCTGCACCAGCTCCAGCCGGTGGGTATATTTCAGCTCATCGCGAATGTTGGGCAGTGCGAAGTGCTCGCGCGGCGTGAGGTCTTCGCCGCGCTCCAAACCGACCACCGTGAGGCCCGCCTTGGTCAGTTCGCGCGCCATGATGCTGCCGGTCCAGCCCATGCCGACCATGACGGCGTCGACTTCCTTCAACCGCGTTGCCATATCGGCCTCTCCTCAAGAGACAACGTTACGAGAAGTCCTGAATGGACTGCGGCTCGACCACGTAACGCTTGTTGCGATATTCATCAATCAACGTGGAATAGACCGCAGGCAGGCCCGGATAGCCGACCATTCGCCAACCGGCCTTGCCGCGATTGCCGCCATAGATCGGATCGGCGAAGAACCCTTCCATGGTGATCTTGAGCAGGGCACCGAAGAATTGCTTGCCGTCGAAATCGGGCAACGCCGCCTTGCCGCTTTCGAGGTCCTTCAGCGCCGCCTCGCGCTCCTTCGAGGCAAGCCGGTCGAAATCCTTGCCGTGAGTTTTGCGCGACCATTCGTTCGCGGCGACGATGCCGGCCGCGAAGAACTCGCGCGGCGTGAGCGGCAGTTGATAGCCTTGCGTGGGCGTGCCCTTCCGGAACGGCCCTTGCCGATACATCTTGGCTCCGCTGCCCCACGCACCGGCAAGTTGCCGGTCGATGAAAATGACCACGCCGCAATCGCTCCCAGACGGCGAGAGGTTGTCGGCCGGGATCATGGTGTCGGCGGCTGCGGTGAAGAACGCCGCCTCGGTGGCGGTGAGGGTGAGGTGGCCAGGCGGTTCGGTCGCGGCCGCCGGCGCGGCGGCCGGAACAGCCGGCACCTGCTGCGCATCGGCAGACGCGGCCGGAGCAAGCCCCGCAGCGACCGCGGTACCTGCTCCAACGAGGAAATTTCGGCGCGGGATCGGGTTTTCGTCGGCCATGTTGATCTCCAAAGGTCGCCGATGTCGTCGGACAGAACTCACGCCGGGACGAGCGCGCCCGGCTTCTTCAGATACTGCTTGGTGATGGCCTCGGCGGTCCAATAGGCAAGCCCGCCCAATAAGCCGGTCGGATTGTAGGAGGCGTTCTGCGGGAACAGCGAGGCGCCCATGACGAACAGATTGTCCGCGCCCCAGGCCTGTGCATAGCGGTTCACCACACTGTTCGTCGGGTTCGAACCCATGATGGTGCCGCCGGTATTGTGGGTCGATTGATACGGCACGACGTTGTAGTTGCCGCGCCGCACATTGACGTTGCCCTTGATCGTCGGCTTCATCGCAGTGGCAAGCTTGTCGAGCACGCCGCCGATATACTGCGCGACCTTGTAGTCGTTGTCGTGGAAATTATAGGTCATGCGGACGAGCGGCCGGCCGAGCGCATCCTTGTAGGTCGGATCAAGGTCGAGATAGTTCTCGCGGTGCGCATAGTTGCAAGCCGAGGCACCGATCCCGAACGAGTGATTGTACCACTTGGCGGTCGCCTTCTTCCATTCGCGGCCCCAGCGCGGCGTGCCGGGAGGGACAGGTCGCGTTGCAATGGGCCGGCCGTTGGAGCGTCCGGCCGAGATCCAGGCGCCGCCGAAGAAGCCCAGGCCCGAGTGATCGAAGTTATCGCCGTTGAAGTCGTCGATGTTCATGCCGTGCGAAGCGCCCGCCGCCATGAACGGGTTGATCTCCTTGTCTTCGAAGAACACCGCCACGCCGTTGCCGCTCACCTGATAGCAGTAGTTCTTGCCGATCGTGCCCTTTCCGGTGACCGGGTCGTACTGCTCGCCGATGCCCGCCGTCGCCATCAGCAGCATGTTGTTGAACACGTACGCACCAAGCAGCACGATGCCGGCGGGCTGTTCGAACTCCTCGCCGCTGCGCGTGTCGACGTAGCGCACCGCCTTCACCTTCTTGGCCTGCCGGTCGTAGACCAGCTCCTTCACATAGGCATGGGTGCGCAGTTCGAATTTGGGATCGGGCAGCAGCACCGGCAGGATGCAGGACTGCGGCGAAGCCTTCGCGTTGGCTTCGCAGCCGAAGCGCTCACAATGGCCGCAATACTCGCAGGCGCCGAGCGTGAGCCCTTCCGTATTGGTATAGGTCTCGCTCATGTTGGCGGCCGGCGCCTGGAACGGGTGATAGCCAAGGTCCTTGGCGGCCTTCTGCATGATCGAGCCCGGCATGGTGAGCGCGAGCGGCGGGTTGGGATATTCGTTCTGCCGGACTCCCTCGAACACGTTGCCGCCGTCGATCTTCTGACCGCGCAGATTGCCGGCCTTGCCGGAAATGCCGGTCAGCTTCTCGAAGCGGTCGTAGTAGGGCTCAAGCTCGTCGTAGGAGACCGGAATATCCTGGATCGTCATGTCGGCCGGGATGGCGCTCTTGCCGTAGCGGTTCTCCAGGTGGGTGCGCAGATTGTGGTCGGACGGCAGAAGCCGCCAGGTCACGCCGTTCCAATGCGCGCCCGCGCCGCCCACGCCGGTGCCGGGCAGGAACGAGCCAAGGCGGCGGATCGGCAGCGCCGTTTCCGACGGCGAATGCCGCAGCGACACTGTCTCCAACTGGGTGTCCTGGAACAGCTCCTGGCGGATCGCGTATTTCAGGTCGTCGCGCACGGACGGCAGCGCGAAATCGTCGCGCGCCGTGCGGTTTGCGCCACGCTCGAGACCGACCACCTTGAGGCCGGCCTTGGTCAGTTCGCGCGCGAGAATGCTGCCGGTGAAACCGACGCCGATGGTGACCGCATCGACTTCCTTGAGCATCGTGGCCATGGGGTTCCTCTCCTAGAGACTCCGCGCGTTGACCGCGCGATTATTCGAACGAGATCGGGGGATACTGCGCGAGGCGGCGGCGTGCGCCGCGACCCGCCCACGTCGATCAGGAGAAATCCGCAATCGACTGCGGCGGCTGGTCGTACTTCTTGCCGAAATACGTCTTAATCTCTTCGCGATAGGTCGCCGGCAGACCCGGATATCCGACCATCTTCCACGCTGCCATGTTGCGGTTGCCGCCATACATGGGGTCGGCGAAGAACCCCTCCATGGTGATCTGCAGGAGTGCGTTGAAAAACATCGTGCTGGTGAAACCGGGGAACGGCGCCTTACCCTGCTCCATCGTCTTCAAGGCCTCCTCCCGGTCTTTCTCGGTGAGCCGGTCGAAATCCTTGCCGTAGGTCTTGTGCGTCCAGGCGTTCGCCGCCTCGATGCCGGCGCGGAAGAATTCGCGCGGATTGAGCGAGAGCTGATAGCCAAGCTCGGGCTTGGCTTTGGGGAACGGTCCGTCGCGATAAAGCCTGGCGCCGGTGCCGTAGGCACCCGCGAGCTGGCGGTCGATAAAGGTCGCGACGCCGCACTGGCTGCCGGAAGGCGAAAGCTCGTCAGCGGGGATGATGGTGTCGACCGCGGCCGCGAAGAACGCGTGCTCGGTCGCCGTCAACGTGAGCAGCGGCTCATGGTCGGGCGCCGGCGGCGCGCCGGGCGCGGCAGCAGGTTGCGGAGTCTGCGCCTGCGCCGGCGGCGTCAGGCCGGCGGCGACTGCGGTCCCAGCCCCGACCAGGAAACGTCGACGTGCAATCGGATTGGTATCGTCCGCCATGGCGCTCTCCCTGTGCCGGTCGCGCATTCGAGCGCGACACGTACCGCGCGGATTTGCTCCACGCGGCGCAGCCTTGTTGTTCTTTTGAACGAGACTAATCCGAATTGCGCACGCGCGGGAGGGCCGCGCGTGCAATTCCACCATGCTGGTTCCGCTTGGCGTGCCTACCGGCAGACACCTGCGATCGCCAGGAACTCATCGGCCTTCAGGCTCGCGCCGCCGACGAGTGCGCCGTCAACGTTGGCGACGCTCATGAGCTCCTTGGCGTTCGACGCCTTCACCGAGCCGCCATAGAGAATGCGGATGCCCTCCCCTTCGGCATGGAAACGGTCGGTCAATTGACGGCGGATCAGGGCGTGCATCGAGGCGACGTCGCCCGGTGTTGGGGTCAGGCCAGTGCCGATGGCCCATACCGGTTCGTAGGCAACGACCAAATTCGCGGCCGTGGCCCCGTCCGGCAACGAGCCCGCGAGTTGCGTTCCGACGATAGCCGCGGCGCGTCCCGCTTCGCGTTCCGGGCGGGTCTCCCCGACGCAGACGATGGCCATAAGCCCCGCGCGGCGGGCCGCCAATGCCTTCGCACGCACATCCTGGTCGCTTTCCCGGTGATAGGCGCGCCGCTCGGAATGGCCGACGATGACCGCGCGGGCGCCGGCATCCTTGAGCATTTCGGCCGAAAGGTCGCCGGTGAACGCGCCGGCGGGCTCGGCATGGCAATCCTGCGCCCCGATCGCCACCCGCGATTCGCGCGCCCGGGCAGCGAAATCGGCCAGCAGGGTCGTAGGCGGGCACACCAGGATGTCGATTTCCGGCGGCAGGCCGGGCGCGGCTGCGATGATCCGGTCAAGTTCGGCAGCCGCCGCCTTGAGCCCGTTCATCTTCCAGTTTCCCGCGATCAGCGGGCGCCGCCGGCCGTTCATGCCGCCCTCTCCCGGCTTCTTGGTCTCGGCCAGCCGGTACCAGAGCCGGCGAAGCCACGCCAGCGCCGTATTTCCACGGCCTCTACGCGAATGTGGCGCGCGGTCGCACGTGTTGCGGCTACGTGTTGCGCTCAATATGATGCCCCGCCTTTGGTTGGCCGCAGGCTGCCCGGCCTCGGGGCTCTTGATCACGACAGGATGGCTTATGCTTCGAGGTCTGCGCAAAGCGTCGTCCAACTGGCTCGGCAAGGTGGTGATGGCCGCCGTCGTCGGGTTTTTGGTGCTCAGTTTCGCGATCTGGGGAATCGGCGACATTTTCCGCGGATTCGGCCGTTCAACCGTCGCCAAGATCGGCAAGACCGAGATTTCGATCGAGCAGTTCCGTACGCTCTACAATGACCGGTTGCAGCAATACTCGCGCCAGCTCGGGCGGCCGATCAGCGCCGACCAGGCCCGCGCGCTTGGGCTCGACCGGCTGGTGATTACCCAGCTCATCTCCGATGTGGCGCTCGACGAACGCGTCCGCGCGCTCGGACTCAACGTTTCCGATGCCGAGGTCGTCAAAAAGATCACCGCCGATCCGGCCTTCCTCGGCCCGAACGGGCAATTCGATCGCTTCCGCTTCGAACAGACCATCCGGCAGGCAGGCTACACCGAGGCACGCTTCATCAGCGAGCAGCGCCGCCAGATGCTGCGCCGGCAACTCGCCACCACGATCGTCAGCGGGTCGGTCGTGAGCAAGGCGATGATCGAGGCCGCCAACCGCTATCAGAACGAACAGCGGGCGATCGAATATGTGCTGCTCGACCGCAGCAAGGCCGGCGAGATCGCGCCGCCGACGCCGGAAGAGCTGGCCAAATACTTCGACGACCGCAAAATTCTGTTTCGTGCGCCGGAGTACCGCAAGCTTCTCATCGTTTCGCTGATCCCCTCCGAGCAGGCGCCATGGGTCGAAATCTCGGACGCGGATATCAAGGCCGCCTACGAGAGCCGCCGCTCCCGCTACGTCACCCCGGAGCGCAGGCACATCCAGCAGATCGTCTTTCCGAACGAGGCCGACGCAAAGGCCGCGGCCGAGCGGATCGCCAAAGGCGCGACCTTCGCCGAGATCGCCAAGGATCGCGGCCTGACCGAGAAGGACATGGATCTCGGCACGCTGACCAAATCGGCCATTATTGACCGCGCGGTCGGCGACGCGGCTTTCGCGCTGAAGGAAGGCGAAGTCAGCGCCCCCGTGCAGGGCCGTTTCGGCACGGCACTGGTGCAGGTTCTCAAGATCGAGCCCGAACTGGTACGCCCGATCGATGAGGTCGCCCCCGAACTCAAGAAGGAATTATCGCTGGAGCGCGCCAAGGCCGACATCCTCAAGCTTTACGACAAGATCGAGGACGCGCGCACCGACGGCAAATCGCTGACCGAAGCCGCCGAGGCGCTCAAGCTCTCGCCGCGCACGATCGAAGCCATCGACCGGTCCGGGCGCGCGCCCTCCGGCCTCCCCGTCGCCGTGCCCGATCCGCAGCGGCTGTTGCCGTCGGCATTTTCCGCCGACGTCGGCGCCGAGCGCGATCCGCTGCAATTTGATGGCGGCTATGTGTGGTTCGAGGTCACGGGCATCACCCCGTCACGCGATCGCCCGCTGGACGAAGTGAAGGAGCAGGTCGAGGCGCGCTGGCGCGAACAGGAGATCGCGTCGCGCCTGAAGGCCAAGGCGACCGAAATCCTCGATAAGCTCAAGGCCGGATCGACGTTCGCGGAGGTCGCCGAGGCCAACCAACTGACCGTGCTGCCCTTGGCGGGCATCAAGCGGGCCGACACCCCTCCCCCGCTTTCGTCCGCGGCGGTCGAGGTCGTCTTCCGCACCCGCAAAGGCGAGCTGGGCAGCGCCGATGCCGCGCAGGCCGCGGAGCAGATTGTCTTCCGCGTCTCCGACATCGTCATACCGGCTCTCGATACGACGTCCGAGGAAGCCAAGAAGGCCCAAGACACGCTGAACCGCGCGGTCGCCGAAGACATGTTCAGCCAGTACATCGCACGGCTGGAAGACGAAATTGGCGTGACGATCAATCAGAGTGCGCTGAACCAGATCATCAGCGGCGGTGCGGTCGACACAAACTGATCCATGCAGATCGAACCGCAGGGACCGGCGTTCGCCAAGCGTTACGCGAGAGGCGAGACCCAAGTGGTCTGGACCACGCTGGTCTCCGATCTCGAAACGCCGGTGTCGGCCTATCTCAAAATCGCCGACGGGCGGCCGATGAGCTTCCTCCTGGAATCGGTCGAGGGCGGCGCAGTCCGCGGACGCTATTCGATCATCGGACTTGATCCCGACGTGATCTGGCGCACGGTGCGCGGACGCGCCGAAATCAACCGGACCGCGCGGCATACGCCCGACGGTTTCAAGCCCTGCAACGAGGCGCCGCTCGAAGCCTTGCGGGCTCTCCTCGCCGAAAGCCGTATCGAACTGCCCGAGGCGCTGCCGCCGATGGCCGCCGGCATCTTCGGCTATTTGGGCTACGACATGGTCCGGCAGATGGAGGAACTGCCGCAACCCAATCCGGACCCGATCGGCGTGCCCGACGCCGTGATGGTGCGTCCCATGATCGTGGTGGTGTTCGACGCCGTGAAGGACACCTTGACGGTCGTGACTCCGGTGCGTCCCGAGTTCGGCGTCTCGGCCGATATCGCATATACGCGCGCGAACGAGCGGCTGTCCGCAATGGTCGATGCGCTGGAAGCACCGCTCGCGCATTCTCCGCCCAATATCAAAGCCGGGCTCTTGACGGTCTGGCCGTCGTCCAACACGACGCCGGCCGAATACGAGCGGATGGTGAAGGCTGCGAAGGAATACATCGCGGCCGGTGACGTCTTTCAGGTCGTGCTGTCGCAGCGGTTTCACGCGCCGTTCGAGCTGCCGCCGTTCTCGCTCTACCGTGCGCTGCGACGGGTCAACCCCGCGCCCTTCCTCTATTTCCTCGACTTCGGCGACTTCGCGGTCGCCGGCTCGAGCCCGGAAATCCTGGTGCGGCTGCGCGAGGGTACCGTCACCATCCGACCGCTGGCCGGTACGCGGGCGCGCGGCGCCACGCCGCATGAGGACCAGGCGCTGGAAGCCGAACTGCTCGCCGACCAGAAGGAACGCGCCGAGCACCTGATGCTGCTCGATCTCGGCAGAAACGACGTCGGCCGCGTCTCGCGCACCGCGACCGTCAAGGTGACGGACCAGTTCTTCATCGAGCGGTTCAGCCAGGTGATGCACATCGTGTCCAACGTCGAGGGCAAGCTCGACACCAAATACGACGCGCTCGACGCGCTGGCTGCGGGCTTTCCGGCGGGCACGGTGTCAGGCGCGCCCAAGGTGCGGGCGATGGAGGTCATCGACGAACTGGAAAAGGAGAAGCGCGGGCTTTACGCCGGCTCGGTCGGCTATTTCTCGGCCGCCGGCGAGATGGACAGCTGCATCGTGCTGCGCACCGCGCTGATCAAGGACGGCACGATGTACGTGCAGGCCGGCGCCGGCATCGTTGCGGACTCCAACCCCAAGTCCGAGCAGCAGGAGTGCGTCGACAAGGCCAAGGCCCTGTTCCGCGCCGCCGAGGAGGCCAAGCGCTTCGCCAGCGCGGCGCGACGGGGGCAGTGAGCGCTCCTTGACCCCCTCCGGACCCGCGTCTAAGACCCTGAGCGGGCAAGCGAACGGGCGGCCATGATCGTCCTGATCGACAACTACGACAGCTTCACCTTCAACCTGTTCCACTATTTCGGGGGTTTGGGGGCGGACGTGGCCGTGCATCGCAACGACAAGATCAAGGTCGACGAAGTCGTGGCGCTCGATCCCGACGCCATCGTGCTATCGCCCGGCCCCTGCACGCCGAACGATGCCGGCATCTGCCTCGACGTGATCGACAAGACCGCGGCGACGATCCCGATCCTCGGCGTCTGTCTCGGGCATCAGGCGATCGGGCAGGCCTTCGGCGGCAACGTGGTGCGCGCACCGGTGCCCGTGCACGGCAAGCTATCCGAGATCAGGCACCAGGGCGAAGGCGTCTTTCACGGCATCAATGCACCGTTCAAGGCGACGCGCTACCATTCGCTCGTGGTCGAGCAGAGCACGTTTCCGAAGGACCTCAAGGTGACGGCGGAGACCGACGACGAACTGGTCATGGGGCTCGCGCATCGCACGCTTCCGGTGCACGGCGTACAGTTTCATCCGGAAAGCATCGCGTCCGAGCATGGGCATCTTCTCCTGCGCAACTTCCTCGACATCGCCGCGGCGTGGAACACGTCGACCGGACGGCGTCCGGCCGGTCATCGCGCCACGCGCCGTGTGCTCTGAGAGGCGAATGTGAGCGACGATTTCAAGGGATTGATCGCCAAGGCGGCAACCGGCGCCACGCTCAGCCGCGACGAGGCGGCGCGCGGCTTCGACCGCATGATGTCGGGCGAGGCGACGCCATCGCAGATGGGCGGGCTCCTGATGGCGCTGCGGGTGCGCGGCGAGACAGTCGAGGAGATCACCGGCGCGGTCACCGCCATGCGCGAGAAGATGCTGCGCGTCACGGCGCCCGCCGACGCCGTCGACGTGGTCGGCACCGGCGGCGACGCGTCTGGCTCGTTCAACATCTCGACCTGCGCGGCCTTCATCGTGGCGGGCGCGGGCGTCCCGGTCGCCAAGCACGGCAACCGCGCGCTTTCCTCGCGCTCGGGCGCCGCCGACGTGCTCGGCGCACTCGGCGTCAGGATCGAATTGACGCCGCAGGATGTCGCCCGCTGCATCGACGAAGCGGGCATCGGCTTCATGTTCGCGCCCGCGCATCATCCGGCGATGAAGAATGTCGGCCCGACCCGGGTCGAGCTTGGCACGCGGACGATCTTCAATCTGCTCGGCCCCCTCTCCAATCCAGCGGGCGTCAAACGGCAGATGGTCGGCGTGTTCTCGCGCCAGTGGATCGAACCGCTCGCCCAGGTGCTCAAGAACCTCGGCTCCGAGCGAGTGTGGGTCGTGCACGGCTCCGACGGCCTCGACGAGATCACGACATCGGGTCCGACCTACGTCGCTGCGCTAGAAAACGGCACGGTCCGCAGCTTCGAAATCACGCCCGAAGACGTGGGCCTCAAGCGCGTCAAGCCGGAAGCGTTGCGCGGTGGCGACGCCGATCATAACGCGCGGGCGCTGCTCGATGTGCTCAAGGGCAAGAAGGACGCCTTCCGCGACGTCGCCGTCCTCAACGCCGCCGCCGGACTGGTCGTCGCGGGCCGCGCGAACGAACTCAAGCAGGCCGTTGCCCTCGCCGAAAAGTCCATCGACTCCGGCGAGGCCGAAGGCCGTCTCGATCGCCTGATCGCGATCTCGAATTCCTGAGGACTGGCCATGGCCGATATTCTCAGCAAGATCGAGGCCTACAAGCGCGAAGAGATCGCCGCTGCCAAGCGCGCGCGCCCGTTCGCGGCAGTCGAGGCCGACGCCAAGGCGGCTTCGCCACCGCGCGGATTTGTTCGCGCGATCGAACGCCAGCTTGTGGCTGGCAATTACGCGCTGATCGCCGAGATCAAGAAAGCCAGTCCGTCACGCGGCCTGATCCGCGCCGATTTCGACCCGCCCGCGCTGGCGCGCGCCTACGAGGCCGGTGGTGCCGCCTGCCTGTCGGTGCTCACCGACGGACCATCATTTCAGGGCAAGCCGGAATACCTGACCGCGGCGCGCGCGGCGACCTCGCTCCCCGTGCTGCGCAAGGATTTCATGTACGAGATTTATCAGGTGGCCGAGGCGCGCGCCTGGGGCGCCGATTGCATCCTGATCATCATGGCCTCGGTCGACGACCGCCTGGCGCAGGACCTTGAGGATACGGCGATCGCGTTCGGCATGGACGTTTTGCTTGAGGTGCACGACGAGTGGGAGCTCGAGCGTGCGTTGCGGCGCCGCTCGCGGCTGGTCGGTATCAACAACCGCAACCTCAAGACCTTCGAGACCACGCTGGAGACCAGCAAGCGGCTCGGACCCAAGATTCCGCACGGCCGCATCGCGGTCGGCGAAAGCGGCGTCTTCACTCCTGCCGACCTCGAATATCTCGCCGGGGTGGGCATCTCGACCTTCCTGGTCGGCGAAAGCCTGATGCGCGAGCGTGACGTTGCGGCAGCCACGCGGGCGCTGCTCGCGGGCAAGCATCGCAGCCTCGGCGCCGCGGAGTAAGCGGTGGCCCGCGCGCCCAGGCTCTCTCATCTCGGCAAGAGCGGCGAAGCCCACATGGTCGACGTCTCGGCCAAGGCCGCGACCGCGCGTGTCGCCGTGGCCGAAGGCCGCGTGCTGATGACAAAAGCGACGCTCGACCTCGTACTAAAGGGCGATGCCAAGAAGGGCGACGTGCTGGGCGCCGCGCGGCTTGCCGGCATCATGGCGGCAAAGCGCACGCACGAACTGATCCCGCTCTGCCATCCGCTGGCGCTGTCCCAGGTCACCGTCGACATCACACCGGACCGCAAGCTGCCCGGCCTCATCGTGCAGGCAACCGCCAAGGTGAGCGGGCAAACCGGTGTCGAGATGGAGGCGTTGACCGCCGTATCGGTCGCCTGCCTCACGATCTACGATATGGTCAAAGCGGTCGAGCGCGGCATGCGCATCGAGGGCATCCGCCTGGTCGAGAAGAGCGGCGGCAAGTCGGGACATTATCGGGCGAAGGAGTAGAGCGTGGCGTCGATCTCCGTCGCGGAGGCGCTCTCCCGCGTGCTCGCGGACGCAAATCCGCTGACGGCGGAAGCCGCTCCGTTGGCAGAAGCGCACGGCCGGGTGCTGGCCGCCGACCTTGCCGCGTTGCGGACACAGCCGCCGGCCGACGTCTCGGCCATGGACGGGTACGCGGTGCGTGCGGCCGACGTCGTGACCGCGCCCGCGCGTCTCAAGATCATCGGGGAAGTCGCCGCCGGGCACCCGTTCGAGGGCACGGTCGGGCCCGGAGAGGCGGCGCGTATCTTCACCGGCGGCGTCGTGCCACGAGGCGCCGACACCATCGTCATCCAGGAGAACACCACGCGAGACGGCGACATCGTCGCCATCGCCTCCACCTGCGAGAAGGGCAAGAATGTACGCGTGGCGGGCCTCGATTTCGCCCGCGGCGCGGTCCTGCTGCGCCAGGGCCATCGGTTGAGCGACCGCGACCTCGCGCTGGCCGCCGCGATGAACCACGCCACCGTACCGGTCCACCGCCGGCCCAAGGTCGCAGTGCTGGCGACCGGCGACGAACTGGTGATGCCAGGCGGAAATCCCGGCGCAGGCGAGATCGTCTATTCGAACGGTTATGCCACCATGGCGCTTCTGCGCCGCGAAGGATGCGAGGTCCTCGATCTCGGCATCGCACCCGACCGGATTGATGCGACCGTAGCGGCGGTTCGGCGCGCCCGCGCCGCGCATTGCGACATCCTCGTGACGTCCGGCGGCGCCTCGGTGGGTGAGCACGACCTCGTGCAGAAGGCCCTCGCGTCCGAGGGCCTCGCGTTGTCGTTCTGGCGGATAGCCTTACGCCCCGGGCAGCCGATGATGCACGGCAGGCTGGGCGAGATGCACGCGCTCGGCATGCCCGGCAACCCGGTCTCGGCCTATGTCTGTGCAATTCTCTTCCTGGTGCCGCTCATCCGTCGGCTCTGCGGGCGCGCCGATATTGCGCCCAGGCCGGAGCACGCGGTGCTCGGCCAGGACCTGCCGGCCAACGACGAACGGGCGAGCTACCTGCGCGCAACCCTTGCGGCCGGCCCAGACGGCATCCCTGTGGCCACTGCGGCGCCCATACAGGACAGTTCGATGCTCGTCCCTCTGGCGCAAGCCGACTGTCTCCTGCAGCGCGACGCGCACGCGCCGGCAGCCAAGGCGGGCAGTCCATGCGTTATCATTAAGCTCGGCCTTTAGCTGTCTTTTGCATTCTTCACGTCAAATTAAATGGTTGCGGAACACATATGGAACATATAGTGTCCGTTCATGATTTGTTTCGGGCGAGTCTCCTGACCCGCCCGGCAGTCGGGGAAAACGCCATGCTGACCCGCAAGCAGTTCGAGCTTCTTCGCTTCATCCACGAGCGTCTGAAGGAGGCTGGCGTGCCACCCTCCTTCGACGAGATGAAGGACGCGCTCGACCTGCGCTCGAAGTCGGGCATTCACCGCCTGATCACGGCCCTGGAGGAGCGCGGTTTCATCCGCCGTCTTCCGAACCGTGCGCGCGCCATCGAGGTCATCAAGCTCCCCGATGCGGTCGCGCAAGGGATTGGGGCTGGCGGCCGCACGCGTGGCTTCACTCCGAGCGTGATCGAAGGCAACCTCGGCCGGGTGCGGACCACCTCGGAGGATGAAGGTAGCCGCCCTGTCGCGGTGCCGGTGATGGGCCGCATCGCTGCCGGCACGCCGATCGAGGCGATCCAGTCGAAGACCCATGTCGTCAACGTGCCGCCCGAGCTCTTGACGTCGGGCGAACACTTCGCGCTTGAGGTGCGCGGCGATTCGATGATCGACGCCGGAATTCTCGATGGTGACACGGCGCTGATCAAGAAGACCGAAGCGGCCGACACCGGCGACATCGTGGTCGCGCTGATCGACGAGGAAGAGGCGACCTTGAAGCGCTTCCGCCGCCGCGGCGCGTCGATCGCGCTCGAGCCGGCCAACACTTCTTACGAGGTGCGCATCCTCCCGCCGAACCGCGTTCGCATCCAGGGCAAGCTCGTCGGACTATTCCGGCGCTATTGATCGGCGAGGTTCAGTCTCCCGGCTCCAGGTCTTCGGTGCTCGGCGTCGCATCCGGCGGCTGCCGCCGCGTGGCGGATGACCGGCCGGTTTCGGGCGTATCGTTCGGCGCAGGAAGGGCGCGAGCCCAGGGCCGGTCATAGCCGGCGGGACGCGTCACGCGTCATCTCGAACCCCTGCCCCACGCGGCGCAGCGCAACAGCGCCGTTATGCTTGAGCGCCTGCCGGTCGACGACCAATGCGGCGCAGCCGGGCGGAGCGTCGCGCGCAGTCAGCACGACCGCCGCGCGCCGGCAGTCCTCGTCGAACGCCTCGATGGTGTTCGCAATGGCGACGAGCGACCCGTCACGCAATCGGCCGATGCAGCCTGCACCATCGCAGCGGATTCCCTCACCCAGCGCCTTGTCCTTCGGCGCGCGCAGGTCGGCATCGGCCATGAGCCACTCGCGGAATGCGAACGTATCGCTGCCAGACTTGATCATGGCGAGCCGCCCGTCGGCGCCGCGGACCGCGAACGCCGTACCCTCGGCGGCGACCAGCACATCCGGCTGCGGCGCGCGGATCGCGAACATGATGGCGCAGCCAATCAAGAATGCGCCGAGGAAGCGCAACGGCGTCTTGAACAGGCACAAGAGCACGAGGCCGGCCGAGCAGACGAGCAACGGCCCCGTCCCGAACGCCGCCATGCGGCCGACCGCGCCGGGAAGATTGGTGACCCAGAGCGCGATGGCGACCATCCAGTCGATGCCGGCACCCATCAGCTTCCAGCAATAGCCGTCGAGGCCGAACGGCAGTGCGAGCACGCCGAGAATACCGGCGGGCATCACCCAGGCCGACACCACCGGCATGGCCAGCAGGTTGGCAAGCACGCCGTAGGAGGAGATGCGGTGAAAGTGATAGGCCACATAGGGAATGGTCGCAGTTCCGGCGAGCAGCGAAACGATGATCAAGCCGGCGACCTCGCGGCCGCCCCAGAGCGCGATGCGTGCGCCGAGCGGCGTGTCGGCGCCGCGGTTCATCCACGGCAGCCCTTGCTGGTAGCCAGAAACGAGCGCCAAGGTCGCAGCAAATGACATCTGGAAGCTTGGGTGGACCACCGCTTCCGGTGCAAGCAGTAGCACGCCAAGCGCCGCCACCGTGATGGTGCGCAGCGTCAAGGTCTGCCGATCCACCATCACGCCGATGAGAACGATCGCAATCATGATGAACGAGCGCTGGGTGGCGACCTCGGCGCCCGACAGCAGCAGATATAACGCGGCCACGCACAGGGCCGCGAACGCTGCCCACTTCTTGATCGGATGGCGGCCGGTGAATGCGCGCATCAAGGCAAATGATGCCCGCAGCACGAAGAAGATGATCCCGGCCACCAGCGCCATATGGTAGCCCGAGATCGACAGCACGTGCCCAATCCCGGACGCGTACATCGCGTCGAACACCGGCTGAGACAGCGCATCGCGCTTGCCGGTGATGAGCGCGGACGCGATCGCCCCGTTGTCGCCGGGCACGACCGCGCGGATGCGTTTGTCGATCGCCTCGCGCGTGCCGTCGATGACGGTGGCGTAGCGCAGCCAGAGCGAGGGCGCCTTTTCCGATTGCGTGGTTCGGATACGGCCGAGCACGAAGCCGGACGCGCCTATCCCCTGGAAGTACATATCGCGCGCGAAGTCGTAGCCGCCGGGCCGCAACGGCGCGAGCGGCGGCGACAGCCGCGCCTTGAACTCGACGAAGGCGCCGACCGGCGGCGCCGTGCCTTTGCGCACGGACACCCGCACGCGCTTGAGCTTTTCGTTGAGGCGTGGACCCGTGATGCGCTCGACCCGCACGACAACGCGGTCGGAGCGTTCGCGCTCCTCGCGCACCTCGACGAAGCCCGCGACATCCGCGCTCCACACCGGCGCGGACAAGACGGGATGCGCGATGATGGCGCGCTTCGCCGTCGCGACCGCAAAACCGGCGGCCGCGGCCGCGATGCCAAGCAGCACCGGAAAGGCGATGGGCCTATGCCGCGCGAGGACCGCAATGACGACAGCCGCCACCACCAGCGCGGTTGTCGCCCACAGCGCGGGTTCGCGCTCGGCGGTGAAGTACACGATGATCCCGCAACCGAACGCGATCGCCAGCCAAGGAACAAGCCGGCCCGGGCCGGCCTCGACCAGCGCCCATTCGCGGACGCGGCCGGCGGCCCGGCCCAGGATGTCAGCGAGACCGTCGACCCATTCCGGCGCGGGCCGGTGGCCAGCCGCACCCCAAGGGCGCCACGCCGCGGTGCGCCCGCGCGATCCCACCGGTTCGACCATGCGCGGCAACCCCTGACGCCCGCGCCAAAACTGGCGGTTGCCATGCTACACAATTATCGCATTGCGGGAAGCCTTCGGGCCGTGGTCGTCCCCGCTGATAACCTCAGTCGCGACGGCGCAACGGTCAGGTCTTGCCGGCCACCTTCGCCCAGGTGTCGCGCAATCCGACGGTGCGATTGAACACCAGACGGCCAGGGGCCGAACCGTCATCGCGGCAGAAATAGCCCTGCCGTTCGAACTGCACGGGATCGCTGGAGTTCGCGCCGGCGAGCGCCGGTTCGAGCCGGCAATCCGCAATGACTTCGAGAGAGTTCGGATTGAGTTCGGCGGCGAAATCGGCAGGGTTCGGGTCCGCTCGGGTGAACAGTGGATTGTAGAGCCGGACCTCGGCCGGGACGGCATGTGCGGCCGATACCCAATGCAGCGTCGCCTGCACCTTTCGCCCGTCCGGTGCGTTACCGCCGCGCGTTGCCGGGTCATAGGTACAGCGCAGTTCCACCACCTCGCCGGCGGCGTTCTTCACGGCTTCGCGGCAGGTAATGAAATAGGCGTAACGCAGCCGCACCTCCTTGCCGGGCGACAGCCGGAAGAATTTCTTCGGCGGATTCTCCATGAAGTCGTCACGTTCGACGTAGAGCTCACGACCAAACGTGATGCGCCGCGTGCCCGCGGACGGATCGTCGGGATGATTGATTGCATCGAGCTCTTCGCTCTTCCCCTCCGGGTAGTTCTCGATCACCACCTTGAGCGGCCGCAGCACCGCCATGCGGCGCTGCGCCGTCTTGTTCAACACCTCGCGCACCGAGAAGTCGAACATCGCAACATCGACCACGCTATTTGCCTTGGCAACGCCGATGCGCTTGACGAAATCGCGGATGGCTTCCGGCGGCACACCGCGCCGGCGCAACCCGGCGATCGTCGGCATGCGCGGATCGTCCCAGCCGTCCACATGGCCGTCGCGCACCAGCCCCGTCAGCGCACGCTTTGACAGCACCGTGTAAGTCAGATTGAGCCGCGCGAATTCGTACTGCCGCGGATGCGACGGCACCGGCAGGTTATTCAGGAACCAATCGTACAGCGGCCGGTGGTCTTCGAATTCGAGGGTGCAGATCGAATGCGTGACGCCTTCGATCGCGTCCGACTGGCCGTGCGCGAAGTCATAGCTCGGATAGATCGACCAGGCCGTGCCGGTGCGCGGGTGGGTCGCATGCAGGATGCGATAGAGCACAGGATCGCGCAGGTTGATGTTGCCCGACGTCATGTCGATCTTGGCACGCAGCACCCGCGCGCCGTTGGGAAACTCGCCCGCGCGCATGCGGCGGAAGAGATCAAGGTTCTCGTCCACGCCGCGCTCGCGGAATGAACTGTTCCTTCCCGGCTCCGTCAACGTGCCGCGGTTCAGCCTGATCTCCTCCTGCGACTGGTCATCCACGTAGGCTTTACCGTTGCGGATCAGGTGCTCGGCCCAGGCGTAGAGCTGCTCGAAATAGTCCGACGCGTGATAGAGGTGCTGGCCCCAGTCGAAGCCGAGCCAGCGCACGTCGCGCTCGATGGCGTCGATGAACTCCTGCTCCTCTTTCACCGGATTGGTGTCGTCGAAGCGAAGATGGCAGCGCCCGCCGAATTCTCCGGCGATGCCGAAGTTGAGACCGATCGACTTGGCGTGCCCGATGTGCAGGTAGCCGTTCGGCTCCGGCGGAAAGCGGGTCACCACCGTCTTGTGCCGGCCGGACGCGCGGTCAGCCGCGACGATGTCGCGGATGAAGTCCTGCCCCGCTTCCCGTACCGCCGTCCCGACTTCCGCCATTGTGCCTTATCCAAATCGTTCAGCCGCTGCGAAAGCCGCGGTACCGGGCCTATGTGGCAAATCTCCGCCGGGGCGCCAAGGGCCGGAACCGATCAAATCCGGCGCAACGGTGTCCCTTCCGGTCGCCGGTGCGGTGGCATCAGCGAGGAACGCAGGCTTCTGTCGACGCGGCATTGAAGGTTGCAAGGCCGGCACCATCATGAAATACGTCAACCTGACCCACGGAGACCCGACGATGTTCATCGCCATGAATTGTTTTCGCGTGAAGAAGGGTTCCGAACAGGCGTTCGAGCAGGTCTGGCTGACCCGCGATACTCAGTTGCACAAGGTTCCGGGCTTCGTCGAATTTCATCTGCTCAAGGGACCCGAGCACGACGACTACACGCTCTACGCCTCCCACTCGGTGTGGCAAAGCAAGGCGGTATTTGAGGCCTGGACCCGGTCGGAGGAGTTCCGTCAGGTCCATCGCGATGCCGGTCAGAACAAGCCGCTCTACCTCGACCATCCGCAATTCGAGGGCTTCGAGGTTCGTCAGACGGTGCGGCAGGGCGACGCCGCGGTCGCGTAGGTCTCGCGCAGCGGCTGTCGCGCCGATTGGAATTCCGCCCAGATGCCCGACCCCATCGTCACGCGGTTTGCCCCCTCGCCTACCGGGTTTCTCCACATCGGCGGCGGGCGTACCGCGCTGTTCAACTGGCTCTATGCGCGCGGGCGCGGCGGCAAGATGCTGCTGCGGATCGAGGACACCGACCGCCAGCGCTCCACCAAGGCGGCCATCGACGCGATCCTCGACGGGCTCAAGTGGCTTGATCTCGATTGGGATGGCGAGACCGTTTACCAGTTTTCCCGCGTGACGCGCCACCGCGAGGTGGCGGAACAGATGCTGGCGTCGGGACACGCCTATCGCTGCTATTGCACGCCGGAAGAACTCGCTGCCATGCGCGAAAAGGCACGCGCCGAAGGGCGCACCCGGCTCTATGACGGCCGTTGCCGCGACCGGGATCCGAGCACGGTTTCGTCCGGCGCGCCGTCGGTCATTCGCCTCAAGGCGCCGTTGACCGGCGAGACCGTGGTGGACGATCAGGTACAGGGCCGCGTCACCTGGCAAAATGAGAATCTCGACGATCTCGTGCTGCTGCGGTCGGACGGCAATCCGACCTACATGCTGGCCGTGGTGGTCGACGATCACGACATGGGCGTGACACATGTCATCCGCGGCGATGACCATCTGACCAACGCGGCGCGGCAGACGCAGATCTACCAGGCGCTGGGCTGGAATGTGCCTGTCATGGCGCACATCCCGCTGATCCATGGTCCCGACGGCTCGAAGCTTTCCAAGCGCCACGGCGCGCTCGGTGTCGATGCGTATCGCGCCATGGGGTATCTTCCTGCCGCCATGCGCAATTATCTGGTCAGGCTCGGCTGGGCGCACGGCGACCAGGAGATTTTCTCGACAGAGGAAATGATCGCGGCGTTCGACCTGCCGGCCATCGGACGCTCGCCGGCACGTTTCGACTTCGCCAAGCTCGAAAATCTCAACGGCCACTATATCCGCCAGATGGCGGACGCCGACCTCCTCGCCGAGATCGAGCGAGTCCTGCCGCACATCGCCGGCGGCGGCGAACTCGCCGCCAAGCTGACACCCGACCTGCGCGGGAAGCTCCTTGCTGCCATGCCGGGACTCAAGGAGCGGGCGAAGACGCTGGTCGAGCTTGTGGACGGCGCGAAGTTCATCTTTGCCGACCGCCCGCTCGCGCTCGACGACAAGGCCGCGGCGCTCGTGACCGGCGATGCCCGCAGCCTGCTCGGCGAGCTTTCGCAGGAACTCCATGCAGTCGAGCCGTGGAATGCCGGAGCCACCGAGCAGGTGGTCCGCGGCTATTCCGAGCGCAAAGGGGTCAAGCTCGGCAGCGTCGCGCAGCCGTTGCGCGCGGCGCTCACCGGCCGCACCACCTCGCCGCCTATCTTCGACGTACTAGAGGTGCTCGGAAAGGGCGAAAGCCTTGCCCGGATCGGCGACGTGGTTTCGCCGCCGGATCCACGCTGACCCACCGCCGCGCGCGAATAATCTGTGGCTTCGAAGCTCCAAGGTGGCTGCAAGGCTGCTCCATCTTGCAGTGCACACAAGGATGGGCTACCCAAAATCAAGCCTCTCCCGCGGGCTTAATGACGCCACCACAGCCGCCTTCGACCGCAGCAGCGGGTGCGCGGTCCGCCGGGCGACGCAACGAGGGTTCGATCATGGACGCGAAGACCGGCGCCAACATCAAGACTGGTAAATTCTCCGTCGGAGACAAGGACCATACCTTCCCGATCTACGAGGGTACGATCGGCCCGTCGGTGATCGACATCGGCAAGTTCTACGCCGAGACCGGGATGTTCACCTACGACCCCGGCTACACCTCGACGGGAAGCTGCGAGTCCAAGATCACCTACATCGACGGCGACGAGGGCATCCTGCTCTATCGCGGTTATCCGATCGAGCAACTGGCCGAGCACGGCGACTTCCTGGAGACCTGCTACCTGCTGCTCTACGGCGAACTGCCGACCGCTGCGCAGAAGGCGGATTTCGACAATCGCGTCACGCACCACACCATGGTGCACGAGCAGATGAACCGCTTCTACGGCGGCTTCCGGCGCGACGCGCATCCGATGGCGGTGATGACCGGCTGCGTCGGCGCGCTCTCGGCCTTCTATCACGACTCGACCGACATCTCCGATCCGTATCAGCGCATGGTCGCGTCGCTGCGGATGATCGCCAAGATGCCGACGCTCGCCGCCATGGCGTACAAGTATTCGGTCGGACAGCCGTTCGTCTATCCGAAGAACGACCTCGACTACGCGACGAACTTCCTGCGCATGTGCTATGCCGTGCCGTGCGAGGAGTACAAGCCAAACGCGGTGCTGGCGCGCGCCATGGACCGCATCTTCATCCTGCACGCCGACCACGAGCAGAATGCCTCGACCTCGACGGTGCGGCTTGCCGGTTCGTCCGGCGCCAATCCGTTCGCCTGCATCGCGGCCGGCTGCGCCTCGTTGTGGGGACCGGCGCACGGCGGCGCCAACGAGGCCGCGCTCAACATGCTGCGCGAGATCGGCAAGGTCGAGCGCATCCCGGAATACATCCGCCGCGCCAAGGACAAGAACGACAGCTTCCGCCTGATGGGCTTCGGCCACCGGGTCTACAAGAACTACGATCCGCGCGCCAAGATCATGCAGAAGACTTGCCACGAAGTGTTGAGCGAGATGGGTATCAAGGACGATCCGTTGCTCGATGTGGCGCTCGAACTCGAGCGCATCGCGTTGCACGACGAGTATTTCATCGAGAAAAAGCTCTACCCGAACATCGACTTCTATTCCGGCATCACGCTCAAGGCGATGGGCTTCCCGACCACCATGTTCACGGTGCTGTTCGCCGTCGCCCGTACCGTCGGGTGGATCTCGCAGTGGAAGGAAATGATCGAAGATCCGCACCAGAAGATAGGCCGGCCGCGCCAGCTTTATACCGGCGCGCCGGAGCGCGAATACGTGCCGATCTCGCGGCGGAAGTAGGCACGAGCGGGCCGGCCGTTACTTCGTCGGCGCGGAGGCGACATCCAGTACGATCTCGGCGGCGCGTGCCGCTGGAGCGCTGGTTCCGATTTGCATGATCGTATCGAGGCGGCCGAACGCCTCGATCTGGCGGCGGCGTTCCGGGGTATCGCCAAACAGCGGCACGAGCGCATTCGCGAGATTGTCCGGCGTGCAGTCCTCCTGCAGGAATTCCGGCACCACGTTTTCGCCTAACACCAGATTGGCGAGGATGACCGACGGCAAACGGTTCTTGATCGGCCGGCCGATCAACGTTTCGAGCGCCGACACCTTGTAGGCCGTGACCATCGGAATGCCGGCCAGCGCGAGTTCGAGCGTCACGGTCCCCGATTTTGCCAATGCCGCGCGGGCGATGCGGAAAGCAGCGCGCTTTTCCTCGTTCTCGACCGCGATCCGCGGCACGATCGGCCACGTCTCCGTTGCGAGCATCACCCGCTCCGCAAGTCGCGGCGTCGTCGGCAGCACGATCTCCACAGCCCCGACGCGCGTGGCCACCTTGGCGACGGTCTCGCCGAACGTCCCGATCAGGCGCTGGATTTCGCCGCTCCGGCTTCCGGGCAGGACCAGCAGGATTGGGGGCGCAGCGAGCCGCCGCTGTGCCTCGTCCGGGCTCGGGCGCAACTCTCCGACTTCCTGCGTCAACGGATGTCCGACATAGCTGCAAGGCGGCCCGCCAAGCCGGCGATGAGCATCCGGCTCGAACGGCAGCAATGCCAGCACGTGGTCGACGTAGTCGCGCATCTTGCGCGCACGCCCCGGCCGCCAGGCCCACACCGACGGCGAAACATAATTGACGATCGGAATTGCTGGCGCCGCGGCCCGCACGCGTTTGGCGACCCGCTGGGTAAATTCCGGGCTGTCGATGATCACCAGCACGTCGGGACGGCGCGTCACAACTGCATCGACGGTCTCGCGGATGCGCCGCAGGATCGCCGGAAGCTGTCGCAGGATCGCGCTGAAGCCGATGATCGAGAGTTCCTCGATCGGAAACAGGCTCGTGAGCCCCTCGGATGCCATGCCATGGCCGCCCACGCCGGCAAACCGCACCTGCCCGTCTGTTCGTGCCTTCAGCGCCCGCATCAGCGCGGTGCCGAGCCGGTCGCCCGATTCTTCGCCCGCGACAAGAAAGACATCGATCATGCGTATGCGGGAGCCGCTGGCGCGAGGCTGATCATCGCGGCGCCGTCTCATCGCGCACACCGGCGACGAACAGGTTTGCACGGTCGGCCATCTCGGCGATGCGTTCCGGCTCGGCCACGAGGGCGCTGCCGGCGACGACTGCAATGCCGCTCAGGCCGGCATTGATGGCGCTCTCGATGGTCTTCGGACCGATCGACGGCAGATCGATGCGGCGATCCTGACCCTGCTTGGGTGCCTTCACCAGCACGCCGGTGCCGGCCGGGACGCGAATGCGGCCACTGCGCCGCACATCGGCGAAGCGCGCGAGCATATGGTCGGTGCCTTCCGCCGCCTCCACGCCAAGGATGCGGTTCTGCGCAATCACCACCGCCTGGCCGACGTCGAACGGAGCGGTCGCCCGCAGGAATTCCAGCCCGCGCTTGATGTCGGCAAGATCAACGGAACCCGGCCGGTGCCGTCCCAGCACGCCCTCCGGCATCAAGATGCGCGGCGCAACCTCGTGCGCACCCAGAACGTTGAAACCTCGCTCTTCGAAGATGTTGACGATGCCGTGAAAGAAGTGGCCGTCGCCGCCACGAAAGATGCGGGCGAGCCGAGGCAGCAGGCGCAGCGTCTCGAAGTCGAAGCGCAACTGCCCCAAGGTCGGGCGGACCAATCCGCCGATGAACACCATATCCCGGCAACCCTCTTGCCGGGCAAGGCGGCACATGCGGCCGATCTGCCCGACGGCGATCCAATGATGCGGGTAGTCCGCAACTCGTTCCGGATCGGCCGAGCCACGCAACGCCAGCAGCACGGCACGACGGCCCCGCTGCATTGCGGCGTCCGCCGTCGCGAACGGAAGCGTGCCACCGCCCGAAACGATCGCGACCGGCCCGTCGATATTCGCGGCGATGGGAACGGCCTCGTTCATGCCATCGCACCTTCGTCGGATTCGCCGCCGTCGTGCGCGCGGTCCGACATCATCAATGGGCGGGAGCCGCCGTCACGGATGAACGCCACGATCTTGCTTACCAGCGGGTCGTCGCCGAACTCAGCGGCGAGCGAGTCCACCCGCGCGCGAAACTCTCCGCCATCCAGGAACAAGGCCTGATAGGCCTGCCGAACGCGGCGGATGGCCTCGCGCGAATGGCCGCGCCGCTTCAGCCCGATCACGTTCAGGCCGACCAGCTTGGCCGCAAGGCCGAACGCAAAGCCGAACGGAATAACGTCGCGCGTAATGCCGCTCACCCCACCGAGCATCGCCCCCTCGCCCACGCGGACGAACTGGTGCACCGCCACCTGGCCGCCAAGGAAGACATCGTCGCCCACGCTGACATGGCCGCCCAGGACCGCGTTGTTGGCGAACGTCACGCGGTTGCCGACCTGGCAATCGTGTGCCACGTGCGAGCCCACCATGAAGAAGCAGCGGTCTCCGACCGTCGTGATGCCGCCGCCCTTCGCCGTACCGATATTCATGGTCACGTTTTCGCGAATGTCACACTCGGCGCCAACCACGAGACGCGTGGGCTCGCCGCGGTAGGAGACCGATTGCGGCGGCGTGCCGAGCGAGACGAACGGGTAGATCACGGTATGCGCGCCGATGGTCGTATGACCGGTCAGATGCACATTGGCAAGCAGGCGGCAGCCGTCGCCAAGAGCGACATCGGGCCCGACTATGCAAAAGGGACCGATCGACACGTCCTGGCCGATCACCGCGGCCGGGTCGATCCGGGCGGTCGGGTCGATTGCCGTCATCATCACGCTCACGGAACCATCGCGCCGACTTCGGCTTCGGCAACCATCTGGCCGGCAACCTTCGCCTCGCCGCGGAACCACCACATGTTCTTCTTCCGCGCGATCTTGGACACGTGATACTCGATCGTGTCGCCGGGCACGACAGGCTTGCGGAACTTCGCCTTGTCGATAGTGAGGAAGTAGACGTGCTGAGGACGCTCGCCGCCAAGGCGGGAGAGAACGCAAAGCGCACCCGCAGTCTGCGCCATGCCTTCGATCAGCAGCACGCCGGGGAACACCGGATTGCCCGGGAAGTGTCCTAAGAATTGCGGCTCGTTCGCCGTCACGTTCTTGATGCCGACGGCGGATTCATCGCCTCGCATGTTGATAATGCGGTCGATCATGAGAAAGGGATAGCGGTGCGGCAGCGCCTTGAGGATGGTCGCGATGTCCGCAGTTTCGAGTGTGGTACGCACTTCGTCCATCGATCCGTCCTCACTCCTCACTACTCTGGTCGGTGGCCTTGCGCACGCGGGAGGCCAGCCGCTCGAGGCTCGCCATCTCCCGCATCCATTCGCCAACCGGCTTGGCGCGGATACCGGCCCAGCGCGCCCCGGCCGGTACGTCGTTATAGACGTTGCTCACGGCACCGATCTGGGCGCCCTCCCCGATCGTCACGTGGTCTTTCACGCCGGCGCCGGCCGCCAGCACCACGAAGTCGCCGAGCGTCACGCTGCCCGAGATGCCGGTCCGCGCCACCACCACGCAATGGCGGCCGATCTGCGTATTGTGGCCGACCTGCACGAGATTGTCGATCTTGGTGCCCTCGCCGATGACCGTGTCGCGAATCGCGCCACGATCGATCGTCGTATTGGCACCGATCTCGACATCGTCCTGGATGATGACGCGGCCGATCTGCGGCACCTTGCTGTGTCCCTTCGCACCCATCACGTAGCCAAAGCCGTCCTGGCCGATGCGCGTGCCGGGGTGGACGATGACACGGTCGCCGATCAAGGCGTGGATGATCGAGACGTGGGGCCCAATCGCACAATCGCGGCCGATCCGCACGCTCGGCCCGATCACCGCTCCCGCGTTGACGATCGTGCCCGCTCCTATCTCCGCCCGTGGCCCAATCACCGCCCCCGGATCAATCGTCACGCCATTTTCGAGCCGTGCGGTCTGGTGCACGTAAGCGCCGGCCGCCACACCCCTCGCCTCGAACAAGGAGGACGGCCGCAGCGTGTCCGCAAACAGTGCACGTGCGACCGCGACAAAGGCATGATACGGGGCGCGGACGCACAGCATCTCGATATGGGCTGGTGCCTCACCGGCAAACCGCTCGATCGTCAGACAGGCGCCTGCCCTGCTCGCAGCCAATTGCTCGGCGTATTTCGGCTTGTCGAGAAAGGCCAAGTCGCCGGGCAACGCGCGATCAAGCGCCGACACGCCGGTGATGCGGCGTTCGAGGTCCGCGCCGCTACGTGGCTCGGCGCCTGTCATCGCGGCGATCTCGCGCACCGTGAGGCCGCGGACGCCGCCAAAGAAGGTCGGCGGGGTCATGCCACATTATACCGTGGCTGCCGCCGATATTAGAACGATGTTCCACCGCCGAAGCGGAATTGCTGCACGCGGTCGTAAGGCTCTTTCGTGAGCGGGAACGAGTAATCGAACCGCAGCGGGCCGAACGGCGAATCCCAGATCAGGCCGACGCCGACGGAGGATCGGATATGCATGCCGTTGTCGACCGGGCAGGCAACCGGATTGGCAATCGCGATTCCCCAGGTCGGGCAGTTCAATTGACCGTTGATCTGCTCGCCCGTAACCGCCCACGACGTCGGCCCCTTGTAACTCCACAGCGAACCGGCGTCCACGAACGCGGCCACCCGCACACCGGAATCCTTCGGCAAGAAGTACAGCGGGGTCTGGACCTCATAGCTCGCGCCCCAATACATCGATCCGCCGAGAGCATCCCCTTGCAGGCCGGTATACGCCAACTGCGACAGGTCGCGCGGACCGATGCCCGATGGCGCAAAGCCGCGCACCAGGCTCGGACCCATCTGGAAATGGTCAAGCATGCGCAAGTCCTTGTCACCCCAGCCGGTGACGTAGCCGCCTTGCAGATGCAGGACTCCCACCACGTCCGGGACGACTTCGCGATACAGGCGCGCATCGGTGGTCGTCTTGATATAGTTCACATCACCGCCGGCGCCCGCGAAATCCTGGTTGAACGCCCACAGCGTACCCATCGTGGGGTTCTTGTTGTTGTCGAGGGTATTGAAGGTCATCGAGTAACCGACAGCCGAGGTAAAGACGGCGCCTTGGGCCAGTTCCTTACGCACCGCCAGAGATGCTTCACCATTGAGGAAGCAGGCATCGTTCGGCAGGACGCCCGTTCCGCCGTTGATCAACGCATTTGGCGAGAGAATACAATCGTTCAGGATGTCGGGCAGCGAGATCGATTGCCGGTAGAGCGAGTAGCGGACCTGGAGGCCCAGGTCTTCACGCAGTGCAAAGCCGAGCCGGGTCGAAAAGCCGGCGGTTCTCGACTGATAGGAGACGTAGCTCGTCGAGCTCTGCTGCTTGGCGAAAATGTCGAGGCCAAGCGCGACGCGGTAGCCCAGGAAATAGGGTTCGACGAACGACACCGTGAAGCCCTTGGCATACTGGCCGTACTGGACCGAGCCCTTGGCGTAGAGCCCGCGGCCGAGCAGGTTGCGCTCGGCGACGCTGACCTCGGCCATGAAGCCGTCCGAGGTCGAGTATCCGCCCGATACGGAGAACTCGCCGGTCGACGTTTCCTCGAGCTCGACGTTGAGGATGACGCGATCGGCAGCCGAGCCCGGCTCCGTCACGATTTGCACGTTCTTGAAGTAGGACAGGTTCTTCAAGCGTCGCTCGGCTCGATTGACGAGAGCGCGGTTGTAGGCGTCGCCTTCCGAAATATCGAACTCGCGGCGAATCACGTAGTCGCGCGTGCGGGTATTGCCAATGATGTTGATGCGCTCGATATAGGCGCGCTGCCCTTCTTCGATGACGAAGACGAGACTGACCGTCCGGGCTTCAGGATTTCGGGTCGCGCGCGGGCGAATTGTCGCGAAGGAATAGCCCAACCGCGACGCCTCGATCGTCATGTCCTCGACCGACTTCTCGACCAGTTCCGCATTGTACACGTCACCCGCATAGGCACGCAGCTTCGGGCGGAGCAACGCCGGATCAATCGCGCGTACGTTCGACTGCACCTCGACCGAAGCGACGCGATATTGCTCGCCTTCCTCGATCGTAAAGGTGATGAGGAAGCCTCTGCGCTGCGGATCGTATTCGCCGACCGCGGAGACGATGCGAACGTCGATGAAACCGTGCTTGAGATAGAAGCGGCGCAGCAACTCGCGATCCGCCTCGACACGGTCGGGGTCGTAAATGTCGGTCGTCTGCAGGAATGCCAGCAATCCGGTCTGCGATGTCTTGATCACGTCCGTCAGACGATAACCCGAGTAGAACCGGTTGCCGATGAACTCGATGCTCTTGACGCCGGTTTTGCCGCCCTCCGTGATCTCGAATACGAGATCGACCCGGTTGTTCGGCAGCTCGATGACCTTGGGGTCGATACGAATGTCGAATCGGCCGCTGCGGCGATAGACCTCGACCAGGCGTGCGACGTCGGCTTGCACCACCGGACGCGATAGCGTTCCGCGCTCCTTCGACTGGATTTCAGCCTTGAGCTGCTCGTCCTTGACCTTCTTGTTGCCCTCGAAGGCGATGCGATTGATGACCGGGTTTTCAACGACAATGATGAGCAGCCGGCCGCCCTGCATGGCCGGGCGCACGTCCCGGAACAGGCCGGTGGAGTAAAGCGCCTTGACGCCCTCATCGATCTGGAACGCGTCGAGCCGGCCGCCAGGGCCGGGACGGAAATAGGAGCGGATGGTATCGGCTTCAACGCGCTGATTGCCCTGAACCACGATCGAGCCGACCGTGATTCCCTGGGCCTGCGCGACCCCTGCGGTGAGCGATAGGGTACCCGCCCCCAACAAAATGGTGCCGAGGACCAAGGCAACAATGCCTAGTCCTCGAGCCAAACACACACGGAATTTCATCCCCGATACGCCCTTTTCGTCCCCTCAACCACGCAACGAGGGTTTTCAATGTCCCCAGAACCCTCGCCTCGACCGTGAGCTATTCCTTCTGCAACCTATCCTCGTTTCCCCAAGCTTCTTCTACGTCGCGACCGATAACCGGTGCCTCAACTCATGAGGCTGCCCAGTTCCATAGCCGAAAGATGTCGTTTTTAGTGGCGAACACCATCAAGGCCGCGACAAGCGCAAAGCCGATCCGGAAGCCGATCTCCTGCGCGCGCTCCGACAGCGGGCGGCCGCGGATAAATTCGACCGCGTAGAACAACAGGTGTCCGCCGTCGAGCAAAGGAACTGGAAACAGGTTCAGCAGGCCGATCGAAACCGACAGCACCGCGACGAAATGCATGACGGCGGCGATCCCCAACGTCGCCACCTGTCCGGAGACCTGCGCGATCATGATCGGGCCGCCGAGTTGATCGGCGTTATCTCTGCCGACCACGATGCGGCCGACATAGGACAGCGTCGTCTCGATGATATTCCAGGTTTCCTTGACGCCGAGCCAAACCGCAGTCAGCGGGCCGACCGGCTCCATCTTCAACTCGCTCGGCGCGATCGAACGGCTGATCCCGAGCACGCCCATGCGGTGGGTGTTGCCGAAGCTGTCCTTCATCTCGCGCAGCGTCGGAACGGCCTTGAGCGTGACCCGCGTGCCGCCGCGCTCAACCTCGATGGTCAGTGTCTCGCCGGCGCTGGTGCTGACGATCCGCTGCATCTCGGCGAAACTTTCGATTGCACGGCCATTGATCGACAGGACCAGATCGCCGGGCTGGAAGCCCGCCGCGGCCGCCGCGCTCTCAGGCTGGATCGATTCGACGCGCGCCGCGGTGCTCTGCTTGCCGAAGAGCATGAACAGGCTGGCGAAGATCGCGATCGCAAGCAGGAAGTTCGCGAGCGGCCCCGCCACGACGATGGCAGCGCGCGGACCGACCCGCTGGTGCACAAAACTCTGCCGGCGCTCGGCCTCGTTCATGGCAGCTGCTGCCGCCGTATCCGGCACGCTCGCTGCGTTCTCGTCACCGAAGAATTTGACATAGCCGCCGAGTGGGATGGCTGAAATCTTCCAGCGCGTTCCGTGACGGTCGTTGAAGCCGAACAGTTCCTTGCCGAAGCCGATCGAAAAGACCAACACCCGGACACCGTTCCAGCGGGCGACCAGAAAATGTCCAAGCTCGTGGAAGAACACCACCACGGTGAGGACGAACAGAAAAGGGATAACGTAGCTGATCACGCCCCAACCAAGGGTGGTGATGCTCGTTATGAAGCTCGAACCCATTTTTGCCGAATCCCCGCCCGGACCCCCGCCCGTGAACGAACTCTCTAGAGTGCCTTTGCGGCAATTTCTGGCAAGAGTTCGCGAGCTAACAATCTTGTATTATGGTCAATAGACAGTGCGTCTTCGACGTTTTCGGGCTCTTCTGTCCAATTTCGGGACATCGCGGCCTCAAGCGTCGCCTCAACGAGGGCAGCAATCCCGGCAAAACGCAGGCGGCGCGACAAGAATTCCGCGACAGCCACCTCGTTTGCGGCGTTGAGAACCGTCGGTGCCCCTCCCGCCGATCTCAAGCGCCCGCCGCGCCAGTTCCAGCGCCGGGAACCGCACGGTATCAGGCTCCTCGAACGTCAGTGTCGCCTGCTGGGCAAGATCGAGACGCGGCGCCGGCCCGTTGATGCGTTCCGGCCAAGCCAGACAGTAGGCGATGGGAATACGCATATCCGGGCTGCCAAGCTGTGCGATGAGAGAGCCATCGCAGAATTCAACCAGGCTGTGCACGATCGACTGTGGATGGACCAGGACGTCGATCTGTTCGGAAGGCAACGCGAAGAGGTGATGCGCTTCGATAATCTCCAAGCCCTTGTTCATCAGCGTCGCCGAATTGATCGTGACCTTCGCCCCCATCGTCCAATTCGGATGTTTGAGCGCCTGCTCGACGGTTGCGCCCCGGATCGTTTCGGCGCTCGCGGTGCGGAACGGACCGCCCGAAGCCGTCAGGATGACACGGCGTACATCCTCGCGGCGGCTGCCGCTCATCGCCTGGAACAACGCGTTATGTTCGGAATCGACCGGAAGCACCGTGGCGCCGGCTGCAGCCGCACGCCGCATGAACAGGCCGCCGGCGCAGACCAATGTTTCCTTGTTGGCGAGCGCAACGATTGCGCCGCGATCGGCGGCCGCCAGTGTGGGCCTGAGCCCGGCCGCGCCGGTGATCGCGCCGATCACCCAATCGGCCGGTCGCTCGGCGGCCTCGACGAGCGCACTCTCGCCCGCACCAACCGCAATGCCGGAGCCTGACAGCGCATCCTTGAGCTCGCCATAAGCTGCGGGGTCACCGACCGCCGCGAACCGCGCGCCGGTGGCGCGCGCGATGGCTGCAAGCTCGACGGCATTCCTGTTGGCGCTCACCGCTTCGACCCGATAGCGCTCGCGTTCCCGCTTGAGCAGATCCACAGTGCTCGTGCCGATCGAGCCGGTCGCCCCCAAGAGCGTAACGCTGCGCTCGCTGAACGCAGGAACCGGCCGCTCGACTGGAACACGCGACGCCTGGGCTTTCATGCGCTCACCACACCATGAGACCGCGGCCCGGCGTCTCGATGCCACCGCGCAGCAGTCCGATCAACGCGGCGAGTACAGCCGCCGCCACGAAGCCGTCGAGGCGGTCCATCAGCCCGCCATGACCCGGGATGAGGTGACCTGAATCTTTCGCGCCAAACCGCCGCTTGAGCGATGACTCGAATAAATCTCCGGCCTGCGCCACAATCGAGAGCGCGACCGCAACCAAAGCAATCGCAACCAGCCCCGCCTGTCCCGCAAATTTCGCGGTCGCCATCGCTACCGCGACGGCCGCGATCGTGCCGCCGACAGCCCCCGACCAGGTTTTCTTCGGGCTGACAGTGGGCATGAGCTTGGGACCACCGAACGCGCGCCCAACGAAATAAGCCACGATGTCGGTCGACCAGACAATGGCGTATAGGAAGACGATCGCGACGAACCCCTGTTCGGGGTCGGATCGCAAAACAACTGGCGCAAGTCCGATGGCGCCGGCGTAAGGAACCCCGCTCGCAATCCAAAGCCGCCGCGACGCCGGTGCCAGAGCGGCGGAGAGCAGGGTCCCCATTGCGATCACGATGACCGCAGCCAACAGGCGGTCGGTTCCCGCAAGCGCGATAGCGAGCACGAGAGGCGCAAATCCCGCCATCAGCAGGGATCGGCGATCGGCCTGCGCGACCAGCGACGTCCATTCCCATAGAACGCCCGCAGCCGCGAGGCCCCAAAAGATCACGAACGGCCAGCCACCGGCATATGCGATGGCAACGGCGAGCGGCGCGAGCACCAGCGCCGACGCGATGCGCAGCAAGAGTTCCCGTCCCGGCAGGGGCGCGCCGAGCCAGCGCGTGGGCTCTGCCTCTGACACGCTCATGATCCCGTTTTGGCGATCAATCCACCGAAGCGCCGCTCGCGGCGGCAATATTCGGTGATCGCATTCTCGAGCGTCGCGCGGTCGAAATCCGGCCAGTAGGTCGGCACGAACACGAGTTCGCTGTAGGCGGCCTGCCACAGCAGGAAGTTGGAAAGCCGCTGTTCGCCGCTGGTGCGGATGATGAGATCGGGGTCGGGCAGATCGGGCGCGTCGAGATAGCTCGCGAGCTTGTCGGCAGTGACGGCGCTCACCGCCAGATCGCCGGCGGCGACGGCGGCCGCCATGCGCTGCGCCGCACGGGCGATTTCCGCCCGGGCGCCATAGTTGAAGGCGACGACCAGGATGAGCTTGTCGTTGCCACGCGTGAGGGTCTCGGCTTCCTGCAGGAGGTTGCGGATCTCCGGGTCAAGGTTCTCGCGCTCCCCGATGATCCGCACCTTTACGCCGTTGCGATGCAGATCGGCGAGATCGTTGCGGATGAAGCGGCGCAACAGCGTCATCAATTCGCGGATTTCCGCCGGCGGTCGCGACCAGTTCTCTGAGCTGAACGAAAAGATCGTCAGGATGTCGATGCCGATATCGCCGGCCGCTCGCACGGTGCGGCGCAGCGCCTCCACCCCACGGCGGTGGCCCTCCGCGCGCGGCAGACCGCGTGCCGCCGCCCAGCGCCCGTTGCCGTCCATGATGATGGCGACATGCCGCGGCACGGCGATATCGCCGATTTGAGCGGTGCGCAGCGGCTCGGTTTTGGACATTCTGTCAGAGCCTCAAATCGTGAGGATCTCCCTTTCCTTGCTAGCCAGCATCTTGTCGATCTCGGCAATCTGCTCGTCGGTCGCTTTCTGCACCTGTTCGGCGGAACGCATGCCGTCGTCCTCGCTGATTTTGTGATCCTTCTCCATCTTCTTTAGCACGTCGAGACCATCGCGCCGGACATGGCGGATCGCGACCTTGGCGGCTTCGGCATATTTATGCGCGACCTTGACCAGGTCCTTGCGCCGCTCCTCGTTGAGCTCAGGAATTCGCAGACGCAGCACCTGCCCTTCGGTGGAAGGCGTGAGGCCGAGGTTAGCGGCCATGATGGCCTTCTCGACCGCGTGCACCATGGACTTATCCCAGACTTGCACCGAGAGAAGCCGAGGCTCGGGTACGCTGACCGTCGCAAGCTGGTTGAGCGGCATGTGCGTGCCGTAGGCGTCGACCTGCACCGGCTCCAGCAGGCTTGGCGACGCCCGTCCCGTGCGCAATCCGCTCAGTTCGTGCTTCAATGTACCAATCGCACCCTGCATGCGCCGTTTGAGTTCGTTCAGGTCGTGTGTCGCGGTTGCCATGGCGACCTCTCCTCTTGGTCGATCCTGCGACCGTGTCGCATGTCTCTTTCAGTCGCGGCCAGTAACGGCCTCAACCGCTTACGATAGTCGAGCGGCCTTCCCCTCGCAGCACGGCTTCGATCGCTCCCTTCGCTTGGATCGAAAACACGATGATAGGCATACGGTTTTCCCGGGCAAGCGCGAAGGCGGTGGCGTCCATCACTTTCAACTGCCGCTCGATCGCCTCCTGATGCGTCAGCCGCTCGTAGCGCTGGGCCTTGCTGTCCGTCTTCGGGTCCGCGCTATAGACGCCGTCAACGTCCGTTGCCTTGAGTACGGCCTGCGCGCCGATCTCGGCGGCGCGCAACACCGCGGTGGTATCGGTCGTGAAGAAGGGATTGCCGGTGCCCGCGGCAAGCAAGACCATCCGACCCTTTGTAAGATGCCGCACGGCGCGACGGCGCTCGTAGGTCTCGCAAATCTCCGGCATGGCCAGTGCCGACATGGTCCTGGCCTCGACGCCGGCCTTCTCCAGCGCGCTTTCGAGCGCGAGCGCATTCATCACGGTCGCCAGGATGCCCATCATGTCGCCGGTCACGCGCGGGATACCCTGCTGCGAGACCGTCATGCCGCGGAAGATGTTGCCGCCGCCGACCACGATACCGAGTTCGACACCGAGCGTCTTGGTGGCGACGAGATCGAGCGCAATCCGATCAAGCGTGGGCTGGTGAATGCCGAAACCGCCGGGACCCATCAGGGCCTCGCCGGAGACCTTCACAAGCACCCGCTGGTAGGTCGGCTTGGCCATTGGGTGCGCTGCCCTGATCCCCTGCGTTTTGCCGCGAGCCTCCGGTTACCCTGCGATCAGCGCTGCCCGACGGTTGCCGCAACTTCAGCGGCGAAGTCGGTGTCCGGCCGTTCGATGCCCTCGCCGATCTTATAGCGGAGGAAGCCCGTGATCTTGATCGGTGCGCCGACCTTGCCTTCGGCCTCTTTCGCTGCCTGCGCAACGTTCTTCGCCGGTTCGTGGACGTATTCCTGCTCCAGCAGGCAGACCTCCTTGTAGAAGGTCTTGAGACCGGATTCGACGATCTTCTCGATCACATTCGCAGGCTTTCCCTGCGCCTTGAACTTGTCGGCGAGCACGTCCTTCTCGCGCCGGACCACGTCCGGATCGAGACCCGAAGGATCGATCGCCTGCGGGTTCGATGCGGCGATGTGCATCGCCACCATGCGGCCGAACCGCTTGAGCTCCTCGACGTTGCCTGTCGACTCGAGCGCAACCAGAACGCCGATCTTTCCCAGGCCCTCGACCACCGAGTTGTGCATATAACTGCCGATCGCGCCCTTGCCGACCGAAAGGCCGGCTGCGCGCCGCAGCGTCATGTTCTCGCCGATCTTGGCAATGGTGTCGGCAATCGCCTCGGCCACGGTGAGAGTCCCGACCTTGGCAGCCTTGATCTTCTCGAGGTCCGTGCCGACGCTCAGCGCGACGTTCGCGATCATCTTCACAAGGCCCTGGAAGAGATCGTTGCGCGCGACGAAGTCGGTCTCCGAATTGAGCTCGACCAGGACTCCCTTGGTGCCCTCGACGGCAAGCCCGACCAGACCTTCCGCGGCCACACGGCCGGACTTCTTGTCGGCCTTGGCGAGCCCCTTCTTGCGCAGAAGATCGACCGCCTGCTCCATGTCACCCGCGGTATCGCCGAGTGCGGACTTGCAATCCATCATGCCGGCGCCGGTGCGCTCGCGCAGTTCCTTGACCATCGTTGCGGAAATGTTGGCCATCGCTGTGATCCCTTGCTCGTGGCGGCGGCGCCTGGTTCGCCACCGTCACGCTGTTCAATGCCTTGAACGGAAAAGACGCAGGCTGGCCCGGACTCGTCCGGACCAGGACGCCAGATTACTCGGCGGACAGCGTCTTCGACTGCGCGATCCAGCCTTCCATGCGACCGGGCAGCCCGACCTCTTCGCCGATGGTCTGCGCAGCCTCGGGTCCAAGCCCGGCGATCTGCCAGTAGTGGAAGATGCCGAGATCGTTGAGCTTCTTCTCGATGGCCGGCGACACATGCGCGAGCTTCTTGAGGTCGTCGGCAACGCCGCGCGGCCCGGAAAGCACCTCGTAGGCCGGCCCGGCGGGCGCCGCGGGCAGTTCCTCCGCGTATCGGCTCGGCAGCGGCACCCGTGTCGACGCCCATCTGCCCCTGCGAGCGCGAGATGCCGTCAATGGCGGCGCGCGCGATCAGATCGCAATAGAGCGTGATGGCGCGGCTCGCATCGTCGTTGCCGGGCACCACATAGGTGATCCCGTCTGGATCGCAGTTGGTGTCGACGATGGCGGCCACGGGCACGTTCAGACGACGCGCCTCTTTGATGGCGATGTCTTCCTTGTTGGTGTCGATCACGAACAGGAGGTCGGGAAGGCCGCCCATGTCCTTGATGCCGCCGAGCGAGCGGTCGAGCTTGTCGCGCTCGCGCTGGAGATCAAGGCGTTCCTTCTTGGTATAGCCCTGCGCCTCGTTCGATGAGAGCATCTCGTCGAGCTTGCGCAGCCGCGAGATCGAGCCCGAGATCGTCTTCCAGTTGGTGAGCGTGCCGCCGAGCCAGCGCGAGTTGACGTAGTACTGCGCCGACTTCTTGGCCGCCTCCGCGACGGCATCCTGCGCCTGGCGCTTGGTGCCGACGAACAGGATGCGGCCGCCCTTGGCAACCGTATCGCTCACCGCCTGCAGGGCACGGTGCATCATCGGCACCGACTGGGCGAGATCGATGATGTGGATGTTGTTGCGGGCTCCGAAGATGTACTCCGACATCTTCGGGTTCCAACGGTGGGCCTGGTGGCCGAAGTGTACGCCAGCCTCCAATAGCTGACGCATCGAGAAGTCAGGAATCGACATTGTCGTTCTCCGGTTGATCCGCCGCGGACCCGTGAGCTCCTCCTCCCTGGCGGGCGGAACGAGCCACCGGACGGCTGTTAGGCCAAGGTCCGCGTGTGAGATGCCGGGCTTATATAGGCGCGAATCGAGGGATGCAAGGCGCTCAGCCGGCGCCGAATCGGCCTAATCCTCTCTTGTCACGTCAGTTCTGCGCATCCAGCCGACGGAATTTCTGCACCCGCTGCCCGGTATTGACCTCGGCCGTGTAGATGTTGCCCTGGCGGTCGACCGCGATGTTGTGGAGCGCCGTGAACTGACCGACCTGCCGTCCCGGCCTACCGAAGCGCCCCAGCACCGCCTTCGAGGCACGGTCGACGATGCGCACCTCGCCGTTCATCCCGTCGATCATGTAGATGAACTGCTGCCCCTTATCGGGCGAGAACACGAGGTCGTAGACCGATCCAGTGCCGCGCGTCGCGGGCTCGTAGACATGCTCCGATACGAACGTGCCGTCCTTGCGGAAAATCTGCAGGCGGTCGCTGGTGCGGTCGCAGACATAGACCAGCCCATCCTTGTCGATACGGATGCAGTGCACCGGATTGCGGAACTGTGTCAGCGCCGGCAACGTGGGGTCATAGGCCGGTGTTTTCTCGTCGCTCGGCTTCTTGCCGTAGGCGCCCCAGTGGCGCTTGTAAGCGCCGGTCTCGCTGTCGAAGACGACCACCCGCCGGTTGGCATAGCCGTCGGCCGCGAACACTTCCTTTGCGGCAACGTCGATCGCCACGTCGGCCGGCGAGCCGAGCCGTTCGGTCGAGTTTGAGTCGTTGCCCTCCCCTGGCTTGCCAATCTGCAGGACGAACTTGCCGTCCATGGTGAACTTCAGTAGCTGGCCGTCTTTCTTGCCGTTGCCGGCGAACCAGACGAAATCATTGTCGTCGACAAAGACCCCATGCTCGCTCTCCGGCCATTGGTAGCCGGCGCCGGGTCCGCCCCAGTGGCGCAGGAGGTTGCCGGACTGATCGAACACCAGCACGGGCGGTGCCGCCGCGCAGCACTTGGCTTCCGGCGGGTTCTGCTCGGCCGCCCGTTCGCGTGGGTTGAGCGAACTTGGGCGATGTACCACCCAGATGCGGTCGTACTTGTCGGTCGCGATGCCGGACACCTGCCCGAGCAGCCAGTTGTTCGGCAGCGGCTTCGGCCAGAACGGATCGACCTGGAATTGCGGCACCGGGCTCTGGGCAAGGGCCGGTCCCGCGAGCAGCACCGACAACACGGCAGCGAGCCGCGCGGCTCCATAGGTCATGGCGTCCTCCGATCTGCGTGCCGAGGTCCATGGCCTCGGCGCATTGCTCTCTCGGAAGACTACCGCGTGGCCGGCTGCGATTACACCGCCTCGACCATCACCACGCCTGGTACCGCCTTGATCGCACCCGCGATCTGCGGGGACACCTTGAAGCGGCCAGGCAGCTTCACCTCGACTTCGGTGCCTTCCGCGAGCATGAGGACCAAAGCCACCTCGCCGTCGGCCTTCTCCTGCGCGGCGCGGCCGGGCGCAGTCCCTTCGAGCCGTTTGGCGACGCTGTCGATCGGCGCCTCCCCGCGCAAAAATACCCGCAGCCCCTTCGAGAGCTTGGCCGTGGCCTGGTCGAGCGGCTCGGCATTCTGGATGCGCGCGCGCACGTCATCGCCCTGCAACTCGGCCGATAGCGTCAGCAACACCGCGCTGCCCGGCTCCAGGAGGTCGCGGAACTGCTGCAGGCCCTCCGAGAACACCACCGCCTCGAAATGCCCGGACGGGTCCGAGAACCCGATGATGCCCATCTTGCTGCCAGTGCGCGTACGGCGCTCCATACGGGCAACGACCGTGCCCGCGACGCGGCCCGCGCTCGCCCCCGTGCGTATTGCGCGGGCGAATTCCGCATACGACTGCACACGCAAACGCTTGAGCGCGGCCGCGTAGTCGTCGAGCGGATGGCCGGTGAGGAAGAAACCGATGGCGTCGAATTCCTTCTGCAGCCGCTCGGCCGCAGCCCACGGCTCGACGTTCGGCAGCCGGATCGACTCGCGCGCGGCCGGTCCGCCGAAGGAGAATTGCAGCGCGCCGCTCTCGGCCGCCTCGTGCTCGCGTTGCGCCACCGCCATCATGCCGTCGACCGCGGCGAACACGCGCGCGCGGTTTCCTTCGAGCGCGTCGAACGCGCCTGACGCGCCGAGGCTCTCCAGCACACGCTTGTTGATGGCGCGTGGATTGATACGGCCGGCAAAGTCCGCAAGGTCGGCGAATGGCTTGTTGCCGCGCGCCTCGACGATTGTTTCGACCGCCTGGCGGCCCACACCTTTGAGCGCCGCGAGCGCATAGTGGATGGTGTTGCCTTCGACGTCGAACGAGACGCCCGAGCGGTTGACCGACGGCGGCTCGACTTTGATGCCAAGCCGCACGGCCTCGGCACGGAATTCCGAAAGCTTGTCGGTGTTGCCCATGTCCAGCGTCATGGACGCCGCCAGGAACTCGACCGGATAGTTCGTCTTCATGTACGCGGTCTGGTAGGCGACCAGCGCATAGGCGGCGGCGTGGCTCTTGTTGAACCCGTAGTCCGCGAACCGCTCGAGTAGTTCGAAGATCGTGTCCGCCTGGGTCTTTTCGATGCCGCGCTCGATGCAGCCCGACACGAAGCGGGATTTCTGCTTCTGCATCTCGGCGCGGATCTTCTTGCCCATGGCGCGGCGCAGCAGATCGGCCTCGCCGAGCGAGTAGCCCGAGAGCACCTGCGCGGCCTGCATCACCTGTTCCTGGTAGACGATGACGCCGTAGGTCTCGCGCAACACCGGTTCGAGCTTGGGATGGATGTATTCGGGCTCCTCCATGCCGTGCTTGCGCGCGCAGTAGGTCGGGATATTAGCCATCGGCCCCGGCCGGTAGAGCGCGACCAGCGCGATGATGTCCTCGAAGCGGTCCGGCCGCATGTCGAGCAGCGCGCGGCGCATGCCCTGACTTTCCAGTTGGAAGATGCCCACCGCCTCGGCGCGGGCGAGCAACGCATAAGTCTTCGCGTCATCGAGCGGAATCGACGCCAGATCGATGTCGATGCCGCGCTTCTTCACGAGCGCGACGGCGGTCTGCAGGACGGTGAGCGTCTTGAGGCCGAGAAAGTCGAACTTCACCAGCCCGGCCTGCTCGACCCATTTCATGTTGAACTGGGTGACCGGCATCAGCGATTTCGGATCGCGGTAGAGCGGGACCATCTCGTCGAGCCGCCGCTCGCCGATCACGATGCCGGCGGCATGGGTCGAAGCATGGCGGTGCAGGCCTTCGAGCTTGCGCGCGATGTCGAAGGCGCGCCGCACGACCGGATCGCCGTCGCGCGCCGCCTGCAATCGCGGTTCGTCGTCGATCGCCTGTCCGAGTTTCACCGGGTTGAGGGCATTCTGCGGGACAAGCTTGCAGAGCTTGTCGACCTGACCGTAGGGCATTTGCAGGACACGCCCGACGTCGCGCAGCACCCCGCGCGCCTGCAGGGTGCCGAAGGTGATGATCTGCGCCACCCGATCGTCGCCGTAGCGTTTCTGCACGTAATGGATGACCTCGTCGCGGCGGTCCTGGCAGAAATCGATGTCGAAGTCGGGCATCGACACGCGTTCGGGGTTGAGGAAGCGCTCGAACAGGAGATCAAAGCGCAGCGGATCGAGGTCCGTGATGGTCAGCGAATAGGAAACCAGCGAGCCCGCGCCCGAACCGCGCCCCGGTCCGACCGGGATGCCTTGCTGCTTCGCCCATTGGATGAAGTCGGAGACGATCAGGAAGTAGCCGGGATACTTCATGCCTTCGATCACCTTCAGTTCGAAGGCGAGGCGATCGCGGTATTCTTCGATGGTGCGGCCGGGAGCAAGGCCGTGGAGCTTGACGCGGCGCTCCAACCCTTCCTCGGCGCGGGTGTGCAATTCGGCGGCCTCGTCCACCGCAGCACCCTCCGCGCCGACCGAAAAGCGCGGCAGGATCGGCGACTGCGTCCGCGGCCGGAACGCGCAGCGCTGCGCGATCTCGACCGTCGACGCGAGCGCTTCGGGCAGGTCGGAGAACAGCTCCATCATCTCGGCGCGGGTCTTGAAACGATGCTCGGCGGTGAGCTGGCGCCGGTCGGACTCCACCACGAAGCGCCCTTCGGCGATGCAGATCAGCGCGTCGTGCGCCTCGTAATCCTCGCGGGTCGCAAACAGCGGCGCGTTGGTGGCGACGAGCGGAATTCCGCGCGCATAGGCCAGTTCGATGAGCGCTGCCTCCGTGGCGCGTTCGCTCGCACCGTGGCGCTGCAATTCGACGTAGAGACGATCGCCGAACAGCCGCCCCAGCGTCTCCAGGCGCGTGCCCGCGAGGCCCCCTTGCCCGGCCTCGATCACGGCGTCGAGCGGCCCGCCGGGACCGCCCGTGAGGGCAATGAGGCCGTCCGTCTCGCCCTTGAGCCAGTCGAGCTTGAGGCGGGGCTTCTCGTTCGGCGGGGTCTCCAGGAAGGCGCGCGAATTGAGCCGCATCAGGCTGCGGTACCCATCCTCGCGGGCGGCGAGCAGAACGATGCGCGGACAGGCGGCCGGCTGCGCCCCTGTGCGCACCTCCTGATCGCCAAAGTCGATCGCCAGCGCACAGCCGACGATCGGCTGGATGCCGACGCCCGCCATTTTCTCGGAGAATTCCAGCACACCGAACATGTTGTCGGTGTCGGTGAGCGCGAGCACGGGTTGCCGGTCCGCTTTTGCCAACTCGGCCAAACGCGCGATCGTCAGGGCGCTTTCCAGCAGCGAATAGGACGAGTGCACATGCAGGTGCACGAAGCCGGGCCCGGCCATTCAACCCTCGCGATTCTCGGTTCGGGGCGATGGTGCGGGCCGGTTCGCACGCTGTCCACCTCGGCCACGAATTACCCCGTACGCGCGCGGCTTATCCCCAGGCTTCTGGGCGATCCAAGCGACTAGAAACGCGCCTCAAAGCGTGGCGATGACCTGCGCCCAGATCGCGATCATGCCCAGGAACAGCGCCAGCGACGCAAGCGCGGCGGCCTCTTCGACGACAGCGCGGAACATTTGTCTTCTCCCGGCCAACGGAACAAGACAGGAACATAGTTCATGGTATGTTCCAAGTCAAGCTCGCCGTCCGGGACGCATTACTCAATGATTTCAGATCGTTATCAGAATTCTGCTCAATATATCAGGCGGGAGTGGATGCAGCCTAGAGCTTACTAATCCAACTCCACCACCAGCCCCTCGCGCAGGGTCACGCGGCGGTCCATGCGCCGGGCAATTTCCATATTGTGGGTGGCGATGAGCGCCGCGAGACCGGAGGCGCTCACGAGTTGTGTCAACGTACCGAAGACGTGGTCGGCGGTGTGCGGGTCGAGATTTCCGGTCGGTTCGTCGGCCATCAGGACGCGCGGCGCATTGGCGACCGCGCGTGCGATCGCGACCCGCTGCTGCTCGCCGCCCGAGAGTTCGGCCGGCCGATGGGTGAGGCGATCTTTCAGGCCTAGATAGCTCAGAAGTTCCGTCGCACGCTTGGCGGCCTCTGCGTTCGACAGGCCACGGATCATCTGCGGCAGGATCACGTTCTCGATCGCGGAAAATTCCGGCAGCAGATGGTGGAACTGATAGACGAAACCCACCTTGGTGCGGCGGATACGGGTGCGCTCGGCATCCGACAGCTTCGACGTCGCGACCTGGTCGACGTAGACCTCGCCGGCGTCGGGATGTTCCAGCAGGCCGGCGACATGCAGCAAGCGTCGACTTGCCGACGCCGGAGGGCGCGACCAGCGCAACCGATTGGCCCGGCCAGAGCGCGAGCGCGGCGCCCATGAGGATGTTCAGCGTGTCTTCACCCTGCCGGTAGCGACGCTCCACGCCCTCAAGGACGACAACTGGCGCCTGTTCTGTCGACGCGGTCCTTTCAGCCGGCGGGGCGACCATCTCATTCATATCGGAGCGCCTCGACCGGATCGAGGCGGGCCGCGCGCCATGACGGATAGAGCGTCGCGAGCAGCGAAAGCGTCAGCGCCATCACCACCACCGCGGTGGTCTCGCCGACATCCATGTCGGCCGGCAGCTTGGACAGGAAGTAAAGCTCGGGCGAGAACAACTCGGTGCTGGTGAACCAGGACAGGAACTGGCGGATCGACTCGACGTTCAGGCAGACCAGCGTGCCGGCGATGAAACCGGTGATCGTGCCGACCACCCCGATGGCCGCCCCGGTGATGAGGAAGATGCGCATGACCGCGCCCTGCGTCGCGCCCATGGTGCGCAGGATTGCGATGTCGGGCCCTTTGTCCTTCACCAGCATGATGAGGCCCGAGATGATGTTGAGCGCAGCGACCAGCACGATCAGCGTGAGGATCAGGAACATCACGTTGCGTTCGACCTGCAGCGCATTGAAGAACGTCGCGTTGCGCTGGCGCCAGTCGATCATGAAGATCGGCCGTGCCGCAGCGTCGCTGACGAGCTTGCGATAGCGATCGACCCGATCGGGATTGTCGACATAGACCTCGATCGCAGTCACGTCGCCGGCGCGATTGAAGTAGGCTTGCGCTTCCGGCATCGGCATGAACACAAAGGCGGTGTCGTACTCCGACATGCCGATCTCGAACACCGCGGCGATCTTGTAGGACTTGATGCGGGGCGTCGTCCCCATGGGCGTCACCGAGCCACGCGGCGCCACCAGCGTGATGTTGTCGCCGGCGCGCAGCGAGAGCTGGTCGGCGAGCCTTCGCCCAATCACCACGCCCTGCCCCTCGTCGAAACCATCGAGGGAACCCTGTTTGATGTTGGAGGCGATGGAGCGAAGCTTGCCGATCTCGGCGGCGCGCATTCCCCGCACAAGGACTCCGGACGCATTGAACGGCGAGGACGCCAGCGCCTGACCTTCGACGATCGGTGCCGCCAGCTTGATGCCTTCGACCCGCGATACGCGCTCCGTTACCTGCTGCCAGTCGGTCAGCGGCGATTCCAGCGGCTGGATCAGAAGATGGCCGTTTACGCCGAGGATCTTATCGAGCAGTTCCTTGCGGAACCCGTTCATCACCGCCATCACGATGATGAGAGTGGCAACGCCCAGCATGATCCCGAGGAAGGAAAATCCGGCGATGACCGAGATGAATCCTTCCTTGCGCCGCGCCCGCAGGTAACGCAGCGACAACATCCATTCGAAAGGAGCGAATGGGCGGGTGGCGGAGGGCTCACTCATTGGACCGTTATCCGAGCCTCAATTTCACACGATTCCGGCGGATTCACGCCATGTCGCATAAACCGTGGCGCGGCGAAAGGGCACAGCCTCATGGCGCCAGCCGGTGCAAGGCGTCCTCCGCGCTGATCAATTCACGGCTGTCGTCGGCCCGCCGCTTGAGCTCGACCTTACCCTCGGCCAGCCCCTTTGGCCCAACCAAAAGCTGCCAGGGCAGCCCGATCAGGTCGGCCGTGGCGAATTTGGCTCCCGGCCGCTGATCGCGATCATCATAGAGCACGTCGATGCCCTTGGCAGTCAGGCCACGATAGAGGGTCTCGCAGGCGGCGTCAGTGTCGGCGCCACCTTGTTTGAGGTTGAGAAGCGCAACCTTGAACGGCGCCACCGGCTCCGGCCATTTGATGCCGGCATCGTCATGGAAGGCTTCGATGATGGCGCCCACCAGCCGCGACACCCCGACCCCATAGGAGCCGCCGTGCACCGGACGCTCGGCACCGTCCGCGCCCGACACGACCGCGTTCATCGGCTGCGAGTACTTCGTGCCGAAATAGAAGATCTGCCCAACCTCGATACCACGCGTGTGCAGGCGCTTCTCCGGTGCCACTTCGGACTCGAAGCGTGCGTTGTCATGCACGTCCTGCGTCGCAGCGTAGAGGCTCGTCCATTGTTTCACGATCGGCAAAAGGTCGCCGTTGTAATCCACATCCACATCCGGGACCGGAAGGTCGAGCACATCCTTGTTGCAGTAGACGCCGGACTCGCCGGTCTCCGCCAGAATGATGAATTCGTGCGAGAGGTCGCCGCCGATCGGTCCGGTTTCGGCGCGCATCGGAATGGCCTTCAGGCCCATGCGCGAGAACGTCCGCAGATAAGCGACGAACATGCGATTGTAGGACAGTCGCGCCGCCGCCTCGTCGATGTCGAAGGAATACGCGTCCTTCATCAGGAACTCGCGACCGCGCATGACGCCAAAGCGCGGGCGCTGCTCGTCGCGGAATTTCCACTGGATGTGATAGAGGATCTTCGGCAGTTCGCGATACGACTTCACGTAGGCACGGAAGATTTCCGTGATCATATCCTCGTTGGTCGGCCCATAGAGCAATTCGCGCTCATGCCGGTCCTGGATGCGCAGCATTTCGGGGCCGTAGGCGTCGTAACGACCGGTCTCGCGCCAGAGGTCGGCAAGCTGCAAGGTCGGCATCAGAAGTTCGATCGCTCCCGCGCGATCCTGCTCTTCCCGCACGATCTGCTCGATCTTCTTGAGGACACGAAAACCGAGCGGCAGCCAGGCGTAGATGCCGGCGGCCTCCTGGCGCAGCATCCCGGCGCGCAGCATCAGCCGGTGGGAGACGATCTCCGCCTCCTTGGGGGTCTCGCGGAGCGTCGGCAGGAAGTAGCGGGACAATCGCATGCGGGGTAGTCGAGAATCGCTCCCTTTGGGCGGCGGACGGAGTGAAACCGGATCATCGGCGGAAACACAAGGGTCATCAAGGATTTCCGGGCGGGTCCGGCTTGCCCGCTCGAACCAACTCACAATCATAAGTTGCACAACCTACCCGTGCCAAACGTGACACAACCGGTGACAAGTCCCACCGAATGGGATAGCGTTTATCTGTAAGGCCGAGGCGCGGAAAGGAACTCGCGACACTTGGCCACGCGGTCCAGGTCTTGGGAGGACACGCTCTGGGAGGACAAGGCGGCGCGCAAGCCGCGACCGTCTCGATAGGCGATAGTTTCGAGGCGTAAATGTAGCGTACGATTATCAGAGCAGAGCGTCGTCTCTGCTCGTTTTTTTTGGTGGCGCCTTCGCGCAAATTTGCAAGCGGTGATGACGTCGGCCGCAATCGCCTTGTGCGAGCGGAACGGTCAGCGCGCCATGCCAAGCCACGCTGCGAGATCGTCCAGCGACACCAGTCGGTAGCTGTACACGACGGCGCAGATCGCAAAAACGACGAGCGAGATGATCGTCGTCCAGACGAGCTTCATCATCAGTCTTGGTAAAGAGGGCGCCCCGGGATCACTGCCAGGGACGACCTCGCCGGTCTCCTGCTGGCTGCGAACGCCCCATGGCAGCACGGCGAACAGAACCACCCACCAGATGATGAAATAGATCGCGAATGCAGTTGAAAGTGCCACGAATGCGTTACCCGATCAGGCCCTAGAGAGAGTTGGTTAAGGTAAAAAAAAGTTCACCTAACAGCGTAAATTTCATGGAAGGGATTCACGACGTTAATGCGTGCGCAACGTTGAGGAGACAATTACCATGATCCAGCGCATGCTCAAGTTCAGCCGCTTTGCGGCTCTCTCAGTGTTCGGCCTCGCATTCGGCGGCCTCGCCCTCAGCGCAGCTCCGGCTTCCGCCGGTTGCGGCTATGGCGGCTGCGGGGCGCCCGTCGCGGTCGTCCAACCCTATGTCTACGCCGGCGGCTGCGGCTGCTGCTGCGGCTCGGCCTATTACGGCGGCTATGCGCCGGCTTATGCCTACCCGTATTACGCCTACGCCGGATATGGCTACGCTGCGGCGTATGCGCCCTACGCCTACGCGAACCGTTTCTATCGGCCGCGCGTTTGGTCCGGGCCGCGGCGCGTCTGGGTTCGCTGATCCGGGCAGTTCCGCAAACAATCGAATAACCGGCCTGCCGTGCCATCACGGCAGGCCGATTTCGTTTGGCCATTTCAGGCCTGTTCGATTTCGACCAGCGTCCCGCAGAAATCCTTCGGGTGAAGGAACAGCACCGGCTTGCCGTGCGCGCCGATCTTCGGCTCGCCATCGCCGATCACCCGAGCGCCCTGCGCCTTGAGCTTGTCGCGAGCGACGCGGATATCCTCCACCTCGTAGCAGACGTGATGGATGCCGCCGTCCGGATTGCGCTCCAGGAATTTCGCGATCGGCGAGGCTTCGCCTAACGGCTCGAGCAACTCGATCTTGGTATTGGGCAGCGTGATGAACACGGTGTTAACGCCGTGGTCGGGCTGCGGCACCACCGCCGACACCTCGGCACCGAGCGTGTCGCGATAGACCGAAGATGCCTTGGCGATGTCGCGCACCGCGATTGCCACGTGATTGAGCCGTCCGATCATCATTTCTCTCCTGCGGCCCGGCGGCCCGGCCCAGAACATATACGGCGCTTCGCGGTTGCGGGCTACCCGGACAGTAGCCCGAGCCCGCCGAGGGTGAGGCGCGTATCGGCACGCTCGCGCGCGAGAAAATCCCGCAGCTTGGTTCCGTCGAGATACATCTCGGTCCAGAAATGCCGGGCGAGGTCGGTTCGCCATTCCTCGGTCCGGGTCGCGGCCCTGAGCGTTGCTTTCCAGAAGGCGACCTGAGACGCGTCGAGACCCGGCGGTCCGCTCACCCCGCGCCAGGAGCCGACAACGCAATCAGCCCCCTGCTCTTTCCAGGTCGGCGTCGACGCATAGGGACCGGCGAGCCGCGCCGGCGACGAGATCGCGATGGCGCGCAGCACGCCGGCATCGAGCTCCGGGACCGCGCTCGCCGCGGTGATCGCGCCGATATCGGCATGGCCGGCGACCACGTCGGCGACGGCGTCGAGCGCGGTGTCGAAGACGCGCAGTTTCGGCGCACGCGTATCGCCGCCGGCGTGACGGACCACATTGGCGACCGCCACGTGATTGGAATTGCCGAGCGAGGTCGACAGCGCGACGGTGACGCCGCCGGCATCTTGAGCCAGACGCCGGACGAGATCAGCGCCCGTTTGAATGGACGAATCCGACCGGGCCACAAAGGCGATGTACTCGGAATAGAGGATGGCGAGCGGCGAAAAGCGGTCGGGATCGGACTTGGTCACCCCCATCAGAAAATCGGCCGCCAAGTTGGGCGAACTGATCCCGACAACGTGGCCGTCGCCGGCAAATTGCTCCATGTGAACCCAGGCCTTGCGTCCGCCGTCGCCGCCTACATTGACGACCGTGACGGGCACATCGACGAGCTTGTTCGTCTCGATCGACTTGGCAAGCGCCCGGGCGGAGCGGTCGAGGCCGCCGCCCGGCGGCGTGCCTGCGACGATGGACAGTGCGCGAACAGGCTTCCAGTTCATGCCCCGTCATTGCCTCGGCGCAACCGCGAGCCCGCCCAGGACCTTGCTCCAGAGCGCAACCTCATCATGGAAGAATTTGTCGAAATAGGCGGCCGAGCGCTGTTCGGGCGGGACCACATCGTAGCCGAGATCGGCGAAACGCTTGGCCGTCGCGGCATCGTCGAGCGCCACGCCCAGCGCCTTGTTCAGCTTTTCGATGACCGGCTTCGGCGTGCCCTTGGGGGCCGAGAGGCCGAACCACACGGTCAGCTTGAAGGCGGCAAGCCCCGCCTCCGCAGTGGTCGGCACGTCCGGCAGCATCGGCGAGCGCTTGTCACCGGTCGTGGCGTAGGCCTTGAGCGCACCGCTCTGCACATGCGGCGCGATGTTGACGATCTGATTGCAACCGAAATCGACGTTGCCGGCCACGACATCCTGCGTCGCCTGCGGGGTACCCCGGTAGGAGACGACGGTCGGATTGACGCCGGCGAGCGAATGAAACACCGAACACGCCAGATTGGAGATGGACCCGACACCGGCATCGGCTTCGGTGACCTTTTTCTCGTTCGTGCGCAGATACGCGATGAACTCCTGCAGGGTGTTCGCCGGCACCGCCTTGCGGGCCACCAGCACGACCGGCGAGACGTTGACCAAGCCGACGTGCTCCCAGTCCGCGGGTTTATACGGAGGGTCTTTGTGCAGATATTCGATTGCCGCATGCGTGCCGGAGCCCGACAAGATCAACTGGTAGCCATCTGGCACGGCCTTGGCGACGCGAGCAGAGCCGATGGTGCCGCCCGCTCCGGTAACGTTCTCGACTACGACCTGTTGTCCGAGTGCCTTCGACATCGGGACGGCGATCAGCCGCGAGGTGGTGTCGGACGGGCCGCCGGGCGGAAACGGCGCGACGATCGTGATGTAGCGCGACGGATAATCCTGCGCGAACACGATTGTCGCGGACGCAAAAATCAAACCGGCCAGACCGAGCGTCTTGTTCATTGTTTCCTCCCTTTTGGCTGGCATCTTACACGAGCGGCGCGTCTACACCTCCAGGACCTGCACGTGACAAATTGGCTTCTTGTTCCACTGCGCGGCGATCTTGGCGCGAACCGCGCGCCGCACCGCCTCGGCAACGGACTCCGGGTCGCGCCGCCGCGGCCGCGAAAGTGAGTTCGAACGTTTCGATGACGGCGTTGTAAGCGATCTCCGCCATCACGCGGCCGTCGGCCGCGGTCTCCGGCACGCCAATCATTTGCACGTCGGGGTCGGCGGCAAGTTCGCCCTTCTCGGTCAGCGCCAATGCCACCGACACGAGCCCGGCGAACCCAAGTCGCCGCCGGTCGGCAACCGTACGCTGCGCGGCATCAACGAGCAGCGATCCGTCCTTGTAGAGCCGGCCGGCCGGCACCTCGTCGATGATCTCAGGGTCGCCGGGCGCCAGCCGGACGAGGTCGCCATCCCGGCATGTCACCACCTTGCCGACGCCAACCCGGCGCGCGAGGTCGGCATGCTCGGCCATGTGCAAAGCCTCGCCGTGCACCGGTACCACGATCTTCGGCCGCACCCAGCGGAGCATGTCTTCGAGTTCGGCGCGGCGCGGATGGCCGGAAACATGCACCAGGTGAGTGCGATCGGTAATGACTTCGACGCCCTGGGTGACGAGCCCGTTGATCACCCGCATTACGAGCTTCTCGTTGCCCGGAATGGCGCGCGAAGAAAAGATCACGCGGTCGCCGTGCGAGAGGGCGACATCGGGATGATCATCGGCTGCGATGCGGGAGAGCGCGGCGCGCGGCTCGCCCTGGCTGCCGGTGCAGAGCGCGACGACTTTGTCGCGTGGCAGATGGCCGTAGACCTCGACCGACCGGAAGTCCCTGATCCCATCGAGATGGCCGGTCTCGCGCGCGACCTGCGCGATGCGCTCCATCGAACGGCCCACCAGCACGACCTCGCGGTCGCAGGCGGCGGCGGCTTCCGCGACCGCGCGCATGCGTGCCACGTTCGACGCGAAGGTGGTGACCGCAACGCGCGCCGGGGCGGTGCGGATCAACTCGGCCAAGGTCTTGGCGACATCGGTCTCGGACGGCGAGCGGCCCTCGCGCACGGCATTGGTCGAATTGCCGATGAGAGCGAGGCAGCCGGCGTCGCCGAGCGCGCGCAGCTTGGCTTCGTCGGTCGGCGGGCCGATGATGGGAGTCGGGTCGATCTTCCAGTCGCCAGTGTGAAGCACGGCGCCAAGCGACGTGCGCAGGATGAGGCCGTTCGATTCCGGGATCGAGTGCGCCATCGAGACGAGCTCGATGTCGAACGGACCGAGCGTGAACCGCCCGCCCAGCGGGACGATGTTTACCGGAATGGGTGAAGCCCCCGGCTCGCTCTCCTGCTTGGCCTTCAACAACGCGGCGGTAAACGGCGTCGCGTAGACCGGGAGCTTGAGCCGCGGCCACAGCTCGAGCATCGCACCGAAATGATCCTCGTGCGCGTGCGTGAGCACGATGCCGAGAATGTTTTTGCGCTCTTCGATCAAGTAGCGGATGTCGGGGAGGATCAGGTCGATGCCGGGCAGGTCGTCCCCCGCGAACGCCACACCGACATCGACGATGATCCACTGCCGGCGGCGTTCGTCGCCGAAGCCGTAGATCGCGAGATTCATGCCGATCTCGCCCACCCCGCCCAGGGGCGCAAAGACGAGTTCGTCGCTCGGGCGCGCCATGCGGGATCCGATCAGTTCGGCGAGCCCGCCGGCATGACCACGTCGCCGGCGGTAATGGTGGCGGCGCTGCCGTCGGAGCGCCGCAGGATGAGAGCGCCACGCTCGTCGAGCGCTTCGAAGATGCCGGCGAGCTCACGGTCGGGGAGCCGCACGACGATATGCTGGCCGAGACCGATGGCACGCGCGAGCCAGTCGGCGCGGACGGTGGAGAAACCCTCCCCTCGGTTCCACTGCGCCAATCGGCCGAGCATCTTGGCGGAGAGTTCGCGAAACAACGCCTGCGGCGTGACAGAGGCACCGGCGACGGCAAGATCGGTCGCCGGCTGATCGGTGCCCAACGGATGACGCGCGCAATTGACGCCGATGCCGACGACCACGACACCGTCATTCCCGGACTCGCCTTCGATCAGGATGCCGGCGAATTTCTCACCCGACAGCAGAAGATCGTTCGGCCATTTGATTGCAAGGTTCGGCTTGAGCGCGGGAGCGATCTCCGCGACCGCATCGTGGATCGCGAGCGCGGAGACGAACGAGAGCTGCGGCCAATCCTCGGCGAGCGCCGGATCGGTCAGCAGAAGGCTGGCGTAGAGATTGCCGGGCGCCGAAACCCATTCGCGGCCGCGCCGGCCGCGGCCGGCGGTCTGCCGCCCGGCAGCTATCCAGAGCGGGCCGCGCTCACCCTGGCGCGCCCGCGCCAAGGCCTCCGCATTGGTGGAGGACACGACCTCGTGCGTCGCGAGTCGCACGCCCGCTGTGGACGCCCTGGGATCAAGCTCGATCATTCGGTCCTAGAATAGCGATTTGGCGGCGATATTGGCAGCATCGACGAGGGGAGCGGGATAGACGAAGAACAGCAGATTGAACAGCCCGCTGGCGGCCAGCACTGCGCGCAGCTCATACGGCATCGGTTCGAAATTCTTCGCCGCAGGCTCGTCGAAATACATGATCTTGACGATCAGCAGATAATAATAGGCGCCCACCACGCTGGACACGACGCCGATCACCGCAAGCGTGAAGAGGTGCGCCTCGATCGCTGCCAGGAACACGTAGAACTTGGCGAAGAACCCCGCGAGCGGCGGTATCCCCGCGAGCGAGAACAACAGCATCGCGAAGAAGAACGCCATCGTCGGGTGGGTGCGCGCGAGCCCGGCGAGATCGTAGATGTTTTCCACCATCACGCCGTCGCGCCGCATCGCGAGGATGCAGGCGAAGGCGCCGAGCGTCATCGTCAGGTAGATCGCCATGTAGACCAGCACGCCCTGCACGCCTGCCGCGGTGCCGGCCGCAAGCCCGACGAGCGCAAAGCCCATATGGCCGATCGACGAATAGGCCATCAGCCGCTTGATGTTGCGCTGACCGATGGCGGCGAAGGCGCCGAGCACCATCGACGCGATAGCGACGAACACCACGATCTGCTGCCATTGCGACATGATGCCGGGAAACGCCACGATGGTGGCACGCACGAACATCGCGATGCCGGCGACTTTGGGCGCGGAGGCGAAGAACGCCGTGATCGGCGTCGGCGCGCCCTCATAGACGTCGGGCGTCCACATGTGGAACGGCACCGCCGAGACCTTGAAGCAGAAGCCGGCGAACATGAAGACGAGGCCGAAGGTGAGCCCTACCCCGCCGTGGCTCGCCGCCTTGGCGATGCCGGCAAACGAAATCGTACCGGCGAAACCGTACACCAGCGAAGCGCCGTAAAGCAGCATGCCGGACGACAATGCGCCGAGCACGAAGTATTTCAGTCCCGCCTCGGTCGAGCGCACGTTGTCGCGATCGATCGCCGCCACCACGTAGAGCGCAAGGCTCATCAGTTCGAGGCCGAGATAGAGCGCAATCAGGTCGGACGCCGAAACGAGCAGCAGCATCCCGGTGGTCGAGAGCAGGATCAGGACCGAGTATTCAAAGCGCTGCGGTTTCCCGCGATCGAAGTAGCTGAACGACATCAGGATGGCGACCGCCGAGCCGGCGAGCGCGAGCAGCTTGAGGAAGCGCGCGAAACCGTCGACCACGAAGCTGCCGCCGAAGGTAACGAGCCTGCCTTCGGGCAGCATGACGACGATCACGCCGGCTGCGACCAGCAGCAGGATCGCGAGCAAGTTGATCGCCTTGGTCGCCGCATCGCCACGGAACGCGCCCAGCATCAGCAGCGCCATGGCGCCGACGGCGAGCACGATCTCCGGCAGGGCCGGCAGCAGTGCGGGGATTTCGGCGGCTTCGTTCATTGGCGGAACCTGGAGACGTCCTGGCTAATGCAGCAGCATGGCGGCGGTCTTCGCCGCGCCAAGCGCCTTGTTGTAGTTGTCGAGGAGTTGCGCAACCGAAGCTGCCGAGAGATCGAGGACAGGCTTCGGAAATATGCCGAACAGGATGGTCAGGATGACCAGCGGACCAAGCGTGATGATCTCGCGGTAATCGAGGTCTTTGATGCCCGCGAGACTGGGCTTCGTCAGCGCGCCCAGCACGACCTTGCGATAGAGCCAGAGCGCATAGGCGGCCGACAGAATGACCCCGAGCGTGGCGAGCGTCGCCACCCATGTGTTCACCCGGAACGTCCCGATGAGCGCCAGGAACTCGCCGATGAAGCCAGACGTGCCCGGCAAGCCGACATTGGCGAGCGTGAATACCAGGAATGCCACGGCATAGAGCGGCATGCGGTTGACCAATCCGCCATAGGCCGTGATCTCGCGCGTGTGCATGCGGTCGTACACCACGCCGACGCAGAGGAACAGCGCGGCCGAAACGATGCCATGAGAGATCATCTGGAAGATGCCGCCAGCCACGCCCTGGGTGGTGGCGGCGAAGATGCCCATGGTGACGAAGCCCATATGCGCCACGGACGAATAGGCGATGAGCTTCTTCATGTCCTCCTGCATCAGCGCGACGAGCGAGGTGTAGATCACCGCCACGACCGACAGCCCGAACACCAGCGGGGCGAGCGCGTGCGAGGCTTCCGGGAACATCGGCAGCGAGAAGCGCAGGAAGCCGTAGCCGCCCATCTTCAGGAGGATCGCCGCAAGGATGACGGAGCCGGCGGTCGGCGCCTCGACATGCGCGTCCGGCAGCCAGGTGTGCACCGGCCACATCGGCATCTTCACCGCGAACGACGCGAAGAACGCGAGCCACGCCCAGGTCTGCAAACCGCGCGGGAAGCCGTGACGCAGCAGCGCCGGGATTTCGGTCGTGCCGGCGTCCCAGTACATCGCCATGATGGCGAGCAGCATGAGCACCGAGCCAAGCAGCGTATAGAGGAAGAACTTGAAGCTGGCGTAGACCCGTCGCGGCCCGCCCCAGACTCCGATGATCAGGAACATCGGAATGAGGCCGCCTTCAAAGAACAAATAGAACACCACGAGGTCGAGCGCCGAGAAGGTGCCGATCATCAGCGTCTCGAGCGCCAGGAACGCGATCATGTATTCCTTGACGCGCTTCTGGATCGGCAGCCAGCTCGCAATGATGCAGATCGGCATCAGCGCGGTGGTGAGGATCACGAACGGCAGCGAGATGCCGTCGAGGCCCATATGGTAATTGATCGTGCCGCCGAGCCACGGCCGCCTCTCGACGAACTGGAACTCGGGCGAGGTCGGATCGAAGCGCCAGAGCAGCAGAAGCGAGATGGCGAAGGTGATCAGCGTCGTCCAGAGCGCGACCCAGCGGGCGTTGCGCTGCTCCGCCTCGCCGTCGGAGCGCATGAGCATGATGAACAGCGCGCCGACGAGCGGCAGGAACGTGGTGACGGAGAGAATCGGCCAGCTCATCATCAGCCTGCCCCCCCGCGGAACATGAACCAGGTGATGAACGCCGCCACGCCGACCATCATCGCGAAGGCGTAGTGATAGAGGTAGCCGGTCTGCAGCCGCATCATGTCGCGGGTCACCAAGAGCACCCAGCGCGACACGCCGTCCGGGCCGAACCCATCGATCAGCCAGCCGTCGCCCTTCTTCCACAGGAAGCGGCCGAGCCACATGGTCGGCTTGACGAAGATCACGTCGTAGAGTTCGTCGAAGTACCACTTGTTGAGCAAGAACTTGTAGAGCGGCGCCTGCTGGCGCGCGAGCTCGACCGGAAGCTCGGGGCGCTGGATGTAGAAGCGCCACGCGATCATGAAGCCGAGCACCATCATCACGGTCGGCAGCACGGCTATCCCGTACGGCACGTGGTGCATGTCTTCGAGCACATGGTTGCCCGCGCCGAACTTGAGCGAGTCGCGGAAGAACTCGCCGACCGCGTGACCCGTGAACAGGTCCTTGAACGGGTAGCCGGCGAGGATCGAGCCGGTGGCGAGGAACCCGAGCGGAATCAGCATCACCAGCGGGCTCTCGCGCGCCTGCTCGTAATGGTGCTGGTCGTGCGGCTTGCCGTGGAAGGTCTTGAGGATCAGCCGCCAGGAATAGAACGACGTCAGCAAGGCCGCCACCACGGTCATGATCCAGCCATAGAGCGCCATCGGGTTATGACCGACATAGGCCGCTTCGATGATCGCATCCTTGGAGAAATAGCCGGCGGTGAGAGGAAATCCGGTCAGTGCCAGCGTCCCGATCACCATGGTCCAGTAGGTGAACGGGATCTTGTCCTTGAGCCCTCCCATGTGGCGGATGTCCTGTTCGTGGTGCATCGCCAGGATCACCGAACCCGAACCGAGGAACAGCAGCGCCTTGAAGAACGCGTGGGTGAACAGGTGGAACATGCCGACCGAATAGGCGCCGCAGCCCATCGCGACGAACATGTAGCCGAGTTGCGAGCAGGTCGAATAGGCGACGATGCGCTTGATGTCGTTCTGCACGAGACCGATGGTCGCCGCGAAGAACGCGGTGGTACCGCCGATGAAGGTCACGAAAGTCTGCGCCGTCGGCGCAAGCTCGAACAGCGGCGAGAGCCGCGCCACCATGAACACGCCGGCCGTCACCATGGTGGCGGCATGGATCAGCGCGGAGACCGGCGTCGGGCCCTCCATGGCGTCCGGAAGCCAGGTGTGCAGCAGGAACTGCGCCGACTTGCCCATGGCCCCCATGAAGAGAAGCAGGCAGATGAGCGTCAGCGCATCCACGTCCCAGCTGAGGAAGTGCATGGTCTTGCCGGTGAGAGCGGGCGCCTGCGCGAACACGGTGTCGAAGTCGACCGCACCGGTCATCGCGAAGACCGCGAAGATGCCGAGCGCAAAGCCGAAGTCACCCACGCGGTTGACGACGAAGGCCTTGATGGCGGCGGCGTTCGCCTCCGGCTTCTGGTACCAGAACCCGATGAGCAGGTAGCTCATCAGGCCGACGCCTTCCCAGCCGAAGAACAATTGAACGAGGTTGTCGGCCGTCACCAGCATCAGCATGGCGAAGGTGAACAGCGAGAGGTACGAGAAGAAGCGCGGCCGGAACGGATCGTCCGCCATGTAACCGAATGAGTAGAGATGCACGAAGGCCGAGATGGTGGTCACCACCACCAGCATCACGGCGGTCAGCGTGTCGATGCGCAGCGCCCAGTCGACCTTGAGATCGCCGGAGACGATCCATGGCAACAGGGGCACCCGTACGTCGTGATGTCCGAAGCCGACCTCCACGAAGGCGAACCACGACAGCAGCATGGCGGCGAACAGCAGCACCGTCGTCGCCAGTTCGGCGAAGCGCGAGCCAGCCGCCGGTGGCTCATGCGCGTGTTCACCGGCATGGGCATCGGCGTGATGATGGGCATCGGCGTGGTGGGCGCCGCCATGGCCGCCCGCGTGATCGTCATGCGGCGACGGCGGCCCTCCGGGGAATCGCGCATGCGCGCCGACAATCGCAATGCCCCCCGCGATCAGGAAGCCGAGCAGCGGCAAGAAGACGATGGCCAGGTACACCGCGATCAGCCCTTCATGAGATTGATGTCTTCGACCGCGATCGAGCCGCGATTGCGGTAGAAGGCGACCAGGATGGCAAGGCCGATCGCGGCTTCCGCCGCCGCGACAGTCAACACCAGGAGCGCGAAGATCTGGCCGACGAGATCGCCGAGGAAGGTCGAGAAGGCGACCAGGTTGATGTTGACCGCAAGCAGGATCAGTTCGATCGACATCAGGATGACGATCACGTTCTTCCGGTTGATGAAGATGCCGAAGATGCCGAGCGTGAACAGGATCGCGGCGACCGTGAGATAGTGGCCGAGGCCGATGACCATGCCGTTCCCCTAGAGTCCCTGGCCCGACGGCACTTTGACGATATCGATCGCGGTTTCGCGCGTGCGCGCGACCTGATCGGCGATGTTCTGACGCCGGACCTTCGGCTTGTGACGCAGCGTCAGCACGATGGCGCCGATCATGGCGACCAGCAGCACGAGACCCGCAACCTGGAAGAAATAGACGTAGCGCGTGTAGAGCACATGACCGATCGCTTCGGTATTGAGCATGCGGGCGATCGGCGGGGTCGGCGTGGTGATCGCCTGCAGCACCTCGGGGCTGATGGCCCAGGCGCCGACGACGAGGACGAGCTCGATCAGCATGACCACGCCGATCACGCCGCCGATCGGCAGATATTGCAAGAAGCCCTGCCGCAGTTCGGCGAAGTCAACGTCGAGCATCATCACGACGAACAGGAACAGCACCGCGACCGCGCCGACATAGACCACGATCAGGATCATTGCGAGGAATTCCGCCCCCATCAGGATGAACAGGCCCGACGCGTTGACGAAGGCGAGAATGAGAAACAGCACCGAGTGCACCGGGTTCTTCGCCGCGATCACCATGAAGGCGGAGGCGATGCAGACGCCGGCAAACAGATAGAAGAACGCAGCAGCAATGATCATGCGCGTGCCCCGCATGATCGAAGCGCGAGAGCTTTGGCCGGCAGGATCTGCGAACCGTTGTTCATTCGATCACCGGTAGGGCGCGTCGAGCGCGATGTTCTGGGCGATCTCGCGCTCCCAGCGATCGCCGTTGGCCAACAGCCGCTCCTTGTCGAAATAGAGTTCCTCGCGCGTCTCGGCGGCGAACTCGAAATTCGGACCTTCGACGATGGCGTCGACCGGGCAGGCCTCCTGGCAGAGCCCGCAATAGATGCATTTGACCATGTCGATGTCGTAGCGCGTGGTGCGGCGGGTGCCGTCGTTCCGGCGCGGCCCGGCCTCGATGGTGATGGCCTGCGCCGGACAGATCGCCTCGCACAGCTTGCAGGCGATGCAGCGCTCCTCGCCGTTGGGATAGCGTCGCAGCGCGTGTTCGCCCCGAAAGCGCGGCGAAATCGGTCCCTTCTCGAACGGATAGTTGAGCGTCGCCTTCGGCTTGAAGAAATAGCGCATCGCCAGGAAGAACGCCGAGACGAACTCCCCGAGGAATATGGAGCGGGCCGCGCGATCAAGACTCATGGCGCCATCCTTTCCGCCCCACGGGTGACATCAGCGGCTCCTTCAGCCGCCGATGGCGTCGCCAATCCAATAGCCAAGCCCGCCGAACAGCAAAAGGTCGAATGCCAGCACAGTGCGCCGCATGATGCCGAGCTTGCGTTCGAACGTCTCGCGGTCCTGTTGAGTCTGCGACAGGTCGTGCGCCCGCAGGCTCCTGTCCACGAAACCGATCACCAGGGCATAGTTGACCGCTGCCAGCACGGTTCCCACGATGGCCCCAAGCAGCCCCCCAAGCGAAAGCCCCATCATGGCGTGGGTTTCCCGTCATTTCGGCGCGATCCCGGCGTATTGCAGGACGCCAGCGACAATGGCGACCATCGCAAGCGAAGCCGGCAGGAACACCTTCCAGCCGAGCCGCATGAGCTGATCGTAGCGATAGCGCGGAACGATCGCCTTCACCATGGCGAACAGGAAGAACATGAACAACACTTTGAGGGTGAACCAGACCGCGCCAGGTATCCAGGTGAACGGCGCAACCGGAAACGGCGGCAGCCAGCCGCCCAGGAACAGGACTGTCGCCATCGCGCACATGGTGATGATCGCGATGTACTCGCCGAGAAAGAACAGCAGGAACGCGGTCGATGAGTATTCCACCGCGAAGCCGGCAACGAGTTCGGATTCCGCCTCCACCAGATCGAACGGCGGGCGGTTGGTCTCGGCCAGCGCCGAGACGAAAAAGATCACGAACATCGGCAGGAGCGGCAGCCAGAACCAGTTGAACAGGCCCCATTTCCCCTCCTGCGCATCGACGATGGCGGAGAGGTTGAGCGAGCCCGCGCACAGCACCACGGTGATGATGACGAAGCCGATCGAAACCTCGTACGACACCATCTGTGCCGCGGACCGCAGCGCCGCCAGGAACGGATATTTCGAGTTCGACGCCCAGCCCGCCATGATGACGCCGTAGACCATCAGCGAGGAGATGGCGAAGATGTAGAGGATGCCGATGTTGAGATCGGCGATCATCCAGTCGGTGTTCACCGGGATCACCGCCCAAGCCGAGAGCGCGAGTACGGCCGTCACCAGCGGCGCGATCAGAAAGACGCCCTTGTTGGCGGCCGCCGGAATGATCGGTTCCTTGAATACGAACTTCAACAGGTCGGCGAAGGACTGCAGCAGCCCCCAGGGACCGACGACGTTCGGGCCACGCCGCATCTGCACCGCCGCCCAGATTTTGCGGTCGGCAAGCAGCACGTAGGCCGTCGCGACCAGCAGCACCACCAGCAGCAGCACGCTCTGCGCGAGCATGACGATCAGCGGCCAGATGTAGTTGGTCCAGAATTCGTACATGTACGGAGAGCGTCCTATTCCGCCGCGCTCAGGTTGTGATGGCCTTCGGCAATAGCCGAGCATTCCGACATCACGACCGAGGCGCGTGCGATCGGGTTGGTGAAGTAGTAGTCCGAAACGGCTTCACCGAACGGCGCCTTGTCGGGGGCGCCGCCGAGCGATGCCAGCGTCTTGATCAGCGCGCGGTCGCCCACGGCGATCTGGCCGATGCGCTTGAGATGCGGATGCGCCTTGAACAGCGCCTGACGCAAGGCCGCAAGCGAGTCGTACGGAAGCCTGTGGCCGAGCACGTCGGAGAGCGCCCGCAGGATCGCCCAGTCCTCGCGCGCCTCCCCCGGCGGGAACGACGCGCGGGCAGCCATCTGCACGCGGCCTTCCGTGTTCACATAGATGCCGGACTTTTCCGAATAGGCCGCACCCGGCAGGATGACGTCGGCGCGGTGGGCGCCCTGGTCGCCATGGGTGCCGATGTAGACGATGAAAGCGCCGGGAGCGACGTCAATTTCGTCGGCGCCAAGCAAGAAGGCGACATCGAGCGCGCCGGCCGCAGCCATCTGCGCCGCCTTGAACCCGCCCACGCCAGGCACGAAACCGAGATCGAGCGCGCCCACGCGGGATGCTGCGGTGTGCAGGACCGAAAAGCCGTTCCAGCCTTCGGCCGTTGCACCAGAAACAGCCTTCGCCGCCAGCGCGGCGATCGCAGGACCGTCGCGCCGCGTCAGCGCGGCCATGCCGAGGATGAGCAGCGGATGCTCGGCCTTCTGGAACGTCTCGGCGAAAGACCCGCGCCCGGCCGCGACTTCGGCCAGCGTCTCCGGGCCGGCGCCAAGGTAGCTGTAGGGATAGGTCAGGTCCGCCTTCTCGCCGATCAGTCCGATCGGGAAATTGCCCATGCGCCAGCGCTTGCGGATACGCGCGTTGAGCACCGATGCCTCGCGGCGCGGATTCGCACCGACGATAAGGAGCGCGTCGGCCTTCTCGATGCCGGCGATCGTGGCGTTGAACAGATAGGTCGCCCTCCCCCACTTCGGATCGAGCGCCGCCCCGTCCTGCCGGCAATCGAGGTTGACGACACCGAGCCGTCCCATCAGGTCCTTGAGCGCAAAAATCTCCTCGACCGCCGCCAGATCGCCGGCGATCGCGCCCACGCGCTGCGCCGGCGCGGCCTTGACCTTGGCGGCGATGGCCGCGAAGGCTTCCGGCCAGGACGCGGGCCGCAGCCGGCCATGTTCGCGGATATAGGGCCGGTCGAGACGCTGGCTGCGCAGTCCATCGACAACGTGGCGGGTCTTGTCGGAAATCCACTCCTCGTTCACGTCGTCGTTGACGCGCGGCAGGATGCGCATGACTTCACGCCCGCGCGTGTCGATACGAATCGCCGAGCCGACCGCATCCATCACGTCGACCGACTCGGTCTTGTTCAATTCCCACGGCCGCGCCGCGAACGCATAGGGCTTGGAGGTGAGCGCGCCCACAGGGCAAAGATCGACCACGTTGCCCTGCAATTCGGAGGTCATCGCGGTTTCGAGATAGGTCGTGATTTCCATATCCTCGCCGCGGCCGATCGCGCCGAGTTCCGGCACGCCCGCGACCTCGGTCGAGAAGCGCACGCAGCGGGTGCAGTGGATGCAACGGTTCATCACCGTCTTCACCAGCGCGCCGATATACTTGTCTTCGACGGCGCGCTTGTTCTCCCGGTAGCGGCTGTTGTCGACGCCGTAGGCCATGGCCTGGTCCTGCAGGTCGCACTCCCCGCCCTGGTCGCAGATCGGGCAGTCGAGCGGATGGTTGATCAGCAGGAACTCCATCACGCCTTCACGCGCCTTGCGCACCATCGCGCTCTTGGTGCTGATGACCTTCGGCGTGCCGTCGCGGTTGGGCGGCAGGTCCTTGACGCCCATCGCGCACGACGCCTGCGGCTTCGGCGTGCCGACCACCTCGATCAGGCACATGCGGCAGTTGCCGGCGATCGAGAGCCGTTCGTGAAAGCAGAAGCGCGGAATCTCCGCGCCCGCGGCCTCGCAGGCCTGGAGCAGCGTGTACTCCGGCGGGACGTCGATCTCTCTGCCGTCGACAATGAGCTTGGTCATTGGCTAGTCAACCTTTGTCTCAAGCTGCCTTACGCGTTCGGTCAAATCCTTGACGGCGGTTTCCAGGGTCTCGTACCGCTCATGCGCGCTCACCGCGACACCGAGCGTATGAGTGGAAATCTTGTAGAGGTCATCAGCGCGGCCTCTCATGTACCCAGCTTCGCCCTTCAAGTATCTAAGATCGGAGCTGTGCAAGTCCTGTGTCGCTCGAATCTCTCGAAGTAGCCGCAGGACGAGATTGTCGGGTTCATCAACCATCGAATCCTCCGCGCCGCTCACGCGCAACGTGCGGCCTTCGCCATTTGCGCCGCCGGCAGACTTTCCCAATCGAAGGCATGATCGCTCGGACCATGGCGCTTGAGATGATCGAGCCGCTCGATGGCTTCCCGTACGGTGGGCTTGATGTCCGGCGGGACACCCACCACATCACGAAATAGAGCCCGTCCATCGTCTCGAACCAATCGTGCCGCTGCCCGTAGAAGCGCTTGTGCACGGTCTGCCAGACGAAACGCGCCAGCGCATCGCCGTCCGTCCAGACCGACATGTTGATGGCCATGCGCGGATCGCCGTCGAACGGGCGCGTGTCGATCGCGCTCCCGCTGTCGTCCTGATAGCGCCAGACGAAGCCTTCGCTGCGCTCGGCAAGCCCGTTTACAAACGCCAGATTGTCGACGAAGTCCGCCATGCGCGGATCGCTCGCCTCGTAGCGCAGGCGGCCGATGTTGAGCTGGGCAAGATGATGACCCGCGGGCTGGTCCATGGCCCCTACTCCGCCGCCACCAGAACGGGCTCGGGATGCGGGTTCGCCGCATATTCGTCGATGCGCCGCTCGATCTCGCCGCGGAAGTGGCGCAGCAATCCCTGCACTGGCCACGCCGCACCATCGCCAAACGCACAGATGGTGTGTCCCTCGATCTGCTGCGTGACCTGCATCAGCATGTCGATCTCGCGCTTGTGGGCGCGGCCATCCGCCATGCGCATCAGGACGCGCCACATCCAGCCCATGCCTTCGCGGCATGGCGTGCACTGGCCGCAGCTCTCGTGCTTGTAGAAATACGAGATGCGGGCCATGGCGCGGATGATGTCGGTCGACTTGTCCATGACGATGACCGCGGCCGTGCCGAGCGCCGACTTCTTGTCGCGGCAGCCGTCGAAATCCATGATGAGCGTGTCGGCCTGGTCGGGCCCGGCAGGAACCATCGGCATCGACGAGCCGCCGGGAATGACCGCGAGCAGGTTATCCCAGCCGCCGCGCACGCCGCCCGCATGCTTGTCGACGAGTTCGCGCAACGGGATGCCCATCGCTTCTTCGACGTTGCACGGCCGCTCGACGTGGCCGGAAATGCAGAACAGCTTGGTGCCGGTGTTGTTCGGCCGTCCGATGCCGGCGAACCAGGCGCCGCCGCGGCGCAGGATGTCGGGTGCCTGCGCGATCGTCTCGACGTTGTTCACGGTGGTCGGGCAGCCGTAGAGGCCCATGTTGGCCGGGAACGGCGGCTTGAGCCGCGGCATGCCCTTCTTGCCTTCGAGGCTTTCGAGCAGCGCGGTTTCCTCGCCGCAGATGTAGGCGCCGGCGCCGTGGTGGACGTAGAGGTCGAAGTCCCAGCCGTTGATGTTGTCCTTGCCGATCAGCTTGGCGTCGTAGGCCTGGTCCACCGCCGCCTGCAGGTGCTCGCGCTCGCGGATGAATTCGCCGCGCACATAGACGTAGGCGGCATGCGCGCCCATCGCGAAGCTCGCATACAGGCAGCCCTCGACCAGAAGATGCGGATCGTGCCGCATGATCTCACGGTCCTTGCAGGTACCGGGCTCCGACTCGTCGGCATTGACGACGAGATAGTGCGGGCGGCCATCCGACTGCTTCGGCATGAACGACCATTTCAGGCCGGTCGGGAAGCCCGCACCGCCGCGTCCGCGCTGGCCGGATGCCTTCATCTCGTTGACGATCCAGTCGCGTCCCTTCTCGATGATCCCCTTGGTGCCGTCCCAGGCACCGCGCTTGCGCGCGCCCTCGAGGCCCCAGTCGTGCAGGCCGTACAGATTCTTGAAGATGCGATCCTTGTCGTCGAGCATTGTCAGCCCTTGACGGTCGTGAGGGTTTTCGCGCCACCGGCCGGCGCCGAGAATTGACGATCGTCTTGCGGGCCGGGCTTGACCGGATGCCCGCTGGCGAAACCGTCGAGCACCTTCTCAAAGCTTTCGGCGGTCAGGTCTTCGTAGGTGTCCTTCCAGATCAGCACCATGGGTGCGTTCACGCAGGCGCCGAGACACTCGACCTCCTCCCAGGAGAAATTGCCGTCGGCGGAGACGTGGAACGGCTCGTGACTGATGCGGCGGTGGCAGACTTCGAACAGATGCTCGGCACCGCGCAAGCGGCATGGCGTCGTGCCGCAGACCTGCACATGCGCCTTCTTGCCGACCGGCTGCAGCAGGAACATGGTGTAAAAGGTCGCGACCTCGAGCGCGCGGATGTGCGGCATGCCGAGGAAATCGGCGACATGCCGGATCGCAGCTTCCGGCAGCCAGCCGTCATGTTGCTCCTGCGCACGCCACAGAAGCGGAATGATCGCGGACGCCTGGCGGCCTTCCGGATATTTGGTGATCTCCTTCTTGGCCCAGGCGAGATTTTCCTGCGTGAAGGCGAAGTCCTTCGGCTGCAGTTCGGGCGGGGCGAGACGGCGGACTGACATTATCGATCGACCTCCCCGAACACGATGTCGAGCGAGCCGAGGATCGCCGACACGTCGGCCAGCATGTAGCCCTTGCTGAGGAAATCCATCGCCGCCAAATGCGGGAATCCCGGTGCCCTGATCTTGCATTTGTACGGCTTGTTGGTGCCATCGGCGACCAGGTAGACGCCGAATTCGCCCTTGGGCGCTTCAACCGCGGCGTAGACCTCGCCGGCGGGCACGTGGAAGCCTTCGGTGTAGAGCTTGAAGTGGTGAATGAGCGCCTCCATCGAGCGCTTCATCTCTTCGCGCTTCGGCGGCACGATCTTGTTGTCATCGACCGAGACGCGGCCCTGTCCCTCCGGGGAGCGCAACTTCTCCACGCACTGCTTCATGATGCGAACGGACTGGCGCATCTCCTCCATGCGGATGCAGTAGCGATCGTAGTTGTCGCCGTTCTTGCCGACCGGAATGTCGAAGTCCATCTCGGGATAGCACTCGTAGGGCTGCGCCTTGCGCAGGTCCCAGGCCGCGCCCGAGCCGCGCACCATGACGCCGGAGAAGCCCCAGGCCCAGGCATCCTTCAGCGACACCACCCCGATATCGACGTTGCGCTGCTTGAAGATGCGGTTTCCCGTGAGCAAGTCTTCCAGATCGTCACAAACTTTCAGGAACGGATCGCAGAAGCCCCAGATGTCGTCGATCAGCTTCGGTGGCAAATCCTGGTGCACTCCGCCGACGCGGAAATAGGCCGCGTGCATGCGCGAGCCCGACGCGCGCTCGTAGAACACCATCAGCTTCTCACGCTCTTCGAAGCCCCAGAGCGGCGGCGTGAGCGCACCGACATCCATGGCCTGCGTGGTGACGTTGAGCAGGTGCGAGAGGAGCCGCCCGATTTCGCAATAGAGCACGCGAATAAGCTGCGCACGCCTCGGCACGGTCAGGCCGAGCAGCTTCTCGGCCGCGAGGCAGAACGCGTGCTCCTGGTTCATCGGCGCGACGTAGTCGAGCCGGTCGAAATACGGGAATCGCCTGGAGATAGGTCTTCGCCTCGATCAGCTTCTCGGTGCCGCGATGCAGGAGACCGATATGCGGATCGACGCGCTCAACAATCTCACCGTCGAGTTCCAGCACCAGACGCAACACCCCATGCGCCGCCGGGTGCTGCGGTCCGAAGTTGATGGTGAAGTTGCGGAGGGGCGACTCGTTCATCCGACGCACTCGCCGGAGAGAAGCGAATAGCGAATAGCGAATAGCGAATAGAAGTACGTCTCTTTAACCATCGGATTGTCTGCGCTGGATTGATCGGATCAGAGCACGCAACATTTTTCCAAGTTCATCACACCGTTGTAAGAGTGGCATGACCTCGTCGGCCTTTGCCAACGTGACCCGCTCCGCCAGCAGCAGATGAGTTTCAAGTTCCTTCAACGAGCCCTGAGCAATGCGCAGAAACTGTATGAAGTTGCCGCTGTTCTCTCTCCCATGACCCTCGGCAATGTTTGCCGCAACGGAAACGGAAGAACGACGGATTTGGCTTGTCATGCCGTAGACTTCGTCCTTTGGAAAGCGCGATGTCAAACGATATGCAAGCTCTGCCACCGCCATCGCTTCCTGCCAGACCTTTAAGTCACGGTATGAGGTGATCCCGATTTTCACAGCCTCCTTTCTATTCGCTATTCGCTACTCACTATTCGCTCGTCTCATTGCTTCGCCTTCTCGTCGCCCGGCAGGCCGTAGTGCGGGCCTTCCCACGGCGACAGGAAGTCGAAGTTGCGGAACTCCTGCGTGAGCCGCACCGGCTCGTAGACCACGCGCTTCTGCTCGTCGTCGTAGCGCACCTCGACGAAGCCGGTGAGCGGGAAGTCCTTGCGCAGGGGGTGGCCTTCGAAACCGTAGTCGGTCAGGAGACGCCGCATGTCCGGATGGCCGGTCACTAGCACGCCGTAGAGGTCGTAGAGCTCGCGCTCGAACCAGTTGGCGCCGGGAAAAACGTCGATGATCGACGGCACCGGCGTCGCCTCGTCGACCTCGAGCTTCACCCGGATGCGCGCATTCTGCTTCGGCGAGAGCAGATGATAGACCACATCGAAACGGCGCTCGCGGCTCGGCCAGTCGACGGCGGTAACGTCGACGAAGTTCCAGAACTGGCAGCGCTCGTCGTCGCGCAGGAACGTCATGACCTTCACGATGTCGCCTGCCGTCGTCATAATCGTGAGTTCGCCATGGGCGACAGTCCGGCCGGTGACGGCGCCCGCGAGGGCTCCGGCGATGGTCTCACCAAGTCTGTCGAGAGCTTCGCTCATGACCTTCGCACGCCCTTAGCGTTCGATCGTGCCGGTACGGCGGATCTTCTTCTGCAGCATCAGCACGCCATAGAGCAGCGCCTCGGCGGTCGGCGGACAGCCCGGCACATAGATGTCGACCGGCACGATGCGGTCGCAGCCGCGCACGACCGCATAGGAATAGTGATAGTAGCCGCCGCCGTTCGCGCACGAGCCCATCGAGATCACGTAGCGCGGCTCCGGCATCTGGTCGTAGACCTTGCGCAGCGCGGGCGCCATCTTGTTGGTGAGCGTGCCCGCGACGATCATCACGTCGGACTGGCGTGGCGAGGCGCGCGGAGCGAAGCCGAAGCGCTCGGCGTCGTAGCGCGGCATCGACATCTGCATCATTTCGACCGCGCAGCAGGCGAGCCCGAACGTCATCCACATCAACGAGCCGGTGCGGGCCCAGACGATGAGGTCATCGGCCGCGGCGACGAGGAACCCCTTGTCGGCAAGCTCCGCATTCAAACCGGTGAAGAAGGCGTCGTCCGCGCCGACCGGCTTGCCGGTGCGCGGATCGAGAATGCCCTTCGCGGCGGGCGCAATGGTGGCCGTGCGCTCTAGTCCCATTCGAGCGCTCCCTTCCGCCACTCATATATGAAGCCGACGGTGAGAACGCCAAGGAACAGCATCATCGACCAGTAGCCGTAGAGCCCGAGGTCCGCGAAGGCGACCGCCCACGGGAACAGGAACGTCACCTCGAGGTCGAAGATGATGAACAGGATGGCGACCAGATAAAAGCGCACGTCGAATTTCATGCGCGCGTCGTCGAACGGGTTGAACCCGCATTCGTAGGCCGACAACTTTTCCGGATCGGGCTGCTTGTAGGCCACCAGGAACGGCGCCACCAGGAGCACCATGCAGATGACGAGCGCCACCGCGATGAAGACCGCGAGTGGCAGGTAATCCATCAGCAGTTCGTTCATCGGCGATCCATGCCTCCGACCGCCGGCTGGGTAGCCGGCCGCGCCCCCTCACCCGCGGCCAAGTGGCCGTAAGCCCTCAGAAAATCGCCATCGCCACAATTCGGATTCGTTCCAAGGACGGGTTAATGCTGGCTTAGCGCAGTGCACAATGAGGGCGCAAGTCGGCGGCCCCGTGCGTCCACGCCTATGAAAAATCGGCGTTGCGCGAGACGCTTGGCAGGCCCCGCGCGGCCTGGCCGGCCCGCCTCTGGGCTTCCGCCCCATCCCCACTGTAGGCTGCCGGAAAATCATGCCGGCGACGGCGAGGGAGGCAACATGCAACGCAAGGTCATGATCTCATGCGCGGTGACCGGGTCGGCCGACACTCCCGGCCGCAACCCGGCCGTGCCGGTCACGCCCGAGCAGATCGCGAAATCGGCGATCGACGCCGCCAAAGCAGGTGCCGCGATCGTGCACATCCATGTCCGGAATCCCAAGACCACCAAGCCGAGCATGGACGGCTCCCTCTATCGCGAGGTGGTGGAGCGCATTCGCGGGAGCGGCACCGACGTGTTGATCAACCTCACCACCGGGCCCGGCGCACGCTTCAGCCACGATGAGAACGACCCGTCGAAGCCCAGTGCCGACAGCACGCTGAAATCACCCGAAGACCGGGTGCGCCACGTGATCGAGCTCAAGCCCGACATCTGCAGCCTCGACATGGGCAGCCTGAACATGGGCGACCGGGTGTTCGTGAATACGCCCAAGCACCTGCAGGCCATGGCGCTCGCGATCAAGGATGCCGGCGTGATGCCGGAGCTCGAAGTGTTCGAGACCGGGCACCTGCTGCTCGCCAAGAAGTTCCTGGAGAACGGCTACGTCAAACCGCCGGGCATGTTCCAAATCTGCCTCGGCATCTCCTGGGGCCAGCCGGCGACGCCCGAGGCCATGAGCTACATGCGCAACCTGCTGCCGCAGAACTCGCCGTGGTTCGCCTTCGGAATCTCGCTCTATCAGTTCCCGATGGTGGCGCAGGCCGTCCTCCTCGGCGGTCATCCGCGGGTCGGTCTCGAAGACAACATCTATCTGGAAAGGGGCAAGCTCGCGCCGAGCAACGCCGCGCTGGTCGAGAAGGCCGCGAGGATCATCGAGATTCTCGGCGACCATGTCGCGACCCCGAACGACGCGCGGGAGATGCTCGGCCTGCGCGAAAGAGCCGGCGCGAACGTGTGAGTGTCGTCATGGCCGGACTTGTTCCGGCCATCCACGCCTTTCTCCCATGCCTAAGACGTGGATGGCCGAGACAAGCACCGCCGTAGCTCATTAATGCCGATGACGGTTCTCAGTCCAGCGGCTCGACCTTGATGATCGACGCGCCGTGATTGCTGCCGGTCCAGAACGTCACCGGGCTGGTCGAGTTGTCGACGAACACACGCCGGATGTTGGTCGTCTTCGGCATGAGATATTCGACGAACTCGCCGGTCTTCGGGATCGAGCCGCGAGACACGATCGCTCATCATCGAACCCGTCCAGGCCTCGCCATTCTTGTCGGTCACCACGTCGTAGGGCTGGCCCCATTGCGTCGGCAGCACCCATTCGTGGATCTTCTCGGTCTTCGGATCGAACATGCCGATCGCGTTGCCGGCATACTCCGCGTACCAGAGCCGGTTCTGCTCATCGACCCCGCCACGTCGCGGGCGGGAAGTCGGGATCGCTCCCTTATAGACCGACAGCTTGCCGGTCTTGGCGTCGATCTTGCCGATGTTCGATGACGAGAAATCGAGGAGATAAAGATTGTTGTCGCGGTCGGCCGGGATACCGTAGGCGCCGAGGCGCCGCCCGGTCGTGGGATCATTGAACGAACCAAGGTTCTCCCATTGCCCGGTCTCCGGATCGAGGCGGAGGATTTGCGAGCGATCGGAGTTCTTGACCCATACCTTGCCGTCGACGTGGGTGGCGGTCGGGTCGACATGCCCGGACTGCGCCGCGTCGGTCTGCCACTCCTTCGGGATCGACCAGACCTTGAACGTCTCGGTCTTCTTGTCGAAGCGCGCGACGCCGCCTTGATACATCATGCCGATCCAGAGATTGCCCGACTTGTCGGACTTGAGATCGAGCGTACCGACCGGGAAGCCGGCCTTGATCGTCGGGATCGGGAATTCGGAGACCTTGCCGGTCTTGGGGTCGAACTTGCCGAGGAATTGTTCGCCGAAGTGGCTGAACCAGATCACGCCATCGGCGTCGACGATCACGTCATGCGGCTGAACCTGCTTTCGCGGCAAATCGTACTCGGTAACGATTACGCGGGTCGCCCGCCCGGCCGGGCGCGGCAAGGTCTTCAGCGCATAGGCCCAGGTCTCCTCGCGGCTGAGATTGATCGAGGCGAGGTAGTCCGCCAGCGCCTTGACGCGTTCGAGATCTCCGAGATTGCGCCGTGCGTTGCCGACGAGGCGCTGCGGATGCTGCGGCGTGCTGCCCGGATAGTAGCCGGTCATGCGGTCGAAAACCTGCATGAACCCCTCGGCGTCATAGGAAGAATTCACGATGCGATCGAGATCGTGACAACTGATGCAGTTGAGCAGCGCCTTTCTTCTGATTGTCGGTGCCCGGCACGCTGGCCAGCCATTCGGCATTGCTGAGCTGCCGGGGAAGATTGCGGGTCGGCCGCAACTTGATGTCCGCGGTCGCGGTCTGGCCAGCCGCAACGTCGGCAGACTTCGGGCCTTCGAGGTCATAGCCGACCGCGCGGGTCGTCAGCGTGTAGCGGCCGGGCTCGAGGCGCGATGAGGGGAAGCTGAAATTTCCCTTGCTGTCGCTCACCACGGTCGTGGTGACGGTCGAACCTGCCCGCTTGGCGCTGACCAGCACGCCCTCCATTGCGCCTTCCGTCGCGGAACCGACCTGTCCGGCGAGCGCCGCTTGTGGAGCTTGCGCTTGTGCGGCAGCAGGATGGATACCGGCGCAAGTGATCAGCGCGCCGAATATCAACGGAAGAGCGCGTGAATGCATGGGTGTCGCCTCCGATGTTGCGTCGCTTTTCGCGAACTCTATTGCCGCAAAGCCTAGACCCGCAGCATGGAAGCTTCAAGAATGGTCGGCACCGTTGTGCGGGTATGAACAACGTATCCAACTTGGAACGTCCCGATGGCAAACGAGACCAAACAACTGGCCGAATACGCCGCCACGCTCAACTATGCGGACATTCCCGCCGACGTGATCGAGCGTGCAAAGCAGTGCATTGCCGACACCATCGCTACCATTGCCTGCGGTTATGATCTGCCGTGGAGCCGCATGGTTGTCGCCTTCGCAGAGAAGAACGGTCCTGGCGGCAAGAGCCGCATCCTGGGGCCCGGCGGCGCCAACGTGCAGGCGCCGGCGGCGGCGCTCGCCAATGGCGCGCTCGCGCATGCCTTCGAGATGGATAACCTGACCTGGCCGAGCACCGGCGTGCATCCGGGCGCCACGCTACTCACATCGGCGCTCGCCGTTGCGCAGGATCGCGGGATCGGCGGCCGCGAACTGCTCACGGCCTTTGTCGCCGGCGCCGAAGCGATGATTCGCATCGGCCGAGCCACCAAGCACAACAACGAGGGGCGTGGATTTCACGCGCCCGGAACGACTGGGCCATTTGGCGCCGCGATAGCATGCGGACGGCTGTTGGGCTTCGAACCCGCCACGATGACGAACGCGATCGGGATCGCCGGTTCGCTCGCTTGCGGCCTCATGGAATTCGCCCGCTCGGGGACCGGCGCGATGGTCAAACGCCTGCACCTCGGGCGCGCTGCGGAAAGCGGTGTGCTGGCGGCAAGCCTCGCGGAATCAGGCTTCACCGGCCCGGTGAGCGCGCTCGAAGGCGAGTTCGGATACCTGCGCGTGTTCTGCGGCGACTACGATCTCGGCGAACTCACGCGCGGGCTGGGCGAGAGCTGGGCGACGCGTCAGATCATGCTCAAGCGCTTTCCCTGTCACATCACGGCGCACACTTCGGTGCAGGCCATCGAGGACTTGCGGGCCGAGCACGGCTATCAGCCTGACGACGTCGCTTCGATCCACATCGGCGGTAACGACAAGATGGCGCGGATCAACAACATCGCCGCCCCGGCCGACGTGATGATGGCTCAATACAGCATCCCGTTCTGCGTCGCGCTGGCGCATGTGCGCGATCCGCGCGATCCGCGCTCGTTCGACGAGGCGGCGCTTCGCGACCCGCAGATCCGTGCACTGATGGAGCGCGTGACGATCACGATTGCGGAAGATCGCCCGACCCCGCTCGCCGCCAACGTCACCGTCACGCTCAAGGACGGCCGCGTGTTCCGCCGCACCGTCGCCGGCTTCAAGGGCACGCCAGAGCTTCCCCTCGACCGGGCGGAACTGCGCGAGAAATTCCTGCTGCTGACGCGTCACTGCGGCGATGCCGCGATGGCCCAGATGTTCGACCGTCTGCAGGGCCTAGAGGGCGAGCCCAGCCTCGACTGGATCGGTATCGCGAAGAGCTGAGCCGCCCAGCGTGGCGGTCAGTCGACCTTGACGCCGGCCGCCTTCACCACCTCACCCCATTTCACACGCTCGGCACGTGCGAAGGCCGAGAAGTCGTCCGGCCCCGAGGTCACGGGCTCCGCTCCGAGGCCTTTCAGCGAGGTCATCACCTCCGGCAGCCCCCAGATGCGCTTCACCTCGGCGGCGATCTTGTCGACCACCGGGCGCGGCGTTCCGGCCGGCGCGAACAATCCCTGCCACGCGACCGCCTCGTATCCCGGCACGGTTTCGCCGATGGCCGGCACGCTCGGCGCGGTCGCGCTTCGCTTTGGCGTGCTGACACCGAGCGGCCGCACCTTGCCGCCCTCGGCCAGGGGCCAGATCGTCGTCATGCTGTCGATCGCCATCTGAATATTGCCGCCGAGCATGCTGTTGACGACCTCGCCGGTCGAACGAAACGGCAGATGCGTCATCTTGGTGCCGATGGCGCGCTCGAACATCACCACCGACAGATGCGACGAGGTGCCGATCCCGGACGACCCGTAGTTGATCTTGCCTTCGTTCGCCTTCAGGTAGGCGATCAACTCGGGGATATCCTTCACCGGCAGCTTCGGATCGACCACCAGCAGATTGGGGAAGCTCACCAGTTGCGAGATCGGCTGCAGGTCGCGGTCGACGTCGAACGTCAGCTTGCTGTAGAGCGCCGCGTTCACTGCAATCGAACTGACCGTGCCGAGCAGCAGCGTGTAGCCGTCGGGCGCCGCCTTCGCCACGAAGCCGGTCCCGATGCTGCCGCCGGCCCCTCCCCGGTTCTCGACCACGAAGGGCACACCGAATTTGGTCTGCATATGGGTTGCGAGAATCCGCGCCAGCAGATCGGCGGAGCCGCCCGGGCCGAATGGCACCACGATCGTGACCTGCCGCTGCGGCCATTCCTGTGCCTGCGCGGGCACGGTCAACGCGACTGCGCAGAGGAGGATGGCGGCAAAGATGGCGCGCATATTCAGCTCCAGCTATTTTAACTCACCAATGGATTTCAGCAGCGGTGCAAGGCGCGTCATGTCATTGCGGACATGGGCGTCGAATTTCTCCAGCCCGATATCGCGAGGATCGATCCCCTGTACGCGAATCTTCGCCTGGAGTTCGGGATCCTTGCTGGCTTCGGCGATGGCCTCGTACAGAACCTTGAGGGCCGCGCGAGGCGTCTTGCCGGGAGCCAGGATGCCGTACCAGGTCGCATTCTGGTAATCGATGCCCTGCGACAGCGCGGTCGGTATCTTGATCGGGTCGCTGACGGGCTCTTTGGCCGAGACCGCCAGCGGGCGCAATCTGCCGTCCTGGAGCAGCGGCAGGACGAACGCCATCGGCACGAACGAAGCCTGGATGCGTCCGCCCAGCAAATCCGCGATGATGGTCGCGCTCACCGTATAGGGAATGTGGACGAGCTCCGTACCGGTCCGCAGCGCGAAATAGGCACCGGCAAGATGCGTGGCGGTGCCGATCCCGGCGGAGCCGTAGTTGATGGCGCCCGGCTTGGCCTTCGCCAGTTCGACGAACTCCTTCAGGCTCGAGACCCCAAGAGCGGGTGCCACAGTCACGATAGTGGGCGCTTCGCCCACCAGGGCCACACCGGCGAAATCGCCGACCGGATCGAACGGCAGATTCTTGTTGAGCGTTCCCAGGATGGCGTGGCCGGAATTGGCGAACAGCACCGTGTAACCGTCGGCCGGCGAGCTTGCGACCGCTTGCGCGGCGATAAGGCCGCCGGCGCCCGGACGGTTCGCGACGACGACCTGCTGGCCGAACTTCTTGGCCAGTTTGTCGGCGTAGAGGCGCGCCAGAATATCGATGGTCGTGCCGGCGGTGATCGGCACCACGATGGTGATCAGCCGGGAGGGATACTGGTCCTGTGCCCGCGCCGGCCCGCAAAGACAGACGATCGTCGCCAGCCATATCGCCACTCGTCCTGGCAGCCTCATACAGCGTTCCTCATTCTTGTTCTGATTGTTTGGTGTTCCGATTGTTTGGTCCTCACACCAGCGCGACGGCGCGCACCGGCGACGCCTCCGCGCCGATCAGCTTGAGCGGCAGACCGACCAGCGTGAAGCGATCCTTCTCGATGCGATCCAAATTCTTGAGATAAGGCATGGTGATCACGCCGTGTTCGCTCAGCGTGCGCGAATTATGGAAGACGCGCGGCGCATTAGGCTCGTCATTGCCATGATAGAAGTCGTAACCGACGATCACCACGCCCTTTTCGATGCACCACATCGTCGCACCGATGGTCAGATAGGGCGACTCGGTCATCCATTTCTCCGAGCCACCGTCGTAGCTGTTGTTGTGGTCGGTCCGCAGCAGCAGGCGATCGCCCTTTCTGATGCGATTGCCGAGCGAGTTCTCCATGTCCCGTTCGGTGATTGCCTTGCTGGGCATCTTGTGACGCAGGTCCGCGATGATGGCGTCGCCGACGAAAAGGTCGAGCGGCAGGTCCTGAATCTGTTTCCCGCCCTGCACATTGTGCTCCGGCGCATCGACGTGACTGCCGGCGTGCAGGCGCATGTGTACGCCGCGAACGATCTGCCCCGCGCCGCCCGGCGCATCGTGCTCCTTGATCACCTCCATCTCGAACTGCATGTCCTTCTTGAAGCCCGCCGGCGTGCGCATCGCGAAATTCTTCGGATCGAGCTCGAGGCTGATGTCGATGATAGTCTGGAACGCGGGCAGCATGGCTGGTCCTTGGTGTTGCAGGCAGGATGCGGTGGTGCGGATTGGAGGGAGCCTGGTCTCGGCGAGGTGTCATCCTTCGCGGCGGGGATCGATACGATCGGCACCGCCAAGTGGCGATTATAGCCACAAACCGCGCCCGGCGAACAAAGCCGGCGGCGCTACACGCGCAGCGTGCTGATCGGCGAGATGGCACTGTTTCGCGGGCGTGCGGCGGCGCGCGCTCGGATTCATCCAACGGTCGTCGTCAGAGAGGAGACGATTTTCCCTGCAACCATTTTTCGATCAGGCCGCCCACGACCAGCAACAAGGCGGTCAGGACGACGGCGACCGCCAAAACCGGCCAGGCAGCGAGACCGCACAGCACGCCCAAGGACGCGGTAATCCAGATGGCCGCCGCGGTCGAAAGACCGTGCACGGCCTGACCGCCCGACCCGCGATGCAGGATCACGCCTGCCCCCAGGAAACCGACACCCGTGATGACGCCTTGGATCACCCTGCTTGCATCGGCGTCGGGATCTTTCGCTACGGCCAACACGGCAACCGCCGACGCCAGGGCGACGAGCCCGAGAGTCCGTACCCCGGTCGGCTTTTGATGCAGCTCGAGATACAGCCCGATGACCGATCCGGTCAGCACCGCTGACCCCAAGCGAAAAATGATCTCGAACCAAGGAAGCATGCGGTGGTCCCACCGTCTGCGGCTGGCAACTGGCACGCAAAAAAGCTGCGACTTAAGAGTGAGCGCGCGGCAGCGGTTGAGATTAATGGCGGGAGCGACGGGACTCGAACCCGCGGCCTCCGGCGTGACAGGCCGGCGCTCTAACCAACTGAGCTACGCCCCCGCAAGGGGTTCAGCGGGAGTTAAATGCCGACCCTGCGCAAGTCAAGCGAAGGCTGAGAAATCCCCGCCGGACGGCCAAAAACGCGCTCTGCGCCAGCCGCGGATGGCCCGAAGGCCCGTGGTTAGCTGGTTTCCAGGGGGTGGCATCGAAAAAACCCGCATTTTTCGCGAATAAGTCATGGTCAGACCCTATCCGAATCGTTTAATGCGCTTTCGTGACGGGCGGCTTTCGCCACCGTCGGCTTAACGAGGAGGGCCAGCTATGGCAGTGAAGAAAGCGGGCACGCAGGCAACCGTGACCCTGAAGCATATCGCCGCAAATCTTGCGGAATCCCACGAGATGTCCAAGAAGCAGACCGAGGCGGTGCTCGGCGATCTCGTCGGCATCGTGACCAAACACCTCAAGAAGGGCGATCGCATCCGTATCGGCGGCCTTGGCATCCTCCAGGTGCGCAAGCGCGCCGCCCGCATGGGACGGAACCCGGCAACCGGCGAACCGATCCAGATCAAGGCCAGCAAGAAGGTTGCCTTCCGCGCCGCGAAGGAACTCAAGGAAGCTGTCTGATCGTCCTGGACGCGCCCTGCCCTAGCGGGGACCTCTTTCGCATCCGTCGGCGGCCATCAAGGCTGCCGGCGGATGTTTTGCTTTGCGCGGATATGTGAAAGGGCTGGCTTGCCGGCCGAAGCGCCGCAAGCGCGAAGGCTGGTGGGCGGTGACGGACTCGAACCGCCGACATCCTGCGTGTAAAGCAGGCGCTCTACCAACTGAGCTAACCGCCCTTCACGCGCATTTATCGCCGCATTGATCACCTGGCAAGGAGCGTGGCGCTCTGGCGGGCAACAAACGCTCCTGCCCCCCTCGCCGCGCCATCGCGGCGTGGCAGGAGGGTCATGCGTCCGTCTATCGCGCGTGATCGAGGGAGGCAGGCCGGTTTACGTCGCGGCCGGCTTTTTCGCCCCCTTTGGCGCCCGGAAGCCGGCGGCGGCCGTGTCCTTCTCGCACATGTACACGCCGCTCTTGGTCTTGCCGTAACTCTTGTCAGTGCTGGAGTGGTAGACCTTCGACCGCAGATTGACCCACACGACGCTGTCGGTCGGGCACGAGGTCTTGGCCTCCGCCTCGGTCTTGAATTGGCCCTTGCCGAGCGCCGGCGTCGACTCGCCTGGCACAGGCAGGCCGCGGCATTCAGCGACGTAGGCCTTTCTTGTCTTGCCGGCGTTTTCGGGTTTGTCCTTGTTGGCCGTCCATTCGGCGTTGCATTCCCTGGCGGTCTTGGCCTGCGCGAGCGGTAAGGTCCACGCCAGACAGGCCGCGACGGCGGCACACAGCATGGCAGCACTGAACTTGGTCGTCATGGCTTCATCTCTCCGCAAGAGGTCTTGCCGACGCGTCACCAGTGCCGGCGCGTACCTCGATATGTCCGCCCCTCATGGTCTGTTCCGTGCCGACCCAAGGTATGTCGGGGGCCTCCCGACTGGCGGCGGCCGGATAACCTGTCGTTTTCTCCCTAAAGTTGTCAAGAAAAGGGAGCGCGCCCGCAAAGGCTGCATGCCACCTGGCGGATAGCAAAACGGCGGCGCCTGGAGCGCCGCCGTTGCCTTCGCGTATCTGTCCGGCCGTACTTAGTGCGCGGTCAGGCCAGAACCGTCGTCCTCGATCACCGGTTCGGCGGCCGCGGCAGGTTCGGGCACCTTTGCCTTCTCCTCATCCCACTCGATCGGCTCGGGCTTGCGCACGAGCGCCCGGGCGAGGACTTCGTCCATGCGCGAGACCGGGATGATCTCGAGGCCCTTCTTGATGTTTTCGCTGATCTCGAGGAGGTCTTTCGCATTCTCCTCCGGGATCAGCACGGTCTTGATGCCACCGCGCGCAGCGGCCAAAAGCTTCTCCTTCAGGCCGCCGATCGGCAGCACCCTGCCGCGCAGCGTGATCTCGCCCGTCATGGCGACATCGCGGCGCACTGCGATGCCGGTCATCACCGAGACGATCGCCGTGACCATCGCGACGCCGGCCGATGGGCCGTCCTTCGGCGTCGCGCCTTCCGGCACGTGCACGTGGATGTCCTTTTTGTCGAAGGCCGGCGGCTCGATGCCGAAGGCGATCGCCCGCATCCGCACATAGGATGCCGCGGCCGAGATCGATTCCTTCATCACGTCGCGCAGATTGCCGGTAACCGTCATCTTGCCCTTGCCGGGCATCATGGCGGCTTCGATGGTGAGCAACTCGCCGCCGACGTCGGTCCAGGCAAGCCCGGTGACCACACCGATCTGGTCAACGTCTTCGAGTTCGCCGTAGCGATACTTCGGCACGCCGAGGAAATCGGAGATTCCCTTGGTATCGACCAGGATGGACTTCTTCTGCGTGAGCGTCAGCTCCTTCACCGCCTTGCGGATCAAGGTCGACAGTTCGCGCTCGAGATTGCGAACGCCCGCCTCCCGCGTGTAGCGGCGGATCAGCAGCAGCAACGCTTCGTCGTCGATCGACCATTCCTTCGGGACGAGGCCGTGCTTGGCGATCGCTGCCGGGATCAGGTGCTTGCGCGCGATCTCGACCTTCTCATCCTCTGTGTAGCCGGGGATGCGGATGATCTCCATGCGGTCCATCAGGGGCGGCGGGATATTGAGCGTATTCGCCGTCGTGATGAACATCACGTTGGATAGATCGTAGTCGACCTCGAGGTAGTGATCGCTGAACGTGTGGTTCTGCTCGGGATCGAGCACCTCGAGCAGCGCCGACGACGGATCGCCGCGGAAATCGGCGCCCATCTTGTCGACCTCGTCCAGCAGGAACAACGGGTTCGAGGACTTCGCCTTGCGCATCGACTGGATGATCTTGCCGGGCATCGAACCGATATACGTGCGCCGGTGTCCGCGGATTTCGGCTTCGTCGCGCACGCCGCCGAGCGACACGCGCACGAAGTCGCGGCCGGTCGCCTTCGCGATCGACTTGCCGAGCGAGGTCTTGCCCACGCCGGGCGGTCCGACCAGGCACAGGATCGGGCCGGTCAACTTATTGGCGCGCTGCTGGACCGCGAGATACTCGACGATCCGCTCCTTGACCTTCTCCAGGCCATAGTGATCCAAGTCGAGAGTGTCCTGCGCGGCCTTGAGATCCTTCCTGACCTTGGATTTTTTGTTCCACGGGATCGACAGCAGCCAATCGAGATAGTTGCGCACGACCGTCGCCTCGGCCGACATCGGAGACATCTGCCGCAGCTTCTTGAGCTCGTGCTGCGCCTTTTCGCGCGCTTCCTTCGAGAGCTTGGTCTTCTTGATCTTGTCGTCGAGTTCGGCAAGCTCGTCCTTGCCCTCCTCGTCGCCCAGCTCCTTCTGGATCGCCTTCATCTGTTCGTTGAGGTAGTACTCGCGCTGGGTCTTCTCCATCTGGCGCTTGACGCGCGTGCGGATGCGCTTCTCGACCTGCAAGACCGAGATTTCGCTCTCCATCAGGCCAAGCACCTTTTCGAGCCGCTCGGTGACCGAGGGCGTCTCCAGGATCACCTGCTTGTCGGGAATCTTGACAGCGAGATGGGAAGCGACGGTATCGGCGAGCTTGGCGTAATCGTCGATCTGCTGGACGACGCCGACCACCTCGGGCGAGACCTTCTTGTTCAGCTTCACATAGTTCTCGAACTCGTTGACGACCGAACGCGCCAACGCCTCGGCCTCGACCTGCTCACCGGAAGTGTCGGCCAGCACGACCGCATCGGCCTCGTAGTATTCGGCGCGGTCGGTGTAGTGGTTGACCCGGGCGCGCGCGGCGCCTTCGACCAGCACCTTCACGGTGCCGTCGGGCAGCTTGAGAAGCTGCAGCACGCTCGCGAGCGTGCCGGTCTCGAAGATCGCGCCGGTCGCCGGATCATCGTCGGAGGCGTTCTTCTGCGTGGCCAGCAGGATGAAAGTGTCCGAACGCATCACCTCTTCGAGCGCCTTGATCGACTTCTCGCGCCCCACGAAGAGCGGAACGATCATATGCGGAAAAACGACGATGTCGCGCAGCGGCAGAACCGGATAGGCCTTGGTCTCACCTGGAACAAGCGGTGGTTTTGGCTTGGCGCTGGTCATGCTCGGAAGTCCTTATTGTTGTGCCCCTCGCCCGCGACCCGTTCAGTCGGCAGCGCGGTCAAGTGCAGAGGTTGACGGGGAAGGGAAACACGGGATGTCCGTGCGCCGGAAGGGTGGATACCAAACCCTCCCCGTAGGGAAAGCAATCCTTCGTACGCTTTTCGCCCATAATACGTGGCTACGGGACGCGATAGTGTCAAGTAAGCCCGGAAATTCAAGGAAATAGCCGACATGGAACCGCCGCCAGAAGGCGGCAGGCCGGCAAACTGCCGAATTGGCGACGAGGCGCTGACGCGGGTGCGCCCTCAGGCACTCGCCTCGCTCGTCCGGTCCGCCCGGTCCGCGTAGATATAGAGCGGCCGCGCCGTCCCCTCGACCACTTCGCGGGAAATCACGACCTCCTCGACGCCCTCGAGGCTCGGCAGGTCGAACATGGTGTCGAGCAGAATGCCTTCCATGATGGAACGCAACCCGCGCGCGCCGGTCTTGCGGTCGATGGCCTTGCGGGCGATGGCGCCCAGCGCCTCCTCGGCCAGCGTGAGGTCGATCAACTCCATCTCGAACAGCCGCTGGTATTGCTTGACCAGGGCGTTCTTCGGCTGGGTCAGGATGAGCTTGAGCGACTCTTCGTCGAGGTCGCCCAGCGTCGCGACGACGGGCAGGCGGCCGACGAATTCCGGGATCAGGCCGTACTTGAGCAAATCCTCGGGTTCCACCTCGCGGAAGATCTCGCCCGACCTGCGGTCCTCAGGCGCCATCACCTTGGCGCCGAACCCGATCGAGGTCGACCGCCCGCGCGCCGAGATGATCTTCTCGAGCCCGGCGAAGGCGCCGCCACACACGAACAGGATGTTGGTGGTGTCGACCTGGAGGAATTCCTGCTGCGGGTGCTTGCGTCCGCCCTGCGGGGGCACCGAGGCGATGGTACCCTCCATGATCTTGAGCAGTGCCTGCTGCACGCCTTCGCCCGATACATCGCGGGTGATCGAGGGGTTGTCGGACTTGCGGCTGATCTTGTCGATTTCGTCGATATAGACGATGCCGCGCTGCGCGCGCTCGACGTTGTAATCGGCCGACTGCAAGAGCTTCAGGATAATGTTCTCGACGTCCTCGCCGACATAGCCAGCTTCCGTCAGCGTGGTCGCGTCCGCCATCGTGAACGGCACATCGAGGATGCGCGCCAGCGTCTGCGCCAGCAGCGTCTTGCCCGAGCCGGTCGGACCGATCAGCAGGATGTTCGACTTCGCGAGTTCGACGTCGTTGTGCTTGGTCTGATGGTTAAGCCGCTTGTAGTGATTGTGCACGGCAACCGACAGCACCTTCTTGGCATGGTCCTGCCCGATCACGTAGTCGTCGAGAACTTTACGGATTTCCTTGGGCGTCGGGATACCGTCACGCGACTTTACCAGCGAGGATTTGTTCTCCTCGCGGATGATGTCCATGCACAGTTCGACGCACTCGTCGCAGATGAACACGGTCGGGCCGGCAATGAGCTTGCGCACCTCGTGCTGGCTCTTGCCGCAGAACGAGCAGTAAAGGGTGTTCTTCGAGTCGCTACTGCCGACCTTGCTCATTCCAGTTCTCCGTCGGCCCGCCGCCGAGCGGGCAAACCGGCCGCATCACGGCGAAGCATAGCAGCCGGCTTCCTAAGAGTCCGTAGCATGAATGCCACACATCCTGGCGGCTGTCCCAAACCATCCCCGGCTAATTCGGCCCATTCCAGCGAGGTTAGCTTAGCGACAATCAACATTTCATTAACGATGAAAATTCAAGCTGATGGCGACTTTTTGACCGAATTGGAACCGCGCTGTGTCCCCCGGAAGGGCCAGCCAGGTGCCGAGTGCCGTTCGCACGCCAACCGCCGTCAGGGCTTTGCGGGTTCCTCGGGGCGCCGTTCGAGGACCTTGTCCACGACCCCCCACTCCACCCCCATTTCGGCGGTGAGGAAGTAATCGCGCTCCAGAGCGTCCTCAATCTTCTTCAGCGGCTGGCCGGTATGCTTCACGTAGATATCGTTCAAGCGCTTCTTGATGTTCAGGATTTCCTGGGCGTGCAGCATGATGTCGGTGGCCTGGCCCTGGAACCCGCCGGACGGCTGATGGAGCATGATGCGGGCGTTGGGCAGGGCGAAGCGCATATCCTTCTGGCCGGCGGCCAGCAGGAGCGAGCCCATCGACGCGGCCTGTCCGACGCACAGGGTCGAGATCGGCGAGCGGATGAACTGCATGGTGTCGTAGATCGCAAGCCCGGAGGTCACCACCCCGCCGGGCGAATTGATGTACATCGCGATCTCCTTCTTGGGATTGTCAGCCTCCAAGAACAGAAGTTGCGCGACGATCAGGGTCGACATCGTGTCGTCGATCGCGCCCGGAATGAAGATGATGCGCTCCTTCAGCAGCCGGGAGAAGATGTCGTAGCGGATCGATCCACGCGCCGTGACCTCCTCGACGCTGGGAATAAAGAAGCTGCCGTAGACTGTAAGGGGATCCCGCATGGTTCAATCTGCCTTAGGTGGGTTTCGCGACGGTCGGCGCGACATTCTTATGCTGCTCCAGGACCGCCACGCACTGAGCGACGCACGCGTCACAGATATAGCCGGATGCGCCGCCGACAAGACGCTCGACATCGTCGGCGCGACTGCGGCAGAACGAGCACCGCAGCGGAAAGGTCCTCCGGACCAGTTCGGCTAACCGTCCCATCATTTATTCCACGATTTGCGCCAACAATGCATCGCGATCGCGCCGTCAGGCGGCGGGGCTTTCGTCCTCGTCGTCCTTATAGAGCTCCTCGCGCGAGACCGCTTTGTCGGTCACCTTGGCAAGCTCGACCAGGAAATTCACGACCTTCTCCTCAAACAACGGCGCTCGCACATTCGCCACCGCCTGCGGATTCTTGCGATAGTGGTCCCAGATTTCCTGCTCGCGGCCGGGAAACTGCCGGGCCTGCTCGACGATGGCGCGAGAGAGTTCGTCCTCCGTCACCGTGATATTGTTCTTCTCGCCGATTTCCGCAAGCACGAGACCCAGACGCACCCGCCGCTCGGCAATGGTCCGGTATTCCTCGCGCGCCTTTTCCTCGGTCGTGCCTTCGTCCACGAAGGTCCGATTCTGCTGCTTGAGGTCGTTCTCCACCGCCGACCAGACGTTCTTGAACTCCTCCTCCGCCAGGGTCGGCGGCAGGGCGAATTTGTGCATGGCGTCGAGCTGATCGAGCAGCATGCGCTTGAGCTTCTGCCGGCTGCGGGCGGCGTGCTCCTGCTGGATACGCCCTTTGACCGCTTCCTTGAGCTTGTCGAGCGACTCCATGCCGAGCGACTTTGCGAACGCATCGTCGACCGTGACGGTGCCGGGCGCCTCGACCGACTTCGCCGTGACGTCGAACTCGGCCTCTTTGCCGGCGAGCTCGGCATTCATGTAGTTGGTCGGGAACGTCACCTTGACCAGCCGCTTCTCGCCGGCCGCCATCCCGATGAGCTGATCCTCGAAGCCCGGGATGAAGGTGTTCGAGCCGACGTTGACACCGATATCGCCACCCGTGCCGCCCTCAAACGGCCGGCCTTCCAGCTTGCCGGTGAAGTCGACCACGACGCGATCGCCCTTTTCGACCTTGGCGCCCTCCCCCTTCGCGGCGAACGGCCGGTTCTGCTCGGAAATCTTGCCGAGCGCCTCCTCGATCTCGCTGTCGGCGACCTCGGTCGCGAGCCGTTCGAGCGTGATGCCCTTGAAGTCCGCGAGTTCGATCTTGGGTAGGACCTCGAGCGCCACCGTGTAGGCGAGGTCGGACTGTCCGCCGATCACCTTCTCGACCTCGGTTTCCGCCTCGGGCAACGTGACCTTGGGCTCCATGGCAAGCTTGAGCCCGCGCTCCTCCACGATCTTGGAGTTGATCTCGCGGATCACCGCCTCAATAGCTTCGGCCATCATCGAACGGCCGTAGAGCTTCTTGAGGTGGGCGACCGGCACCTTGCCCGGCCGGAAGCCGCGTATCTGCACCTGGCCCTTGATCTCGTCGAGCCGCTGGCTGACCCGCGCCTCCAGATCGGGCGCCGGGACCTTCACCTGAAATTCGCGCTTGAGGCCGTCGGAAAGTGTTTCTGTGACTTCCATGATGACAATCTACAGGTTCGCGCCGCGACCGCGGCGGTGGATTGGGCGGCCATTCGAGCCGTCGATGCGTCTTACCCTTCGCGTGGTGCGGGCGGAGGGACTCGAACCCCCACGACTTTCGTCACGGGAACCTAAATCCCGCGCGTCTACCAGTTCCGCCACGCCCGCAAGGGCACCCGCGCATCGTGCCGTGCCGCTAGCCGATATCGGCATGGCAGGAGATGTGCAAGTCGGTACGAGCCGGTTTGCGCTGGGAGCCGGGCGGCGCGGCTTATATCACGCGAAAACCAAGCCGCGCACGGGAAATTTGGACCGATTCCAGCGTTTGCGGCCCGCTGCCGCATGGCCCTGTGAGTCTGTGGCCGGCTCGGCCCCGCGTGATATAGCTCGATTTCCATGGGTGCGCGCCGGCAAGAGCGCGAAACCGCCCGAGCAGGAGGAAAACCCGATGCGCCGTACCGTGCTTGTTGTTGCAGCCGTGCTCGCCACCCTCGCCGGCACCGGCACGGCGGCCTTGGCGCAGGCGTGGCCGACCAAGCCCATCCGCGTGGTGGTGCCGCTCACCGCCGGCAGCGCGAGCGACGTGATGGGGCGGATCGTCGCCGACCAGCTCTCGCAACAACTCGGCCAGCCGATCATCGTCGAGAATCGCCCCGGCGCCGGCAACACCATCGGCATGAGCGCGGTCGCCAAGTCCGAGCCGGACGGCTACACGCTGCTGGTCAATTCCTCCACCCACACGGTGACGCCGGCCACGCGCTCGAGCCTCGGTTTCGAGATGAGCGACCTCGCACCGATCGTGCCGCTCGGCAACATGCCGGTGGTGATGGTGTTCAACCCGTCGAGGGGCTACAAGTCGCTCGCCGACTTTGTCGCCTATGCCAAGGCCAATCCCGGCAAGATCAACTACGCTTCGGCTGGTGCCGGCAACTCCTCGCATCTCAATGGCGAACGCTTCCGCCTGGCGGCTGGCCTGGAGGCGGTGCACCTGCCGTTCAAGGGAGCGCCCGAAGCGCTCACCGAGGTGATCGCCGGCCGCGCCGATTTCTATTTCGCGCCGCTCGTCAATGCGCTGCCGCTCCTGAAAGACAAGCAGGTGGTGGCGCTCGCGGTGTCGGGCACATCGCGCGCGTCCGCGCTGCCCGACGTACCGACGACCGTGCAGGCCGGCATCCCCAACTCGGAATACAATTTCTGGGTCGGCATGTTCGCGCCAGCGAAGACGCCAGCCGCGATCCGCGAGAAGCTCTATGCCGAGATGGCCAAGGCGCTCGCCAATCCGGCGGTGCAGGAAAAGCTGAAGAACCTGGGCGCCGATCCGATGTCGCTCAACTCCGCTCAGTTCGATGCGCTGGTGAAGCGGGAGATCGAGACCAACACGGCGCTAGTGAAGGCCGCCGGCATCAAGGTGAATTGAGAGATGAATTGAGAGCGCCGGAGATTGGTAGATCGCACCGGTTCGCGCGCACGCTCCGCTTGAGCGCTCGTCAAGCGTGCAGGCAATCCAATAGACAGTGAAAGCCCGCGCCCTATACTTGCGCTGCTCTTCAACGCCGGTCACACGCCAACGGAACGGACGCGCCGCCAATGCACTATGAAACCGAAAAGAACAACCACGGCCTGCCGTTCAACCCGTTCAAGAGCTGCGTGGTCCCTCGCCCGATCGCGTGGATTTCGACGCTGGGGCGAAAAGGCTCGGCGAACCTCGCTCCCTTCAGCCAATTCAATATCGTCGGCTGGGACCCGCCCTACATCATGTTCGCTGCCTCGGCGCATCCGGTCGGCGCCGAGCGCAAGGACAGCGTGCGCAACGTGCAGGAGACCGGCGAATTCGTCTTCAACATGGCGACCTACGATCTGCGCGAAGCGGTGAACAAGACGGCGCTCTACGTTGACTCTAACGTCGACGAGTTCGAGCTCGCCGGTCTGGAAAAGGCTCCCTCGCTCTACGTGAAACCGCCGCGCGTCGCGGCTTCACCCGTTCACTTCGAATGCGTCCATCAATCGACCCTCGTGCTGCCCGGCAACAGCGCCGAGACCCTGTTTCACGTCGTCATCGGCAAGGTGATCGCCGTTCACATCAAGGACGAGTTCCTTACCAAGGACGGCAAGCTCGACGTCGCACGCATCCGCCCGCTCGCCCGCCTCGGCTATCTCGACTACACGTCCGTCGAATCCGTCTTCACGATGCCGGTGGAAACCTACGGTCTCGCCGACGCGTTCAAGCGCGGCATGGGCGGAGAGTCGCAAGGGCCGCGTCGCCGCTGCCGGATGATCGGGCGTTGCGGAACTGAATTCCTACTCGGCGCCAATCGGCAAGGTAAAGCGATGACATTCTATTCGACGTGGTCGCGTGCGACCTTCCTTCTGGCTATCATGGTCGCGGCGATTGCGCTCCTTCCCTCGCAACACGCCGAGGCGCAATCCTATCCCTCTCGTCCGGTGACGATCGTCGTCCCGTTCGCACCCGGTACGGTGACCGACGTCAATTCCAGGCAACTGGCCCAATATCTGCAAAATCAACTGGGCCAGCCGTTCGTGATCGAGAACAAGCCGGGCGCGACCGGGATGATCGGCACAGCAAGCGTCGCCAATGCGCGCGCCGACGGCTACACGCTTCTGATCGGCGGCAACACCACGCACTCGGTCGTGCAAAGCACATACAAGAAAGTGCCCTACGACCCGGTCAAGAGCTTCACGCCGATCGCGCGGCTGTTCGACTTCTGCAACGTTCTCCTCGTCCACCCCGACCTGCCGGTTCACAGCGCGCAGGAATTGGTAGACTACCTCAAGGCCAATCCCGGCAAACTCGAATATGGCTACGGCAATTCGGGCGGTCTCATCAGCGGCGAACTGCTGCGGCGCGCCGCCGGCGTGGAGATGGCGCGCGTCGCGTACCGCAGCAATGCGCAGGGTTTGACGGATTTGATCTCGGGCCATATCCGCGTGATGATCGTCGACACGACGTTGGGTGTGCCGCAGGTCAAGGTGGGGAAAGTACGCGCCCTCGCGGTGAGCACCAAGACGCGCACGCCGCTGTTGCCGGACGTTCCCACCTTCAACGAGACCTTCGCGCCCGGCATCGATCCCACCGGCTGGGCGGGCGTGTTCGGTCCCGCCGGTCTTCCACCGGACGTGGTGACAACGCTGGGAACAGCGCTCGAGAAATTCGCCAAGGACCCGGACATGAACCGCCAACTCAGCGCCGGCGGAACGCAACCTGCGTGGATCGGACCGGGCGACATGCCCGCGCATCTCGCAGCCGATATCGTGCGCTGGACGCAACTCGCCAAGGATTCCGGCATTCAGCCCGAGTAGCCTGTGAGAGGCGGCCGGCGAGCACGGCGTCCATGGTTAAGCAATCGATATCGGCAGGCCGTAAATCCAGCGACCGAAGTTTAGCGTCTGGTAGAATTGATTTGAGAAGGCCATGAATAGCTAAGAGGTTATTGCACCCTAACCTACTTTTCGCATCGACTCTTTACGCTCGTTTCACACGTTCAATTTACGACATGCGCTCAAATAACCAGCAATGGTGAGCGTCATGGCATTCTCGACTTTGCTCAGTTCTCTTCGCGGTCACTTGCGCGAATTCCGCTCCGCCGAGCGCGGCAACATGGTGCTGACATTCGCGCTCGCGACCGTGCCCATCATGGGATTTGTGGGATCCGCCATCGACTACAGCCGCGCAAACTCGGCCAAGGCCGCGATGCAAGCGGCGGTCGATGCCACGGCGCTCATGCTGTCGAAGGATGCCTCGAAGCTCACGACCGCGCAGATCAACAGCAAGGCTACCAGCTACTTCAGCGCAAATTTCAACCATACCGACGTTAACAACATCCAGATCACGCCAACCTACACGACGTCCGCTGGATCGCAGATCGTGGTGACCGGGTCGGGCTCGGTGCCGACGACCTTCATGAAGGTTCTCGGCAGGACCGTGCTGAACATCGACGCCTCGTCGACGGTCATGTGGGGCAATTCGCGGCTGCGTGTCGCGCTGGTGCTCGACAATACCGGCTCGATGTCGAGCGCCGGCAAGATGACGGCGCTCCAATCTGCCACCAAGAGCCTGCTGGACCAGCTCCAAGGCGCGGCGACGCAGAACGGCGACGTGTATGTTTCGATTATTCCGTTCGTCAAGGACGTCAATGCCGATCCGACGAACTACAACCAGAACTGGATCGACTGGACCGACTGGGAAGCGGAGCCGCCGATCCTTGCCGGCGCTTCAAACAAGCCGAGCAACTGGTACACCACCACCAAAGGCTCCTCGTGCCCCGTCAGCACCGGCAGCCAAGGATTTAGTTGTACCAATGGTCCGGCCACCAGCGGCGCCTCGACGACTTCCAGCATCCCGTCGAGCGGCAATTACAGCGGCCTCATCTGCCCGAGCATGGACAATGGGAGCCAAAAGCCGCTGAAGGACAGCGTCTACTACAACGGCTGCTACAACACCTGGACCAAGTGTGTCGGAAGTGCCTGCACCTGCACGAGCACCAGTTCCAGCACGTGTTCCTGCACCGGCAGCGGGAGCAGCAAGACCTGCACGACCGGCTCCAACAAGTACGAACACACCTGGCGGCCCACCACGTCGAATGCGACCTACACACCCGCGCTCGTTTTGAATTCGGGCGTCCCGTACGCGACACCGGCACACAGCACTTGGAACGGTTGCGCGTCAGACCGCGGCGATACCAACGCGCCGAATTCCGGCAACTACGACACCAACGTCACAGCACCGAGCACCAGCATTACCGCGACGCTCTTTCCGGCGGAGCAATACGCCTTGTGTCCAACAGCGGCCGTCATGCCGCTCAACTACAACTGGACGGCAATGAAAACCTTGGTCGATGGCATGTCGCCCAATGGTAATACCAACCAGGCCATTGGGCTTGCACACGGCTGGATGTCGCTGGTGGGGGGCGGGCCGTTTCCGACCCCTCCGGCGCTGGATCCGAACTATACGTACCGGCAGGTCATCATTCTGTTGACCGACGGTCTCAACACGGAGGACCGTTGGTACACCAGTCAGTCGTCGATCGATGCGCGCCAGCAGCTCACGTGCAACAACGTCAAGGCTGCCGGCATCACGCTCTATACGGTGCAGGTCAACACCGGCGGCGATCCGACCTCGACACTGCTGCAGAACTGCGCGAGCTCGACCGACAAGTTCTTTCTGCTGACATCGGCGAACCAGATCGTCACGACCTTCAATCAGATCGGGACCGCGCTCTCCAATCTGCGCGTTGCGAGATAGCGCAAACGACGTCGACCATCGCGACCACAAAAAATCAAAGCCCGGCCGATCCGCCGGGCTTTCTTCGTCAACGCTACAAACGTAACGCCACGCAGACTACTGACTTCACAAACGCAGGCTTACTTCACAAAAGCAGATTTGCCGAACTGGCTCTCATAAGGCTTGTACAAGTCGCGCGCGAGGTCGGAATAAAGCTCGCCGAGCTTGGTCGCTTCCGCCACGAAGCCCTCGTAGGAACTCTTGGCGAATTCGGTCTGAACCTCGATCGCCTTTTCGACCGACTTCGCACCGATCAGCTTCTCGGTCGCCGCAGTGCCCTGCTCGAAGACCTTCTTGGAATAATCCGCCATCTCGGCCGCGATCGCCTGCCAGCTCTTCGAGAACGAGCCGAACGACTTCATCGTGGCGTCCATATTCTCCTTACCGAACTGCTGCAGTTCGTCCATGTTCTTGACCATGCCCATCTCTCTCCCGGCTTAGCCGATTGCTGGTGAATTGCCTCTGCTGCCAGCGCAAATCGCCAGCACAGAGAAAATATATTGCGCTGCACAAAAATGTCAAGTCGCGTTTCGCAACGCAATATTTACGATTTGTCATGCGCACACTGCATGAGTCGGCTTAACGAATCTGAAATCGCAAACCCTTAAACTTCCTCAAATGCCGTGGGGGCATGCGACCGAATTGGCGAGAACGAACGGTCGCATGGTTGGGATTGAGCGGGGCGAAGCGTCAAAAAGGCCAAAATATTTCTGAAAAGTGCCTTTTTTGCCACGTCCAATCTCTCTACCTCGGCACACAGGGGTGTCGGTGCTTCGGCTCGAAGTACCTAAGGGAACGAGGACGGGGGATTTGCCATGCTGTGGATCCGGACTGAAGCCCGGCGCGGGCTTCGTTGGGGTATGTTCAGCGTAGCGTCATTTGTTGCGCTCGTCGCACTGACAAGCAGCCCCGTAGCTGCGGCGCCCTACTCCGACATTGTAGTCGACGCCAATTCGGGCACGGTCCTGCATCAGACCAATCCGGACGCCAAGCGCCATCCGGCTTCGCTCACGAAAATCATGACGCTCTACCTGCTGTTCGAGCAGCTCGAAGCAGGCAAGCTGAAGCTCGACAGCCAGCTCAAAGTCTCACAGAGCGCGTCCGAGCAATCGCCGACCAAGCTCGGCCTGAAGGCCGGCAGCACGATTCAGGTCGAGGACGCGATCAAGGGAATCATCACCCGATCGGCGAACGATGCCGCCGTGGTTATCGCCGAGGCCATCGCCGGCGAGGAGGACGACTTCGCCGTCCTGATGACCAAGAAGGCGAAGGCGCTCGGAATGGCGAATACGCTCTACAAGAACGCGTCCGGTCTGCCGGACGACGCGCAGGTCACGACGGCGCGCGATCAGTCGATTCTCGGTCGCTCCATTCAGGAACGCTTCCCGAAATACTACAAGTATTTCCAAACCCGCTCGTTCTCGTTCCGCGGCCAGTCGATCGCCAATCACAATCAACTGCTCGGCCGCGTCGACGGCGTGGACGGCATCAAGACCGGCTACATTCGCGCGTCCGGTTTCAATCTCGTGACCTCGCTCCACCGCGGAAATCGCTATGTCGTCGCGGTCGTGATGGGCGGCAGCAGCGCAGGCAGTCGCGACGCGCGCATGCGCGAATTGATCGGCCAAACGATCACCGCCGCCGCGACCAAGCGGACCACGTCCATGGTCGCGGAGTTGGCCGGGAAGTCCGAAACCAAGGTCGCGGACGCCAAGGTTGCTCCGAAGCCAGAAGCAAAGCCGGAACCGAAGGTCGCGGCCAAGTTCGAGCCCAAGCCGGACCTCAAGCCGGAAGCGAAGGTTGCGGCCAAGGTTGAACCGAAAGCCGAGGCGAAAGCGGACGGCAAGGATCAGCAGCGCTACGCCGTCGCGAGTTCGACCTCCACGCCGGTACGGCTGGCTGCGGCACCGACCGCACAGGCGCGCGCTGCGGCGGGATCGAGCGATCCAATCCGCCCCGTGCTCGTACGGACGGTCTCGGTCAAAGCAGGCAGCCTCCAAACGGCTTCGATCGTCTCGCCGCAGATCAACCTGCCGGCTCCGAATCCGGAAACAGCGGCCGAGCCCGCAGGCGGCCTGGCGTCGCAAGAGGTTGCCGCGCCTGCACCGGCGATAATCGCGCCCGCCAGGATCGCGCCGGTCAAGACCGAGCCAGCCAAGGTCGAGGAGCCGAAACTCGAAGTTGCCGCGTTCGAAGCGCCCAAGCCTGTGGAAGCACAGCCCGCCCGCGCAGCGGCTCCCGTCGCGCCTGTAGCCCGTGTCGCCGCCGCCAAGCCGGTTGCCGCACCTGCCCCCACGCCGGTATCCGCCAAGCCCGTTGCCCGCTCCGGCTGGATGATCCAGGTCGGCGCTTTCCAGGCCGAGCAGGAAGCCAAGCAGCGGCTCTCGACCATCCAGACAAAATCCTCGAGCGTCGTCGGCGGTACCGATCCATTTACCGAATCGGTAGAGAAAGGTGGCAGCACTTTCTATCGCGCGCGTTTTGCCGGGTTCGACAAGGACAAGGCGGAAGCCGCGTGCAAGGTGCTCAAGCGTGACGGCGTCGAGTGCGTGACCATCAAGAACTGACGCCGAAGCGAACGAATCCCCGCCGGAATGACATTTGTTCCGGCGTGCAACAGCAAAGAACAAGCGGGAACGGCCCCTAAGGGATCGGAATTCCGCTCGACCCGATAACAGGGCGCCAAGTCAAGGACAGGAGCCGCGTGTGATGTGTTGCGTGCGGGAGTACATCAGCGATGGCGGCGGAGAAGAAGGTCCTTGGCTTCATTGACGCGAGCCGCAAGGTACGTCGAGCCCCCTTGGTCGGGATGCAGTTTCTTCATCAGCGCACGGTGCGCGCGTCCAATATCCTCAGCGCTCGCCCCCGGCTGCACGCCAAGGATCTGATAAGCCTCCTCTTCCGTCATTTTTCCGCTCGACCACGCACGCCCCGCCCCCGTGTCCGCACCAGCTTGCGCGTTGTCACGCCAGTTGGGCTCCCGGCGGTCGAGATACGCCATAAGTAGCGCGCGGCTCTCCTCGTCGATATCGGGAAGGCAGCCGGTCAAGGTCGCTACGTCGAGCGCGTCGAGCGTCACCCCTTCATGCTTGCCGGCCAGGATGCGGCCGCGCATCGTGCCGGTATCGTGATCGAGTTCCATCTCCAGGAACGCCGAGCGGACCCGCGACATCTGCCCGGCCGATTTCTGCGTCCGCGCCCCGAAACTTGCCATGCTGAACGGCAGCCAGCCGAGCAGACCGAGGCCAGTGATCCCCAGCGGAACCGCAATGTCGAGGCGGCCGCGCATCCCGAGCAAACCGGCGAGCGCCAGAGCACCAAGGCCGCCGCCGGTCTTGAGCACGATCGCAAGCGTGTGCGGATTGACACGCGAGAAGGTGTGCAGCGCGTAGAGTGCCAGCGCCAGCACCACGAGGCCGAAGATCACCGACATCCTTATCTCATTTGCTCGAGCAGCCGGATCGCTCCGGCCTGACGTCGCGCCGAGAGATCGGTGAGCGCACGCATCCCACCCGCCGCGTAGGCGGCCGCCGCGCGCAGCAACTCGCCCAGCTGGTGGGCGGCGCCGGGATCGAAGCGGCAATAGGCGCCGCGCGTGAGCCGGGCGATTTCACGAAACGCCTGTTCGGCCACCGGGTCGGCACCCTCCTGGAACATGAAGACCGGCACGCCAAGGAGCCCAAGCTCGCCCGCCGAATGGCACAGGTCGTCAAGGCCCTCTTCCATCGCATCGCCGACGAAAACCATGGCCTGGATCTTGTTGACCTGCGTCTCGCGCTTGGCGTGGGCGAGAACCTTGCTGATCTGCGTGTGGCCGCCGCGGCAGTCGATGCGCGACATCACCTCGGCCAGCCGCTCCGCCTGCGACACCCAGCGCGACGCCCTGCACTCACTCAAGCTACGGTAGTAGACGAGTTGGACATCGAGGCCGCCGATGGCCGACGTTTCCCGGAACATATCGGCTTGGAGCCGACAGGCCGTATCCCACAAAGGCTGCCGGCTCATGGTGGCGTCGAGGGCAAAGATCAACCGCCCGCGCTGGCCTGAGGCGACCGCGGGCGCAAGCCCCTTCACCTGCGCGAGAAAAGCATCGACCTCGGCGCGGTTCGACGCGGCCGCAGGCGCCTTCTGGCCGCCGGTCGGTAGCGTCTCGTCATGACGGTCGTTGGCCATGGCACTTCTTGGGCGGAATCTTCGCCCTTAAGGTGGCCATAACCGCCTCCAGGCGCAATGCCCCCTGTGCCGCCGTTTCCGCGCCTTGACGGCCTATTCCCCGAGAAAGTCGTGCAGCTCGAGCGGCTTCTCGATCGCCGCGAACCATTCCGCCCGCGCCGCCGCCCGCCGCTGGCCGCGCGGGTCGAGCGGAAGCTTGAGCGCCTCGATGAGGCTCATGACCTCGGAGCGCGCGGTAACGTGAGACAGGTTGGGCCGCGTGCCGAGCGTCGCCTCGTCGAGATTGTCGAGGGCGGTCAGTCCGCGCGGAAAGAATTCGCGATAGATCACGCGCTCGGCAAGCCCGTCGATCGCTCGGAAGCCCAGCCGGGTTCCGAGCACGCCGAGGCCCTCCCCCACCAGCCGCTTGTTGCGCGAGCCCAGCATGGACAGCCGGTTTCGCACCACGATCCAGTCCATCCGCGTCCCGTCGATCAGCCGGCGCTGCCGGCGCGCGTTGCGAACCATCTCGGCGTAATGACTTTCGCCGGTGACCTCATAGTTCGCTCCATCGACGGTCCCGAGCACGTCGAAATCGACGAAGCTGTCGTTGAGCGGCGTGATCAAGGTATCGGCCATCGAATGGGCGAGCCGCGTCAGGTAGCTGTCGGTTCCCGGCGTATCGACCACCACGAAATCGTGGGATTTTTCGACCGCAGTCACCGCTTCGGCAAAACCGGAGAATTCGATGGCCTCGTTTTCGTCGAGCCGCAGTGCCGACCCGCGCGCCACACAAAAATGCACCGGGACCTTGAGATCAAGGCCGGCGCGCTTCGTCCAGACCCGCCGGTTCTCGACGTAATGCGTGAAGCTCTTCTGCCGCGAGTCGAGATCGATGGTGGCAACGCGCTGGCCGACATTCATGAGGGCGACGGCAACGTGCATGGCGGTGGTCGATTTGCCCGAACCACCTTTCTCATTGCCAAGCACGACGACGTGCGCGGATGTCTGACGCCGCGTGTTTGCTTCGACCAACATGACGCACTACCTCAACGCAGGCATTCCTATACGCGCATCGTTTTTTATCAAGACGGCGGGAGCCGACGGGCCATTTAATCATTAATTAAGGGCGCGGTCTTTGCTATTTTCCAGTTTCCCTTCCTAACCGTGCGAAAAATTTTTTTCATGCCGCCAAGACCGCAGACCATTCGGACCATCCCGGCGCTTCGCCGCGCGGTCGCTCATTGGCGCCGCAAGAGCGGCAAGATTGCCCTTGTCCCCACGATGGGGGCACTCCATGCCGGGCATCTCGCGCTTGTGCGCCGCGCCAAACGCCAAGCGCAGCATGTCATCGTATCGATCTTCGTCAATCCTGCGCAGTTTGCACCGCACGAAGACCTGGCCACCTATCCGCGGACGTTCGCAGCCGACGCCGCCGCGCTGGCCGAGACCGGTGCCCACCTGATCTGGGCGCCCCCGGTCGCAACCATGTATCCGCCCGAGTTCGCGACCCGCATCGTGCCGGCCGGCCCGGCGACGGTCGGGCTCGAGGATCGCTTCCGGCCGCACTTTTTCGCCGGAGTCACGACCGTGGTCGGGAAACTGCTTACCCAGTGCCAGCCCGACTACGCGATGTTCGGCGAAAAGGACTTCCAGCAGCTCAAGGTCGTCACACAAATGGCGAGGGACCTCGACCTGCCGGTCAAGATCGTCGGGGTTCCTACGGTGCGCGAGGCCGACGGTCTCGCCATGTCGTCACGGAATGCCTACCTCTCGGCGAGCGAACGCGCCGCCGCGCCGGTGCTCTATCGCACGCTCAAGGACTGCGCGGCAAAGATCCGCGGCGGCGAACTGATCGCCCGGGTTCTGGATGAGGCCGGCACGGAGATCGAGCGCAGCGGCTTCACGCTCGATTATCTGGAAGCGCGCGACGCGCAGACCCTCAAACTGATCGAGACCGGCGAGGATCGCCCGATCCGGCTGCTGGTTGCCGCGCGTATCGGCAAGACCAGGCTGATCGACAATATCGGCGTGTGAGCGTTACTTCTTCGCCGCCTTCACCGGGTCCTTGACGTTCTCGACCGTAGCAAACTCGATATTCCAAAGTTCGCCGTTCACTTTCTCGACCTTGCGCATATACACATTGTGGATGACGTCGCGTGTATCCGGATCAATCGTCATCGGACCGCGCGGGCTTTCCCACGACATGCCTTTAGCCGCGGCGACGAAGCTGTCGCCGTCGGCCTTGCCGCCGGTTTTCTTGAGGGCCTCGTAGATCAGGTGCATGCCGTCATATCCGCTGACGCCGAAGAAATTCGCCCGCATGCCGTTGTTGGCGGCCTTCATGCCGTCGACGAAAGCCTTGTTCTTGGCGGACGGATGCGCCGCCGAATAGAAATAGGCGGTCACGATCCCCAGCATTGAATCGCCCATTGCGTTGAGCAGATCGTCGTCAGTGATATCGCCGGCGCCAAACAGCGTGATGCCGGATCGATCCAGTCCCCGCTCCCTGAACTGACGCATGAAGGTTGCCGCCTGCCCGGCCGGGATGAACACATAAAGCCCGTCGGGCGATTCATCGCGCGCACGCTGCAGAAACGGCGAAAAATCCGGGTTAAGCAGGGGCACGCGCAGCGACAACGGAACCTGGCCCCCGCCCTGGGTGAATCGCTCCTTGAAATAGGTCTCGGAATCATAACCCGGCGCGAAATCGGAAACGACGGTCACGGCCTTCTTGATGCCTTGCTTGGCCTCCCAGTCGGCGATCACGATGACGTTCTGCGCCTGCGCGAAGCTCGTGCGGACGATATAGGGCGAACGCTCTGTTACGATCGCCGTCGCGGCCGCCATGACGATCATCGGGGTCTTTGTCTCGGTTGCCAGCGGCGCGACCGCAAGCGCGATCGGTGTCAGGCCGAACCCCGCCAGCATGTTCACTTTGTCGCGGACCAGGAGTTCCTGCGCAATGCGCCTGCTGTTGTCGGGCACGCCACCGTCATCCCTGAGGATCACTTCGATCTTCTTGCCCGCGACGGTCGCGCCATTCTGCTGCATGTAGAGGCGCACTCCCGCCTCGACCTGCTTGCCGGTCGTCGTGAACGGTCCGGTCATCGGCAGAATCAGACCGATCTTCAGCGTGTCTTGCGCGGTGGCGTCGCCCGCCCACAACGCGGCGAATATCATAGCGAGCGGAGCGAGCAACGTTCGGCACGACATGGGGCGGGCTCTCCTTCAGTAACGGCGTTCGCTTACCGAGAGCGCGGCGGCATGGGCGCGCCGCCGCGCATCCACGATCACTTCTTGATCTTCAGCGGGTCTTTGACGTCGTCGAATTTCGCGAACTCCGTGTTCCACAGCTCGCCGTTGATCTTTTCGACCTTGCGGATGTAGATCGGCTGGATGATGTCGCGGGTGTCTGGATCGATCGACATCATGCCGCGCGGGCTTTCCCAGCGCGCGCCCTTCATGGCGGCGAGGAATGTGTCGCCGTCGGTCTTGCCGCCGGTCTTTTTCAGCGTCTCATAGATCAGATGCATGCCGTCATACCCGCCGAGCGACACGAAGTTCGGCCGGAAATTGTGCATCTTCTTGAAATCCTCGACGTACTTCTTGTTGAGCGGCGAGTCGTGCGACGCCGAATAGTCATGCGCCGTGACCATGCCGAGCATCTGATCGCCCATGTTGTTGAGCTCGTCGTCGTCGGTCAGGTCGCCCGGACCGATGATCTTGATCCCGGAGGTCGCGAGACCCCGCTCCGCGAACTGCTTGGCGAAGATCGCCGCCTGGGTGCCGGGGAAGTAGATGAACGCGGTATCCGGATTGATGTCGCGGATGCGTTGCAGGAACGGCGCGAAATCCGGGTTGGCGAGCGGAATGCGGATCAATTCGATGATCTGGCCGCCGAGCTCGGTGAAACGCTTCTTGAACGCGGTTTCCGCCTCGGTGCCGGGCGCCCATTCGTTCACCAGTGTGACCGCGCGCTTGCTGCCGTTCTTGGCCGCCCATTCGCCCATGATCCAGGACGACTGCGAAAGAATGAAGCTGGTGCGCACGTAGTAAGGCGACGCGGTCGTCGTCACCGACGCGCCCGAGATCATCACCACGGTCGGCATCTTGGCCTGCGTCACGAGCTGGCCGTAGGCGAGCGCGGTCGGCGTAATCCCGCCGGCGATGATGTTGACCTTGTCGTTGACGATCATTTCCTGGACGTTGCGGCGGGCGGTGTCGGCGACGCCGGCGTCGTCCTTGAGGATCAGCTCGATCTTCTTGCCGGCGACCATGTTGCCGTGCTGCTGGACATAGAGCCGCGCGCCGGCGTTGGCCTGGCGGCCGGCGGCATTGAAGCCGGCGCCGGTCATGGCGAAGCTCATGCCGATCTTGACGACGTCCTGAGCGAATGCGCCATCGGCCGCGAACGCGGCCAGGCAGGTCGCCACGACTGCGAACGTAAATTGTCTACCTTGCATTTGAAGCTTCCTCCCGCGCCGCGTTGGTGATGGACCCGCAGCTTGAGGATAAAGCCTAGCACACCGGCGCCGCTGCTTCACAGATCGGCCCTGCGCCTTTGTGGCGCGGCAAGGGGATCAGAGCAAACCGAGTTCTCGCAGCTCACGCCGCAATGTTTCCGGCATGTTACGGACGCCGGGCGCAACGCGGTCGAGATCGCGCGGCGCGTCCTTGGTGTCGAGATAACGCCAGCCCTGGAACGCCCGCCAGGGCCGCGGCTCGACCGGCGTGAGCTTGGGCTCCAGGACCAATTGACAGCGGCCGACGCCTTCCTTGTCGACGTAGGGGCGAACATCGATCAGCCGCTGCCGGCACATGACCTGCCCACGGATCACCCAGAAGAGCGACCCGCCGTCCGTCAACTCGTCCGCCCGCTTCGGCGCCATCCGCGTCCGGTGCACATGCTCGCGCGGCTGCTTCTTGCGTTTACGCTCGCGCTGCTTCTCGCGAATCCAGTCTTCGAGGTCCTTGACGGAATCGCAGCCGACGCAAAGCTTGATGAGGTGAAGTGTCACGGATGGCCTGTCGCCGGAGGGTGTCTCGAAATATAGCGAGCGAGGGGCGCCGTGCCAGCGCGTCCGCCCGGCTTATCCTCAGAAGGATCGGCTATTGCGTGCCCGGCGCAAGCTGCATGGGTGCCGCAGCCCGTGCCGGATTGGCGTTCGCCTCGACCACCGGATTGGCCTTGGAACCGCCGGCGGTCCGCGTCGACGCCTTGCGCGACGCCACTGCTGCGTCGGGCGCGTCGGTCCCCGGCTCCGGATTCATGATGCTGACGGCGGGGATCGAAGCCGACGATGGGAAGAAGTAATTGCTTGGCGGCTTGGCGCCTGCGACAGGCGCCGGCCTGGGAGCCTGCGAGACCGCAGGCCGCTCCGCACTGGCGACGGTCGCAACCTCCGGCGCTTCGGCCCAGGCCAAGGCGTAGCGCTGGACGGTCACGTCAAAGGCATGGTGCGCCAGGTTGGCGCTGACCCGGCTGGGATCGTTCAACAGGGCGAAAGCATCGCACCGTGCTGCCGTGCAGCCGTCGCGGACCGACAGGACATGGGCGGCGATGCCGAAACGGTCCACCTCGACATTCCGCCTCAATTGCATCAGCACCGGAGCGGATGCGGCGGTGGCCGGATTTAAGAAGTCCTTGCCGGCGGCCAACAGCGCGAGTTGCGAGGTCACATACGATACGGCGGCTGCGGCAGCCGCCGGCGTCGCGAACAGCGCTTTCTCGCACGGCCCTTCGATGAACTCACCTGCGGTGGCATCGAGACAGGCGAGTGTCGAGCCGGGCTGCAGCGCGCGAGCCATGAGTTCGGATGCCCGCACCTCGAGCGCCTTGCGCTCGCCGGCCAAATCCCGCCCTCCGACCAGGCGCCCCCCAAGAATTCCAGCCGCGAACATGACGCAGAAGGCGAACGCGGTGCATACCAACGCAACGCGACTCCTTACCGCAACCGATCGCCGCGACTCCTCGCGATCCCTCATGACCTGATCTTTCGCACGCCGCACCAAGGTTAATAATTATGGAGCAGCACAATGTGGCGGGCCCATTATCCGAGGAGCCGTACGCAGGTAATAAATTACCCTCCAGGAGAGGAATCCGGAATTCCTGGTGCCAAAATGTCATAGATGGACGTGCCGAAGCCCGGGGAATCAGCAAATCGCGCGCAAAAACAAACACCCCGCCGATTTCGGCGGGGCGTTTATTGCAACTAACGAGAACGATCGCGGCTAGCGCGAATGATCGAGTTGGCTTTCCTTGGCAACGCGCTCAAAAGCTTCGGTCGAGCTCTTGATGCGATACTGGTAGTCGTCGCCGTCGGAGGGAAGCAGCTTCACGATCCGGTAGCTGCCGTTCACAGCCATGTGCCCGAGCGGCCGGGAGGTATACAGGACCGTCTGGCCGATCTCGAACTTGTGCTCTTTTAACTCGGTGATTTCGAACGCCAAGGACACGGGTTAACTCCTTTCTAGATTAACGTTTTTTCCCGCCAACCCCTCTTCGCAACGGACGCTCCCCCAAAGATTCCGCCACACTTTCCAGCGTACTCATATATCAGCGAACCGGCGGATGGCAGCAAAATTTTCGCGCCTGCTTCGCATACCTCCTCTACCGCTTTTCCGACTACTGGCGGCACAAGATAGACTTTCCGAAAGCCCCGTCGTTCCAATAGCTTGCGGAGAACTTTTCAGTTTCTCCACCAAGCTGCCCACACGGAGATTGTGCTAGCGTGCCATGGGTCGTGGTGTGATATGCCTCATCGGCGCCGCGAGAGCGGCCTAACGACGCAACCTGCAAGGTTGCCGCCCAAGCCTCTTACAGGGGGAGAGCCACATGCGCCTGTTCTTCGGGATCATCATCGGCATCGCGCTCACCGTCGGGGGCGCCTATGTCGCGGATTCAATGGCGGGTGCAGGCGCCGCCCGCATGGTGAATTGGGATGTCGTCAGCAAGAACTTCGAGGGCGTCACGACGTTCGTGCGTGACACCTGGAAGAGGATCACCGGCTGACCGGTACCGGGCCCCGCGACGGCTTCGGATTCGCTCCCCTTGAATGAAAACGAGGCGGCCCGCAGTGCCGCCCCGTTGACCATAGAGCCGGGATGAAGGTCGGAGCGCGCGGTCAGGCGCGCACCTCCTGCCGCTGGAAGACGATATAGCCCGCGACGAACAGCAGGATCGACGCGGCGACCAGTCCAACGATCTGCGGCCAGGCAATGATCAGGCTCTCGCCGAGCGGCAACGGCGCGCCCATCACGGCGCCCTGGAGCTGGCTCAGATAGATCGGGCCAAGCGCCCGGGTCGACGGATTGAGGATCGCCAGCACCACCTCGCCGTACATCGTGCTCGGCGACAGCCGCGACAGGTACTGTGCCGCGAGGATCAGCGTCTCCTCGTTGTTGGTCGGCGCGAACGCCGCCACCACCGCGGGCGCCAGCGCCGGCCAGATCAGGCTGAGGAACAGCCACAGCCCGAGCGTGACCAGAGCGGCCGTGGCGGCGGAGCGGAAGATGATCGAGAAGAACATCGCGAGCGCAAGCCACACGCCCGAATACGCGATCGTGACCAGCAGGAAGATCAGCGCCCGTGCCATCTCCTCGCCGTTCGGCGGCACGCCGAGCAGGAACAGCCCGAGGCCGATCACCAAAAGCCAGAGCGCGATCAGGCTGATCGAGAGCGTGAACAGCCCGGCGATGAACTTTCCGAACAGCAACGCATCGCGGTAGATCGGCTGCGCCAGGATGCGCGAGAGCGTGCGGCGGCTGTGCTCGCCGTTGATCGCGTCGAAGCCGAGCCCGATCGCGATCAGCGGAACCAGGAAGCTCAGGAACGACACGAAGGACGGCAGCGGCTCGCGCGAGGTCGTGAACAGCCGCAGGAACAGGAACGGATCCTCCGCCGTCACGTCCCTGATCTGCTGGATCGCGCCGTAGAGCGCCGCCAGCGCCACCAGGATGACCAGCCATTCGAGCACGCGCATGCGCGCGCTGGTCAGGTGGTCGGAGAGCTCTTTCATGATCACGACCCCGAGGCCGTGCAGCGCCGAACCTTCACGCCGCATTTCGCTCTCCCTTATGCCCCACGCTCTCGAAGTAGCGGGCGTAGATCATCTCGAGGCTCGGCTCCTCGATCGACAGGCGATAGAGCTTGCCGCCGGCCGCCGTCACCTGCGCCGCCGCCTCCGGCCGCACGTCGCGGTCCGAGAACAGCCGCACGCGGTTGGGACCCGCGGGCTCCACGCGCTGCACGCCCGGGATGGTCTTGAGGCGGTCCGCGAACCCCTGCCCTTCGGCCTCGATCTCGACACGGTAACCGCCGCCCAACACCTGCCGGCCGAGATCGCCGACGGTGCCGAGGAGCGCGATTTGCCCCTCGTTGAATAGCGCAACGCGGTCGCATACGCTTTGCACCCGATCGAGCAAATGCGACGATATCAGCACTGTCACGCCGCGCTGCTTAAGCTCCCGGATGATGGCGAGCAACTCGGTCGTCGCCTGCGGATCGAGACCGGAGGTCGGCTCGTCGAGAATTGCGATCTGCGCGTCCTTCATCAGGATCTCGGCGAGACCGAGACGCTGGCGCATGCCGCGCGAAAACGTCTCGACGCGCTTGTCGGTGACGTCGCTCAAGCCGACATGCGCCAGCGACGCTTTGATCTTCTCCTCGCGCTCCTGCGGCTCAAGTCCGATCAGGCGCGCGGTGTAGCGGAGATTGTCGGCGGCGCTGAGATTGTCATAGAAGCCGACCTGGTCGGGCAGATACCCGACCCGCCGCTTCACCGCCAGCGGCTCGCGCGCCGGATCGTGGTCGAGCACGCGGGCGGTCCCCGACGTGATGTCGCTCAGGCCGAGCAGCATCAGGATGGTCGTGGTCTTGCCGGCGCCGTTCGGCCCGAGCAGCCCGAAAATCTCGCCGCGCGTGACCGCGAACGAGATGCCCTTGACGACGGTGGTCGCGCCGTAGCGCTTGGTCAGATTGCTGACCTCGATGACGTTTTCGCTCATCGCCGTCCGAACCTTGCCACCGCACCCACCATCACCAGGAGCGCAATGCCGATGAGGCCCGCGCCAATGACGCCCCACAGCGTCGAAGTCGTCACCGCGACGCGGAAGGTCTGCGAGGCCGACTCGCCGCGCGCTGCGGCACGCACGGTCGCTACATAGTCGCCGGCGATCGCCTTGGCGGTTGGCGTGAGCAGTGCCTGCACTTCCTTGTTCTCGTTGGGCGCGATGCGGTCGACGGTCTTGGGCGTGAATTCGAGCTTCCAGCCGGACGGCGCAGAACCCGACAGTTCGATCTGCTCGGCCGGCGCGGTTCCAGTATTGGTCAGCACGACCGGGATCGAGGTCTCGACACCCGCAGAGGCGCGTGCGCTGAGCAGGCCTTCACGACCGGCAATGTCGATCTTGGGCTGGCCGGTGATATCGACGGCCAGATCGCTGGTGGCCGTGGCGTCCTCGGCCGAAACCTTGGCCACAACGTTGTACTTGCCGGCCGCGACCGTATTCGGCGGCTTGATCTTGAGCTTGATGTCCTTCGACTGGCCGGGATCGAGCGGGAGCGCGTTGAGCTCCTGGCTGCCGTACTGCTCGGTGAAGGTGGCGTCGAAATTCGGCGGCGCGGTGGCCGAGAGCGCGACGGTGAGCTTCTTGCCGCTGTCGTTCTTCACGCCGATCGTGAACTCGAAGTTGGACTTCGAGTTGCCGCGCAATTCAGGAAGCTGCGGATTGAGCGTGAGCTTGGCGGGAAGATTGGTCGCCAGTGTCACCGCGATCGGCAGGCTCGCATTGATGGAGGCGCCCTGCGCGCTGATCGTCAGGTTGGTGGTGCCGACCGGAGCGTCCTTCGGGACGTCGAGCCGAAGCTCGAGCGGCACGCTGGCGTTGGTGGCCGGCAGCGCCGCGGAAACGGGCTGGCCTCCGCCCACGAGTGTCACCGTCCAGCCTTGCGGTACGCCGCCGACCGACAACGCGAGCCGCTCGGGCGGCATGCCGTAATTCTGCAGCTTGAGGCTCACCGTGGAGGTGGTGCCGGGACGCAAAGTAACTGCCGGATAATCGGTCAGCAGAAAGAGACCTTTAACGTCGTTCTTCGCTTCCTCCGCTCGAAGCTGGGGACCGAAGAAAGCGAACGCGCAAAGCGCAGCGGAAAAAAGAGCGATAACCCGATATCGCATGATGACGACTCCAGACCGTAATGCTTGATGATCCCGCGATTGATATCCCCTTCCCGGCGGCACCAAACGAGCAGGGGGTTGTGAGATGGCGCGTATTTTTTTCGTCCCCGCGCCGCAATCAATACCCATCCGCGACATTTTTTGGGCGAGATTGACGCAGACGGGAACACGTTCCCGTGTGTCATACCCGCAGAACGGTAGGCCAGTCCACCTCGTCCTCGGGCAAAACCCAGGGCTCCTGCAGGGCCGCAGCGTGCCATTCTGCCCAGGCCGGCAACGCCATCATGGCATTCATATAACCGCGTGCTGCCTCGCTAATCTCGACCGCGTAGGTGTGGAAGCGGGACACCACCGGCGCATACATGGCGTCCGCCGCTCCGAACGATCCGAACAGGAAAGCGCCGCCTTTACCATAACGGTTGCGACAATCTGTCCACATCGCGTCGATGCGCCGGACATTGGCCTCGGCTTCAGGCGTGAGCGCGAGCCGCTTGACCGGGCGCCACATGTTCATCGGCAGGAGGCGCCGCAACGGCACGAACCCCGCATGCATCTCGGCCGCGATCGCGCGGGCATGCGCCCGTGCCGCCGGGTCGGCCGGCCACAGCCCCGCAGCGGGAAATTTCTCGGCCAGATACTCCAGGATCGCCAGCGACTCCCAGACATGGACCGCGCCGTCGGTCAGCGCCGGGACCTTGCCGGTGCCGGAGAGCTTGCCGACGCGTGTCTTGAAGTCCGCAGCGTTGAGCGAGATCACCTCCTCATCGAACGCGATGCCGGCCACCTTCATGGCGATCCACGGGCGAAACGACCACGACGAGTAGTTCTTGTTACCGATCGTCAGCTTGAGCGTCATCTCGGCGGTCTATTTCTTCGGTTTGTCGGCCGGCGCCTCGATCGGACCGCCGGCCGCTTTCCAGGCGCCGAAGCCGCCGGCGATGTGGGCGACGGGCTTGAGCCCCATGCGCTGCGCGGTCTGCGTCGCGAGTGCCGAGCGCTGGCCGGCCGCGCAGAAGAACACGAAGCGCTTGTCCTCGGCGAAGACCGGCTTGTGATACTTGCTTTCGGGATCGACCCAGAATTCGAGCATGCCGCGCGGGCAATGGAATGCGCCCGGCACGCGGCCGTCGCGGCCGAGTTCGCGGATATCGCGAATATCGACAAAAACGACATCGTCACGGCCGTGCAGCGCGCGGGCCGCCTCCACTGACAGCGTCTCGACCTCGCGTTCGGCGGCCTCGATGAGGTTGTGAACGTGCACGGTAATGTTTTGCGGCATTGGTCTTTCCAGATGGGCGGGGGATGGTGGCAGACCGGGCGTAGCTTACGCAAGATCATCGCGCGTCCCGGCCTCGACTCAGATAATCCTCACGCAAACAGAGCCGTGGCCGTCCATGCCCCATTTCCTGTCCCTGCTCGATCTAATCGCCCTCGCCTGCTTCCTCGGCGCGTGGATCGGCTACGCGTTCATGGTCGAGCGGACGCGCCGCGGGGACGACGGCCTCAACGCGCGCATGAACCGCTACCGCGAATTGTGGATGCAGCGCGCGTTGGGGCGCGACATGCGCATGGTCGACATGCAGATCATGGCTTCGCTGCAGAACGGTACGGCGTTCTTCGCCTCGACCTCGCTGATCGCGCTCGGCGGCGCGCTTGCCCTGCTGCGCTCCACCGAGGAGATCATGACGATGATCTCCGGGTTGCCGGTCGGTCTCCAGACCACGCGCGAACTCTGGGAAGCCAAGACGGTCGGGCTCGTCATCATCTTCGCATACGCGTTCTTCAAGTTCGGCTGGTCGTACCGCCTGTTCAACTATGTGGTCATCATGCTCGGCGCGATGCCGTTCGCGACCGAGAAGGATACGCCGGAAGCCGCCAGCCATGTGCTGCGTACCGCGCGACTGTTCGAATCGGCCGGACGGCACTTCAACCGCGGCCAGCGCGCGATCTTCTTCGCGCTCGGCTATCTCGGCTGGTTCATGGGTCCGATCGCATTGATCCTGGCTACGGCGGCGGTGCTGGTCGCCACGTGGCGGCGGCAGTTCGCGTCCGATGAATTGCGCGCGGTGATGATTGAATGACGCCTCGGCGAGATGCCGCGTCAGGGCCGTGGAAACAGCTCCGACGAGCGGCCGGTGAGCCGATAGGCCAGAAGCCCGACCCATTCGCGCACCGCCGTATCGGTCCGCCGCAGCCCATCGCCCAGCGTCAGGAACGGCCGCAGCGTGTCTTGCGTGCCGCGCGTGCGCCAGTCGACCGGATAGGCTTCGACGGCGAAACCTGCCTCGCGGAAGACGCCGATCGATCGCGGCATGTGGTAGGCCGACGTCACCACCAACCAGCGCTCACCCGCCTTCGGCTGCGCGATCAGCTTGGAGAACTCTGCGTTCTCGACCGTGTTGCGTGACTTGTCCTCGATGAGAAGGCGATCGCGCGCAATGCCGAACGTGTCCCACAGACGCGGCGCGAAGTCGGCCTCCGGTGCATCGCCAAAGATCAGCGCGGGGCTGCCGCCGGTAAACAGGATACGGGCCTGCGGATAACGCCGCGCCAAGTCCGCCACCACCGTCATGCGCTCGGCCGCCTCGTTGAGCGCGACATCGTTGCGCGCCGCCGAGATGTCGGGCGAGATCGCGCCGCCCAGCACGACAATCCCGTCGGGCGCGCCGCGCGCGGCATCCCAGGGCGGGAAGCGCTGTTCGAGCGGGACCATCAGCGCGTTGCCGATCGGCGAAAATCCAAGCAGGGCAAGCATCAGAACGCACGTCACGACGAGGCGCAAACCGGCGCGCGAAAAACGCGTCAGCAGCAGCAGCACGCCGAGGAGACCCAGCGAGATCACCAGATTCGAGGGAATGGCGAAAAAGCCCAAAACCTTTGAGACAATAAAGAACATGCGCGGCCTGCTGGCGGCTTGGGCCTAGCGTCCCTTTTTCCACGCCTCGTAGCGCACCTTGGCCTCGTCGTTCATCGGATAGAGGCCGGGAAGCTTGGCACCGCGCTCGACCTCGCCGACGATCCAGGTTTCCATACGTTCGTGCTCGGCGCCTTCCTCGGCGACGAAATTCACGAGATTCTGCGGGATCACCACGGCGCCGTCGTCGTCGCAGACGATCACGTCGCCGGGGAACACCGCGCAGCCGCCGCAGCCGATCGGCTCCTCCCAGCCCACGAAGGTAAGCCCGTTGACCGAGGCGGGTGCGGCCGCGCCATCGCACCAGGTCGGCAGCTTCGAGGCGAGAACACCGGCCTTGTCACGCACCGCGCCGTCGGTCACCAGCGCGGTGACATTGCGCTTCATCATGCGCATGGTGAGGATGTCGCCGAAGATTCCGGCCGAGGTGATGCCCATGGCGTCGGCGACCGCGATACAGCCCTCCGGCATCGCCTCGATCGCGCCGCGAGTCGAGATCGGCTTGGCCCAGCTTTCCGGCGTCGCGAGGTCTTCGCGCGCTGGAACGAAACGCATGGTGAATGCGGGCCCCACCAGCCGCTTGCCGCCGGGCGTGAGCGGCTTCGGCCCGGCCATCCAGCACTTCCGGATGCCCTTCTTCAGCAGCATGGTGGTGATGGTGGCGGTGGTGATCTCGCGCAGCGTGGCGTAGAGCGCTTGCGTCATCGGGCGGCCTTCCATTTGGCGAAACCAGCGGCCCGCAACCGGCAGGCCGGGCAATCTCCGCAGCCATAACCCCAATCGTGCCGGTGCGACCGGTCGCCGAGATAGCAGGTGTGAGTATCTTCGACTAGCAAATCGACGAACGCTTGCCCGGCCAAGGTCGAAAGCGAGCGCGAATGTCGCCGCCTTGTCGATCCACATCAGCGGCGTATGGATGACGAAACGACGGTCCATACCGAGCGTGAGCGCGATCTGCATCGCTTTGACGAAATCATCGCGGCAGTCAGGATAGCCCGAGAAATCCGTCTCGCACATGCCGGCCACCAGATGCCTGGTGCCGCGGCGATAGGCGAGCGCGCCCGCGAATGCGAAGAAGATCATGTTGCGGCCGGGCACGAAGGTCGTTGGCAGCCCGTTCGAGGCAATCTCGATCGCCATGTCGTGCGTGAGGGCCGTTTCCGACAACGAAGCGATCGCCTCAACCGGAGCGACATGATCGTCGCCAAGGCGCTGCCCCCAGTTGCTGCGAAGCGCGACGATACGCTCGCGCACACGCTGACGCGCCACAAGTTCGACGCGGTGACGCTGGCCGTAATCGAATCCGATCGTCTCAACCCGGGCGAAACGTTCGAGCGCCCACGCCAGGCAGACTGTCGAGTCCTGGCCGCCGGAGAACAGGACAAGCGCGGCTTCAGGACTGGCCGTCATCGCATTCGCGCTCCGCGGGCGTTCGCTCGAAGCCTAGTTCTTCGCCGCGGTTCGTCCCGGCTCGTAGGCCTGCTTACGGGCGAGCGTTGCGAGGTCGCAACCTTCGCAATAGCGGCTGTCCTTATAGTCGATCCAGTTGTGCGCGTAGATATGGTCGGAGGAAATCCCGTAGCGCTCCTGTAGGAAACGCACGAGAACGAGCCAAGCCTTCTCCTGCTCCGGCGTCACGGGCTTCGCGACATCGGGAAAATTGCCGGCGAACTCGACGCCGACCGAATTGGTCTTGATGACCATGCGATGGGTCTTCGAGTTGTCGATATACTTGTTGTCGTTGCGGTTGGCGCCGTCGCCATGGGTCGGGATGGCGTTCTCGGCGGTTGCCCAAAAGACCGTGCCGTCGGTCTCGACCCAGAGCATCACGCCCCGTTTGGTCGGATTGGCAAACTGCGCCGCCGCGGACGAACGCGCCGCGCCCGGCGCTCCCTCGGTCTGGTGCGCGATGATGTTCTGCCACTTGTTGGCATCAGCCGGGCGGCCGAGCGGATGGAGATACACAATGTTGAGCCCCGGCACCTGCGGCCGGCCGGAGAGCTTGGCGATCTCTCCCAACGGCGCCGGCTGCGATGGGTCCGGCGGATTTGCGATCTGGCGTGCGATCACGCCATCCGCGCGCTTGAGCTCTTCGGGCGTCACGGCGCCGGCGCCATCCGGGCGGCCGGCAAGTTCGCGCGCCGCCTGCTCGCGCATCGTGCGGTACTCGTTCGTGTCCTCAAATCCTCCAGACTTCAGGCGCGCCGCAAGCTCGACCCGCGGAACATCGACCCGGCCCGACTGAATCCGAACGATGAACTGCCCTGCTTCCGATTGCGTCGTCGCGGCCGGCCTCGGCGCGGCGACCGCCGGCTTCGCGCGGCGCTCCACTTTGGACTTGCGCGTGGGCTCGGCTGCGAGTTGAGGGACCGCGCCCACGCCTATCGTGAGCAAACCGAGCGCGAGCGCGGCAATCCTCATCGAGCGATGTGCGGCGCTTGTCCACGTCAGTCCCAATTCGGCGAACCAGAAAAGGCGAAGTCAACCACCCGTCCGTCGCGGTTCGCGAGTCCGGCGATTTCCTTCATCTCATCCGGCGACAGCGCGAAGTCGAAGATGGCGAAATTCTCCATCAGCCGCTCCACCCGGCTGGTGCGCGGTATGACGACGATATCCCGCTGCACCAGATAACGCAGGCAGACCTGCGCGGCGGTCTTGTTGCCATGGTCTTTGCCGATCCTAGCGAGCAGCTTGTTGTTTTTCACGCCGCCGCGGGCGATCGGGCTGTAGGCCACGATCGCGATGCCTTGCGCACGGCAGGCAGCGATGACTTTCGACTGGTCGAGGAACGGATGCACCTCGATCTGGTTGCAGGCGATCGGTTCGCTTGCAAGCCGCACCGCCTCGTCGACCAGCGCGACCGTGAAGTTCGACACCCCGATGTGCCGCGCAAGTCCCGCCTTCTTCATCTTGCACAGCGCGCCGAGCGTTTCGGCAAGCGGGATGTTCGGATTGGGCCAATGCAGCAGCAGCAGATCGACATCCGACAGCCGCAGCTTCACCAAGCTTTCCTTGGCCGCTCGTTCAAGTTCGCGCGGGGCGAAATGCGCCGGCCACACCTTCGTGGTGACGAACACCTCGTCGCGCTTGACGTGGGATGCGTGCAGCCCCTCCCCGACCTCGGCCTCGTTGCCGTACATCTCCGCGGTGTCGATATGCCGGTAGCCGAGCCGCAGCGCCTGCTCGACCATGCGCGCGCAGGTCTTGCCCGCGCAGGTCCCAGGTCCCGAGCCCGATCAGCGGGATGCGCGCGCCCTTGGCTTCGACAACCGGTGTCATCAATCAACGGCCCTCGGCATCATTGAGGAAGCTTAGCAGAAGCAACGCCCGGCGTGCGGTCTCACGATTCCGGCAGAACGCCGCCATCGGAACCGCGATCGTACCCTGGTGGAAGTCCCAATAAAATGCGCAGGTCTTGTCGCGGGACTCGATCCAGGCGCGCTGCATGTCACGGAGCTTGACCTTCTGGCCGTCATCAAGCTTTTCGCGCAGGCGACGGAAAGTCTCGTTGAGAATGTCGTCCCATACCGCGAGTTCCCGGTCGACACAGGCGACCTGACCCGCGGTCGAATTGGCGGCTGGACGCTGGAGGCAAGGATCGGCGATGGAACCGATACAGCGCTCGAGTGCAACCGGATTGTCGCGCGCGGACTTGATGCACGACTGGATGGCGGCGGAATCCCGCGCATCAGGCTTGGCGGCTTCGGCCCAGCCCGAGCCGTTCACGAGTAGCGCGGAGACGATCAGCCACGCGGAAAAAACAAGCCTCGTCACCGGCTCCTCCTCCTGCCGCCTGCGCGATCGGCTGTCCTAGTGTCCCGGTTCCGACGCTTGTATCCCCTTGCAGCACCCACGCTTACAAGCGTCGGAACCAAAGGGACACTAGCAACTCTATGATTCTAGTGCGGCTTTGGATTTGACGTTCCTACGAAGGACTCGCGGCGATGCTGGTAGGAACGTCAAATCCGCCGCACTAGCGCCGTTGGCTTCAATGACATTCATCGCGTTCTCCCACCGGCGTGAGCGGATTTTGTTATGACAGTTCGGGTGGGCCGTTACCGGTAGCGACGAGGCAATGCTTCTGCAAATCCTTCGCAACGTCTCTACCTTAGAATAGTTCGATAATTCAACAATGCACTTGCGCTGCCGCATTTCATGGCTTTGATGTTGCAAGGGATTCAATTCGCGAGCGGTTGATGCGTGGAATGATTTTCGCAGGTGTGCTGGTGGCGTTCGGCGCAACGATGTCGAGCGCGCCGGCCCGCGCCCAGGAGTTCAACCTGGTCATCCGCGACCACAAGTTCGAGCCGGAGGAAATCCGCGTGCCGGCGCGCAAGCGCGTATCGATCTATGTCAGCAATGAAGACGCGACGCCGGAAGAGTTCGACAGCACCGCGCTCAAGGTCGAGAAGGTCATCCCCGGCAAGTCGAAGGGCCTCGTGCGGATCGGCCCGCTGGAGCCCGGCCGCTACGAATTCATCGGCGAATTCCACGCCGACACCGCCAAGGGCGTGGTGATCGCGGAATAACGCAATGTTGGGCGCCCTCGTCATCGTTTTCCGCGAAGTCATCGAAGCCGGGCTGATCATCGGCATCGTGCTGGCGGCGACGCGTGGCGTACCACATCGCAGCGGCTGGATCGCTCTCGGCATCGGCGCGGGTGTCCTCGGCGCCGGCATCGTCGCGCTGTTCGCCGAGGCGATCTCGAATGCATTCGAGGGCTCCGGTCAGGAACTGCTCAATGCCGGTGTGCTCGCCGTCGCGGTCGTCATGCTGATGTGGCACAACGCCTGGATGGCGCGCCACGGCCGCGACATGGCGGTCGAGATGGCGGCCGTCGGCGATGATGTGACGTCCGGCAAGCGCCCGATGACGGCACTCGCCGTCGTCGTCGGGCTTGCGGTGCTGCGCGAAGGCTCGGAGATCGTGCTGTTTCTCTACGGCATCGTCACCACCGGCACTTCGGCATCCGCGTTGCTCATGGGCGGTCTGCTCGGCTTGGCGGCGGGGGCCGTCTGCACCGCACTCACCTATTATGGACTGCTGGCGATCCCGGCGCGGCACATCTTCACCGTAACGGGCATATTGATCGCGCTGCTCGCCGCCGGCATGGCCGCGCAGGCGGTGCAGTTCCTCGATGCCGCCGGCATCATCGACGTGCTCGGCCACCGCATGTGGGACAGCTCGGGCTGGCTGCCGCAGAACAGCATGATCGGCAAGCTGCTGCATACCTTGATCGGCTACACCGACCGGCCGACCGAACTACAGCTCATCGCCTATGTTGCCACGCTCGCGGTCATGGCGCTGCTCACGCGCATCGCGGCACCGCCACGAGACGCGCGCGTCGCGGCCTAGCAGGACGACCCGTCCCCACGAAGCATCAAGCTTGGGGCTTATCAGGCTTGGCTTATCAGGCTTGGGGCTTGGCGTTGCTCAGCACCGCGAAGGCGACATCGGGTGCGCGCTCAATCACCTTGAGCAAGGCACGTGCGGGGCCGCGCGGGCAGCGTTTGCCCTGCTCCCAGTTGCGCACGGTTTCAATCGGCACGCCGATGCGCGCCGCAAACTCCGCCTGCGTCAACCGCGTTTGGGCGCGCACGCCGCGCGCATATGCGGCGTCCGCCGGCGGCGAGCCGTTGGCGACTGCGGTCGGCCGCCGATGGCTGTCGGGAGGCGCAGATTTCGGTCGCGGCTGACCGGGCTCATCCGCGATAGCTCGCTCGCTGCCGTCGGCGAGAATTTCGACGATCCGTCCGTCCGCCTTCAGTCTGACCCGCATCATGGTGCTCATAGGCCTATGTGATTCCCGCTCTGTCGCCAAGGCGCCCGTCGCGCCGGGCCCATGAACTAGTCCGCCAATGCCCGATCAGCCAACGGCCGACAAAAGGGTGCGCGGGGGCGCCTGCGTCTTGTCGGTCGATGATTTGGCTCGGGCGAGCAAGCGGTCGATCTCATCCGTTGGGGCGGGCTTGGCGAACAGATAACCCTGCATCTCGTTGCAGCCGGCAAGGCGCAAGAGCACGCGTTGCTCCTCCGTCTCCACCCCTTCGATGACCACGCCCATCCCGAGGGCACGCGCCAGCGTGACGATCGCTTGGATGATCACCCCACCGTTCGCCGATTGCCCGAGCGACGACACGAAACTGCGATCGACCTTGAGCTTGTCGAAGGGAAGCTGCTGCAGGTAGCTCAGGCTCGAATAGCCTGCGCCGAAATCGTCAAGCGCCAGCCGTACGCCGAGCGCACGCAACTCCAGAAGCCGCGCGCGCGTCTCGTCGGGATCGTCGATCAGCACCCCTTCGGTGACCTCAAGAAAGAGGCGTGAGGGCTCGAGCTTGCTCTCCGCGAGCACGGAAGCCACGAGGTCGATGAAACTCGGATCGCGCACCTGGAGCGGCGACAGGTTGACGCTGACGTAGAGATCGGGCCAGCGCTCGGCGTCGGCGATCGCGCGGCGCAATACGAACTCGCCCAGCCGATCCATCAGGCCGGCCTCCTCGGCGATCGGAATGAAGACCGCCGGCGGGATCATTCCGCGCGTCGGATGGTTCCAGCGCACCAGCGCCTCGACGCCGTTGATGCCGCCGTTCTCCGAGGCAACGATCGGCTGGTAGTGCAGTTCGAAGGCGCGCGCCGCCAGCGCGCGGGCAACCTCACGCTTGATGAATTGCCGCTCCTGGAGGTCCGCGTCCATGTCGGCGGCGAATGCGACCACGCTGCTGTGCCCCCGCCCTTTGGCGGCGCGCAGCGCAAGCTCGGCGCGACGGGTCAGATCTTCTCGCGTCGTCCCGTCACGGGGTGCGATCGTCAACCCGATGCAGCACGCCACGTGCACGGCCTGATTGACCCAGATCGGGCGCGCCACGGCCTGGCGAATGGCATGCGCCAGTTGCAGCGCAGCTTCCGGATCGAAGACCGGCACCAGCAGAACGAACTCGTCGCTGCCGAGCCGCCCGATCACCGACTTCTCCGGCACCGTTTGCCGCAAACGCTGACCGATCTCGACCAGCACCTCGTCGCCGCCGGCATAGCCAACCGCATCGTTGATCTCGTCGAAGCCATCGAGGTCGACGGAGAGAAAGGCCAGGTTTTCCTTGCCGCGGCGCGCCGCCAGGCGCTCATCGAACACTTCAAAGAAGTGGTTGTGGTTCGGCAGGCCGGTCAGCACGTCCTCGTATTCCAGCCGCTGGACGCGTTGCTCGCTCTTGGCGAGCGACAGGCCGAGACGGGTCAACTGCCACATCGCGAGGGCCGCGAACACCAGAAGCCCGAGCCCAATCGCGACGGCAAACGGGAAAAGCCGATCGACCATGGCGGTCGCCGGCCGCACCGGCTCCCAGCTGAACCAGCCGAGGATTCGCCCGTTGCGGTCCAGCACCGATTGCGCGGTGCGGTCCCCGGACACGGCCTCGGCTTCGAACCGCAGGTCCTTCAGTCCGGAGAGCCGTTCCAAAGCACCGACGAATTGCGGGTCCGACTTCGAGAGGCTCGGCAAAACCCGCTGCAATGTTTCGACCGCCGCGCTCAGCGACTGCCGTTGCTCGGCCTCGAGCCGCTCGTCGGCCTGCCGCGCCAGCGTGGATCCGATCCAGGCACAGACGACGCAGGCGACGACCAGGACGAACGCCAGCGGCGCGATCATGCGCAGCACCGCGGGTTCGCGCCTCACCGCGCGCGCGGGACGCGCCGGGTGCTGGCCCGACCATGCCTGGAATTTCTGCAGCAACCGGTCTCCGGAGATCGGCGCTTTGGCTTCTTCAAGATCCACCGGCCGCCCCGGTCCATGACACGACTGAGCGACGAATTTAATTCGTTAGGGTTAACACCTCGTCATAGCCGCAGGTGCACTCCCTATCACGTTGAGATAATTGTGCTTATTTTCTATCGCAGGCCGAACCAGAGGGTCGCGATCCCGAGAAAGGCGAAGAATCCAACCACATCGGTCACGGTGGTGACGAACGGCCCCGACGACACCGCGGGGTCGACACCGAGCCGGACCAGCCCGAGCGGAATCAGGATTCCGCCCAAGGCGGCCGACACCAGCACGGTCAGCATCGAGAGCCCCATCACCAGCCCGAGGTCGGTGACCCGGAACCAGCCGATCGCGACCGCGCCCATGATCAGCGCGAAGCACAGCCCGTTGAGCACGCCGACGAGCAATTCACGCCGGATGACGCGCCAGACGTTCGCCCTCGACAGCTCGCGTGTCGCCAACGCGCGCACCGCGACCGTCATGGTCTGCGTGCCGGCATTGCCGCCCATGCTGGTCACGATCGGCATCAGCACCGCGAGCGCCACCATCTTTTCAATCGAGCCCTCGAACAGGCGGATGACCCAGGACGCCAGCAGCGCGGTCAGCAGATTGGCGAACAGCCAGGGAAAGCGCCCCTTGGTGATGGTCAGGACCGAGTCCGATAGTTCTTCTTCACGGCCGACACCGCCCAGCGCGCGGATGTCCTCTTCGGCCTCCTCTTCAATCACATCGACGATATCGTCGAACGTGATCACGCCGACGAGCCGCTCATTGGCATCGATCACCGGCACCGCGACCAGATCGTAGCGCTCGAACAAGCGCGCGACGTCTTCCTGGTCGTCGGTCACGCGCACGGGATGCAGTTCTTCGTCGAGGATTTCGACGACCGGAACCGGACGCTTGGTCCGCAGCAGCCGGTCGAGTGCGATGCCGCCCTTCAGCAGCCCGGCCTCGTCCACGACGTAAAGCTCCCAGAAGCGGTCCGGCAGGTCGGGCGTCTCGCGCATGTGGTCGATGGTCTGCCCGACGGTCCATTGCGGTCCGACCGCGATGAGCTCGGTCTGCATGCGCCGTCCGGCGGAATTCTCCGGGTAGTCGAGGCTGCGGGCGATCGCTCCTCGCTCGAAGGCCGGCAGTTGCTCGAGGATTTCGGCCTGCTCGTCCTTCGGCAGGTCTTCCAGAATGGCGACCGCATCGTCGGAATCGAGCTCGCGCACGCCTTCGGCGACGGTCTCGGTCTCAAGCTCGTCGAGGATCTCTTCGCGGACGGTGTCGTCGACTTCCGTCAGCGCGGTGAAGTCGAAGTCCTGCCCCATCAGTTCGACGAGGCGGGGCCGCAGCTCCGGATCGAGTGCCTCGATCAGGTCGCCGACATCGGCCTCGTGCAGGTCGCCAACGAGCTCGCGCAACTGCGCCGAATCCGCCGCCTCGATCGCTTGCGCAACACGCGCGACAAAGTCCTCGCGCAGCGCTCCATCCGGCCCTCGCAAAGGGTCGGGCGCGGGCGCCACGGTCATGTCTTTTTCTTCGATCATGCCGAGTCCTGCGACGAATAAAGGGGCGGATTTGTTGGGCTTGTACGCTGGACATTCTGTCGAGGCAATCGCGAAGCGCGCGTCAACTCTGCCTTCGCGCAGCGCGCCGTGAGCACCCTTCTCGCGCGCTATTCATTGAGCCCGGTCCGATCGACGCAAGAGTGGGCCGCGTACCATGCCATCCGGCGCGAGGCGATCTTCGCGGCACTTCTGCCCGGGCAGACTTACGACGAGAACCACGCGGACGAATTCAAATCCGGAAATCACCCGCATATCCTGCGCTACGACAGCAACATCGTTGGGACGGTGCGGATCGATCTGATCGACGAGACACAAGCTGGGCTGCGCCTGATCGGCATCCATCCGGCATCACAGCGGCAAGGCCACGGTGCCGCGCTCCTGCGGCTGGCCGAGCAGGCGGCTCGGTCGTTCGGACGCTCCGAAGTCGTCATCAATGCGCATCCGACCTCGCTGACGTTCTACCTCGCCAACGGTTATGCCGAGGGCGATTGGCGGGATGCCGGGCCGGTCCATCCCGGCCTGATCCGCGTCGGCAAGCGGGTTGGCCCCATGAGCGGATGAGACTTCGCCTCGTCGCAATCTTTCGTCGGTGAATTGAGGCTCTCGCGCTGCAAATGCGCCACACTCTCGCCCGGCCGGTCTTGTTAAAGACGCCGTGCGCCGTGTGCATATGCCATTCGACGAGTCCCTCTGGTCCACCGGCAACATTTTACATGCTCTCAAGTCGTTTGATCGCATCGCTGTCGGCCGCCGCCGTCATCGCCTGGTCCAGCGCCGCGATTGCGCAGCGCGCCGGCAATGCTTGCTGGGCGCCGGTCGATCTCGTCCATCGCCCCGGCGAAGAGATCGTGCAGAAGCGCGCGAAGGCCGCCTCCATCATGCCGCCGAAACGGGAACTCGCGGAATATTCCCCGGTGCCGCAGCGCGGCGTCGTCCGGCGCGTCAAGCTTCCACCGGGTGTGAAACTCGTCGCGCTCACCTTCGATCTTTGCGAGCAGCCCTCGGAGATCGCCGGGTATCAGGGCGGCATCGTCGATTTCCTGCGCCAGAACCGCATCAAGGCCACGTTCTTTTTCGGCGGAAAATGGATGCTGTCGCACCGCGAGCGCGCGCAACAGCTCATGACAGACAGTCAGTTCGAAGTCGCGAACCACACCTGGACGCACCGCAACTTGCGCAATCTGACCGGCTCTACGCTGACCGACGAAATCCGAAACGCGCAGACCGCCTACGAGCAGGTGCGAGAGGAACTGGATACCAAGCAGTGCACCGCGCCGGACGGCCGCACTCCGGCCGCGCGGCAGGCCCCAAAGCGGCTGAGCCTGTTCCGTTTCCCGTTCGGCGCATGCAGCCCCCAGGCCCTGACGGAGGCCGCCGACATGGGATTGCTTCCGATCCAATGGGACGTGTCCTCGGGCGATCCGGCGTCCGCGGTGTCGGCGGCGACGATCGCCCACAACGTCCTGGACAGCGTCAGACCTGGCTCGATCGTTCTTTTCCATGCCAACGGCCGCGGCTGGCACACCGAGGCGGCGCTGCCCGCGATCGTCGCCGGCCTCAAGGCCAAGGGCTATGACTTCGTGACCGTATCCGGGCTCATGGCCGCCGGCGAACCGGTGATGTCGGAGACCTGCTACGATTTACGCCCAGGCGATACCGACCAGCCGCGGTTTCCGCGTCCGCTGTCCGCCAGCAACTCCTTCGGTTCGTGGTTCAACTCGGGCTTTCCGACCGGCAGCACCCGCAACTCCGCACCCGGACCTTCGCCCTCGTTATCCGCGCCGCCGCGACCTGCCACCGCGATACCGCCGAGATAGCGGCCTTCCTTCCGCCGTAGCGCGGAGCCTGAATTCCAGCGCCACACCGGGATTGACGATGACCTTGCGAACGTACGCGCTGGCCGGAGTTCTGGCACTGACCGCGACCACGGCAATGGCTCAGGCGCCCTGCCCCGGCAACGCCGATGCACTCGGGACCGAACGAGTCCTGAGCGTCGACGCGGCAACGACGCCACGGGTCGGCCGCAAGCACTTTCCGCAGACCCTTCCGCTCGCTCCCAAGGAAGTCGTGCTGACCTTCGATGACGGACCTGATACCCGATCGACCGGGACGCGTCCTCGACACACTCAAGCACGAGTGCGTGCGGGCATCGTTCTTCCTGCTTGGCCGCAGCGCACTGGCCCACAAGGAACTGGCCCGTCGCGAGCTCGCCGAAGGACATACGGTTGCTCACCACACCTTCGCCCATCCCCTGCTCGACCGCATGCCGGTCGCGGCCGCCGAAGCCGAGATCGACCGCGGCTTCGCGGCCGTCGACACCGCACTCTACGGCGAGGCGAGCCGGACGCCGGCGACGCCGTTCTTTCGCTTTCCCGGTTTTGCATCGTCGCCTGCCCTGCTCGACCGGCTGGAGCGTCGCGGAATCGTGGTGTTCGGGGCCGATCTGTGGGCGGGCGATTGGAAGCCGATGACGCCCGAGCAGCAGTTGAAGCTCGTGCTCGAGCGAATCGAATCGGCGCACGGCGGCATCGTGCTCTTTCACGACACCAAATCGCAGACGGCTGCCATGCTTCCAGCCTTCCTGCGCGCGCTGAAGCGCGGTGGATATCGCGTCGTTCATGTGGTTTCGCCGGGCCGACAAGCCGGCAGCGCGGCGGCGCGATGATGGCGGCAGAGTGGCAGCGTGTCTTGGCCGTCACAACTCGAATTAATCAAGCAAAATGCGCGCGATTAAGCGGCCATTAATTTGCCTCCTCATACTGTTCCGCTAGAGTGGAAATGACAGCGAACCTTCCCGGGCGTACTTCCGGGTTTGTCCAGAGATCGGGGCCAAACACGGACATGCGACGCGTCGTAACAGCATCGTTGATGCTGGCCGTTCTCGCTTGCGCGGGAACAGCCTCAGCCGCCGAGTGCCCTCCGGGCGCGATGGGCGTCAGCCGCACGATCGTGGTTGATCCGACCGAGCACACCAAGCTCGGCAGCCTGCAATACAGCGAGTCCCTTCCGCTGCGGGACAAGGAAGTCGTCCTGACGTTCGACGACGGTCCGCTGCCGCCCTACACCAACCGCGTTCTTGAAACGCTCGCATCCGAATGCGTGAAGGCGACCTTCTTCATGGTCGGACGCATGGCGCGCGGCTATCCGTCAATCGTGCGCCGCATCTACAACGAAGGCCACACGGTCGCGAACCATAGCCAGAATCACCCGTTCACCTTCGCAAAGATGTCGGTCGATCGCGCCTCGGTCGAGATCGAGGACGGATTTGAATCGCTGCGCACGGCGCTGGGCGATCCGAAGGCCGTGGCGCCGTTCTTCCGCATCCCGGGCCTCCTGCGCCAAACCTCCGTCGAGCAGTATCTCGCCGCGCACGACGTCATGACCTGGAGCGTGGACGTCGTCGCGGACGACTGGACCCATATCAAAGCGGCCGAAGTTGCGCACCGCGCCGTCAGCCGCCTGGAAGCGCGCGGCAAGGGCATCCTGCTGCTGCACGATATTCAGCCGGCAACCGCGCTCGCCTTCCCCGAGATCATGAGGGAGCTCAAGGCCAAGGGCTTCAAGATCGTGCACGTCGTGCCGGCGACGGCCGATCGTCCGAAGACCGTGACGTCCGCCGATCAGTGGATCGCGCGTTCGACACCGGAGCAGAAGGTGTGGCCGCGCCTCGTCTCGGTCGGCACGCCGACCGTGTCCGTGTCGGCCGATGAGCCCGTGCTGCCGGTGCCGAGCGCCCGGAGCCTCGGTCTGTCCACGCCGCTTCAACCGGTAAAGACGACCGCGCTGGTGCCGAACTTCGAGCGGCCGATCCTGCGTGAGGGCGAAGTCCCGCTGCCGCCGGTCCTGCCATGGCCGCGCCGGACGTTCGTGGCGCCTGTCGACGACGAACGGCTGCCCGCTCCCGCCGCGCAGACCTTCCGCTACACGCGCATCTTCGAGACGCCCGGGATGGGCACGATCGGCGGAGAGAAGAAAAAGAAGAAGGCGCCCGACGGAACGCAGATCGCGAAGCCGAAGGATCCGAACGCGCCTGCCACCACCACTTCGACTGCGGCAGCCGCACCAACCCGTCCGGCCAGCCACAAGCTGACGGTCGTGCGGCCGCCGGTGTCGCTGATCCCGAATTTCATGCGATAGCGCCGAGCGGTGGCGTCTCGCCGCACGTTGCCAAGCAACAACGCCGGGTCACTGACCCGGCGTTTGCTATTTCGGACGATCAAACCTGGTGCGGTCGAGAGGACTCGAACCTCCACGGGTTGCCCCGCTAGCACCTCAAGCTAGTGCGTCTACCAATTCCGCCACGACCGCATGGGGAGTGAACGTGGGCACAGGCGCCCGCGTCGAAACGACGGCGCGGATGTAACAAATCAAATCTTACGGAACAAGGGCTAGGCGCTTCTTAAGCGGAGGCCGGGCGCCGGCAGGGAACTGATTCTTCAGCGCATGTCGGGGCTGCGCGGGATCAATTCCTTGACCTCGACCGCGATGCGGTTTCCGCTCACCACCACCGTGCCCTTGGCAACCGGGAAATTGTTGGCGAGGATGGCGACCTCATCGTCCTCGGCGGCGTCGAGCTCGATGATGGCCCCGCGGCCTAGGCGCAGCACCTGATGGATCGGCATCGTGGTGGTGCCGAGCACCACCTGGATATCTAGGTCAACCTTGTCGAGGGTCGGCACGAGGTGCACTCCGGGTCGGCGATCAGTATCTGTGACATGACCACGGGTATGGTTACGGGATGGTTAATGCGCGCGATGGGTTGACGTCGGGGCTGCTGCCGCCGCCCGGCTCCGCGCCGGTCGAGTGGCGGTCAAGCCACGGCCGCGTCGGCTACGACACTGCGCTCGCGGTCATGGAGGCCCGTGCGGCCGCCATTGCCGACGGCGCGGCCCCCGAACTCGTCTGGCTGCTCGAGCATCCGCCGCTCTACACCGCAGGGACCAGCGCCAAGCCCAGCGAGCTGATCGAGGCGCGCTTTCCAGTGCACGAGACCGGCCGTGGCGGCCAGTTCACCTATCACGGCCCAGGCCAGCGCGTGGCCTACGTGATGCTCGACCTCAAGCGCCGCGGACCGGACGTGCGCCGGTTTGTCGCCACGCTGGAAGAATGGGTCATTCGCGCGCTCGCGCACTTCAACGTGGCGGGCGAACGGCGCGACGACCGCATTGGGGTCTGGGTCCGCCGTCCGGACAAAGGCGAGGGCTACGAGGACAAGATCGCCGCGATCGGTATCCGGGTGAAGCGCTGGGTGACGCTGCACGGCGTCGCGCTCAACGTCGATTGCGATCTTGCGCACTACGCCGGCATCGTACCGTGCGGCGTCGCCGAGCAGCGCTACGGCGTGACGAGCCTGGTCGATCTCGGGCTGCCACTCGCCATGTCGGACGCCGACAGTGCGCTCGAGCGCGAATTCGTGCCCCTGTTCGGCCCGATCGAGGCCCGCGAGAACGAACCGGCGGAGCGGAGCGCGCTTGGCCTCGCAACGCCAGGTCCGTAGCGCGCGCGGCGCGTCCAGCGCTATTTCGGCGTCTCTTCCTTGCGCTCCGTGCACTCCACCTTCTTCGGCTGGCAGGCGATGCCGATATTCGAACAGAGGGGCGCGCCATCCGGCCCGCGGCTGCAGGCGCGGCAACTGTCGATCCATCGCACACAGGTGGCGTCCCGGTCGCCATAGCTCTGGATGGATGGCGGTTCAGCCGACGCCGGCGTTTCGGGCGGAGCGGGTTGCTGCGCGAACGCAGCAGCCAGCCCGAAGATCCCCGCGAGCAGCGCAATCGCCATCGGCGTTCTCCTCACAGCGTTGGCAAAACCGAAAAGCGCTCACCTGAACGGCGCTGATCGAGCGCAGAGGCATTGGCGTGCTGCTCTTCGAGCGCATCGACCCGCGCCCCCGGCGGCCCGCGCCGGCAGGCTGACAACATGGCTTCGACCGCCGCTCCCTCGCCGGCAAACACCGCCTCGACCGATCCGTCGCGCCGATTGCGGACCCAGCCTTCGAGGCCACGCTCAAGGGCCGCGACTTCGGTCCACGCCCGGAAGCCCACGCCCTGCACGCGGCCGCGCACGACGACATGACGGATCACGAGGTCGCGGTGTGCCTGCGCTTCGCCGCTCATCCGAGGTCTCGCGTGTCCTTCCAACGCGCGCCTTTCCAGGCCGACGGCGACCAGCGCTTCAGGAGGCGAAGCTGCCGCTCCGGCAGCCTCCAGTCGCGGGCCGCCTCGACCACCACCGTCATGTAGCCCGGTCGCGGTCTGCCCTGCCCTCGCCTGCGGGCGATATAGAGCAGCGCCGGCACGCGACGGCTGCCGTGTCGCACCGACAGCATGCGGCGCGCATATAACCCGGAATCGAGGCTTTCATAGGCGTTGATCGCGGCAAGATCACGGGGCGTGAGCCGCCACAGCACCCCATGAACGACACCGCCCGCACTGGGAACAATCGAACCGAACCCGTCCGGCGTGATGACGAAGCGCCAGCCTGAAATGCTCGCGGTGCCGAGCGCCTTCGCCTGCGGGCAGCGGCGATGCATGAGCGCCCGGCTCATGTTCGACCCGTATGCGAAGTGTAGCATTACGGATCGCTTGCCCCCGCTTTGCTCGGTTGCCTTGCGGCCCAGATCGAGAAGCCGATCGCCATCAACATCGGCACCATGATCAACACGAAGCTGGCCAGTGCCAACACATCAAAAAAGCCAAGCGTCGCCGGCCCCGTGAACGTCGGAAGCAGCAGGAGGAACACCCACAGGTCGGCAAAGCGCCAGCGCGGCACCTCGGTGCCGACCGCGCTCACGCCGGGACCGATCATCGGATCGACCAGCAGCAACAGCAGCACCATCGCGAGCGCGTAGAGAACGGCGATCGCGAACGCCAGGGCGATCGGGCGGCCGGCATCGCGCAGACGCTTGGCGTGAAGTGCGAACCACGTCCACGTCAGCACGCCTTGCAGGATGGCAAAGGGCGCGAGGCCGAATCGCACCGTTACCGGCGGCGACAGCAAAATTTGCGAGAGGAAGCTCAGCAGATAGACGGCCACGGCGCCGAGGGCAAATGGCCTCGGTGCGATCCGGCCGGATGCTGAAAGCAATGACGCGGGCGATTCCATCTAGTGGTCCGATTCTAACATTCGCATCCCGTTTCGGCGGGCTCATTTTGCGAATGTTAGAATCAAAGGACCACTAGCAAATATAGATTCCTAGTGGAGATTTGGATTTGACATTCGCTTCGCGAACTCGCGGCGAGGTGGTAGCGAATGTCAAATCCACTCCACTAGCGCGATGGTGACATGACGCCCGCGCGAATTCACCAGCAACCGCGCGCCCGCGGCTTAAGCGAACTCTAGGATGATCTGATCGACCGCCAGGCTGTCGCCGGGCTTGGCCTTGATGGATTTCACCACCGCGTCGCGCTCGGCACGCAGGACGTTCTCCATCTTCATCGCCTCGACCACGGCCAGCGTTTCGCCGGCCTTGACGTCCTGGCCCTCGACCACCGCGATCGACACCACGAGGCCGGGCATCGGGCAGCGCAGCGCCTTGCCGCTGTCGACCACCTTCTTCGCCGGCATCAGACGCGCCGCCTGCGCCTCCCGCTCGGTATAGACGAACGCGCGGGTCTCGATCCCGCGATGGGAGAGATCGAAGCCGTTGAGCGCGGTGCGCACCTGCACGGCCACCGGACGGCCATCGATCGTCCCCGACCAGAGCGGATCGCCGGCCTTCCAGGTCGAGACCAGCAGGCGGTCCTGCCCCGCTCCGTCATCGAGAAAACGCACGTTGAACGCATCGCCTTCCAGGTTCGGGGTCCCGTCGGGCATCATGCCGATCGGCGGCGCGGACGTGGCGCGCGCAACGTCGAGAGCGATTTCCTGATCGCCGAGCCTGACCACGCGGTGACGCTCGCGGGTGACCGCCCGCCCCGACGCCTGGCCGGAGATGCGCCGCTTCCGTTCGCCCAGTACGTGATCGACGCAGGCCGCGACCGCGGCGAGCGTACGCGCGACCTCGCCCCGCGGCGCGGCGCGGTGGAAGCCGCCGGGAAACTCCTCCGCGATGAAGCCGGTCGAGAGCTGTCCCGCCTTCCAGCGGTCGTGCGACATCAGCGCCGCCAGGAACGGGATGTTGTGGCGGATGCCGTCGAGCGTGAAGGCATCGAGCGCGTCGGCCTGCGCGGCGATCGCCTCGGCGCGGGTCGGGCCATGGGTCACGAGCTTGGCGATCATCGGGTCGTAGTAGAGCGAGATCTCGCCGCCTTCGGTGACGCCGGTGTCGTTGCGCACCGTGATGATGCCGTCGTTGGCCTCGGCCGGCGGCCGGTAGCGCACCAGGCGACCGATCGAGGGCAGGAAATTGCGGTACGGGTCCTCTGCGTAGATGCGGCTCTCGACCGCCCAGCCCTTGAGCTTCACGTCGTTCTGCGTAATGGCGAGCCTCTCGCCCGCCGCGACGCGGATCATCTGCTCGACCAGATCGATGCCGGTGATCAGTTCGGTGACCGGGTGCTCGACCTGCAGCCGCGTGTTCATCTCGAGGAAATAGAAGCTGCGGTCCTGGCCGGCGACGAATTCCACGGTGCCGGCGGAGTCGTAGCCGACGGCCTTGGCGAGCGCGACGGCCTGCTCGCCCATCTTCTGGCGCGTCGCGGCGTCGAGCAGCGGGCTCGGCGCTTCCTCGATGACCTTCTGGTTGCGGCGCTGGATCGAACATTCGCGCTCGCCGAGATAGATGACGTTGCCGTGCTTATCGCCGAGCACCTGGATCTCGACATGGCGCGGATCGACGATGAACTTCTCGATGAACACGCGGTCGTCGCCGAACGACGACTGCGCCTCCGAGCGGGCGCGCGCAAACCCCTCGGCGACCTCACCCTGGGAATGGGCGACACGCATGCCCTTGCCGCCGCCGCCGGCCGACGCCTTGATCATCACCGGGTAGCCGATCTGGTCGGCGATCGTCACCGCGTGTTGCTCGTCCGAGATCACGCCGAGATGGCCGGGGACGGTCGAGACGTTGGCGGCCGCCGCCGCCTTCTTGCTCTCGATCTTGTCCCCCATGGCGGCGATCGCCTTGGGATTGGGCCCGATGAATACGACGCCGGCCTTCGCCAGCGCCTCCGGAAAGGCCGCCCGCTCCGACAGGAAGCCGTAGCCGGGATGCACGGCCTCGGCGCCGCTCTTGCGGCAGGCGTCGACGATCTTGGCGATGACGAGGTAGCTCTCGGCCGCGGGCGGCGGGCCGATCGCGACCGCCGTATCCGCCATCTCGACGTGCAAGGCGTCGCGGTCGGCCTCGGAATAGACCGCCACCGTCTCAATGCCCATGCGGCGGGCAGATTTGATGATCCGGCAAGCGATCTCGCCGCGATTAGCGATCAGGATGCGCTTGAACATGCCGAGTTGGTCCTCGGAGCGGAGCCGGCCCAACGCCTTTGCGGTGTCGGCGGAAAAATGTCAATCAGGTTGACGGAATTCTCGTCATCACTTCCGCATCGCAGACGAGCGAAAGATCACAGGCCGCGATAGAGTCGCGGTCTGCGCAAACGATGGGACTTTGAATTTGCCCGCGGTCAGGGCCGTGGCGCACCCTGCCTACATAAACGTCCGCGGACGACGCCCACGGCGGCCCTCGCTGGCAAGCCATGCCAGCACGAAGGCGTCAGCATTTCCCGATTTGCGCACCGATATCCAGTTTGTGAGAGGAACGGGTATCCGCACCAGGGGGAACGCAACGATGGGTGAGTTTTTGACCGCCGCGAGCAACGCTCGCAGGCCAGCCCAGACCGATGGCTCAAACCACGTGGTCATGACGCTCTCCCGGCTCCCTTGATTGGAGCCTTATTCGTCGATCGTCGGTGAGGATGCCCTCACCCAAAAAACGCGGCTGGGACTTCGCGGTTCCCTGTCAGGGATTAGTCGCCGGAGGGCCTGATCCGGTTCGACTCAACTGTTACTCCGCGAGACGCTTTTCTGGCCCGCAGGATGTGGCAAAGGTGGGGCAACGACGTAAATGCGGGCAAATCCCCCCGAATCGCCGTCTTTTGCCAGTGATCGGTCTTAATGCAATGCCAAATTGGGACAATACGTCGCGGTAGACCTGTCCCCAGCAAATGACGAGAGTGTGAGGGCGGACGGCGACCGGCCGCGGCCGCGGCCGGATTGAAGTCGGAATCGCGCGGACAACCTTGACTTGTTCGCGGTCCAAACCGCCGGCGCGACTTCCGGGCAGGACCGGCAGCATGACGGGGGCCGCAACTCGCACCCCAGAGAAGACAGCGCCGCGCCCCCGTTCCCCAATGTCGACCGTCGGCAGATGATTTCTTACCCAGGGTCGCCCGTGCGGGGAAGGATTTCGGCTTTTGCGGGCGCGCGCTGTTTCCCTCTCTGACGAAGCCCTATATTACCGGTCCAATCAGCACCGAATTCACAGAGCGACGGAGGTGAGCATGGCTCTCACGATCAACGACACTGCGCCGGATTTCGAAGCCGAGACCACCGAAGGCAAAATCCGCTTCCACGACTGGATCGGCAACAGCTGGGTCGTGCTGTTTTCACATCCCAAGGACTTCACGCCGGTCTGCACGACCGAGCTCGGCTACATGGCCAAGATCAAGCCCGAGTTCGACAAGCGCGGCGTCAAGATCATCGGCCTCTCGGTCGACCCGGTCGACAAGCATTCGGGCTGGGCGGCCGACATCAAGGAGACGCAGGGTTTTGCGCCGAACTATCCGATGATCGGCGATACCGATTTCAACGTCTCGAAGCTCTACGGCATGCTGCCGGCGGCCATCTCCGGCGATCCAAACAAGCGCACCGCCGCGGACAACCAGACGGTGCGCAACGTCTTCGTCATCGGACCCGACAAGAAGATCAAGCTCGTCCTGGTCTATCCGATGACCACCGGGCGCAACTTCGACGAAGTGCTGCGCGTGATCGACTCGCTGCAACTCACCGCGAAGCACAAGGTGGCGACGCCAGTGAATTGGAAGCACGGCGAGGATGTCATCATCGCCGGCTCGGTGTCGGACGAAGACGCCAAGAAGCAATATCCGCAAGGCTGGAAGGCGCCGAAGCCATACATCCGCATCGTGCCGCAGCCTAAGGCCTGATCGGCCGGCCTACGTCAACTCGCGCGGGCGCGGGCCAACCCGCGCCCGATTTCTTTTGCGACCGGATCGGCCGACACCAACCGCCCTGGCGGTGAACCGGATGAATGCGTCATCGACCTGACGCGAACGCTGGACCGCTCAGCCAACAGCCGCGGCCCGGTATTCCTCACCGCCATCTGCCAGCCAGGCCTCGTCCTTGCTCCAGTCGTGCACGCAGCCGCACGCCGTACAGAACATCTTGGCCGTTACGCGCGGGAGCGCCTCGACATCGACGACTTCAATGCCCGTCGACACCTCGCAGCCGGTGGCGGGACAGCGAATCATGATGATTCCCATGTCCGCCTCCTCTCCTCATGTGCCCGTGACACCAAGATACCGCGCTTCGGTGGCCGGCCCGACTCACGAGTTCGCGAAAACGCGATCATGGGTGGGCTGCGAAAACGGCAGCGCTCATCACGCGGCCGCGAGGGGTAATCGATCCGCAGCATCGTCACCAACTGACGTGCTCCGCGACGTGATTCGCGCCGACCCCGCCGCCGCGGGCGCGCTCAATTGCGGCAAGAAAGCGGCATCTCGATTAGGCTTAACGAAATACAAATCAAACAGGGCCAAATTTTTGCCCGATGCCCGTGTGATTCACGGCATGGGGATCAGCTTGGCTTGCGGGGATGTAGGGCTTGATGCGGCGTCTGGCGTTTCTGGTCTTAGTGGCGTTGGTGGCGAGTACGGCGGCGCAAGCCGAGTATCGCATCACCCGCGACCACGGTGGTTTGGTCGACGAGTACAAGACCAAATATGCCGACATTCGCGACCGCGGCGAGCGCGTCGTCATCGATGGCATCTGCAATTCGGCCTGCACCCTGGTGCTCGGGATCGTCCCGCTCAATCGCGTCTGCGTCACGCCGCGCGCGAGCCTCGGCTTCCATCAGGCCTATTACGACAAGAGCCTGACCTTCGGCGTGAAGGTGACGAGCTACGCCGGCACCGCCGACCTGATGTCGTACTATCCGGAGACCGTGAAAAGCTGGATCGCCCGGCAGGGCGGACTGTCCACCGACATGAAGAAGGTGAAGAACGGCCCGGAGCTTTGGGCTATCGTCGATCCCTGCCCGGACGACTTCTGACCAATTGCGCTGCCCCGGCGGTCGCCATCCTCAATGCAGGCTCGGCCCCTTGAGAAAGCGGTTGCGGTCGCCTGACGTCACCTTCACCTCGAAGGTCCGGCCGTCCCGGAAGATCGTCAGCGGCACCTCGACGCCGGCCTTGCCCAGCGACCAGACCCGGCGGAAGAAGCCCGCAAGGTCACCGACCTGGTTATCGGCAACGGCCAAAACGACATCCCCCGTCTTGAGGTTGGCCTTGCGCGAAGGGCCGCCGGTGGCGACGCGCGCCACCACGATCTTGTCGTCGATCTCGGTCGCGTTGAGGCCAAGCCAGGGGCGCGGCGGATGGTTCGGCCGTCCGAGCGTGAGCAGGTCGTCGAGGATCGGCTTTAGGAGATCGATCGGCACGATCATATTGAGCGGTTCGGGTGTTCCGATCTCCCTCACCTGCTGAACCTGCAGCGATCCGATACCAAGGAGCTCGCCGCGGCTGCCGATCATCGCGGTGCCGCCCCAGAACGGATGCGCGGGCGCCGTGAAGAACGCCTCGTCGAGCACGTATTCCCAGTTGCCGGCGAATTCCTGCTTGGCGGCAATGCGCGCCGCAACCGAATGCTTGCGCCCGCCGGCACCGGCCACCACGACCTGATCGCCGACCTTGGCGGCCTTCGAATGACCGAGTTCCAGGCCCGGCAAGTCGAGCCGCGCCAGCGCCTGAACGAGACCGAACCCCGTCTCCTGGTCGTAGGCCAGCACGGTCGCGGGTACCGCCCGGCCGTCGTTGAGATGCAGCCAGATGGTATCCGCCTCGGTGATCAGATAGCCGATGGTCAACACCACGCCATCGCGGATGAGCACGCCATTGCCCGTCCGTTCCGTGCCCAGCGTCTCGGCCGTGAAGGCGTCCGCCGGAACCATGGCGCGGATTCCCACGACCGCGCCGAAGGCCCGCTCCAGGTCGAAGGAATAATCCTCAGCCTTCGGCCGGACGGAGGCGGGCAGCTCCCATTCGCTCGAAGAAGACATCCAGACACTCCATTCGCTGAAACCGCAGTCTAGCGAACCATATCGCAATGCGCCGCGCCACCCCCCAGCCGCACCTGCCATTTGACCACCAATCAGGATCGCACGACGGCGGAGATTGGAGGGATTTGAACAATGCCGATGGACGGGCCTCGCGCCCGCAAGCGGCCAACGAACGGCCATGGGCGGTCCGAGGTTGTCGCCTATGTCTCAGGTACGATCTGTCACCCTCACGGAAAGATTTTGGAAGCCGGTGCGCAATGCCCCAGTAGGCGGTCCGAACCAAGTGGTTAGCGCGTCAGCGAGCCCCGGCTCGGTCAGGTCTCCTACCCAAGCCACATATCCGTCGGGCCGAACCAACACGGCGGTGGGCGCAGTGACCGGCCCAAGAGCCGGCAGCTCCCGCGGACCAACATATTTGGCGTCGACCAACTGGACCCGATCCGCCCACGGCGAGATGTCGAAGGCGCCGGGCTCACCGAGGTTGAGGAGCAACGGCCGGGCAGCGTGGAGCAGGCTGAAGACCCGCAGCGGGCCGTTTTCGGTGACCAAGTCGAGATCGGGCATGCGGCGGCCGAGCAGCGGATGCCCCTCACCTAGGTCGTAATGAATGTCCAGACCGGAGATCATCGCCGCGAATTGTCGGCGTGGCTCGTCCATGCCGAGGAGCTCGGCCATCGTGGCGCGCAGTGCCTTCGTGCGGTCGTCGTCGCGGCGAAGCGCGACTGAGGCCAGCGTGTAGCGCAACACGCGGGCGGCGATCGGGTGGCGCTCGGCGTGATAGGTATCGAGGAGGCTTTCCGGCGACACCCCCTTGATCACCAGGGCCAGCTTCCATCCCAAATTCACTGCATCTTGCACACCGGTCTGAAGCCCTTGTCCGCTGTCTGGGGGATGCACATGGGCGGCGTCGCCGGCCAGCACCACCCGACCCTTGCGGTAGGCCGCGGCCTGCCGGGTCGCATCGGTGAACCGGGAGATCGAGGTGAGATTGTGTATACCATAATCGGTCCCGTAGACGGCGGTCATCGCGTCGCGAAGATCGTTGACGGTGGGTTCGGTCGTCGCGCCGACTTTCCGTTCGGTCACCATGACGCCGACCGGTCCCTCATTCGCGTAGACGATCTCGCCGTCTCGGATCTCGTACTCCACTCGGCTGACGGCATGGATGCCGAGGGCGTCGCGGCGGATACCCCATTCAGGCGGTTCTGTCGCCAGCTCGCCCTCCGCGATCAGATTGCTGGTTGTCGGGTCCGATCCGCGGAACTCAATGCCAGCCGCCTTGCGGACCAGGCTGTGTCCGCCATCGCACCCGACGAGATATTGCGCGCGCAGGGACCGGCCATCGCTGAGCGCGACATCGACGCCGGAATCGTCCTGCGCGAAACCCGTTACCTCAATCCCGCGATAGATTCGCACCTTAAGCGCGGCGACCCAGCCGGCAAGGATGCGCTCGATGTGTTTTTGCCTGAGCCCGATGAGGTAAGGGTGGCGGGTCGGAAGATCGCTAATGTCTAACCTTACCCCGGCAAACCCGCCGGCTTGCGCCTTCTGGCCTTCGGCGAGGAACCGGTCGGCGATGCCGCGCTGATCGAAAATCTCGATCGTTCGTGCGTGGAGGCCGCCCGCGCGTGAGCCGACGACATTCTGGCTGGGGCGCCGCTCGACAATTGCGACATCGACGCCTGCGAGCGCCAACTCGCCAGCTAGCATCAACCCGGTCGGACCTCCGCCAGCGATTATCACTCCATGGACTGTCATCTAACTCCCACCCTTACGCTGCCCATTCACTTAGGAATGACAGGCAACAGGGCTCTGGAACTTACGGATAGAAATGCAGAATCCAATTCTTGAATCCAACTATCTTGTCGCCATTTAATACCTAGGCGAGCCAGACTGACGTGCGGCACCATGTGTCTCTTGCGCAAAGCGAACCATCACTGAACCAACACACAGAAGCTCAAAGCGAAGTTCCAGAAGAGTAATTCACTGACGCAACGCCGAAGGCCGCCGAACACCGCCCGCGCTACGGTAAGGATTTTGTCCCGTGTAAGCTCGCGAAGGGCATCGCATGAAATCGTAAATTCGGCGGTAATGGCGCGCTCGGAGGGATTCGAACCCCCGACCCCCAGATTCGAAGTCTGGTGCTCTATCCAGCTGAGCTACGAGCGCGTCGGGCGTTCTTTACCGGAAAGACCGTCGGGCACCAAATGCGCAGCCGCTCCGCTCCACTGCGAGGTCGACCCCGCCGTCCGCGCCTCGCGGCCGTCCGTCGCTGCCGTTGCTCAATCGCAACCCTTGGCGCGCTCCTGCGCCTGGATCTGCGCGATCTGTGCACGCTCGCCCGACGAGAACGGAATGTCGCCCTCGTTCTGGTGGGTGCAGCCGCCGTTGCCGAAATAGGCGATGGCACGCTGTGTCTTGAAGCAATAGCCGCGCGCCTTGTAGATCGAATTGCGCGCCACCCAGAGCTGGTTGCAGCTCATACCCGCGGCCCCGCCGCCACCACCACCGCCCCCTCCACCACCGCCGCCGTCCGAGCAGCCCATCGCGCGCTCCTGCTGCACGATCTGGTTGATGCGCCCGCGCTCGGCTGACGTCAGCGGCACGTCGTTCTGATCGTCGATGCGACAGCCGCCATTGCCGAAATACGAAATGGCCTGCTGCGTCTTGAAGCAGTATCCGTGGTTTTTGTAGTACTGGTTGCGCTCGACCCACAATTGCTGACAACTCTGCGCGTAGGAAGGTGGCGTCAGAGTCGACAAGACCGGCCGCAACCACGAGCGCCGTCACGATTGTTGACATCACGCGCATCGCAATCCCTCCTCTATTCCGGTCAGCCGAATTTAGGATGCCCAGGCGCTCCGACGCCCGGCGAGAGAATACAGGTGAGCCGTCAATTTGAAAGGCCTGCCGGAGCCCGGGGATCGATCGGCGCGTACGCGACGCTGCCATACATTTCCGTCCGGATTCCCACCCTGGCATCGCGGGGATACGCGATGCTATCACCCGCCCTCATGTTCACCGAGGACCGACGATGACCGACTGGGTTCCCGCGCCGTTCAACAAGCTTCTCGGCGTGAAGGTGCTGCTGCACACGCCGGAGCGCACGGAGGCCGAGCTCTTCGCGCGCGAGGAATTGCTGAACCGGCGCGGCGTGATGCACGGCGGCGCCGTCATGGCGCTGGCCGATACGCTCGGCGGAATGACCGCCAGCATCAGCCTGCCTGACGGCGGCCGCACCGCCACGATCGAGAGCAAGACCAATTTCTTTGCCGGCATCCCCAAGGACGATACCGTCCGCGCGGTCTGCGTTCCGCTGCACCGTGGCCGTACCACCATCGTGCTCGAAACGCGCATCACCCGCGGCGACGGTAAGCTCGCCGCCATCGTCACCCAGACGCAAATCGTCTTCGACAAGAAGGCGTGAGCCGCTAGACTATTGGCACGGATGCTCACACGGCGAACGGGTCGCGCGTGATGTCGAGCTCGGCCCGCGTCACCACCACATCGCCCGCCCGCGTGAGGCGGACCACGTTGACGGTGCCGGCATATTCCGGTGAGCCGGAATAGTAGGCCACGACATTGCCATTGCCGACCTTCATCGGACGGTTCCAATGGCCGAGCGCGACATAGTCGGCGCCGGTCGCGGCGAGTTCCTGGTCGCCGATCAGCCACGCGGGGCGCAGATGCGTGCTGCGATCGGGCTCCGGTACGTAATGGCCGTGTCCGACCGCGACCTGCCAGCGGGTGCGGCGCGGACGAGCATTTTCGAACGGAATCATGTCGCCGTAGTCGAGGTGGGGACGGCCCCAAATCTCCAGGCCCAGGTCGGAGAAGACGACGGCTTCGGCGTGCTTCATGCCGAGCACGTACAGATTCTCGACAGCGGCCAGGGCGTCATGATGATAGACCGCATCCTCGACCACCGGATCGTGATTTCCGGGCAGCACCACGACCGGCAGAGCCGACGCGGCGATGACAGCGGCGGTGCGGTCCAAGAGTTCGGACGGCAGGCGGTGGCAGTCGAACGTGTCGCCGGCCAGAACCACCACGTCGGCGCCGGCGCCGCGCGCCAATGACAGGACCGAGGCCAGCCCTGCCGTACCGTCGCCGCCGTGCATGCGCGCCGTGTAGTCATGGTCGACGTGCAGGTCGGAACTATGGACGATGACGATGTCTCTTTCGGGCGACGAACCCACGGGCACGCTTGCGCTCATTTCGCTGCGCCCTCGTGCGCACCACCCGCGCCACTGCTGGCGGCACGCCCGTGCCACGACGGCGGCGTGATGTAGAACAGCGGCGTGAGAAGATAGACCACAAACGCAGCGTGAACGCTCAACCAGGCGGCCGCCGCCCCGACGAGGTAGGACAAGGGCCCCACCATCGCCTTGCGTAGGGCGTGCGGATCCTGTGTGCCCGCCAGTTCCGGTTTCAGCAGGTTGCGCACGATGTAGCGGTTGAGCGCGATGAACAACAGCGTGTTCAGCGCGAACACGCATCCGAACAAGCTCACCGCCAGGCGGTTGGTCGGGTACTCGCCCATCAGTGCGGTCGGAAACGGAATGAAGGACTGGCCCATCAGAAAAATCGAGTTCAACCATACCATCGCATAGTCGGCATGCCGCGCAAGTCCCAGCAGGTGGTGATGATTGAGCCAGAACTTGCAGACGATGATGAAGCTGATGAGCCAGCTCAGAAATTTCGGCGCCAGTTCCACCAGATGGTGAGCGAGTTCACCGGTGCTCGCATGATCCTTGAGCACCGGAACCTTCAGCTCCAGGACCAGCAACGTCACCACGATGGCGAAGACGCCATCGCTGAACGCCTCGATGCGGCCGAGCCGCATCTCGCCTCGTTTGAACCGGTCGAAGAACCGCATGCCCGCTCCGGAGAGGATCGCTTGGGTCAGTTCGCGTGATGCTTATAGGCGAGATACCACGCGATCGCAGCCGGAATCCCGAAAATCGGAATGAAGGCGCCAAATTCGTTGAGCAGCGGAATGCCGGCGCGGAACACGCCGACGGCGCCGTTGAGCAGCGACGCCACGAGCCAGACCCAGATGAACAGCGAGGCGCCCGTCTGCCCGCTTCGGCCAAGGAAACGGGCGCCGAAGTAGAATACCGCGAGTGCAATGAGACCGACGACTACAACCATCATCACGTGCATCGAATCCCCCTCCCCGCCGCCGGGTAACTCACGTCGCTCGTTTGCTTGCCGGTTCGCGTAGGTCGCTCAGGCAGGTTCAGTCAACCTTGGCGCCCGAAGCCTTGACCACCTCCGCCCATTTCGGAATCTCCGACTTGATATAGGCACGCAGGTCCTCGGGCGTCCCATTGACCACATCCACGCCCTGATCGGCGAACGCCTTGCGGATCGCAGGATCGCTCAGGGTTTCGTGGAAGGCCTGATGCAATTTCGCCGCCACGTCTTTCGGCAGCGCCGCCGGCGCGACCACCGCGTGCCAGGTCGCCGCGTCAAATCCCGGATAGCCGCTTTCCGCGATGGTCGGCGTGTCGGGCAACGCCGGCGTGCGTGCGAGGGTGGTGATTGCGATCGCCTTGATGGCGCCGCTTTGCAGCAGCGGCAGCAGCGGCGCCGGCGGATTGAACGCGGTCGGCACGTGGCCGCCGATCACGCTCTGCAGCGTCGGGCCGGTGCCGCGAAACGGCACGTGCGTGTAGTCGATGCCCGCCCTCATCTTGAGCAATTCGCCCGCGAGATGGGCGGGCGTGCCGATGCCGCCCGATCCGAAGGACATCTTGCCGGGGTTGGCCCTGGCGTAGGCAACGAACTCGGTGAGCGTATTCGCCGGCAGCGACGGATGGGCGTAGAGCACGTTGGTCTGCACGCCAACCAGGCTGATCGGCTCGAAATCCTTTTCCGGGTCGTAACCCAAATTCTTGTAGAGGCTGAGGTTGATGGCGAGCGAGGAGCCGGTCGCGAGCAGGAGCGTGTGACCGTCGGGCGCCGCGCGCGCGACCGCGGTCGCGGCGATGCCGCCGCCCGCGCCGGTGCGGTTTTCGATCACCAGCGGCTGCTTGAGAATGTCCTCCATCCTGCGCGAGAGAATCCGCGCCATCACGTCGCTTGGCCCGCCGGGCGCAAAGCCGATGATCAACGTGATCGGCCGGGTGGGAAATTCGGCCGCATGAATGCCCGGCGCTGCGCACGCCATGGCGGCAATCGCCGCCGCCAAAACGGCTGGCTTGATCATCGCGATCCTCCCGGGATTTTCTATTTGCCGCCATCCTCCCGCAGATCAATGGCAAGGTCAAAGCGACGCAGGCGCGCAGCCGGCCGGGCCCGCTGCTGTTTTGAACGGCGCAGATCAAAGAGAACGATCAGGCGATCGCGGTCTGTCTTGCGGCTTTGGCGGTTTTCCGCCGCTCGCCCCCGTTGTTCACCGGCAGAAACCTCGCGCCCAGTTCGTGACCGAGCCGCCAGACCACCTGACAGTCGCGCGGCTGGATGCAGCCGATGTCGTCGGTGTCAAGCAGGACAAACGTCTCGGGCACGGCCACACCCTCGACGTAGAGCCGCACGCCGTCTTCCGAAATATCGGTGACGAGGCACCCGCACAGCAGCGAACCGACCTCGATCTTGGCGAGACGGCTGATCGCCCGGCGGGGCGATTTGCGTTTGTCTTTCATGTCGGCAACCTGCGGCGTGAGCGGCGTAACCAAACGGCCGCGGCACCATAAATGGCGCGTGTTGCGTGTTGACTAATGCGTCGGCTGGTGTTTGCCGGAAATTTTCACAAAATGCGCGCGACCGCGTTGCCGCTCGCACAGTCGGAAAGCCGCAACCGCCAAGCTTAGTTGAACATGGACGTGTAGAGGCCGAACCCGAGCGATGCGCTGAGCACCGCCTCGATGGCGTTGAACTGCAAGCCGCTGACGACATCGGCGACGTACGGATAGATCATCCATCCAAGCGGCAGCATCGCCGCGACGACGACGACGACGCACATCAGCTTCTTGACCAATGGATGAGCATCCATGCTTTCCCTCCCCGGAATTTCAAGCATAACGCCCGCGACCAGGCATGCAAGGCGATAACTTGTTGTGCGTGCCGACGCGCCGTGCCGGCGCCGACGAACGATCAATCCAGCGGCTGAATCTTGAACGCGCCGTCGTTCTCGACCACCTCATAGGCAAACGGCCCGCTCGTGTCGGCGGGCAGGTAACCCTCCGGGCGCGCGGTGATCTGCAACCGGTAGACCTTTCCGGCCGCGGTATTGAACGCGATGGCGAAGCGGCCGGGTGGCGACGGCGCCGAAGCCGCCACAGTGGTACGGCCCGGGGTGATGAATGTCGTGTACCCGTCCTCCTTGCCGAAATCCCCGAGCCGCTGGCCGTTCACGTCGACATTGGCCTTGGTCAAAGAACCGGCGAAACCGCTCGTGCGGTTGATGGTGAGTTGTGCCTTGCCGGCCGGGATCGGCGGCGCCACGACCGCAATGTCGGGCGATGACGAGCATCCGCCCAACGCAAAAAGCAACAACGCAACATGCAAGCCGCGGAGCGCCACGGCGGTCATGACCCCGGCGCGCCAATCGCCACCGGCCGCACCGGCGAGCCGGACCCTCCTTGCGTGCGCAGCGGCAGGATCATGGTGCAGGAAACCCATACCTTGTCGCGAGCGAGCGCGCCGAGATTGGCATTCTGGATCTGGTGAATGCCGGCCTCGACCAGATTGTGGTGATGGATCGCGAACGGCAGTGCGGGCGGTGTGCCGGGTGCGGGCGGCGCCTTGCCTTGCAGCATCCCGTCGGCGACCGGATCGGTGAACGGGTTGTCGAGTGCGACCAGCACGATCTGTTTCTGCTCGGCGAGCTTGGCGGCGTCGTAGGCGAGGCCCGGCCCCTTGGTGTAGTAGAACTTCTCGCTGTCGGGATCTTTCCAGTTATCGCCCCAGCCGGTGTAGATGTAGAGCACGTCGCCCGGCTGCAGGCCGCGCGCCGCGAGGCCCTGCGCCTTCAGCATCCCCTCGATGTCGGCCGCGGTGACGATGGCGCCCGGCTCGAGCGCCTTCCCCTTGCCGAGGTAGGTCTTGGCATCGAGCAGCACGCCGGTGGTGACGATCGGCGGCACCTTGTCGATGCCGAGCTTCTGCAATGGCGCATCGGGCGTCGGCTTCACCTCGCTCTGCTTGTAGCCGCCGTAATAGGTCGCGCGGTCGGAGGGGAACGGCGGCTTGCCGTCCCACGGCTCCGGCAGCACCGCAAAGTGCCCGATCGCGTCCATCTGCGTGCCCTGCTGGCCGGGATCGCCGCTCACCACCTCGTCGGTGTTGAAGGCATGGCGCGTGCCCTGGATGCCGACGGTCGGCTTGGCGTTCTCCTTGAGCGGCACCGCGAACGGCGATTGCGGCATGGTGTTCGAGCGCACGAACGACAGCTCGTAGGACTTGGCGTTGGGATTGGCCAAGTGTGGCGCGCAGCGCTGCCAGGTCGCTGGCCCGAGCGTGTTCGCCATGCCGACTTCGTCGCCTGCGGGCCACGGTGGGCGGTTCTGCGCGTTGGCGGCGAGGGTCGCGGCGATGAGGGCTGAAACGGATGTAAGCGTGCGAAAAAGATGCGTCATGGTCGCCTCCAAATCCGACACCGGCGTTGTCAGACATTATTGCGCGTTCGCGAGGCACCGCCCAGTGCCCTCGGAGCGGGAAAGCAGAGACGAGCGCGCGCCAGCCGGCCGGCGGGAATACTTCGACGAAGAGATCGTAGCCCGGATTGAGCGCAGCGAAATCCGGGAACACTTGCCCCGGATGTCGCTTCGCTTCATCCGGGCTACGAACGCATCAACCGTTGAAACACGTCGACAAACCGGTCGACGTCGGCCTCGTCGTTGTAGACATGCGGGCTGATGCGCAGGCGGCCGAGGCGCGGCGCGACGTGGATGTGTTCGGCGGCGAGGCGTTCGACCAGGCCTTTCGGCATACCGCCCGGAAAGCCGAGGCTCAGGATGTGCGGTGCCCGCACCCGCACGTCGGGGATATCGACGCCCGCACCGCGCAAGCCGTCGGCGAGCCGGCCGGTGAGCATGGCGAGCCGCTCGACGATCGCCGCCGAACCCCACTCGCGCATCATCTCCATGCCGATCGCGGCCATCTCCATCGAGATGAAATGATCGCGCTCGCCCATGTCGAAGCGCCGCGCGTCGCCGACATAGTCCAAGTCGGTGAAATAGACCGCCTGCTCGGACCGCACGTCGCGCCGCCCGTAGCTTGTCTGTTCGAGCGGAATGCCGCCCTGGTGGCGCCTGGCGACATAGAGGAAGGCGCGGCCGTAGGGGCCGAGCAGCCACTTGTAGGTCGGGAACGCCACGAAGTCGGGATCGAGCGCGCGCACGTCAAGTTCGGTGACGCCGACGCTGTGCGTCGCATCGACGAGCAGCGCCGCGCCCTGCGCGCGCAGCGCGGGCGCCACGCGGGCAAGGTCGACCGTGCCGCCATCGGACCAATGCACCGACGAGATCGACGCGACCGCGATCGGCGCGGCGCCGGACCGCGTGATGGCGGCAAGCACCGCGGCGGTCCAGTCGCCGTCGGGCGGCCGGCGCACGGTTTCAACCGTGAAGCTTTCCGGCGTGGCGCGCGTGATCCATTCGAGCACCGCGGAGGAATGATCGTCGGCGAGCACGAGAACGCGCAAGCCCGCCGGCAACGCCCGCTGCCCGCTCAGGATTTTGGCCGCCGTCGCGACCCCGTAGCCGACCGACGGGGTGAGCGCGACATCCTGCGGCTCGGCGTCGATCAGCGCCGCCGCGGCCTTGCGGGTGCGCTCGTATTGCGCCGTGGCGAAGGCGTGATCGATCAGCCACGGCCGGCCCTTGCGTCCGACCGCCGCGCGCGCGGCCTCCATCGTCTTGAGCGGCAGCGGGCTGTACGACGCGGCGTTGAGATAGCAGACCTCGCGTGGAATATCGAACAACGCGCGCTGAGAGGGGAGCATTGGAGTTTCTCGGTAATCGTGCAGTGACGGCGGTTGGCTCCCCTACCCCCTTGTGGGGAGGGGATGCGGAGGGGGTCGGTCGGCAACTCACCGCGCGACCCCCACCTCGGTTCGCTTGCGCTCGCCGACCCTCCCCACAAGAGCCTGCGCCCGGGCGCGCGCAAGCGCGGCCCGGGTGGGGAGGGTAAAGCGCACGATTCCGTCCTTATGGTTCGCCGGCACGCCGTCACGCTCCTCGACCAGGTCGAGAATATCGCGCGTGCGCGTGACGCCGGTGGGCCAGGTGCGATCGTAGTCGGCGACCAGCTCCTTGAAGCCCTCCGATTTCATCCCGGCTTCGAGGCGCTCCATGTCGGCGAATTGATAGATCGCGTAATGCGCGCCAGCCTCGACCTTGCTCCAATAGCGCCAGCCCTTCTCGGCTTTGAATACGTCGAGCGCCCAGCCCAGATGCTCGGTCGAATACCAGTGCTCGAACTTCTCGCGCAGCCCGGCGTCCGACACGAGGGAGCGAACCATGAGATAGGCCTTGGGCATGGCCGCCCCTACTTCACGCCGAGGAGTTCCACCTCGAACAGCAGCGTGGCGTTCGGCGGAATGGCTCCCGCCGCGCCGCGCTCGCCGTAGCCGAGTTTGGCGGGGATGATGAGCGTGCGCTTGCCGCCGACCTTCATGGTGGCGATGCCCTCGTCCCATCCGGCAATGACACGACGCATCCCGAGAGGAAATTCAAACGGCTGACCGCGATCAACCGAGCTGTCGAACTTCTTGCCCTTGGCGCCATTCTCGTAGAGCCAGCCGGTGTAGTGCATGACGCAGGTTTGACCGGTGCGCGGCGTTGCGCCGGTGCCTACCTTGCTGTCGATGATCTGCAATCCTGATGCGGTGGTCATGGGTTTTCCGGTCGTTTGAGCGGCGGCGTTTGTCGAAGCGCCAATCGCCGCGGCGCCACTCGTCGCCGCCACGGCGATCGCCGCCAGCATCTCTCTACGTGTGAAAATCCGTGTCATGTGTCCTCCTTAGCAATTGTAGCCTGGAAGCAGACGTAGCCCGGATTGAGCGGAGCGAAATCCGGGATGATCCCCAATTAGAAAGCGGACCCGCATTTCGCTCCGGTCAAGCGGGCTATATGCGACCGCGCTGGCCTTTCAGCATACCCACGATGCCAAGGTCCTCATCGAGGTCCGGCCAATGAATGCCCATCGCCATGATTTCGTAATTCGCGCGATCGGCAGCGGACGCGCGCTTGAGGCGCGGATACCAGTCGAGCGGAGTCGCTATCTTGCGACCGTCGGCCAGCGTCACCACCAAGTCGGTTGCGGTGAATTCGACCAATCGGGCGCGCAGGTCGCCGACGTCAATCTCCAAAGTGCTCATTCCATGCGTCCAACAATTCGTCGCGATGCAAGCGAAGGTGACGAATTATATCGCCGATTTCGTGCGCCGGGAACCCGGCGTTGATAGCGACAGTCACATCATGGAGCCAGAATTTAGCCTCGCGATCGTCCGCGCGGACATGCACATGCGCCGGCTCGTCACTTTCGTTAGAGTAGAAGAACGCGCGATAGGGGCCCCATCTCAGGACGGTCGGCATTCCACCTCACACCGGCAAATTGTCGTGCTTCCTCGCCGGCATCTCGACCCGCTTGCCGCGCAGCATGGCGAGCGCGCGGGCGATGCGCGTACGGGTGGCGTGCGGCATGATCACGTCGTCGATATAGCCGCGCTCGGCGGCGGCGAACGGCGAAAGGAAGCGGCCCTCGTATTCCTTGGTGCGGGCGGCGATCTTCTCGGCGTCGCCGATGTCGGCGCGGAAGATGATCTCGACCGCGCCCTTTGCGCCCATCACGGCGATCTGCGCGGTCGGCCAGGCGTAGTTGACGTCGCCGCCGACATGCTTTGACGCCATCACGTCATAGGCGCCGCCGAACGCCTTGCGGGTGATCACGGTGACCAGCGGCACGGTCGCCTGGCTGTAGGCGAACAGAAGCTTGGCGCCGTGCTTGATCAGCGCGCCGTATTCCTGGTTGGTGCCCGGCAGGAAGCCCGGCACGTCGACGAACGTGACGATCGGGATGTTGAAGGCGTCGCAGAAGCGCACGAAGCGCGCGGCCTTGCGCGAGGCATCGATGTCGAGCACGCCCGCGAGCATCATCGGCTGGTTGGCGACGAAGCCGACGGTGCGGCCGGCGATGCGGCCGAGCCCGGTGATGATGTTGCGCGCGAACGCCTCGTGCAGCTCGAAGAAGTCGCCCTCGTCCGCGACCTTCAGGATCAGCTCCTTCATGTCGTAGGGCTTGTTCGGATTGTCCGGCACCAGCGTGTCGAGCGATTTGTCCTGGCGCTCGATGTCGTCGAACGACGGCCATTCCGGCACGCCGGTCTCGCTGTTCGCCGGCAGGAAATCGATCAGGCGGCGCATCTGCAGAAGGCATTCGACGTCGTTGTCGAAGGCGGCATCGGCGATGCCGGATTTCGCGGTGTGCACCGAGGCGCCGCCGAGCTCTTCGGCGGTGACGACCTCGTTGGTGACGGTCTTCACCACGTCCGGGCCGGTGACGAACATGTAGCTCGTGTCGCGCACCATGAAGATGAAGTCGGTCATCGCCGGCGAATAGACGTCGCCGCCGGCGCACGGTCCCATGATGACGCTGATCTGCGGAATGACGCCGGAGGACAGCACGTTGCGCTTGAACACCTCGCCGTAGCCGCCGAGCGAGGCGACGCCCTCCTGGATGCGCGCGCCGCCGGCGTCGAACAGGCCGATGATCGGCGCGCGCGCCTTGAGCGCCATGTCCTGGATCTTGATGATCTTCTGCGCGTGCGTCTCGGAGAGCGAGCCGCCGAACACGGTGAAGTCCTTGGCGAAGGCGAAGACCGTGCGGCCGTTGACCGTGCCCCAGCCGGTGACGACGCCATCGCCCGGGATCTTCGAGCGCTCCATGCCGAATTCGGCCGAGCGATGCTCGACGAACATGTCGAACTCCTCGAAGGAACCTTTGTCCATCAGGAGTTCCAGGCGTTCGCGGGCGGTCAGCTTGCCGCGCTTGTGCTGCGCCTCGGTGCGGGCCTTGCCGCCGCCGTCGCGGGCGCGCGCGCGCCGTTCGTCGAGCTTCTCCAGAATGTCTTTCATGTGCGGCTCTATCCCCCTGGCGTGACAGGCGAAATGCTAGCATGCACCAATATCGTGTGCGCTGCCAAAAGGCGCGGCAGCGCCGCCGCCGGCTGCCTCTTTTTCGCCCCGGTGCGGGGGCGGCTACCTTTGCCCCCCTCGCCCGCGTCACCGGGGCGCGCCCGGCGCGGCAATCTGAGGCCTTAACCAAGCCGTTGTCCTGGTTCACGATTGCTTAGTTTAGGGGTAATGTCGCCGCCGGGACGCCTTTCCTCGGCGTAACAGGTATTCGAGGGGAGCAGACGATGATGATGAGGGCATCCGGCACTTTTGCCGTTGGACTTCTGGCGCTTGCCTTGGCGGCGGTCGCCAATGCGCCCGCCAGGGCGCAGTTCGCACCGGAACCGGAGGCCAGTCCGCCCGGCGACCCCAAGGGCAAGAAGGGAGGCCCTACGACCCCTGCGCCCGCCCCTAGTCGGGGCGGCGGCCCCGACATCAATGGGACCTGGGCCGGCGAACTCACCCAGATCGGCACATCGACGCCCTACAAGTTCGAGATCGCCTTCACCCCCAAGGGCATGGAGACGAAGTATCCGGACCTCAACTGCACCGGCAAACTCACCCGCGTCGGCCAGTCGAAATCCTACGCGTTCTTCGTCGAAGTCATCACCCAAGGCAGCTTCGACAAGGGTGGCCGCTGCCCGGACGGCACGCTCACGGTGGCGCGCTCCGCCGACAAGCTCGCGGTCGGGTGGTTCGGCAGCGTGAAGGAAAACACCATCGTGGCGTTCGGCACGCTGTCGAAAAAGTAGCCGCGCGGCGAGGCTCAGGCGGTCCGCAGAACCAGGCAGGCCGCCTGCATCTCGGCGAAGCGGAAGGCGCGGCGCTCGAGCGCAAGCGTATCGCGGCCCCAGAAGTCCATGTTCCAGTCTTCGTCGACATGCGCGGCGCCCCAGGCGGCGTCCGCATCAAGCCGGCCGTAGAGCACCGCGAGCGCAAGCAGCGCCGAGCCGGTGAGCGTGGTGATCGCGTGCACCGCGCCGAGCTTCCAGACATCGCGCGGAATAGCGGCCTCCGCCGCGGCGACCGCCGTGTCGGGCTGCGTCACGAACAGCATCCCCGCCGCGAGGACAAAGCGAGCACCGAACTCGTCGCGCGCCCAGGCGATCACCGGGTCCCAGGCCCGCGCCTGACACTCGACCAGGGCGGGCGGTCCCTCGGCGCGATAAAACAAAAGGTCCGAGCGCAGGTACTTCGCGACCTCGGCTGCGACCTCCGGCGCCGCGTCAGCGACACCGTCGATGATCGTGTTGGCAAGACGGGTGAGCGGCATGTTGGCCGGATCGATCACGTCACGCTGCGCCTGCCATTCAGCGGCAAGCGCGTCGGCGAGTGCACGCGTCGGTACCGCGAGCGTTCGACGCGCGGGGGTCCGGACGGGGCGCCCGTCGAGCACGATCTCGAACCGCCCGTCCCGCTCGACGACCTCCGCGCGCTCGTAGAAACGCTGGCGCAATTGCGGACGCATCGCGCGCTGCGCCGCCGCCATCGGATTGGCGGGCGGCTCATTCGCAAACATGTCGTCGAAGAGTTCACGCATGGTTTCAAAGGCGGGTTTCAAGCATGGGGCGATGCTGTTCGATCGTGCAACGTCCGCGCGCGGCAGTATCGTCGCAAGCCACGCTGCCGTTCATTGTGCATCGCAACGTACCTTGAATGATGATGCCAGCGGAGTGCGCAACGCACAATCACGGCAAACGATCGCCACTGTCCTACCAGAGCAAAAATCCATTAAGTTTCAATATTTTACCGGATCGGCGACATTGTTGCACATGGAAACTTTATGTGATGACTGCGGCGCACATTCGTGATGCACCGCCACTAAAACGACCACGTGCAATATCTTGTTATCATGAAGGTATTGGTTGGAATTTCGAGCCCCCCTAAACTAGTATCCGCGCCGGATTCGACGGGTTACAAGTCGAACAAGTAACAACGGGAAGGTCGGCCGACACTTGCCTCGCGCGGGGTTCTCAGGGCAGCGCGGCAGGCGTGCGTGCAGAGGAGTCCATGAAAAATACCGACATTGCGGCGCCGGACTATTTCCACAAGGTCGTGGATTGTCAGTGGGCCTGTCCCGCGCACACACCGGTTCCCGAGTACATCCGGCTGATCGCTGCGGGCCGCTACAGCGACGCGTACATGATCAACTGGCGCTCCAACGTGTTCCCCGGGATTCTGGGCCGCACGTGCGACCGCCCGTGCGAGCCGGCCTGCCGGCGCGTGCGCGTGGAAAAAGAGCCGGTCGCGATCTGCCGCCTCAAGCGCGTCGCCGCCGACTACAAGGACGACATCCGCGGCCGCCTTCCCCGGCCGGTCCAGCATAAGAACGGCAAACGCATCGCGCTGGTCGGCGGCGGGCCAGCGTCGCTGGCGGTCGCGCGCGACCTCGCACCGCTCGGCTATACGTGCGTGGTGATCGATCAGGATCCCAAGGCCGGCGGCATGATCCGCACGCAGATCCCGCGCTTTCGCCTGCCGGAGTCGATCATCGACGAAGAATGCGACTACATCCTCAATCTCGGCATCGAGTTCCGCGGCGGCCAGCGCATCGACAGCCTCAAGGCGCTGCTGGCGGACAATTGGGATGCAGTCTTCGTCGGCTCCGGCGCGCCGCGCGGACGCGACCTCGACGTCCCCGGCCGCGAGGAAGCCAAGGCCCATATCCATATCGGCATCGACTGGCTCTCGTCGGTCTCGTTCGGTCACATCAACAAGATCGGCAAGCGCGTAATCGTGTCTGGGCGGCGGCAACACCGCGATGGACTGCTGCCGCTCGTCGCGCCGGCTTGGCGGCGAGGACGTGCGCGTGATCGTGCGCTCGGGCTTCGAGGAGATGAAGGCGTCCCCCTGGGAGAAGGAGGACGCCATGCACGAGGATATCCCGATCCACAACTACCTCGTGCCGAAGGCCTTCATCCACGAGAACGGCCGCCTGACCGGCATGACCTTCGAAAAGGTCAAAGCCGAATACGACGCCAAGGGCCGCCGCAATTTGGTGCCGACCGGTGAGCCGGAGGAACTCTTCCCCTGCGACGACGTGCTGGTCGCGGTCGGACAGGAGAACGCCTTCCCCTGGATCGAACGCGACATCGGAATCGAATTCGACAAGTGGGACATGCCCAAGGTCGACACGACGACCATGCAGTCGACCAACCCGAAGGTGTTCTTCGGCGGCGACGCGGCGTTCGGCCCGAAGAACATCATCTGGGCGGTGGCGCACGGCCACGAGGCCGCGCTCTCGATCGACAAGTTCTGCAGCGGCGAGGACGTCAACGATCGCCCGGTGCCGATGGTCGACATCGTCAGCCAGAAGATGGGTATCCACGAGTGGAGCTACGACAACGATATCGCGCCCGACAAGCGCTACCGGGTGCCGCTGCGCGACAAGGTGGTGGCGCTGCGCGACATCAAGGCCGAAGTCGAACTCGGCTTCGACCTCGATACGGCGCTCAAGGAGGCGCACCGCTGCCTCAATTGCGACGTACAGACGGTCTTCACGTCTTCGCTCTGCATCGAGTGCGACGCCTGCGTCGACATCTGCCCGATGGACTGCATCACCTTCACGCAAAACGGCGATGAAGCAGACCTGCGCACGCGGCTCAAGGCCCCCGCCAAGAACCCCACGCAGGACCTCTACGTCGCCAACGACCTCAAGACCGGCCGCGTCATGGTGAAGGACGAGGACGTGTGCCTGCACTGCGGACTGTGCGCCGAACGCTGCCCGACCGGCGCCTGGGACATGAAGAAATATCTCATCGATATGACTCACGCGGATGACAAATGCCGAGTAGCAGCCCGATCAGCAGCGTAAACGACTTCGTCGTTCGGTTCGCCAACGTCAACGGATCGGGCTCCGCGAGTGCCAACGAGATGTTCGCGCGCTCGATCCTGCGCATGGGCATTCCGTGCGCGCCGCGCAACATCTTCCCCTCCAACATCCAGGGGCTTCCCACCTGGTACGAGGTCCGCGTCTCGGAGGCGGGGCATCTCGGCGCGCGCGGCGGCACCGATCTCATGGTCGCGATGAATCCGCAGACCTGGGACAAGGATGTCGCCTCGATCGAACCCGGCGGCTATTTGTTCTACGATTCGACCAAGCCGATGCCGGCCTCGAAATTCCGCGACGATATCTCCGTCATCGGCGTGCCGCTGACGGCGATCTGCAATCGCGAATACACCGATCCGCGCCAACGGCAGTTGTTCAAGAACATCATCTATCTCGGCGCGCTCTCGGCTCTGCTCGACATGGAGGTGGCCGAGATCGAGAAGCTGATCGGCGAGCAATACAAGACGAAAGAGAAGCTGCTCGACGCCAACAAGCACGCGTTTCATCTCGGCCGCGACTGGGCGCTCGCGAACCTGCAATGCCCGATCGGGCTCAGGCTCAAGCGCGCCAACGCGGTCGGCGACCGCATCTTCATCGAGGGCAACGCCGCCGCGGCGCTGGGCGCGCTCTATGGCGGCGCGACTGTCTGCGCCTGGTACCCGATCACGCCCTCCTCCTCGCTGGCCGACGCTTTCACCGCCTATGCCCAGCGGCTGCGCGTCGATCCCGAGACCAAGCGCAACAAGGTCGCGATCGTGCAAGGCGAGGACGAACTGGCCTCGATCGGCATCGTCATCGGCGCGGCCTGGAACGGCGCGCGGGCCTTCACGGCCACCTCGGGCCCCGGCATTTCGCTGATGCAGGAGTTTTTGGGACTAGCGTACTTCGCCGAAATCCCCGCGGTGGTATTCGACGTCCAGCGCGCCGGCCCCTCGACCGGCATGCCGACGCGCACGCAGCAGTCCGACGTCCTGAGCTGCGCCTACGCGTCGCACGGCGACACCAAGCACGTCCTTCTGTTCCCGGAAGACCCGGCCGAAGCCTTCGAGTTCGGCGCCCAGGCCTTTGATCTCGCCGACCGACTGCAGACGCCGGTGTTCGTCATGCTCGAGCTCGAGATCGGCATGAACCACCGCCTCTGCCGCCCGCTCAAGTGGGACGACAGCCGCAAGTACGACCGCGGCAAGGTCATGACCGCCGCCGCACTCGAAGCCGGCAAGGACTTCGGCCGCTATCTCGATGTCGACGGCGATGGCATCCCCTACCGCACCTATCCGGGCACACATCCGGTCAAGGGCTCGTTCTTCACCCGCGGCACGTCACGCGACCGTTATGCGCGCTACACCGAGGAAGGCGCGCCCTACGCCGACAACATGCAGCGGCTGTTGCGCAAGTTCGAGACCGCCAAGCATCTCGTGCCGCGCCCGGTCCGCCGCAACGCCGACAAGCCTTCGAAATACGGCGTGATCTATTATGGCTCGTCGAGCCCGCCGATGGACGAGGCGATCGGCATGATCGAGGCGAAGGGCCGGCCGCTCGACATGCTGCGCGTGCGGGCGTTCCCGTTCCATCAGGACGTGCCTGATTTCATCGACGACCACGACTTCGTGTTTGTGGTCGAGCAGAATCGCGACGGGCAGTTGCGCTCGCTCATCATCAACGAGTGCGGCATCGACCCCGCGCGGATCGTTCCGATCCTGCATTACGACGGCACGCCGATCACCGCGCGCTTCATCGCGCGCGCCATCGGCGACCACCTTGAAGCGCTCAAGGTCACCCCGCTGCGCAAGGTGGTGTCGTGAGAAGAGAAGGGTTGTCATCGTCCGCGAAAGCGGACGATCCAGTCAGCTCGAGCGCGATCGTTCAGAAGGCTGGATGCCCGCTTGCGCGGGCATGACACCGGAAAGAGACCGCCAAGCCCATGACCTACATCACTAAGCCCAAATTCCACCATCCGGCGCTGCCGAAGAATGAGCTCGGCTTCACGCACCGCGATTACGAAGGCAAGATTTCGACGCTGTGCGCCGGCTGCGGCCACGACTCGATCACCGCCTCGGTCATCGAAGCCTGCTTCGAGCTCGCGATCGAGCCGCACCGGGTGGCGAAGATTTCCGGCATCGGCTGCTCGTCCAAGACCACCGACTATTTCCTCAACGCCTCGCACGGCTTCAATTCCGTGCACGGCCGCATGCCGTCGGTGCTCACCGGCGCCAATCTGGCGAACCGCGACCTGATCTATCTCGGCATTTCGGGCGACGGCGACACCGCCTCGATCGGATTCGGCCAGTTCGCCCACGCCATGCGGCGCGGCGTCAATATGGTCTACATCGTCGAGAACAACGGGGTCTACGGTCTCACCAAGGGGCAGTTCTCCGCTACTGCCGACCGCGGCTCGAAGAGCAAGCGCGGCGTGGTCAACGCCGACAACTCGATCGACCTCGTGGCGATGGCGCTACAGCTTGGCGCGACTTTCGTGGCGCGCTCGTTCTCGGGTGACAAAGAGCAGCTCGTGCCGCTGATCAAGGCTGCGATCGAACACGAAGGTGCAGCCCTGATCGACGTGATCTCGCCCTGCGTTGCCTTCAACAATCACGAGGGTTCGACCAAGAGCTTCGACTATGTGCGCGAGCATAACGAGGCGGTGAATCGGCTCGACTTCATCACCGGCCGTGCGCCGATCGCGGTCGACTATGCGCCGGGCTCGGTGGAAATCGTCGAGCAGCACGACGGCTCGCGGCTTGTCCTCAAGAAGGTCGCCGCCGACTACGATCCGCACGACCGGCTGGGCGCCATGAGCTTCCTGCAGAAGCACTCGGCGATGGGTCAGGTGGTGACCGGTCTCCTCTACGTCGATCGCGAGCCGGAAGACCTGCACCAACATTTCAACACGGTCGAGGCGCCGCTCAACTCGCTCTCCGAGAAGGAGCTGTGCCCGGGCTCGGCGGCGCTGGAAAAGATCAACGCGGCGCTGCGCTAGAACTTGCTTCCTCGTCACGCCCGTCTTCGAGCACTCGCAGACGCTTGACCGTCAATTCGTCGACCTCGAGCGAGCGCAAGCGCACCTTCTTCGCCACGATCTCTCCGATCACCATCCGGCCGATCGCAACTGCGCCGATGGCCGCCGCGCCGAGCGCCAGCGCTCCCGCCGCGGTCGCCAGAATCGAAACCGCGCCCACCCGCTGGTGTGGACGACGCATGAGAGTCCCCGGACGATGCTCAATGGACATCGGAAAATCCGCACGTGAGGGATCGAGCTTGCCACCATGCAACGCGGCGCCCTCGCCTGATTGAGCGGAGACGCAGGATTGGCCGCTCTGGGTCCGCAGACGCGGCGGGCCGCAACGGCCTCTTTGCACCTTTTACCATTCCGAGAATTCGCATGCTTCGCCCGTACTTTGCAATTGCACAAGACAGAGTAACACGGCAGGTCAGCACGCCAACCCCTCACGGGCGGCGCTGGAAAAAGATCAACGCCCGCTTGCGATAGCCGTCACCCTTCGAGCCACGGCTTCTCGGCCGCGGCCCGCCGCACCGCTTCGGCCATCTCCGGCGGTGGGCCTTCCGACTTTGTCGATAACGGCTTGCCGGTCTCAAGCACGCTTTTGAGACTAGACATGACCTTCGGCCAACCCATGCGACCGCCGGACAGGATCGCCTCCGGCACATCCCATGAGTGCGACTCCGTCATCGTGACCTTGACGCTTGCGCCGGAGGGTTCGACATCGTAGGCGACCAGGCATTCCGGCAACTGGTCATACTCGCCCATGCCCTCGATCAGCCACGTCATGGCAAGGCGCCGCGGCGGGTCCCACGCGACGACTTCCCCGCGCGCGTGCACGCGACCGTCCGGATAGTGCATCAGGAACCTGCCGCCGATCGTCGGCTCGAGGTCGACCGCGAAGCCGAAGAAGTATTGCCCGCTGAAAGCGCCATCGGTCAGCGCCTGCCAGACCTTCTCCGGCGTCGTTGCGATGTAGATGACGTAGACCGTCTTCGGCTTGAACTTGGCGACGTCGATCACGCGCGTACCCTCTCCTCCAAACCAGCTCTATTCCCGATCATCCCGGCTTGGATGCCAAGGCCAGTTCGCCGGTTTCGAGCAGCGATTTGAGGTTCGACAGGATAAGTGGCCAGCCACCGGAGACGGCCTCGATGAGTTTCGAGTCGGAGTGGTCGATGGCGTGAGTGACGATCAGCTTCACCACTCCGCCCGTCGGCTCGAGCTCGATCGTGCAGCGCGAATAGCCTTCGGCCTTGAGCTCCGGCTTGAATTCGTTGCGCCACTTGAGCACGAGACGCCTGGGTGGATCGATTTCGACAACCTCGCCCGCATCCGCGACCCGTCCGTCGGCGAACACGAGCTTCCACGGCGAACCGGCCTTCCAATCGCTCTCCTGATGCGTGCCGAACCAATATTGCCTGGTGAACTCCGGGCTGATCAGCGCCGACCACAGTTTCTCCGGCGTCGTGCGGATGAAGGTGACGTAAACGAAGCTCGACTTACTCATTCTTCGCCTCCAGGTTTTTCTTCAGGTCGCTCAACGCCTGCAGGCGGGAGCGTTCGAATTTGCCGATCCAGCGCTCGGCGATGTCGTGGATCGGCACCGGATTGAGGTAGTGCAGCTTCTCGCGTCCGCGCCGCACTGTGGCGACGAGGTTCGCGCCTTCCAGAATCGCCAGATGCTTGCTCACCGCCTGCCGCGTCATGCCGAGACGGACGCAAAGCTCGGCCAGCGTCTGGCCGTTCTCCGCGCACAGGCGATCGAGCAGTTCGCGCCTGCTCGCGTCGGCAAGCGCCTTGAACACCGCATCCATGGCCACAATATGCAACCATTTGGTTGCCTGTCAAGCGGCAAACGAACGCCCCGACCGGGCAATCGCCAACCGGCGTTCAGTTCGCGTTGGCGCAATCGCGCGTGTAGCTGTCAAGCTGCGGCCCGCGCAGTCCCGCGTTGCTACCTTGCTGCACGCAGCGGGTGGTGCGGTCGCTGTGGGTGTTGAGCCGCGGCGGCTGGTAGACCCCCGGCTGCGGCGGCTTCTCGCCAAGCGGCACGGCCAGCGGCTTGGGCGGCGGCGGTAAAGGCGCTGGGATACGATTCTGCAGATCGGGGGGCGGTAGGAGCCCGGGCACCTGCGCCCGAACTGCGCTCACCGCTTGGGAGATCAGCAAGCTACCACTGGCCATCACAAGGCAGACCCGCGCGATCCGACCCATGTCAGCCTCCTCTGAGACCCAGGAGCTAATCATGGACCTTGCGCACGCCAAGGCCTCTCAACTCGTCGTCATAAACCGAGCTTCATGCACCGGCGCCTATTCCTCCGGCGCATCCTCGATCGGATCGTAGCGCGCGGCATCAAGGCCGAGTAGGTTCCAGGATTGCTGCATATGTGGCGGCAGCGGCGCAGTCGCATCGATCGTGCCGCCACGCGGATGCGGCACAACGATGCGGCGGGCAAGCAGATGCAGCCGGTTCTGGATACCGCCCGGCAGTTCCCAGTTCTCGATCGAGAAATACTTCGGGTCTCCGACGATCGGGTGGCCGATATGCGCCATGTGCGCGCGCAACTGGTGGGTGCGGCCGGTCACCGGCTTGAGCGAGACCCAGGCAAGCGTCTGCGCGGCAGTCTCGACCACCGCATAATAGGTCACCGCGTGGGTCGCGCCTTTCTCGCCATGGCGGGCGATGCGCATGAACGAGTCGTCCTCGCGCTCCTCCTTGGCGAGGAACGTGGAGATGCGGCCCTGCCGGGGCTTCGGCACGCCGGCGACCAGCGCCCAGTAGATCTTGCGCGCCGAGCGTGTGCGGAAGGTCTTGGCGAGCGCGGTCGCCGCAAAGCGCGTCTTTGCCACCAGCAGGCAGCCGGAAGTGTCCTTGTCGAGCCGGTGCACCAGACGCGGGCGCTGGCCCTGCGCGTCCCGCAGCGCGTCCAGCATGCCGTCGAGATGCCGCTTGGTGCCGGAGCCGCCCTGCACCGCAAGCCCCATCGGTTTGTTCAGCACCAGGACGTCGTCGTCCTCGTAGAGCGTGATCGACTTGATGAACGCGCGGTTCTTTTGCGTCTCGGTCGCGTTGTCGCCGAGCTTGGGCGCGTCGAGCTGGAGCGGCGGGATGCGCACCGCCTGGCCGGCCCGCAACCGGTCCTTGGGCTGTGCGCGCTTGCCGTCGACGCGCACCTCGCCCTTCCGGATGATGCGCTGGATGTGGGAGAACGAAAGTCCCGGAAAGCGCGCCTCGAAGAACCGGTCGAGCCGCATGCCGGATTCGTCCGGCGTCACACGCACCGTCTGCACGCCCTTGCCGGTCGGCTGACCGTCGCGCGCAGGTTGCGGTTTTGCCGGCTTGGCCACGACCGTCATGGGCAGCGCCGCAGTTCTTCGGACCGCGCCTTGGCCCAGTCCAGTACAAGCCGTTCGCCGCGCATTTGCAAACGGATCGGCACGTTGCTGACCATACCCTCCCCCCAGCAGCGCGCGCTGATATGCCAGGCGTCGCGTACGCGATAGCTCGTACCAATGGCGCAGAATGCGCCGGGCCACGCCAGCGCCTGCGAGTTCACCGCCAGTGGCGACATAGGGCTGTTTTCATCCGTACAGGTTGCCACATCGGCCGCCCAGCGGCCGTCGAAGGGCGCTCCGGCGACCGCAGGTGTCGCGAGAGCGATCGCCACGGCCGACGCCATCGGTTTGCAGATGTTCACGCGCCGCCCCGCTCCTTCCGCAGCTTCGCCCAGTAATCCAGTCGCTTCCTGATCTCGCGCTCGAAGCCGCGGTCGGGCGGATCGTAGAACGTCTGCCGCCCGAGCTGCTCCGGGAAGTAGTCCTGGCCGGAAAAGGCGTCAGGTGCATTGTGATCGTAATCGTAGCCTTTGCCGTAGTCCTCGGCTTTCATCAGCTTGGTCGGCGCGTTGAGGACGTGCTTGGGCGGCAGCAGCGAGCCCGCCTCCTTGGCGGTACGCATGGCGGCGCCATAGGCCACATAGGCGGCGTTCGACTTCGGCGCGGTGGCAACGTAGATCACGGCCTGCGCGATCGCGAGCTCCCCTTCCGGTGAGCCGAGGAAGTCGTAGGCGTCCTTGGCGGCGTTGCAGATCACCAGCGCCTGCGGGTCCGCCAATCCGATGTCCTCGACCGCCATCCGCACGACGCGGCGCGCGAGATAGAGCGGGTCCTCGCCGGCGTCGAGCATGCGGCAGAGATAGTAGAGCGCGGCGTCGGGATCGGACCCGCGCACCGACTTGTGCAGCGCCGAGATCAGGTTGTAGTGGCCGTCCTGCTTCTTGTCGTAGATCGGGGCGCGGCGCTGCACGACCTCCTGCAGCTTTGCGGCATCGAAGATCTCGCCGGGGCGCGCCGCCCGCCAGACCTCCTCGGTGAGCGTGAGCGAGGCGCGGCCGTCGCCGTCCGCCATCCGCACCAGCGAGGCGCGCGCCTCGTCGTCGAGCGGCAGCGGCTTGCCCTCGATCTCCTCGGCGCGGGCGAGCAGCTTGCCGATCGCCTCGGCATCGAGCGACTTGAACACCAGCACTCGTGCGCGCGACAGCATCGGGGCGATCAGCTCGAAGGACGGATTCTCGGTGGTGGCCCCGACCAGCACGATGGTGCCGTCCTCCATCACGGGCAGGAAGCTGTCCTGCTGGGCGCGGTTGAAGCGGTGGATTTCGTCGACGAAGAGCAACGTGCCCTGCCCGGTCTCGCGGCGCGCGCGCGCTTCGTCGAACACGCGCTTGAGATCGGCGACGCCGGAGAAGATCGCCGAAATCTGCTCGAAGTGCAGTTCGGTCGCGTCGGCCAGCAGCCGCGCCACCGTGGTCTTGCCGGTACCCGGCGGTCCCCAGAAAATCAGCGATCCAAGCGTGCGGGTTTCCAGCATCCGCGTGAGCGTGCCGTCGGGACCGAGGAGGTGGTCCTGTCCCACCACATCGGCGAGCCGGCCGGGGCGGAGCTTGTCGGCCAGCGGCCGCGGAGCGTCGCGTTCGAGCCCGGCAGCCGCGAAAAGGCTCGGGCCGCCGCGCTTCGCCCGCTGTTTCACCCGCGCAACTCGACCGACATCTGCTGGCCGCCCCGCAGGATGGTGATGCGCCACACCCGGTTCTTCTCGGAAGCGACGCGATTGAGGTCGCGGGTCTTGGCAATGTTGTTATTGTTGACCGATATGACGAGATCGCCCTTCTGAAAACCGAGCCGCTGCGCCGGCGAACCGTTTGTTACCTCGACGATGACCACGCCCTGCGCCGAGGGATCGAGCCGCAGGTCGTCAGCGAGCGCGGGCGACAGATTCGAGACCTTGGCGCCCTGGAACGGCGACGCCGAATTGATCACAATCTCTTCGTGCGGTGTGTCCGGTGCAGATTCGAGCGCGACGTTCAGCGTCGTCTCCTTACCGGCACGCATGACGCCGAGTTTGGCAGCACCGCCGAGTGACTTGGTGGCAAAGCGGTAGTCGAAGGCGTTTGGATCCTCGACGGCCTGACCGTCGATTGCGACGATCAGGTCGCTGGTCTTGACGCCGGCGCGCGCCGCCGGGCTCTGCGGTGTCACCGATGCCACCAGCGCGCCGATTGGGCGCTTGAGTCCCATGGTCTCTGCGATCTCGGGCGTCACGGCCTGCAGGCGCGCCCCAAGCCACGGCCGCTTCACCACGGTGCCGCCGCCGCGTGCCGAGGCCACCACCACGCGCACCATGTTGGCCGGGATCGCGAAGCCGATGCCCTGCGAGCCGCCCGAGCGCGAGAAGATCGCGGTATTGATGCCGGCGAGCTTGCCGCCCAGGTCGACCAGCGCACCGCCCGAGTTGCCCGGGTTGATGGCGGCGTCGGTCTGGATGAAGAACTGGTAGTCGGTGATGCCGACCTGCGTGCGCGCCAACGCCGATACGATGCCGTGGGTTACGGTCTGGCCCACGCCGAACGGATTGCCGATCGCCAGCACGACGTCGCCCACCTCAAGCGCGTCAGAGTCCGAAAACTCAAGCGCAGCGAAGCGCTCGCCCTGCCCCTTGACCCGCAGCACCGCGAGGTCCGAGCGCGCATCCTTGAGCACGATCTCGGCCTCGAATTCACGCTTGTCGGCGAACGAGACCTTCACCTGGTCGGCGCCTTCGATCACGTGGTTGTTGGTGACAACCAGCCCCGAGGCATCGACCACGACGCCCGAGCCGAGGGAGCGCTGGACCTGCTCGCCCGGCCCGCCCATCCCGGGCATGCCGAAGAACCGCCGGAAGACCGGGTCCTCGAGCAGAGGGTTGCGGTTCACGACGGTCTTGGCGGCGTAGACGTTGACGACGGCCGGGGCCACGCGCTGGACGACGGGCGCGTAGGACAGCCGCAGCTCGTTCGGCGAGGTGGGGACACGGCGGTCCTGGGCGGACGCGCCGGAGACGAGCGCAGCCGGCAGCAGGGCTGCGAGCACAATCAGCAAATTCGAGCGCCAGTGCATGGACATATCCCCGGTCTGGACCGGCCAGATATAGGGGCAGCGCTGCGGCAAATGAAGGGCGGCCGTTAGGCCATTTTCCCTCGCGCCACAGGCATATACACAGGCTAGAATGGCCCGTCCGAACCTCAGGATCGCAGCGAACCGACGCGTCGTGGATCAAGAACCGCCCCTCCCCGCCGCCGGCTCCCCGTTGGAATCCAGCCCTCCCCGGGCCAACGCGCCCGTCATCTATGCCGTCGCATTTGTCACCGGCGCGATCGTGATGAGCTTCGAGATGCTCGGATCGCGCTACCTCAACCCCTATTTCGGCAGCGGCATCTACACCTGGGCGGCCCTGATCTCGACCGTGCTGATCGCGCTCACGGTCGGCTACTTCCTGGGCGGCGCGCTGGCCGACCGCGCACCTGCCGTAGCGATTCTCGGCCTGACCGTACTGATCGCCTCGGTCTATCTCCTGGCGCTGCCGGCCTTCGCCGAGACCGTGCTCGAATTCGTGCTCGACCGCATCGACGACATCCGCGCCGGCAGCCTGTGCGCGGCGCTCGCCGTCATGTTTTTTCCCGTGATGCTGCTTGGCATGTATTCGCCTTTTGCGATCCGCCTTCTGCTGCGCTCGGCACAGAACTCAGGCCGCGTGTCGGGCACCGTCTACGGAATATCGACCGCCGGCTCGATCGTCGGTACGCTCGGCACCACGTTCTTCCTCATTCCGCTGATCGGCTCGCGCGCCATCACGCTGACGCTTGGCGCGCTGGGAGTGCTCAGCGCATTCCTGCTCTTGGCGTTGGCGCGGCTCGAGCGGCGAAAGCAGGCGATGGGCCTCGTCGCTGCCGGATTATTTGCACTGGCAACCCTGCCGCTCGCCGCCGCCGCGAGCCGGGCAGAGACCGTGGTCAACGAGGCAGTACGCGCCGCTATGCTCAAGCGCGCCGACGGCCGCATTGTGCATGTCGAGACCGAGTACAACGACATTTTCGTCACCAAGCGCGGTGCGCAACTGACGATGTCGTTCCAGCTCAAGGGCTGGGACTACACCGAGTCGATCATCAACCTCGCCGATCCGGACGATTTGCCGCTGCGCTACACGCAGATGATGACGATCGCCACGATCTACCCTGAAGCGCTCAACAAAGTCCTGATGCTCGGTCTCGGCGGCGGCTCGATCTCCACCTATCTCGGGCGCTTCATGCCGGAGACGCCGATCACCACGATCGAGATCGACCCGGGCGTCATCACCGCGGCAAAAAATTATTTCGGCGTCGTCGAGACGCCGCGCCTGCGCTACCGCGACGGCGATGCCCGCGTCCACCTCAATCGCAACCCATCCGAACGCTACGACCTGATCCTGGTGGACGCCTACCGCGGCGGCTACGTGCCGGTGCATTTGCTGACGCGCGAATTCTATCTGCTGCTCAAGCAGCGGCTCTCGCCCGGCGGCGCTGTCGCGTTCAACGTGCATGATGGCTCGAAGCTCTATGCCTCGACGGTGCGCACCTGGCCGACGTGTTTCCGACGCTCGACCTCTACGCGACCGGCCTTGGCGAGGTGATCGCGGTGGCGACCGCCTCGCCCGCACCCGACAAGGAGACACTGGCGCGCCGGGCGGCCGAACTGCAGGAGCGCTACGGATTCCGCTTTTCTCTGCCGGCGATGCTGCAACGGCGCCTGGACAAGCACCCGCCGCAGGCGGCGGGCGCCGACCTCATCACCGACGACTTCGCGCCGGCCGACATCTACGACGTGATGGGCGAACGTCCGCGCAAGAAGAAATAGTCGGAAGGGACTATCTCCGCTCGTCCCCGCGCAAGCGGGGACCCAAAGTCATAGACGCGGAGTGCGCAGCCCTGGGTTCCCGCTTACGCGGGAACGAACGGAGAGAGTGTGCGCCAACTCAGGCCGAGGGCTATTCCTTCGCCGGTAGCGTGCGCAGATAAGCGATCACCGCGTTCACATCGCCGTCGGTCATCTTGGCGTAATAGGGGTAGCCCATCGGCGGCTTGAGCTTGGTGCCGTCCTTGCGCACGCCCTGCGTGATGGCGCGCTTGATGTCCGCGTCGCTCCACTCGCCGATACCCTTCGCTTTGCTAGCTGTGATGTTGCGCGAGACCGAGACGCCCCAAGGCCCGGGAAACTCACGGCCGCCCTTGCCGAGCGAATTGCCGAAATCGACCCCGGTCCCGGGCGGGCCGAACGGCGTGTGGCATTCGAGGCAATGCGCGATGGTCACGAGATAGAACCCGCGCTTGACCGGATCGCTCATCTCGGCGGCCGGCAATGGCTTCTCGGCGCCGGGGAAGACCTGGTGCGGAATCTGCATCTTGTAGATCGGTTCCGGCACCTTGTTCTTGACCGGCGGGATCGAGCGCAGATAGGCGACGATGGCATCGAGATCGCCGGGCGCGAGGATTTCATAGAAGCCGGTCGGCATCACGTCCGCCATGCGCGTACCGTTCGGCCTCAAGCCCTTCAGGAGCGCGGTCTTGATTTCGGCGTCGCTCCATTTCCCGATTCCAGTATCCGGGTCCGGCGTGATGTTGGGGGCGGTCACATCGAACGGCGGCTCGTTGAAACGAAGACCTCCGGACAGCGCCTTGTCGAACTGCGGGCCGTTCGGGCCCATGGGGGTGTGACAGTTGTGGCAGGTCATCACGGTATCGACGAGATATTTGCCGCGCTCGACCGGCGACTGCGCCTGCGACGCGATAGTCGTCGTCAGCAAAACCGCGATTCCAAACAGCCCAACACGAACCATACCCATCCCTCCCTCAGGTGACCGCTAATCGGCGGCAATCATCGTCGCCCGCCGCACGATACCGGGTTTGCGTGACATGCCAATGGGCATTTGTCAGATCTCCACGCAACCTTCTGAACGCCTCTCAGCGCGCGCCTGCAGCCTCAAGGATGCGGGCTATCTCCGTGTAACCGCGCCGGCGAGCGTGACCGAGTGGAGTGACGCCGTCGCGGTCCGGCAGATCGACGTTAGCACCCGCCGCCACCAGCATCCGCACGATCTCGGTATGGCGCGGCCCGCCATTGCCGAGCACCACCGCCTCCAAGAGCGCGGTCCAACCGAGATTGTTGACGTGATCCTTGTCGATCTTGGTCGCGAGCAGCAGCTTGACCGTTTCGACGTGACCGTGATGGGCGGCCGGAATGAGCGCCGTGCCACCGAAGCGGTTCACGCTCGTCAGGTCGGGCCCGGCGGCCAATACCATCTTGAGGATATCGACCCGCCCTTCCGCGCCCGCCAGGAGCAGCGGCGAATCCTGGGAGTAATCCTTGACGTTGACGTCGGCACCTTCGTTGATGAGCAGGCGCGCGATATCGACGTGATTGCGCTGCGTCGCCGCCAGCAGAGCGGTCCGGCCGCGGCCGTCGCGCGCGTTGATCGGCGCGCCGTCCGCGAGGAGCTTGCGGACAATCAGCGCTTCTCCGCGATCTGCCGCCGCAACGAGCGACTCCTGCGCCAAGGCGGGCGAAGGTGCGGCGAAGGTCATCGCCACCATGCCCACAGCGATCGACAGCGCGGCTCGGCGAAACCGTCCCCGACCGGCATGGCGAGCGTGCACATCTGCCTCCACCCACGAAAAAGGGCGACGCTTGCGCGCCGCCCCACTATGTCACTTCACGTCACGCCGGCTTATCAGGCCGAAGCTCCCGCGGCTTCCGTCGCAGTCCCGGCCACCACGGGTCCTGAGTCCTTGCCCTTCGCGTCGACGTCGCGATCGACGAATTCGATCACCCCAACCGGAGCCGAGTTGCCGTAGCGATATCCCGCTTTGAGGACACGCGTATAGCCGCCGTTGCGGTCCTTGTAGCGCGGGCCGAGCACCTCGAACAGCTTCTTCACCATGGCGATATCGCGGATCTTCGCGATTGCCTGGCGGCGCGCATGCAGATCACCGCGCTTGCCGAGCGTCACAAGCTTCTCGACGATCGGCCGCAAATCCTTGGCCTTCGGCAGCGTGGTCACGATCTGCTCGTGCTTGATCAGCGCCGCTGCCATGTTGGCGAACATGGCGCCGCGATGCTCGTGGTTGCGGTTGAGCTTCCGATGAGCCTTGCCGTGATGCATCGCGTATCTCTCCCGTTCACCTCTCTACGTCATGCCCGGCCTTGGGCCGGGCATCCACGTCTTGCTTGCCAGAAGGAAGGAAGACGTGGACGGCCGGGACAAGCCCAGCCATGACGAAGGATAACTTCAGTAATGATCCTCGAAGCGCTTGGCGAGCTCGTCGATGTTATCCGGCGGCCAGCCCGGCACTTCCATGCCGAGATGCAGCCCCATCTGCGCCAGCACTTCCTTGATCTCGTTGAGCGACTTGCGTCCGAAGTTCGGCGTGCGCAGCATCTCGGCTTCGGTCTTCTGCACGAGGTCGCCGATATAGACGATGTTGTCGTTCTTGAGACAGTTCGCCGAGCGCACCGACAGTTCGAGCTCGTCCACCTTCTTGAGGAAGGCCGGATTGAACGCGAGGTCCGGGATGGCCTCGGTGATGACCTCCTTGCGCGGCTCCTCGAAGTTCACGAAGACGTTGAGCTGATCCTGCAGGATGCGCGCCGCATAGGCGACCGCGTCATCCGGCGTGACCGCGCCGTTGGTCTCGAGCGTCATCGTGAGCTTGTCGTAGTCGAGAATTTGCCCTTCGCGGGTGTTCTCGACCTTGTAGGACACCTTCCGCACCGGCGAGAACAGGCTGTCGACCGGAATAAGGCCGATCGGAGCATCCTCCGGACGGTTGCGCTCGGTCGGCACATAGCCCTTGCCGGTGTTGACCGTGAACTCCATTCGGATCTCGGCGCCCTCGTCCAGCGTGCAGAGCACGAGGTCGGGGTTGAGCACCACGATGTCGCCCACCGTCTGGATGTCGCCGGCGGTGACCGCGCCGGGGCCCTGCTTCTTCACCACCATGCGCTTGGGGCCGTCGCCCTGCATCTTGATGGCGATGTCCTTGATGTTGAGAACGATGTCCGTCACGTCCTCGCGCACGCCGGCGATCGACGAGAACTCGTGCAGCACGCCGTCGATGTGCACCGACTGCACCGCCGCGCCCTGCAAGGACGACAGCAGCACGCGGCGCAGCGCGTTGCCGAGCGTCACGCCAAAGCCGCGCTCCAGCGGCTCGGCCACGACCGTGGCTTCGCGCTTGGGGTCGACTTCGGGAGTGACCTGGAGCTTGTTGGGTCGGATCAGTTCCTGCCAGTTCTTCTGGATCGTCACGTTGGCACCCATCGCGTTGAGCGGCGCGGCGGACGGCCGCGCATTCCACTCCGCCCCGTGGGAAGATTCGGCGGCGGCGGACGCATCGGTCCGCCGGATGAGAACTTCGTCGGTCATACTCTACGCCTCTTGCGTGGACGGCAGCCGTTGTGCGGGATCGTCGTCACGTCGCGGATCGACGTGATGGTGAAACCCGCCGACTGCAGCGCGCGCAACGCCGATTTACGCCCGGAGCCGGGTCCTGCGACCTCGACCTCAAGCGTGCGCATGCCGTGCTCGGCCGCCTTCTTGGCGACATCTTCACCCGCGACCTGAGCCGCATAGGGTGTCGACTTGCGCGAGCCCTTGAATCCCATCGTCCCGGCCGACGACCAGGCGATGGTATTGCCCTGCGCGTCCGTGATCGTGATCATCGTGTTGTTGAAAGTCGCGTTTACATGCGCGACGCCGGAAGCGATGTTCTTGCGCTCGCGCTTGCGGACGCGGGTGGCTTCTTTGCCCATTCTCGATCCTTTCGCGGTGCGGCCCGTGGCCGAACCGATGAGTCGTGCAATCTCTTTGCAGCCAAGCTGGTCGGGGTGCGGCAGCTTGCCTGACGGCCGGACTTACTTTTTCTTGCCGGCGATCGCCTTGGCCGGACCCTTGCGGGTGCGGGCATTGGTATGGGTGCGCTGACCGCGAACCGGCAGCCCGCGACGGTGACGCAATCCGCGATAACAGCCGAGATCCATCAATCGCTTGATGTTCATGCCGGTCTCACGCCGAAGGTCGCCCTCGACGAGGTAGTCCCGGTCGATCATTTCACGGATCTGAAGCACTTCCTGGTCGGTGAGCTGAGACACCCGCCGCTCCTCAGGAATTGCCACTTTCTCCATGATTTCACGGGCATTTTTCGGTCCAATGCCGTGGATGTATTGCAATGCAATAATAACGCGCTTGTTAGTCGGGATATTGACGCCGGCGATGCGGGCCACGGCCATTCTCTCCTGTTTCCGGCACTTTGCGGCCGGCGGCTTGTCAAGTCAGCGGATGCCGCAACCGATAACGCGACACCCTCCCTGGTCCCCAGGGCCCGGCATCGTTGGACTTCTCGACTTGGATGCCGGTTATTAATGGATTCAACGGCGTTTCGTCAACCTCTGCTTGGATTTGCTTTTGCGTGGGGCAGCCTTGCGGGCTGCGGACTTTCGCGGCCGACTTCGCCGCCGATTTGGCCGCTTGCTTTCGCCGGCTTTTTCGCTACTTTTTGCCCCGTTTTGGCCGATTTTCCACCCTTCCCGGGCTTCGTATCGGGAGCCTTGGATTTTGGCGCCTTCGCCTTGCCGGCCTTGGCCTCATTAACCTTGGGAGCAGACCGCTTCGCCGCAGGCTTGCCGGGCGGGGCCGATTCCTTGCGCCGCTCCTTCGGCGCCGGGCGCAGCGCCTGATCGATGGCGTGCGACACCTCGTCGACGCTCGCCATGCCGTCGAGCGACCGCAACACGCCCTGGAGCTGGAAATAACCCGCGAGCGGCGCGGTCTGACCGCGATAGGCCAGCAGCCGCCGGTGCAGGATATCGGGATTGTCGTCAGCCCGCGGCGTCTCGCCGCGCGCCTTCATCTGCGCAACCCGCGTCTCCATGCGCTTGAGCAAGATCCCCTCATCGACCTTGAGCTCGATCACCGCGTCGAGCTTGAGGCCCCGTTCGGCCAGCATGCGGTCGAGCGCGTGCGCCTGTGGGACGGTGCGCGGGAAGCCGTCGAGAATGAAGCCCTTGCGGGCATCCGGCTCGGCGATCCGGTCGGCGACAATCGCCACGACAACGTCGTCGGGAACGAGCTCGCCGCGCGCCATGATGTCCTTGGCACGCAAACCGACCGGCGTACCGGCATTGACGGCCGCCCGCAGCATATCGCCGGTGGAAAGCTGCACGATACCGTGCCTGGCAACGAGCCTCTGAGCTTGCGTGCCTTTGCCGGCCCCCGGCGGGCCGAGCAATATCAATCTCATCTACGCCGCCCCCGCAGCTTCGAACGTTTGATCAGACCTTCATATTGATGGGCGAACAGATAGCCCTGGACCTGCGCCACCGTATCCATCGTGACGCTGACGACGATCAGGAGCGACGTGCCCCCGAAGTAAAACGGTACCGCCGCATAGGAGATCAAAATTTCCGGGATCAGGCAAACGATCGCCAGATACGCCGCGCCGATCACCGTGATGCGAGAGAGCACGTAGTCGATGTATTCGGCGGTGCGTTCGCCCGGCCTGATACCCGGGATAAACCCGCCGTGCTTCTTCAGATTGTCGGCGGTTTCGGTCGGATTGAACACCACCGCCGTGTAGAAGAACGCAAAGAAGACGATGAGCGCGATGTAGAGAATGAGGAACAGCGGCCGTCCGTGGCCGAGCTGCGTGGTGAGCGCCTGGAACCACTCCGGACCGCCGCCGGCGTTGAAATTGGCGACGGTCGTGGGCAGCAGCAGCAGCGAAGACGCGAAGATCGGCGGGATCACGCCCGACGTATTGAGCTTGAGCGGCAGATGCGAGGACTGCCCCTCGAACATGCGGTTGCCGACCTGACGCTTGGGATACTGGATCAGCAACCGCCGCTGCGCGCGCTCCATGAACACGATGAAGGCGATGACGACGACGCACATCACCAGCACCAGCAGGATCAGGCCCGTCGACAACGCGCCCTGGCGGCCGAGTTCGAGGGTGCCGGCGATCGCTGACGGCAACTCCGCCACGATGCCTGCCAGGATGATGAGCGAAATACCGTTGCCGATGCCGCGCGCAGTGATCTGCTCGCCGAGCCACATCAGGAACATGGTCCCGCCGGTCAGCGTAATCATGGTCGAGATGCGAAAGAAGAAGCCGGGATCGCTGACGACGCTGCCTGCCCCTTCGAGGCCGACCGCGATGCCGTAAGACTGGAAGGCTGCCAGCACCACGGTAAGATACCGCGTCCATTGGTTCATCACCTTGCGGCCCTGCTCGCCTTCCTTCTTGAGCTGCTCGAGCGTCGGCGAGACTGTCGTCATCAACTGAATGATGATCGAGGCCGAGATGTACGGCATGATGTTCAGCGCAAAGATCGCCATGCGGTGGATGCCACCGCCGGAGAACATGTTGAACATCCCGAGAATGCCGCCGGCCTGCGAGCGGAAGATCTGGTCCCAAGCAGTCGGGTCGATGCCCGGCAGCGGAATGTAGGTGCCGAAGCGGTAGACCAGGAGCGCGCCAACCGTGAACCAGATGCGCTTCTTCAGTTCCTCGGCCTTGGCGAGCGCCGAGAAATTGAGATTCGAAGCAAGTTGTTCTGCTGCCGAAACCATGCGCTGAAGCTCCCGTCCCGCCCCCTGTCAGTCGCCCCTGCTATATGGGGGCGGGTTCGCCATTTCCTATGGGGCTAGTGCGGCGGATTTGACGTTCCTACCAGCATTGCCGCGAGTCCTTCGTAGGAACGTCAAATCCGAAGCCGCACTAGAATCATAGAGTTGCTAGTGTCCCTTCGGTTTCGACGCTTGTAACGGCGCGCGTCATAACAGGATACAAGCGTCGAAACCGGGACACTAGGCGGCGGCCTCGCCTTCCGCCTCCCGTGCCGGCGCCAGGATGGTGACCGAACCACCGGCCTTCTCCACCGCCGCGACCGCCGACTTGGATGCCCCCCAGACCGAAAACGCCACCTTGGCCTTGAGTTCGCCGCCGCCCAGAAGCCGCACGCCCTGCTTGGCGCGCCGCAGAACCCCGGCCTTGACCAACGCAGCAGCGTCGACGGTCGCGCCGGCATCGAGCTTGCCGGCGTCGATCGCGACCTGCACACGGTCGAGGTTGATCTCGTTCAATTTCAACGCGAAGGCCACGTTCTTGAAGCCGCGCTTGGGCAGACGCCGATGGAGCGGCATCTGGCCGCCCTCGAAGCCCTTGATGCGCACGCCCGAGCGCGCGGTCTGGCCCTTGCCGCCGCGTCCACCAGTCTTGCCGCAGCCCGACCCGATGCCGCGGCCGATGCGGTGGCGCTTCTTGCGGGCGCCGGGCCGATCGGCGAGTTCATGCAGTTTCATGGCACTGTCCCATTTTTCTCTCTGCCGTCATGGCCGGGCATAGCCCGTCGAAGACGGGCGTAAACGCCCTGATGTCCGGCCATCCACGTCTTCATTCGCGCGAAGCAAGACGTGGATGCCCGGCGCAAGGCCGGGCCTGACGACGATGTTACTTTCCTTCCACCACGCGCACGAGATGCTTCACCTTGGAGATCATCCCGCGGGTCGACGGTGTATCCGGCAGTTCGGCGGTGCGGCCGATCTTGTTGAGGCGGAGCCCGATCAGCGTTTCGCGCTGGGTATGCTCACGGCGGATCGGGCTGCCGGTCTGTTCGATCTTGATGACTTTGCCACTCTTGCTCATATCGGCCTCCCGGCCAAACCGCTTACGCGATCAGGCCCTGATGCGTGTCAATCCGCCGCCTGCTCGGCATCGCCGCCACCCTCGCGACGGCGCGCCTGCAAGGACGAGACCTTGATGTTGCGCCGCGCGGCGACCGAGCGCGGGCTGTCCTGGTGCTTCAGCGCATCGAAGGTCGCGCGCACCATGTTGTAGGGATTGGACGAGCCGAGCGACTTCGCCACCACGTCCTGCATGCCGAGCGTCTCGAACACGGCGCGCATCGGGCCACCGGCGATGATGCCGGTGCCGGGAGGCGCCGCGCGCAGGAACACCTTTCCGGCGCCATGGCGGCCTGCCACGTCATGATGCAGCGTGCGGCCTTCGCGCAGCGGCACGCGGATCAATCCGCGCTTGGCGGCGTCGGTTGCCTTGCGGATCGCTTCCGGTACCTCGCGCGCCTTGCCGTGGCCGAAGCCGACCCGGCCCTTCTCGTCGCCCACGACCACGAGCGCGGCGAAGCCGAAGCGCCGGCCACCCTTCACCACCTTCGCCACACGATTGATGTGGACGAGCTTGTCGGTGAACTCGCTGGGTTCCCGCTCGCGCTCTCGTCCACCGCCTCTGCGATCCCGTTCGGCCATTTGCCTGTCACCTGGTTAGAAGTTGAGACCGCCCTCGCGCGCGGCATCCGCCAGCGCTTTGACACGGCCATGATAGAGATAGCCGCCGCGGTCGAAGATCACGTCCTTGACGCCCTTGGCGGACGCGCGCTCGGCGAGCAGTTTTCCGATCGCCTTCGCCGCCTCGATATTGGCGCCGGTCTTGAGACTGCCGCGCAGGTCCTTCTCCATCGAAGAGGCCGCGGCGACCGTCTCGCCTTTGAGATCGTCGATCACCTGCGCATAGATATGCTTCGACGAGCGGAACACCGACAGCCGCGCGCGGCCGCCGGCCGCGCGCTGGATATGCCGGCGCACTTTTGCTTGTCGTCGTTTCGTTCGATCAGCGACCGTAGCCATCGCCAGCTCCTATTACTTCTTCTTGCCTTCCTTGCGGAAGATGCGTTCGTCGGAATACTTGACGCCCTTGCCCTTGTAAGGCTCAGGCTTGCGGAAGGCTCGAATCTCGGCCGCGACCTGTCCGACCTTCTGCCGGTCGATGCCGGTGATGACAACTTCGGTCGCCTTCGGCAGCGCGATCGTCACGCCCTCCGGCACCGGATAGACGATGTCGTGGCTGTAGCCGAGCTGGATCTGCAGGTTCTTGCCCTGCATCGCCGCGCGGTAACCGACACCGTTGATCTCGAGCCGTTTCTCGTAACCCTTGGTCACGCCTTCCATCAGGTTGGCGACGAGTGCGCGATAGGTGCCCCCACATGGCGCGCGCGCGTTTGGTCTCGACCTTGGGGTCGACCTTGATGCTGCCGCTCTCGACCTTCGCCGAGACATCCTCATGCAGCATGAGTTGGAGGGCGCCCTTCGGACCCTTCACCTTCACGGTCTGGCCTTCCACGCTGGCATTGACGCCCGAGGGAATGGCAACCGGCTTTTTTCCAACACGAGACATGGCTCTATTCCATTCGTGCCCGTTTAGAACACCGTACAGAGGATTTCGCCGCCCACATTGGCGTCGCGCGCATCGTGGTCGGCCATCACGCCCTTGGGCGTCGAGAGAATCGCTACGCCCAGTCCATTGTTGACGCGCGGTAGCGCCCTGACCGAAGCGTAGACTCGCCGGCCGGGCTTCGACACCCGCGAAATCTCGCGGATCACCGGCCCACCGTCGAAATACTTCAGCTCGATCTCGATCTCCTTGCGCCCGTTGGAGTGGTCGATCGCAGCATAGCCGCGAATGAACCCCTCGCTCTTGAGCACATCGAGCACGCTCACGCGCAGCTTGGAGGCCGGCGTCGACACCTTCGACTTCTTGCGCATCTGCGCGTTGTGAATACGCGCGATCATATCGCCGAGCGGATCGTTCAAAGACATCGATCGATCCTCCTTACCAGCTCGACTTGACCAAGCCCGGGATCAGGCCTTTGGAGCCGAGATCCCGCAGCGCGATACGCGACAGCCTGAGCTTGCGGTAGTAAGCGCGCGGCCGACCCGTCACCTCGCAGCGGTTGCGGATGCGCGTCGCGGACGAATTGCGCGGCAGTTCGGCAAGCTTCAGCGTGGCGGCGAAGCGTTCTTCCATCGGCCTCGTTTTGTCGTGCGCAATCTCGTTGAGCCGCGCGCGTCGGCCCGAAAATTTCTTGGTCATCCGGCGGCGCCGGCTGTTCTTCTCAATCGAACTCTTCTTCGCCATCTAGCTCTCCTGGCTTTCCGCGTTTGAGAACGGCATCACGCGCCTGTCCTCACTGCCGGAACGGGAAATTGAATGCGGTTAGCAGCGCGCGCGCCTCGGCGTCGGTCTTCGCGCTGGTACATACGGTCACGTCCATGCCCCAGACGTCGGCCGCCTTGTCGTAGTCGATCTCGGGAAAAATGATGTGCTCCTTGATCCCGATGGTGTAGTTGCCGCCGCCGTCGAAACTCTTGGGCGACAGCCCGCGGAAGTCGCGCACACGCGGCAGCGCGATGTTCACCAACCGGTCGAGGAATTCGTACATGCGCGCCTTGCGCAACGTCACTTTGCAGCCGATCGCCTGACCGTCGCGCAGCTTGAAGGTCGCGATCGATTTTCTCGCCTTCGTGACGACGGGCTTCTGCCCGGCGATCAGCGAGAGATCGTTGGCCGCGGCCTCGACCTTCTTGCGATCGTTGACACCTTCGCCGATGCCCATGTTGATGACGACCTTCTCGATCACCGCCACCTGCATCGGGTTGTAGCTGAACTCCTCGGTCAGCTTCTTGCGCACCAGCCTCGTCGAAGTGCGTCCTAAGACGCGGCGTCACGCGCTCTTCCGCTTCTTGGGCGCAGGCGCCTTGGCAGCGCCCTCACCCTTACCTGCGGCGCCACCCTTATCGGCCTTTTGCGCCTACTGTTCCGCCTGCGGCTCTCTCGGCCTTCGGGACGCGGCCGCGCCTTCTCGGATTTCTCGGCTTCTTGCCCTTGGCTTCCTTGTCAGCCATCGATCTCGACTCCCGAACGCTGGCAACCACGCACTTTGCGCTGGCTGCTCGCCCTCGCCCACGAACTTGAAGCCGATACGGGTCGGCTTGTTGTCCTTCGGATCGGCGATCGCCAGGTTGGCAGGTGCAGCCGGCGCTTCCTTGGTAATGATCCCGCCTTCCTGCGCGCCTCTGCTTCTGGTCGCGCTTGACCATATTGATGCCGCGCACCAGTGCACGGCCCTTCATCGGGCGTACCTCGATCACTTCGCCGGTGCGGCCACGATCACGGCCCGCCGGCGCGATCACCTTGTCGTTCTTGCGGATCATCGCCGCCATCGCCAGCACCTCCCGGCGCGGCGGATGATCTTCATGTCGTTCTTGGCGCGCGGTTCGCGCGGACCCGGCCCGAAGATGCGGGTACCGACCGGCTCGGCCTGTGCGTTGATCAGCACGGCGGCGTTGCGGTCGAAGCGGATGGATCGAGCCATCGGCGCGCTTGATGTCCTTACGATGCGCACCACCACGGCCTTATGACCTCGCCCTTCTTGACGCGGCCGCGCGGATCGCCTCCTTCACCGACACGACGATAACGTCGCCGATCGTGGCGTAGCGCTTCTTCGAGCCGCCGAGCACCTTGATGCACATGACCGACGCGCGCCGGAGTTATCGGCCACGTCGAGGTTGGTCTGCATCTGATCATGATGCTCTCCTCGATTCCTTCTTGCGCAGATCTCCGATTCAGCGCTCACACGACCGTCTTCTTCTTCTCGCCCTGGATCACTTCCCAGCGCTTGAGCTTGGACAGCGGCCGGCGCTCCTCGATCCACACGAGATCGCCCACCTCGTATTCGTTCTTCTCGTCATGGGCGTAATACTTCTTCGTGCTCCGCACAGTCTTCTTCATGACCGGATGGGTGAAACGGCGCTCGACCCGCACGACAACGGTCTTATCCTGCTTGTCGCTCACCACGACGCCCTGCGGCGTGCGCTTCGGCATCTTTACTCCTCGCTGATCCGATTCCGGCGCCGCGCGCTTCTGCGCCGCGACGGTCTTGATGCGCGATGTCGCGCCGAACTTCGCGCACCCGCGAAGTGTTGGAAGCTGCCCGTCGCGCGCTGAAGCGCAGGTTGAACCGCTCCTTCTTGAGCTTGAGACCTCGTCGTCGAGCTGGTCGACCGTCATCCGCCGGAGATCTTCAGCACCCATCATCGCCTCCTCGACCCTCTACTCCGCGACCCGCTCGATGAAGCGCGTCTTGATCGGCAGCTTTGGCGGCCGGCAAGTCCAGCGCCTCGCGCGCGGTGGCCTCCGGTACGCCGTCGATCTCGAAGATGATGCGGCCGGGCTTCACCCGCGCGACCCAGAACTCCGGCGCGCCCTTGCCCGAGCCCATGCGCACTTCGAGCGGCTTCTTCGACACCGGCACGTCCGGAAAGATGCGGATCGACACCTGGCCGGCACGCTTCATGTGACGCGTCAGCGCGCGCCGCGCCGCCTCGATCTGGCGCGCAGTGACGCGCTCGGGGCTCGAGCGCCTTGAGCGCATATTGCCCGAAACGCAAGGTCGACGCCGGACGTGGCGATGCCCTTGATCCGGCCCTTGTGCGCCTTGCGGGAACTTGGTGCGCATCGGTTGCAGCATGACTTACGCCTTCTCGATCCTTGTTCGCCGTAGCTCAGGCCGCGTGACGGGGCGGACGACCGGCGTCCCTTCTGCCATTCTTCGTCCTGCGCCATCGGGTCGTGTTCCATGATCTCGCCCTTGCAAGATTCCAGACCTTGACGCCGCAGGTTCCGTAGGTGGTGAACGCGGTCGCAACGCCGTAATCGACGTTGGCGCGCAGCGTATGCAGCGGCACGCGGCCTTCGCGGTACCACTCCATGCGGGCGATCTCGGCACCGCCGAGGCGTCCAGAACAGTTGATGCGGATGCCG
>CAVXOE010000015.1:0-280065 GCA_963763365.1 uncultured Alphaproteobacteria bacterium | reverse complement strand
CGGCAAGCGCAAGCCCGATGTGCTTTTCGACCCACGGCAACGCCTTGTCCGGATCGATCCACGGCCAGGGCAGCTTGCCATTTGCCAGTCGCATCAGCCGTTCGGCGATTGTACGCTCCGCGCGATGCAGACCGGTGAGAAACACACAGGGCGTTTCGCCCACCCGGTCGGCACCACCGTGCCCTCCTGCAACTCGAGATCGAGCGCGGTCCGGATGAGTTCATGCGGCACCTCTAGCAGCTTCTCGGCCAGCGGCACCAGTTCATCGGTCGGCAGCCCGCAATGGCCCTCGTCCATGGCTTCGGTCAGCGCGTAGGAAATCCCAGCGCGAACACGGATCATCGCGGTCTTTTCGATGCCAAGTTTCATGGCGATCGCGTCGGCGGTCTTGAAGCCGATGCCGCGGATGTCACGTGCCAAGCGATACGGGTTCTCCGACATGACCTGCACGGCATCCGCGCCGTAGGTCTTGTAGATGCGCACCGCCCGCGCGGTACCGACGCCATTACTGTGAAGGAAGACCATGATCTCGCGGACGATCTTCTGTTCAGCCCAGGCATCGGTAATGCGCTTGGCGCGGACCGGGCCGATGCCCGTCACTTCCCGCAGGCGTTCGGGCTCCGCTTCGATCGTGTCGAACACCTTCTCGCCGAAAGCGCGCACCAGCTTCTTGGCGAAGACCGGCCCAATGCCGCGGATCATCCCGGAGCCGAGGTATTTCTCGATGCCGTCAATCGACGTCGGCTCCGAGGTCTTTAGAAACTTCGCCTTGTACTGCTGGCCATGGGTGCGGTCGTTGATCCATTCACCCGATGCGGTGACCCACTCGCCGGCGGAGATCACCGCAGCGTGCCCAACCACCGTGATCAGATCGCGGTGGCCGCGCGCCTTGATCCGCAGGACGCAGAAACCGTTCTCGTCATTGTGGTACGTGACGCGCTCGACGAGGCCCGCCAGAACTTCCTGAGTTGATGGTTCCGGCAGCGGCTTCATGTGAATCGTTGCGTAACCTTCGTCACACCGCCCTGCCAGAGGCCGAGCAAGTTTACGGCCGTGAACGTGCTCTGCAGCACAATAAGGCTTGGTTCGCGTTGGACCAAGGCGATCTGCGCCACAGCACGGATGCCACGAGGAAAAGTACAAAACCGTTTGCAACAACGCCGAGATTAAGCGCGATCAGAATGGCCCCCCACACGCCGAGTATGCGTCTCTGGCCCACCGATTTTGCACCAGCCTCCGGAAATATTTGCGTGTTTCAATGGGTTAGGCCGACGATCGAAATGCAACATTTCTGGTTCGAATCCTGGCGCCCCAGCCAGCGTAAGCTATTGAAATTAAATGGTTTTTATCTCCGCGGCTTTTGCCGCCAATTGGCGGGCATTTCTTACATGCCGCATGCCGCAGAGACAAATATGCGCCTTCTCTCGACGCGCGTGGCGACGAAAATCTCTCGGCGGGCATTTCGTGGTTTACTTTTTTGCTGACGATGCCGCGGTTTGCGTAACTGATATTTTCAGAATCCGAGCAGCGCGCGCTGCTCCACCCAATCAATAGGCAACCGGGATGCCCGCAGCATTAGGAACTTGGCGCTCAACTGTTGCGGTTGTCGACCATTGACGATCGCCGTGGTGATATCTGGCGCGAGCGACGGAAGCCGCAGTAGCGTGTAGATGTAAGCGGACGTGATACCTTCCTCGTGCGCAATATCGCGGACGGTGAGATTGGTGTCCTGGCAAAGTCGTTCTTGAATGTCGTGCGCGCGTACGATGAGCCTGAGTAAGCTGGGATCTGGCTCGTTCTGGTTGTCCGGACCGTCGACCAGCATCCTCATTTCGCGGCCGACCCGCCGAAGACGAGCTGGCGTCGACAACGATACGGTGTCGTCGGCATTGGGCTTCGCCGTGTGATCTTGCGGCCCCGGATCGAGCGGTTGTCCGGCTAGCAGCCCTGCGAGTCGATGCCGACAAAAATTGATCTTAACGCAGTCGGAATTGACCAAGACCCTGCATTGCAGACTCATGAGGGTTGCTTTGATTGCTTGCGGCGGTTGGGTCCCGAGCTCGGCTGCAATCTGAGAGCCACGCTCGATTAGCTGGCTAGAGCCGCACTGCGGTTCGCCGTCAATGACGTCGAGAAGGGCAGTGGGATCGGTAAAGAACGTGCCAAGCCTGTTGATGACGAGGCTTTCCAGATCGGCGGCAGGAACGCGCCAGCCATGCGAGCGGCGGGCTCTGGCCTGCCGCATAAGCGGCGCCGAGATGTAGTACCGATAGCGAGTTCCCTTCTTGACCGCGTATGTCGGCGTCAGGCGCTCGCCCGTCGTGTCGAATACGAGGCCGCCGAGCAAACTCGGATACTTGGCGCGTGCGCCGGTGGCCCGCTCCACGCGATTCCTGGCCACCAATTCCTGGACCTCGTCCCAAAGCTGTTGGTCAACGATTGCCGGATGTTCTCCGGGATATGAATTGCCCTTGTGGGTGATTTCGCCACGATAGATGCGATTTTGCAGCATTCCGTAGAGTGCGCCACGGGCAAGTTCGCGCGCGCCGTATTCCGAGCCGTCAAGCCGAAGGCGCCGTTTGCTTTTGATTCCTGTGGTGACGAGTTCTTCCTTGAGGTCGCGTACCGACTTGAGGGCCAAGTATCGCCGGAAAATATGCACAACTGTGCGGGCCTCTACTTTATTGACCACCAGCTTCCGGTCTTTGACGTCATATCCGAGCGGCGGATTTCCGCCCATCCACATACCCTTCTTCTTAGACGCCGCGATCTTGTCGCGCACGCGCTCGCCGATGACTTCTCGCTCGAACTGGGCGAAGGACAGGAGCACATTCAGTGTCAGCCGACCCATGCTGGTCGTCGTATTGAATTGCTGCGTGATCGACACGAACGAGACGCCGAGGCGGTCGAAGATGTCCACGAGCTTGGCAAAATCGGAAAGTGCCCGCGTCAACCGATCGACCTTATAGACGACGACAACGTCGATCTGGCCGGCCTCGATGTCAGCGATGAGCCTCTGCAAGGCGGGCCGCTCTATCGTGCCGCCGGAATATCCGCCGTCGTCATATAGCGTCGGCAACGCCACCCAGCCTTCGTGACGTTGGGACAGGATGAACGCCGCGCAGGCCTCGCGCTGGGCATCGAGCGAATTGAACGCTTGCTCCAGACCCTCCTCCGAAGATTTTCGGGTATAGATCGCGCAACGAGCCCGCTTGCGGGACCGTTGCTGCACCTTGTCGGGCTCAGGCATTGCGTTCACCCTTGGTCGGGCGTTCCTTTTGCGCCGCGAGCAGCCCGAAGAAGCGTGGGCCCGACCAGTGTGTGCCGGTTATCTTCTTGGCAATCTTGCTCAACGATGAATAGCTCGCACCGGCGTATTCGAAGCCATCTTCCGTGACCGTGACGGTGTGCGTGACGCCGTGCCACTCGCGGATCAGCCGGGCACCGGACTTTGGAGAGAGGGTCGGCGTAGGGCCAACCCGACCGTCGGTTCGCAAGGATTTTGCGATCGTTCTGAGTTTTCGGCGCGTCGCCTTGCCGAGCCCGCCGTGCTCAATCTCCTGGAGCCTATAACCCACTCCCAGGGCCAGGAGGTCGCGACTGATCCCGGGCGCGTCACTTCCGTGCAACCTCTTCCATTCAAGGCGTAAATCCTCGACGCTCAGCGAGCGAAGGCGATCGAGCTTGCGCTCGATCGCGTCCGTGTTTCTGGACATAGCTAGACAGTCGACAGAGCAGGGGCGTTCGAGGCCGATCTCGATTTTGATGTCTTTTCGGCAGGCACGCGATAAGTGCGCTCCCCGTCGACCTTCTCGGACGTCAGCGTCAATCCCAACTTCTTGCGAACGACCCCGGCAAAGAAGCCGCGGACCGAGTGCTGCTGCCAGCCGGTCGTCTTCATGATGGCGGCGATCGTAGCGCCTTCGCGCTGCCTCAGTAGGGTGAGAACCGCGTCCTGCTTGGTCGCGCCACGTGCGGTCGACGAAGGAGAACTTCCACTCTTGGTGGGTCGTTTCGCGGCGCCTTTGGCCCGCGCTCGCTTGGACTTGGTGCCGGCTTTGCCTTTTGACATCTTACGATCCTTTCGGTTGCGACGGATCAGCGCCGTCACCACCGAAACCCCGCAACGGCAAGCTGGCCAGCGGGGCGGGATCTCCTGAGCGCCCACGGCGCTCGGTGTGCCAACAGTGACGCTCTGTTGGCGGACGAATGCCAGTCCTTTCTGGATAATGTTATTGCGGATTTCCGGGGCAACCGATCATGAACGGATCGGCATTTCGTTCTCCAACTGGCTATGGGCCGCGCGGTGCAAGTCCGAACTCTCAAATCCGTCTCTGAATGGCGATGTCGGATGGCTTCAAAAGTTCTCGCGATATTTCAAATGGATAAACGCCTTTGTGAAATGCAACGTGTGGGAGTTCGAGTCCTGGCATCCCAGCCACCCAGTACGGTCTCTGTGGTGGAATTTCCCGACGTACCAGAACCGTCGACATTCCCGCGGCTTAGGTCGTCGATTTGAGTCTCTGGCAGGCCATCCGGAGAATTTTCCGCCTGAGTTGCGGGCATTTTCGGCGCTAGTCTCTGCTCGGCATTTTTCGATTTCCGTTTTGAGATGCCGCAGACCAGTTCGACAATGGGCTGAGACCGGTTTGCAGGCGCGGATCTAGTGGATCTGCGCTCGGATCGCGCATTGACGCGCGCGGAATGGCCGCCGCGGCGCCTCCGTACTCAGGCGCGACAACAAACGATCCATAATTTTCCCTCTTTTGGTCATACTCGCGAATAAGGCTTGAAAAGTTAGGGGTTATCACTCGGGGGATATGACGATGCACCAATTCAACGTTGGTCAAGTGGTGGCGTTCATTCCGGGGATGTTCATTCGTCGTGCCGCACCTGGCGATTATCAGGTTATCGCTGTAATGCCCGATCGCGACGGCGATCACATGTATCGAATTAAAAGTCCTCTTGAAGAGCACGAACGTGTCGTAGAGGAAAGCGTCCTCATCAAATCGGACGGTTATTTGCCCGATCTCTCAAAACGAAATACGTCTCGATCCTTCATAACGCTGCCCAGGCTATAATTTAAGCGTAGGGTCGGTAACTCAATTCGAACAAACGCCGCTTCGCCAAGACCGATCCTGCGTCGGATCGCGGGATGCTGATGCTGCTTTATGACGTACGTCGTACGGCAACCCTGGCAGGGCCGAGCGCGGTATATGTCGACCCCGAGGCCGAGCGGTGGCTCGCCGCTCGCATGAACGCGACCGAGGTCACGCATGTCGTTCACGCACCATCAAATCCACCGGGCTGGACAGCTGGCAAATGGGGCGAGTGGTATCCGGATGTCCTCGGGCCGGATAAGAAACTTACGATCAAGTCGCCGAAGCCCTATTGGCAGCCGGGCTGGCTAAAGCAGCATGATCGAATAATGACCGCGATGTCGGCGATGAAGGGCCGGTCACCAATCGTCATCAGCGGTGACATGCACGCAATTGCACTCGGCAAGATGCTGCGCAGCGGCAGCCACGACTTCAGCGCTAATCCGATCACCGTATGCTTATCGGGAACAGGCGGTACGCGGCCTCTCGGATGGCCGTCCGCCGGCTTCCGCGGCACACCAGCAACGCCTTCTCAAGTGCTCGACTTCCAGGAAGAGGTTAAGCCGATCGAAGTCCATGGTTTCACGCTCGTCGATTTTTTGTCGGATAAGATGGTGCTGCAGCAATTCAAGTGGGATGTGAAAACGCAAACGGTCGACGCGATCGACACGCTACAGCCGTTCCACACAATCGAACTGCCTCGGCCGGCGTGACACAAACCATAAACTCACAATGAGCAAATCGACCCCGAATGCCCCTCATAACGCACATCGTCCGGGCACTTAGCGCCTTCTAAAACGGGCCAGGAGGCGGCATCACTCGGTCGGCCTAGGGATCGAGCTAAACGACGCCGATAACGCAGCTAAACTGACCATGCCAAGACCGTGTCGGCTCGGATGCTGCCTTCAACTATGCCCGCAGACCACACGATTGCGCCCGCTGCCTTTCGCGTCATAAAGCGCCTGATCGGCCGCTTTCATAAGATCGACAATTCCGGTCATTGCGTCGTTACGGGTCGCCACGCCGATGCTGATTGTTGTCGAAATCCGATCTGACTTTGCGATCAACGGATTTTCTGCAACATCACAGCGCAAACGTTCGCCTACGAGCTGAGCTGGTCTCAAATCCGTTTCCGGCAGCAGCAAGGCAAATTCCTCGCCGCCGATGCGGGCGAGCACGTCGGAATCGCGTTTGCTGGCGCGCGCGAGCGTCACGAAATGAACGATCATCTGATCGCCGACTTCGTGCCCGAAACAGTCATTGATCGATTTGAAAAAATCGATATCGATCATCAAGAATGACAATGGCCGGCCATAGCGTCGCGACCGGTTCCATTCGCGATCGGCGAGCATCATGAAGTGACGCCGATTGTAAATTCCAGTCATTCCGTCCGTGGTTGCAAGTCGCTCAAGTTCTTCCGCGTGTCGCACGATGTCGGTCACGTCGCTGTAGGTGAGCATCCGTCCGCCGCCGGGGAGGACGGCGCATTGGCAGCGAATGACTCGTCCGCTGCTCAGGTGCTGGTCGACTGGAGTCGGATCGCCGGAACTGACCCAGGCGAGTCGCCGGGCCACATATTCCTTGAGTTCATCGGCCGAAACCGCGTAAGCGCTGCTCAGTCGCGCATGTTTGAGCATCTCGGCATAAAGAGGCTTGCCGTCGACGAACTTTTTCGGAGATTTGAACATCGCGTGCAACGCGGGATTGGCGTATTGCAAGCGCAATTCCGGATCGAGGAGGATGACGCCATTGTCGATATTGTCGAGCGCCGCGTATACCGTTGCAAGTTCCTCGGTCGCGGCACTGCACCCCGGTTGCTCGCGTTTTGCCTCTCCGCCGGGCGGAGCCTCTCGGCTGTGACGCTCTAATATTGCGCCCTGTACGCTCAGCCGCGATTTGTGCATCGCCTTGGCATCTCCGATGCGACCTCGAAGTCGGCGCATAGCGAACATCGGCTCGGCGACACGCGCAATTTTCGGCGGTCGCCATCCACACACTATCCTGCGTGAAAGATAGTCAAATCCAGGTATCCCCCATGGTCGCCCCAGACGTATTTTGGATCGGGTGGTGAAGACACGCTTTAAATAGTCGGCTCAATGAACCGAAAAGCCAACCTTGGGCCACTACAACTCCGATTGACCGGAATGACGATTTGTCCGCGTTCTGTTGAGAGAGGTCACCTCTGTCGAATGGAATGGGCCAAACACTGGACATTGAAGAGCGCGACACGCAATCCGCGAGGGGTAAAGAAGCGACATATAGTGCAAGCGAAGGAAGTCTATCCGATCACCTCATCGGCGAACTCTGGTCGTAATTGTCTGCAACCCATTTCGCATTGTCAGCGAGCTCGGTGAAAGCTTCGTTCGAGAGACTGCAGCCAAACGGGTCGCCCAGGACTTCGGTGCTGGCGAGCGGACTTCTCGAGCATCGTAGCGAAGAGATTCCAGGCAACCGGTTAGGCGAGGTTCACATTTCTATCGTAAGGCGGATTTGTTCGATCGTATGCTAGCGTTCGATGTCAAAATGGATTTTGCGGGGAATCCCCGTCACTGACCGGAATGTCCCGCGAGCATCGGCTTGCTTTCGTTCCTGATGCGATGACAGTATCGAAATATATACTTGGTCGAACCCGCTGACGTGACCAGCTTCGTCGTCGGCCAAACCATGCCCACTGCGGTCAATCTTGACGGAGGAAACATGCCGACGAAGAGCCAGAATCCTGAAACTATCGTCTTGCACGCCGGCTACCGTTCAGACCCGGCAACGACGGCCGTTGCTGTGCCGATCTATCAAACGACGTCGTACCAATTCAATTCGACCGAACATGCCGCAAACCTGTTTGCGTTGAAAGAACTCGGCAACATCTATACGCGGATCATGAATCCGACGCAGGCCGCACTGGAGGAGCGCGTCGCAGCACTCGAAGGCGGTGTCGCAGCGCTCGCCGTGGCCTCGGGACAGGCGGCTTCGCTATTCGCGGTGCAGAATATCTGTCACGCCGGCGATAACTTCGTTTGCTCGACCGACATCTACGGTGGCACCTGGAACCTGTTCCAGAACACAATGGGTACGATGGGAATCGAATGCCGCTTTGTTGATCCCGCTGATCCCGAAAACTTCCGCCGTGCGACAGATGGCAAGACACGGTGTTACTACGGCGAAACGTTGCCCAATCCTAAACTCGCAGTCTTCCCGATCGCAGAAGTCGCCAAGATTGGGCGTGAGCTGGGTGTGCCACTGATCATGGACAATACCGCTTGCCCAGTACTGTGCCAGCCGATCAAGCACGGCGCCGCCATCACGATGCATTCAACAACAAAATACATCGGAGGCCACGGTACCTCGATTGGGGGAATCATCGTTGATGGTGGCAACTTCGACTGGGAGAAGCACGCCGATCGATTCCCGATGCTCAACAAGCCCGATCCGAGCTACCATGGCGCGGTATGGACCCAGGCAGTAAAGCCGCTCGGTCCAATCGCCTACATCCTCAAGGCGCGCGTTACGTTGCTGCGGGATATCGGTGCGGCCATGTCGCCGTTCAATGCCTTTATGTTCATCCAGGGGCTGGAGACGGTTGTGCTGCGGATGCGCCAGCATTCCAGCAACGCCGATACTGTGGCGCAATACCTGTCCAAACATCCGAAGGTAAAAAAAACCATCTTTCCCGGCCTTATGACGGGGGAGACCAAGCGCCGGGCCGACGCATACCTCAAGGGTGGGTACGGCGGTTTGGTCGGCTTCGAACTCAAAGGAGGGCGCGACGCCGGGCGCAAGTTTATTGACAACCTAAAGATGTTCTATCACGTCGCGAACATCGGCGATGCGCGCTCGCTTGCCATCCACCCTGCCAGCACCACGCACTCGCAGCTTACGCCCGAGGAGCAGCAAAAGACCGGCGTTACTGACGGCTACGTGCGACTGTCAGTCGGCATCGAACACATCGACGACATTCTCGCCGACCTCGATCAGGCACTTGCGCTCGTGTAGCAGAAAATGTGCAGCACCGTTAGCATCCACCCTGTGATCTTGACCGTTTCGGTCATTGCGGTTTGTTTCCAGGCAAACGGGGATCTGAGTCGCTAGATAGTCCTACACCGCTGGGCGGTCGCATTCCGGCGATATTCGAAGGACTACGTTGCCGACGAGGGCGCGTGGCCCGGCGCAGCGCACAGACCGCGAATACTGGACGCGGGTTCGTTGTGCTCAAGCCGCGCGACGAGCGTCAACTAACTGCTTCGCAAATCATCGATCGCATGAGACCGCAACTCGCCAAAACTGAGGGCGTGACCGCGTTTTTGCAGCCGCGCGCAATCTTCACGGATCGCCTTCAGACCAGGCCCCTCAGGGGCTCGAATATCATGCGGGATACGCTCGTGGACCAGTGATTTGAGGATCGCGCGGAAATCAAATCATATTTCGCGGCCTCAAGTCGAAAGGTCGCCTCCTGTGCGTAGCGTTGCTCCTTGCCAACACGATAGGCTTCATCCTGGAGTTGCTTAATTTTAAGTCTGAGTTCGAGCTCGTCGACCGCAAGTCGGGACAATCCTCGCAACACTCTCCTTTGTTCATCGCTCAGGCTTCGGGGTTTCAGATCGATGATGCACAGCGTCCCCAGATTAAAGCCACTCGGCGTGCGCAGCGGCGCGCCCGCATAAAAACGGATATAGGGCGCTCCCACAACAAGTGGATTGCCGGCGAAGCGAGGGTCGCATGTTGCGTCGGGAACGACCAGGAGGTCGTCGCCTAGGATCGCGTGCGAGCAGAAGGCAATCTTCCGGTCAGTCTCTGCGGCCGCCACGCCCTTCTTTGCCTTAAACCATTGTCGGTTCCTGTCGATCAAGCTGACCAAGCATATCGGCGTGTCAAAAACATAGGCCCCGATATCGGTCAGTAGATCAAACGCCGGTTCGGGCTGCGTATCGAGAATGTCATAGCGCCGAAGCTCAATCAGCCGGTCAAACTCGTTCTGTGGCTCGGCAGCAGCAATGAATGCCTGTTCCATCGCACACTCCCTATTGCTGTTGCACCCTTGCAGGCGAACCATGGCTCCGGCCGCGCCGAGGGCGTGTGAGGTAGTTCACACAGTCAGTAGCAATTTCTTCAAGGCGCAACGGTGCTCAGGCCGTTTCGGGGGATTTGCTTTACGGCTGGGGAGAAAGCAATGCTTAGCGTGAACTGGTCCGCGACATGCTCGACTCGTTCGCCGCGTCAGGTCGAGTCCCAGATGAGAGCACGGTTCGCCGGCGTGTGCAGGCGTTGTGGCCGGTGCTGACAAGAAGGGCGGGGTGACGTTTCGGGGTCGATAACCAGATTAACCTTTCATTAACCGTGTGATGCCGTAGTCATTCGGCCGTATGGAGGACAGCTCGCTTGACCTACCCCGATTTCGCCGCGGCTCTCCAGGCGCGCCTCCGCGCCCATGTAGAGGCGGATCACCATTCGCTTCGCACATCCGATTCGGGCGAACGCCGTACGATCGAGGCCCTGGAAGCTCAGATCGCTACGCTGCAGGACGCTATCGCCAGCACCGAAGCCCTGGGCGAACAGCAACGCCATGAAGCCGGGACCGCAGTCACGCGTGTCGAGGCTCTGGAAGCTGATATTGGTACGCTGAAGGAAGCTGTCACGAAGGCCCAAGCTCTGGCTGAGGAGCGACGCCGAGAAGCCGAAACCGCGACTAGGCGAATCGAAGCCTTGGAAGCTCAAATAGCGACACTGGAGAATGCCGTTGCCAACGCCGAAGGTCCGGGCGAACAGGGAGGCCAAGCGGCCGAGACTGCAGCCAAGCGGGTCCAGGTCCTGGAAGCCCATATCGCGCAAGTCGCCATTGGTATCAGGCTTGCGATCATAATGGGCGAAGGCCGCATTGCTGGCTTAGATTTAGAGCGGCTGCAGGGGATCGCGGAACTCCGTCGCAGGGCTGAAGACCGTATCGTGAACTATAGCATCAGCTTGCCTGCGAATTCCAAAAGAGGTTGGGCTGCTGCGTCTGCGTGATCACGTCATTATCCCGTTTGCGGTGCCTTCGAAGTGCGGGTGAGACGCTGAGGGGGCCATTGAGCCGGTCACCGGTGTCGCGTAGCCTTGCAACCTGGAGCTAGGCCGCTCCAAGACGGCAAGCGCCAGGGAGGGAGTATGGCGAGCGCGGACGTTTCCCATCGCACCCTGAGGCGGACCGCCGAGTGCATCGGCCGGCGGGAGTTTGTTGCGCTGCTCGGCGGCGCGGCGGCAGCGTGGCCAGTGGTGGCAAGGGGGCAGCAGCCCGCAACTCCATTAGTGGGATTTTTGAACAGCGCCTCGCCAGATACTTATCGTTTTAATGCTAACTCGTTCCGTGAGGGATTGGCAAAAGCAGGCTTCGTCGAGGGACGAAATGTCCGGATTGTCGAGCGTTGGGCGCACGCCAATTATGAGGCATTGCCGGCGCTGGCGGCTGAGCTTGTAGGCATCGGCGTAACTGTAATTGCCGCAACAGGTGACGTTGCCTCTGCACGAGCCGCCGCAACATGCGAGCAGTACGGTTCCAGTTGTTTTCACGATAGGTGGAGATCCCGTCCGATTTGAACTCGTCAAAAGCATAAACCGACCCGGCGCGCACGTGACCGGTATCCTTTTCAACCAAAATGTTCTGGCCGGAAAGCGTGTAGAACTCCTTCGGGAAATTGCTCCAAGGATTTCGCGAGTTGCGCTGCTGATAAATCCCAACAATCCTAATATCAATATTGAACAGGCTGATGGAGAGAGCGGAGCAAAGAAGCTCGGACTTGAAACCATCGCGTTAAATGCCAGAAATGCGCTAGAAATGGACGCTGCCCTGGAGGAGATGCTACGTGCCAAGGCCGATGCGTTGATTACTGCAACCGATCCAATCCCGTTGGATCGACGCGAACAAATTGCATCGTTCGCGCTTCTATACAAACTTCCATCCATATCATTTGTTCGCCAGTTCGCGGTTGCGGGTGGTTTAATGAGCTACGGCCCAAGCATTAGCTGGATGTATCGGCAAGCTGGGGAGTATGTCGGGCAAATTTTGAAGGGCTCAAATCCGGCAGAAATGCCGGTCTTGCAGCCAACGCAATTCGAGCTCGTCATCAATCTCAAAACGGCTCACGCGCTTGACCTGAAGGTGCCGGACAAATTGCTTGCGCTCGCTGACGAGGTGATTGAATGACCTCTCGCCGCCAGTTCATCTCCCTGCTCGGTAGCGCAACAGCGGCGTGGCCGGTGGCGGCGCGGGCGCAACAACCGACTATGCCGGTGATCGGTTTCCTCAGCAGCCGATCGCCTGGCGAGTCGGCTGACGTAGTTCTGGCATTCCGCCAAGGGCTGCGCGAAGTTGGATTTGTCGAAGGACAAAATCTGGTGATCGCATTTCGTTGGGCGGAGGGTCGTTATGACCTGTTGCCCCCGCTGGCGGCTGAGCTCGTTGGCCTTCGGGTGTCGGCAATTTTTGCTGCGGGGGGGCCCCCGTCGGCACTCGCGGCCAAATCTGCGACTTCGTCAATTCCAATCGTCTTCGGGGCGACCAGCGATCCAATTGGTCTTGGTCTGGTCTCCAGCTTCAACCGACCCGGTGGCAACGTCACCGGCATGAGTGGATTCGGCCCGACACTCGCGGGGAAACGTCTCGAAACACTGAAGGAATTGTTGCCCACGGCCGCCCTGATTGCTTACCTCGTCAATCCATCCAATCCGATCTCCGAGTTTGAAACGAGGGAAGCGCAGGCGGCTGCAAACCCGCTGGGGATTCAGCTCCAGGTCCTCAACGCCACCACGGAACGCGAACTAGATGCAGCTTTTGCAGCCGTGATTAAGCTGCGCGCTGGTGGGATTGTTGTAGCTGGCGAACCGTACTTCGACAGCCAACGTGACAGGATCGTGACACTATCCGCACGGCATGCGATTGCGGCGAGCTACGCTTGGCGTGAATATGTCTTGGTTGGCGGCCTGATGAGTTACGGAACCAGCTTACCAAACTCGTATCACCAAGCAGGCGTCTATACCGGGCGGGTCCTCAAGGGGGAAAGACCAGCCGATCTGCCTGTGATGCAGCCGACGAAGTTTCATTTGGCCCTCAACCTCAAGACCGCCAAGACGCTTGGCCTGACCGTGTCGGATAGATTGCTTGTGGCTGCCGACGAGGTGATCGAGTGATCCCGCGCCGCGAGTTCATTACCCTGCTCGGCGGCGCCACAGGGGCGTGGCCGGTGGTGGCGCGAGCCGAGCGCGCACCGCATCGATGGCGAATAGGCATGTTGGAAACGATCTCTCGGGAGCAAAACGAAAGAAACGTTACGGCCTTCACCACGGGCATGCGAGAGTTCGGTCAGCAGGAGGGAGACCACTTCGATATTTATTACCGGTTCGTCCAAGGGCGCTATGAAACATTCCCAGCCTTGGCATCCGAACTGATCGGACAGGGTCCAGACGTTATCGTCGTCAGAACGACACCTGCCGCATTGGCGCTCAAGAGGGCGACCACCACGCTTCCTATTGTCATGTCAGCCGTGGCCGATCCTGTCGGCGTCGGCATCGTGGCCAGCCTGTCGCGTCCCGGCGGAAATATCACGGGTCTCAGTTCGTTTCATTCGGAGCTCGAAGCCAAACGAGTGGAGATACTGAAGGAGCTATTACCTAGCATCAACCATGTCGCGACGATTAAGAATTTCGGCAATCCAACGACATCGCAGCAATGGGAGGATATCAGATCGGCGGCGAACCTTCTGAAGATCGAGGCGACGGCGCTCGATGTTCGTGCGGTGGCCGATCTCCAAGGCGCATTTGAAGAGGCGGTCAAAAGAAAGATCGATGCTCTGATCGTTAGCACCGGCGCGACCACTCAAGCCAGCCAGAGGATGATCGTCGAGCTTGCAGCGCGTCACAAGCTGCCAGCAATATATACCGAGCGAGAGTTCGTCGACGACGGCGGGCTGATGTCCTATGGCGTCAGTTATGCACGCCTCTATTTTCAGGCGGCTCGGTTTGTCGACAGGATACTAAAGGGCAGTAGACCAGCTGACCTACCAATCGAACAGCCGACTAAGATGGAGCTTGTCATCAATCTGAAAACTGCGAAGGCGCTCGGACTGACGATCCCGGAGGCGTTCCTGCTCCGCGCCGACGAGGTGATCGAGTGATCCCGCGCCGCCAATTCATCTCCCTTGTCGGCGGCGCGGCGGCGGCGTGGCCGGTGGTGGCGCGGGGGCAGCAGCAGGACCTGATGCGACGGGTCGGAGTGCTCGCGGGGGCATTGTCACGTTGACGAATGATAGACGCGACAAATCGTGCACTCAATCGCGATCACGCCGCAGCGGTGACCTCGCGCCACGTCTGCATGGCCGAGGCTCGGAATGCCCGGTGCGTCTTGGCTGAGATGAGGTGGCGCTGGACGTTGAAGGTGTTGTAGGTGGCGGCGTGGACGGACAGAAAGCGCTGGGCTGATCCCGCACTCTTGAACCCCTGCATCTTGCGCTCCCTTCGTCGGGTCGGTTGATGCGAGTTCTCCGCTCGGTTGTTGCGCCATCGCCCGCGTTCATGGCGACGAGAGAGCCCAAGATCACGCGCGGCCGCGCCGTAAGATCGCAGGTCATCGGTCACAATCTTGTCTGGAGCAAAGCCCATTTTCTTGAGCAATTTCCGCATCAATTTCAGTGCAGCTCGCTTGTCTCGCTTGCTCTGCACAAGAACATCGAGGACTTCGCCCTCGGCATCGACGGCACGCCATAGGTAGACCAACCGGCCATCGATTTTGATAAACACCTCATCAAGATGCCAAGTGGAATGAGGCTTGGGCCGGCGTCGTCGAAGGTCAGCCGCGATCATGGGTCCGAAGTATTTCACCCAGCGGCGTACCGTCTCATAGGAGACCATGATCCCGCGTTCGGCCAACAGGTCCTCGACATCGCGGAAGCTGAGGGTGAACCGGGCATAGAGCCAGACGGCCTGCTGAATGATTACGGGCGGGAAGCGATATCCGGCGTAGCTGATCCTGGTCATGATCGACACTTACGGCCGCAACTCCCCGCCGACAAGCCCAACAACGTGACAATGCCAGCGCGCCGCCTACGGCTCGGGATTCTTCACGGCGAGGTCGCGCAAGGCCGCGACAATCCCTTTCAGCGTTGGATTTGCCGGATTGGCGAGCAGCCTCTGTCCGAGAGTTCAGAATGTCGTTTGTGATCTCAAATCCGAGCGCGCGGTAGCTTTCGAACTGCAATTCGCTGAAGAATTGATCGGCCGTCGATTGGTGTGGAAAATCCCGATTGGCAATGGCGTAGCTGCGGACCCCGACATTGCGCACCACGTCCTTATGATAAGCAGCCTTGATGTAGAGGACGACGCCCTCGTCGCCTTGCCCGTAGTCGATCACGCCGATCGCGAAAAGGGCCGGGTCGGAGGGCGCGCCGCCGGCTTTTGAACCGTCGGCGCGATCTTCCAGCGCGCGGCTCTTGAGCGCGGTCAAGCCGTGAAACGTGATCGCCACGCCGAGGTCGAGCGAAATCTTGCGCACCGCATTGCCGAGATCTTCAAACGCGAAGCTTGGGTCGCAGCCGCCGTCGCTGACGACGACCGTCCGGCAGCGACGGCGCACCATTTCGTAAAGTCCGAGATTCTCGAAATGCCCGCCGTCGGAGAGATTGACGAAACGGCTTCGATCGGAGGTGTTGCCTATGAGTTCATTCACGAGCGGCACAATCGCCAATGTCGGCCCGTCGCTGCGATAGGCAGATCGAGCGGGATTTCCGAGCCACCATCCCAGGCGAACGTTGAACAAAGTCATCAGAAAGGACATCGCCGGCGAGGAGTGATAGCCCATGTTTGGACTAATCCGAGCTTCTTGCGAACCACGCCCGCAAAGAATCCGCGCACCGAATGCGGCTGCGCCTTGAAGGCCGGTGTATGGTTCCGCCGCGGTCGTCTGCTCATGGTCTCTCCTGATTCGCAGGCAACAGCGTGCCCGCCGTCAGGCAGAAACTCCACTTAGCGTCCGGTCCAAATTCTCGGGACCGGTTCTGTCCGACCGAGGACACATCCAGCCGTTGTTGGCCGCAAGATTGGTACGATCTCACGTGGAAACTCATTGTCGGCGACGGACGCACGGCACGCCGATGGACGTTCTCGTCATCACTCCTCGAACCTCGCGAGAAGTCACGAACTCTCGTGGCCGGTTTCAGCGCTCGAAGCAGGCGACGAAATGTCCGCTCCTGCGCGGCGTCAATGTCGGCGTTTCGTTGCGGCAGCGGTCGCGGACGAGTGGGCAACGCGTCTGGTAGCTACAGCCCGGTTTGGGATCGACGACATTGGGCGCCTCGCTTGTGGCCGTTGCGCGAGGCCGCGCGCGCGTGACGGTCGGGTCGGGCTCCAGCACCGCGGCGAGCAACGCCTGAGTATAGGGATGGCACGGTGTTTCGTAGACCGCGTCGCGCCCCCCGATTTCCACGATCCGACCGGCATACATGATCGCAACTCGATGCGAGATGTGGCGGACGATGGCGAGGTCGTGCGCGATGAACAGGTAGGTTAGACCGAGACGGCTCTGCAGGTCCTGAAAGAGATTGACGACCTGGGCCCGTACCGAAACGTCGAGAGCGGATACAGGTTCGTCAGCGATTATGAACTCAGGCGAGATCGCAAGCGCCCGCGCGATGCCGATGCGTTGCCGCTGGCCGCCGGAGAAAGCGTGCGGATAGCGGCCGACCGCGTCGGCGGGCAGTCCGACCAGTTCTATCAGGGAAACAACCTTGTCGCGGACGTCTCTCGCACGCTTCGCAAAGCCATGTACGATCAGAGGTTCAGCGACAATGTCGAGCACTGTCATGCGGGCATTCAGGCTGGCATAGGGATCCTGAAAGACGAACTGCATAGAGCACCGCAGCCGGCGCAGTGCCTCGCCCTCGGTATTTGTGATGTCCGTGCCGCGATAATGGATGCGTCCTCGAGTCGGCTTGATCTGCAAGATCAGGGCGCGCCCGGTCGTGGTCTTGCCCGAGCCGGATTCCCCCACAAGGCCGAGCGTCTCTCCGGGATGGAGCGTAAAGCTAACGTCTTCTACCGCATGAACTTGAGGTCGGGCGCGCGACCAGAATCTTGCTCCTGGTACGGGGAAGAACACGCTCAAGCCTTCGACCATGACGAGGGGTTGTGCGTCCGCTGTGCGGATGGGCAGCGGCGATGCCACGTCAAGCATGGAGCGGTTCTCCGCGCTCGTCGCGCGCGCGCTGACTCCCGGTATCCCGCGGGTGCCAGCAGGCGACGGCCCGTCCGGCCCCGGCGGCGGTCAACGCCGGATCGCTCTGCGTGCATACCTCGGTCACCGAACCGCAGCGCGGCGCAAAAGAACAGCCGGGCGGCGAGGCCAGGAGGTGCGGCGGTGCGCCCTCGATTGAATTGAGGCGCTCACTCCGATCGGCGAGGCGAGGCGTCGAATTCAGCAAACCAATCGTGTAGGGATGCCGTGGCTGTTCGAACATCGCGACGGCCGGGCCTTGTTCCACGATGCGCCCGCCATACATGACCGCGACGCGGTCGCAGAGGCGCGCGACGACACCGAGATCGTGGGTAATGAGAATGATCGCGAGCCCGAACCGCTCCTGCAGCGACATCAGCAAGTCCAGAATCTGCGACTGAATCGTCACATCGAGCGCGGTGGTCGGCTCGTCCGCGATCAATAGCTCCGGCTCGCATGCCAGCGCCATCGCGATCATCACACGCTGACGCATGCCGCCGGACAGTTCGTGTGGATACTGGTTGATGCGGCGCTCCGGCGCCGCGATGCCGACGAGCGACAGGAGTTCGATGGTCCGCGCCCGCGCCGCGGTATGGGACATGCCCAGGTGATGACGCAGCACCTCGCCGATCTGCATGCCGACACTGAAGAGCGGGTCGAGCGACGTCATCGGGTCCTGGAAAATGATCGCGACCTCCTTGCCGCGGACCTTTCGTGCGTAGGATTGCTCGGAACGATCGAGCAGCGAGCGCCCCTTCCATCGAATATCGCCGCCCACGATCACCCCCGGAACGTTGACGAGACCCATCACCGCCTGCGCCGTCACGCTCTTTCCAGACCCGGATTCGCCGACGATCCCGAGCGTTTCGCCACGCTGGATCGTGAGGTCGATCCCGCGCACTCCGAGTACGGTGCCGCTGCGGGTGTGGAAGTGAACGACGAGCTCGCGAATTTCGAGCAGGCAGGCAGGCGCCGGTGAGGCTGCCGCCGCGACATTGCGCACCGACGGTGCGAGCCGTGCGCGAAGCCTGTGGGCAAAGCGCTTCTCGCGTTCCTGCGGGTCCGACGTTACGCGTGCCCAGCTTGCCAGCAGATTGACCGCGAGTACGGTGAGCGCAATGGCAAGGCCGGGAAATGTGACGAGCCACCACGCGTTGAAGATGTAAGCCTTGCCGGTCGCGACATCGAGGCCCCAGGAGCTCGCCGGTGGCTGGACGCCCAGTCCGAGGAACGACAACGAAGCCTCAGCGAGCACGACGCGGGCAAATTCCAGCATCATCAAGGTCAGCAGCGGCGAGATTAGGTTCGGCAACAGATGCCGGAAGATCACCCGCCTCGGCCGGCAGCCGACGATCTCGGCTGCTTCGACGAACGGCACGTGCCGCAAGGACATCACGATGCCGCGCGTGACGCGCGCGTACACCATCCAGCCGTTGAGCGCGAGCACGACGATGACCGTCGCGGTGGTCGGTCCGACCGTGGCGAGAATAATGAGTGCGAGTAGAAGGCCTGGGAATGCGATCTGCGTATCGATGGTGCGCATGATGACGTTGTCGATACGCCCCCCGAAATAGCCGGCCAGCAATCCCATGACTACGCCGAATGATCCGGCCAGCACCACCACGGCGGTGCCGATCCCGAGCGACGCGCGCGAGCCGTAGATCAGCCGGCTCAGGACGTCGCGGCCGAGATAGTCGGTGCCAAGCAGATGCGTGATGGTTCCGCGCGGCAGCCAGAACGGCGGCAGGAGCCGGGCGCGCAGTGATTGCGCCGCCGGATCGAACGGTGCAAGGAGAGGCGCGAAGATCGCGGTCAGGATGAGAGCTAGGAGAATGACGGATCCGATGAAGCTGATGCGGTCGGCCCACAATTCGAGGCTGAGACCGCGCGCGGCATTCATCAATTCGTAGGGCCGTCCGGACGGCGCAACGGCTGGGCCTGGTTGAGGCGGCGCGGGTGATGGAGCGTTCGCGCTCGACATCTCAGGTGAATTTCACGCGCGGGTCGACGAACTTCTGCGCGACGTCGAGTGCGATGTTGATGATCACCACCATGATCGCGATATAGAATACGATGCCCTGCAGCAGGATCAGATCCTGACGCTCGATCGCCTGGATGGCGGCGAGTCCCAGCCCGGGCCAGGCGAATACCGTTTCGACCACGACCGAATAGCCGGCAAGCGCACGTATCACCTCCCAGCCGGCGAGCGTCATGACAGGCACCGTGATGTTGCGCAGCCCGTGGACGCCGACCACACGCCAGAACGGCATGCCCTTGGCGGTCGCGACCTTGATGTACTGCGCGTTGAGTTCGTCCATCATAGACGTACGCACAACCATCACCATGCGCGTCAAGGCCGGTACCGCGAGCGTAATCGTCGGCAGCACCAAGTGACTCAGACTGCCGCTGCCGGAGGTCGGCAACCAACGCAGGTCGACCGCGAATACGATAATGAGCAGAAGACCGAGCCAGAACTGCGGGATGGACAGGCCGACCAGGCTGAGCACGACCGTGATCCGGTCGGTAATTCCGCCGGGCTTCAATGCGGCGACAATGCCGAGCGGTATCGCCAAGCCGATCGCGAGCAGCATGCCGGCGCCGACCAGGTAGATCGTCATCGGTAGCCGCTCGAAAACGATCTCGGTGACCGAACGATGCTGCCACAGGCTCTGGCCGAGATCGAAGTGCGCCACCTCGCCGAGGAATGCGAAAAACTGCACGTAGATCGGACGATCGAGCCCGAGTTGCTGGGCCAAGATGGCGCGCTGCTCCGGCGTGGCCTCCAACGGCAGCATGGTCGAAATGGGATCGCCGACCAGCCGGGTCACCACAAAGACAATGACGGTGACGCCGAAGACGACATAGAGGCCGTAGTACAGCCGTTTGAGGATGAAGGCGCTCATCCGGGCCTCCTTGGATCGCGATTGGCGGCGCCGTCCGACGTGGCCTTATAAAGGAGGCGCGATGAAGAGCGCACGCTCATCGCTTGATCGTCATCTCCTTCACCAGGAGCTTGGCGTCGGTGCGAGGCGCCCAGATCAGCCGAGAACTGGTGCCGTAGAGGTCACTGAGCACAATAAGCCACGCGAAATAGGCCTTCTCTCGCGCATGCGCGATGATCTTATGATAAAGCGACGCGCGCTTCGCGGGGTCGGTTTCGGTACGCGCGGCGTCGATATCCGCTTTCATGGCGACGTCGTCGTTTGAGCCGCCCGGGCCGCTCAAGGAGTAATAGGCCGAGAGCGGGCGGTCGGCGTCCATCAGCTCGTTCGAATTCGACACGAAGATAGCATCGGCCCGCGTCGTGCGGTCGAACAGCCGCTTGAGATATTCGCCGAATTCAAAAATCTTGACGTCGACCTTGAGACCGGCCTCCGTCCACATCTGCGCCACGGCCTCGACCAGTTCGCGATCCTTCAACCACCGGCCGGCCGGACCGACGAGGGTCAGCGTCTTGCCCTGGGCTCCGGCCTCCTTGATGAGCGCTTTCGCCTTCGCGAGGTCGTAGGGATAGGCTTTGGTCTCGGGATCGAAACCGAAATACGACGGAGCCAGAAGCTGGCCCTGACTGATGGACGCGTATTTCTCAAACAGTCCGGTGGCGATCGCGTCCTTGTCGATCGCGTAGTTCAGCGCCTGCCGAACCCGCTCGTCTTTCGTGATGCCGCTGATCGCCGACAGGATCATGATCGGCTGTTCCAGTCCCAGCACAACGGCGGCTTTCGGGGCGCGGCTGGTGAACTCCGGCAGCAGGTTCGAGATGATGTCGAATTCGCCGGCCATCAATCCGGCGAGCCGCGTTCCGGACTCGCCGATGAAGCGATAGTTGACGGTGTCGATGCCCGGCGCGCCGCCCCAGTAGCCGTCGTTCTTTGCCAGTTGGATCGACGAACCGCGTGTCCATTTGACGAACTTGTATGGACCCGTCCCGACCGGCGCTTGCGCGAAGTCCGGCTTCGACGCGGCGCCTGGCGGCACCATCTTCATCCAATACATGCGCGATGGCAGGATCGGATCGGGCCCCTGGGTGATCACGTCGACGGTGAGGTCGTCGATCTTCTTCGCCTCGGTGATCGCCGAGAAATAGGAAATCTGCTTGGAGCCAAATTTCGGATCGACGATCCGCTTGACGCTGAATACGACGGCGTCGGCATTGAACGGCTCGCCATTGCTGAACTTGATGCCGGGGCGGAGCTTGAAGCGCCATGCGTTCGCGGCGCTCTGGGTCGGCGTGCTTTCGGCTAGTCCGGGTACCAGTTCGCCCTTGGGCGTGCGAGCCATCAGGGTTTCGTAGATATTGTCGTTGACGGCGCGCTCGCTGCCATCGTCCACGAGTTGAGGATCGAGCGTAGTCGGCTCGGAGCTGACCGCGATTGTGATTGCTTCCGCGGACCAGGCCGCAGGCGCGCCGGCGAACCCGGCGATCAGGAGTGCGCCACAAAGCCGCCTGATGACGGAACCGATCATCGCCATTTGGTCCTCCGTGACGGGCAATTTCTCAACGGTGCAACCTGAGTCCCGTCGAATCCGTGCCGTTGTCGACGCAAGATTCTTGCCAAGGGAGGCGCGCGTGGCCTCCGCCGGTCAACTCGCCGCGGCTTCCATTGCCTTCGCTCGCGCCATCCGCTGCTGCGCCTTCTTCAGGCTATAGTAGTCACTCACCGTAATAGGTTCATAGCTGGGTGCGACACCAGGTTCGATGCATGTCGGCAGGCAGGCCACGTTGGCATCGTAGTTCGGGTGGTGAAAGAAAACGATCGACAGCCGGCGCGACCCACCCTTGGCCTCTTCCGGCGGATTGGCGACGCGATGCAGGGTCGAGATCCAGCGATCATTGGTCCAGCGCGCCATCAAGTCACCTTGATTGATCACGAACGAGTCCGGGACCATCGGAACGTCGTGCCAGTTCCCGTCCGAGTCGGCGACCTGGAGCCCGCCAACCGTGTCACCCGGTTTCAGGATGGTGACAGTGCCGTAGTCGGTGTGCGCGGCAGCGCGCAATTGACCGGGGAGGGGCGCGACTTTTTGTTCCGGATAGAGGCGGACGTTAAGGCGGCTGATGTGTCGGTCGATCTTGTCGTCGAAATAGGTTTCCGGCAGATCGAGCGCCAGCGCCGACAGTCGCAACAAATCCTTCGCCAGTGCGCCCATCCGCAGGTAGTATTGAGTATACAGAGCCTTGAGAGCGGCCGGGCGCTCCGGCCAGCGATTGTGCGGAATCAGTCCACGCGCGGCCTCGCTCTGGAAATAAGGGTCGTCGGCGATGTCGACCTTGGCGATCTGGAACGATTCGTTGAGATCGGGCGGCGCCACTTGGCCGCGCGTGTATGCGAGCGCGGTGTCGCCAATGGCAGCGTAGCCGACCCCCCCAGGCGCGTTACCGACGTGCAGATTCATTTTTTCTTCGAGTGGCAGATCGAAGAACTCGCGCGACGCGGCCTCGACCTGGTCGATCATTGCGGGATCGACACCGTGGCCGACGATGACATAGAAGCCGATTTCTCGGCAGGCGCGACCGATCTGCGCGGCCACCCGACGCTTGCCTTCCGGCGTGCCGGCCAGATACGGCGCAATGTCGATGATTGGAACAAAACTGTGGGCGGAGGGGGCGGAATTCGTGTCGACCTGGGCCACAGAATCTCTCCTGTAATTGGTCGGACGGCCTGAGCCGGTGCTGGGCATGCGGACGGGTTCAAGTCGCGGCGATGCTTCTCGCACACCAGCCTATGCCGAAAGGATGCTTCCCGTATTGTGGTACGGTCAAATATAACTTACCGCCACTCTTATTCGCTGGGCCAAATAACAAGCGAGCGCCAATAAATTGGACTTTGGCGGATTTAGCGGCTCGATGGGTAGCCGAAATGCCGAAACATCCACACTGTGATTACATCATCGTTGGCGCCGGTTCGGCCGGATGCGTGCTCGCGCACCGGCTGACCGAAGATCCGGATGTGAGTGTCGTGCTGCTGGAGGCAGGCGGGTGGGATCGAAGTCCCTGGCTGCACATACCGCTAGCCTGGGGCCGCAACGTGCTGCGCCGCAGCCACGATTGGATGTACTCCACCGAACCGTCCGCCACGATGGCAGGGCGTCGCATCCCAGTCTATCGCGGCCGTGTGGTTGGAGGGTCTTCATCCATCAATGCGATGGCTTACGTTCGGGGGCACCGCGCCGACTACGACCGTTGGGCCGACCGTGGATTGCAGAGTTGGTCCTATGCGCATGTGCTGCCGTACTTCCGGCGCCAGGAAACCTGGACCGGAGGCGCGGATGAATATCGCGGCGGTGATGGACCGCTGGGTGTTTGCTCGCCGAATTTCCCCGATCCGCTGCTGGACGCGTTCCTCGCAGCTGGAGACTCCGCCGGTCACGCCCGGACGGCCGATTACAACGGCCGCCAGCAGGAAGGCTTCAGCCGCGGTCAGTCGACCATCCGCAACGGCCGACGTTGCAGTGCCGCTGTGGCATATCTGCGGCCTGCGCTCGGTCGGCCGAATCTGCGTGTCGAGACGCGCGCAGTTGCCCTGCAGGTCCTGTTTGAGGGTCAGCGCGCCGTTGGTATCCGCTATCGCCAAAAGGGTGTGACGGTCGATCTGCGCGCCGAGCGTGAGGTGATCCTGTCGGGCGGTTCGATCAACTCGCCGCAGCTTCTCATGTTATCGGGCGTGGGTGATCCGGCGGAGCTCAGCGGCCATGGGATCGTGCTAAGGGCGGCGATCAAGGGCGTTGGGCGTAATCTCCAGGATCATATTTCGGCAGGCGTCGATTGCTTTCGCAAAGAGCGGGGGCCGCTCAACCGGGCCATGCGGCTTGACCGCATCGTGCCGCAACTTGCACGCGCGCATTTGTTCGGTACCGGTCTCGCAGCCAGCCTACCGAACAACGTCATGGCGTTTGTGAAAAGCGATGCGTCGAACATTCCGGACGTGCAACTTCTGTTTCGCGTCGCTCCAATGAATGCAGGCCCTTATCTGCGGCCTTTCAAACAGCCATATCCTGATGGCTTCGGATGCCGTCCGACACCGCTACGGCCGGAAAGTCGCGGCGCGATCCGGCTGGCGTCAGCCGATCCGTTCCAGCCTCCGCGTATCGAGATCAATTTTTTGGCGACCGACAATGATCTGCGCATCGTGCGCACCGGCATCCGCATGGCACGCGACATCTTCAACCAGCCCGCCGTCCGGGCGCATCTGGCGGTCGAAGTCGCACCGGGTCCCGACGTAACTTCGGATTCCGAACTCGACGCCTATGCGCGTGCCACAGCCACTACGGTCTATCATCCGCTCGGCACCTGCAAGATGGGACCGGCGTCGGATGAGGAGGCTGTGGTCGATCCACAACTGCGCGTGCATGGCGTCGACGGTTTACGGGTCGTCGACGCATCGGTGATGCCTGATCTGGTCGGTGGCAACATCAACGCACCGGTAATCATGGTCGCGGAAAAGGCTGCGGACCTCATCCGTGGACGGGCACCGCTCCCGCCCGCGCCGGTTTGATGATCGTCGCGGTGGATCGGGACATTGTTCGCGAGGACCATTAGTACCGAACAGGAAGGCTCACCCAATGTCCGAGACGGCCGAACCGTATGCCTACCGCGACGAGGTCGCGGAGCTTCTGGCCTCCTTTACGGCGGATGTATCCGGCGATCTGACTCCGGCCATCCGGCATGCGGCGAAACGTGCGCTGGGCGATTCGATCGCGGTGTCGCTTGGCGCGCTGGCGCATCCCGCCTTCAAGGCGGCGCTGCGCCATGCCGTGCGATTTCCGGTGACGAACGGTCCGGTGATCTGGGGCACCACGTTGCGGTCGACCCCGGACGTCGCGGCGCTGGCCAACGGCGTTCTGCTGCGCTGCTACGATTACAACGATTTCTTCGTCGGGCAGTGCAACAGCGGCCATCCGAGCGACATGGTCTCGGGGCTTGTGGTGGCGGCTGAATGGTCCGGCGCCTCCGGCGAAGAGCTGCTTTCGGCACTGGCCGTGGGCTACGAGATGGTCGGCGCCATGTTCGACGCCTTTTCGACCGCGCCGGGCGGCTGGGATTACACCAATCTGACGGCCGTCGGCGCGGCGAGCGCGATCGCCCGCGTCTTGAAGCTCGATGCCGAGCAGACCCGCGAGGCGCTGGCCATGACGGTGGTGCCGCATTTCGCCAGCGACGAGGTCGAATCCTGCGAACTCAACCGGCGCGGCGATCTCACCATGTGGAAGCGTTTCAACGGCAGCGATTCCGTGCGCAACGCCCTGCAGGCGTGTCTATTGGCGTCGGTCGGTGTCGAAGGCGCGGTCCGCCCGTTCACCGGCAAGCAGGGTTTCATCGCCAAGCTCAAGACGGCGGACGACCCGCTTCCGGTTCTGCGCGAGCGCCTGTCGGCCGCCAAGCCGCTGTCCCGCATTGCCGACACCTACATGAAGCTGTGGCCGGTCGGATCGATGGCGCAGAGCGCCATCCGTGCCGCGCTCGAAGCGCGTGCGCAGGTCGCCGACATCGGCCGCATCAAGCAGGTCCGAGTGTTCGCCGAGGAAGGCGCCTATCAGCATTTCGTCACCATGCGCCAGGACCCGTGGCATCCGATCTCGCGTGAGACGGCCGATCATTCGATGCCCTATATCGTGGCGGCGGCCGTGCTCGACGGCCACATCGGTACCGAGAGCTTCGATCTCGACCGCGTGCTCGATCCGGTTCGGCAGGCCTTCCTGCGGGACAAAGTTGTCGTCACACCGGCACCGGAACTCGGCACCCTGGCGGGCGGCAAGCTCAAACGCGCCGAAGCGGGATATCTCTCCCGTGTGGAGATCGAAACCATCGACGGCAAAGTCGTGCACGGCGCGGCAAAGCCGTTCCCGGGCCATCCCCGGGCGCCGTTCTCGGATGCCGATCTCGAGCAGAAGGTCCGCGCCAATGGGGCGCCGTTCATGGAGGCAGCGCTGGTCGACCGCGTGGTCGCCGCCTTGGCGGCGTTCGAACGGGTCGAGCGCGTGAGCGCGTTCACGTCGCTGCTGGCCTTCGATTCCGCTGCTGCAGTGAAGCGCGCCGCCGCATGAGCGGGCAAGCAGAGCGCTCGCGCCTCTACGGCCATCGGGCGCGTATCGGCTACACCTCGCCGCCGCTGTTCACCGAAGTCTTCCCGTATGAATTCTATCGGATCGTCCCCGACGGCGTGACGCTGGTCCTCACGACGGTGGGCGTCATCCAGCCCGACAAGGCAAACATCAATCAGGCCTATGAGAACACGATGACGGCGGCCCGCGCCATCGCGCGGTCTGGCGTCGACGTCGTCGTACTGGGCGGCCAGCCGATCAACATGGCGCGCGGTGCGGAGAATGCCGACAAGGTCATCCGCGATCTGGAAGCCGAGCTGAACGTCAAGGTTTCGACCAGTGCGGCCGCGCAGAAGAAAGCCGCGCTCGCACTCGGTTGCCGGAAGGTGGTGATCGCTCAGCCCTATGGACCGGAGGAAAACGCGCGGCAAAGCGGCTATGCGGCGGCCTGGGGCTGCGAGGTGCTCGGCGTCACCGGGTGGGGCAGCACGCTGGCCGAGTTCGGCAGCATTCCGCGCGATGCCGCGCTGATCATGGGGCGCGCGTTGCTGCGCCAGCATCCCGAGGCCGACTCGATCCTGCTGCCCTCACCGAACTGGCCGACCATCGACGCCATCGAACCGCTGGAGCAGGAGTTCGGCGTTCGCGTGATGACGGCGTCACAGGCCGCGATCTGGGATGCGCTGCGTCTTGCCGGCATCAGCGACCGGATTGCTGGCTACGGCCGGCTGTTGGCGGAATTCTGATGACGACTTCAGCTCGCCAGGTTGCCGATGAGGTCGCTCACATAGTCGGCATCGGAGGTGGTGACGAACAGGTCGGACTGATTGCGGACGCGGGCGAAGTTCTCGTCGCCGGCGACGAGCGCGTTGCTGACCTTTTGCAGCACGACGAACGTGACCAGCGAGTCGGGCTTGTTGCCGTCGGCCTTGAACAATGCCTGGTCACCCTCGCCGCACACGATCACCACCATGTTGGTGTTCGGGTCGGGCATCTCGCCGGCGATCTCGTGCCAGCCCACCGGCTCGCTGCCCGACCTGATCGCCACGTTGGGACCCGCTTCACGGGCAATCGCGTGCGCGAGCGAGGCGCCACGGTCGCCGAGGCCGTAGAGCCGCACGAAGCGCGGCTGCGAGTTGCGATAATCGGCGATCCTGCCGCCTGGGATCGGTGGAGCGATCTGCTGCTGCATCGGCTTCTCCGCTCCGGACCGGCCGCGCAAACGCCGAGCCCGGTATGGAAGACGGAAGCTGCTACGGAACGCCCGGGCATGCAAGCGTGCCGCGTGCGCTGGACGCACTGCGGCATCAGAAGATAAAATTGCGGCGAAGACCGATTGCGGCCTGTCGCCGCCATCGGCGATCGCCCGATCAGCGCGCAAACGATCGCGAGGCATCACATGATCACGCAGCAGCAGAATGAGTATATGTGCCAGACCGGTCCCGGCACGCCGATGGGCGAGTTGTTCCGCCGCTACTGGATTCCGGCGTTGCTGTCGGAGGAGCTGCCGCGGCCGAACTGTCCGCCGGTGCGGGTGCAGCTTCTGTCCGAGCGGCTGATCGCGTTCCGCGACACCGAAGGCCGCATCGGCGTGATGGATGAATTCTGCGCGCACCGCGGCGTCTCGCTGTGGTTCGGACGCAACGAGGAGAGTGGGCTGCGCTGTCCCTATCACGGCTGGAAATACGACGTGACCGGCCAATGCATCGAGGTGCCCTCCGAGCCGGTGTCGAGCGGGTTCTGTCAGAAGATCAAGCTGAAATCCTATCCGACCGTCGATCTCGGCGGCGTGATCTGGGTCTACATGGGCCCGAGCGCCGAACAGCCGCCGGCGCCGGATTTCGAATGGGTGCACCTGCCGAAGTCCCATGTGTACATCAGCAAGCGCTGGCAGGAATCCAACTACCTGCAAGCCATGGAGGGCGGCATCGATTCGAGCCACGTCTCCTTCCTTCACCGCTTCGATCTCGACCGCGATCCGCTCCATCGCAACACCGACGGCGCGCGGCATACCCGCAACACCAACACGGTGTTCGACATTCTCGAGTCGCCTGGCGGCCTGCTGATCGGTGCGCGCCGCAACGCCGATCCGGGTCATCACTATTGGCGCATCACCCAGTGGGTGTTCCCCTGGTACACGCTGATCCCGCCGTACAAGGGCAACGCGCTCAACGGCCATGCCTGGGTGCCGATGGACGACACCAACAACATGGCCTGGACGATGACGTTCCATCCGGTGCGGCCGCTCACCGACGCCGAGCTCGACACTATGCGCAACGGCGGAGGCGTCCATGCCGAACTGATCCCCGGCACGTTCCAGCCGGTCGCCAACCGCCACAACAACTATCTGATGGATCGCGCCGCCCAGGAGGCCAATCTCACCTATAACGGCGTGCGCGGGCTCGCCATGCAGGACGCCTCCATCCAGGAAAGCATGGGGCCGGTGCAGGATCGCACCAAGGAAAACCTGGTGTCGACCGACAACGCGATCATCATGGCGCGGCTGCGCTTGCGCAAGGCGGCTGCGGCCGTGGCGCAGGGCCAGCGCGCGCCCGGCATCGAACCGGAAGCGCAGGCGGTGCGGTCGGCATCGTTCATCATCGCCGAGGACGTGGCCTTCGACGAGAAGGCGCTCGACGCCGCCAAGGTCCGCAAGGGCGAACCGCATGTCGCGGTGTGAACGGGATCAGGTCCGCAGGCCGCGCAGCAATTCCGTGCGCGCTTTGCCCGCGTCGAGCAGGAATCCCATGTCGGAGCCGGCCTGCAGCAACCGGCAACCCATCTCGACGTAGTGCCGCATCAGCGGCTCCTTGCGCTGCCGATGGCGGGGAGCGGAGAACGGCGAATGCAGCATACTAAACCGGCCTTCATCAAAAAATTGAGCCGGCAAACACCGACGCGAGCGACTTGGCACGCCGTATCCATGGCGTGCGTGAAAGCATCGGCGTGCTTTTGTGATTTTTGCTTGTATATCGTAGTTTTATTGAAGGCGTCGTCTGTGTATTTCACGTTTCCTCTGTAGACATAGCCGGACACGGAAATCGCTCGCTCATTCTTGCCCATGGCGGTGAGCTTGGAATCGATGGTGCGCGTCTGCATTTGCCGGCGAATTGGCTGTTGTATCAGGATCGCTCCGGAGTTCTTGTCTTCAATGAATGCGCCGACGAAGCCCAGCCGGGCACAACAGAGTTGGGATAGGTCTTCCAGGCGCTGGAATACCGTCAGGAAGAGCTCGCGACAGCCAACTAGCCTTGCCCGTACGTTCATCAATATGCATTCCTGGTAGGCCAAGCGGCGGGACATATACGCGCGCGCGACTGGTTCGTCTGCATAAGTCTTAGGCGACAGGACCAATAAGTCATCACTTCTGATGCAAATTGATGCTTCTCCGAAAGCAAGCCTCATGTTCAGCTTTTGCGCACGGACTCGCGATCTGCTTGGTCCAAACCGAGTGACGTGCACAGTGTGGCTCTAGACGGGATTTCCGGTCGCGCGAGATGCCTTTCGAGTTGAAGGCCAGCCGATCAGGTGGGTCCGGTTGCGCGCCCTCTGAACCGGTCACATCGATGGATCTGCCGTGTTAAATCCCGATCCGGTCAAACCCTTGCTGCGCGAGACGGCTCCGGCACCGCAATGCGCGAGCGACCCTTTCGTCGAGCTGCGAGACGTCAGCCTCAAGTATGACGACATGCTCGCTCTCGATCACACGACGCTCGGGATCGAGTTCGGGGGAATTCGTAGCGGTCGTGGGCCCGAGTGGTTGCGGAAAATCGACCCTGATGAAGCTCGTGACTGGGCTGCTGCCGCCCACCGGCGGTGAAATCCGTTTTGACGGAGCCACGGTGAACGGGCCGATACATGGCGCGGGAATGGCGTTTCAGAACGCTACGCTGCTGCCTTGGCGCACGACGCTCGAAAACGTCATGTTGCCGCTTGAGATCGTTGAGCCATTCAAGCGTCAGCCGCGCGGGCCAAACTCCGAGTTGGCAAAGCGGGCACAGAAGCTCCTCGATACCGTGGGCCTGGGCGAGTTCGGCAGCCGGCAGCCGTGGCAACTCTCCGGCGGAATGCAGCAGCGGGCCAATCTTTGCCGGGCGCTCGTGCACGAGCCACGACTGATGATGCTGGATGAGCCGTTTGCAGCGCTCGACGCCTTCACCAAGGAAGATCTCTGGCAGGTGCTGCAGGATCTTTGGCTGCGGCAGAGGTTCACCGCGATCTTGGTGACCCACGATCTGCGCGAGGCGGTCTACCTCGCCGATACAATCTACGTCATGAGCGCCCGGCCGGGCCGGATCCTTCATCGGTGCGCCGTGTCCTTGCCGCGCCCGCGGACGCCCAAGACGACGTTCGAGAAGGTCTATACCGACCTGGTCAACGAATTGCGGGCGCTGATTGCCGCCGTGAGGTCTGGATGACCGCCAAGCTCAGCACCCGCGCAAAGCTTATCAAGCACCTGCGCCCCTGGCTCGTTGCATTCGCTTTCCTTGCGGTGTGGGAAGTAGCTTGTCGCGCTCTCCATATTCCGGAGTTCGTGCTGCCGACACCGACCCGCGTCGTTCAGGCGACTTATGAGTTCAAGGAACTGCTGCTGATGCACGCTTGGCAGACATTGATGACGACACTCGCCGGCTTCTTTATCGCGATCGTCGTCGGCGTCCTTCTTGGAGTAGCGATTGGCTCGTCGAGTGCGGTTTATGACTCGCTTTATCCGCTGCTTATCGGCTTCAACTCCATTCCGAAGGTTGCCGTTGTCCCTCTGATCGTGATCTGGTGTGGAATTGGCACTATCCCAGCTATCATCACCGCGTTTGTGATCTCGTTCTTTCCCATTGTCGTCAACGTCGCTACCGGCCTGGCGAGCGTCGAGCCGGAAATGAAAGATGTGCTACGCGTGCTGGGCGCCTCGCGCTACGAGGTGCTGACCAAGGTCGGAATTCCGCGGTCGCTGCCGTACCTGTTCGCCGCGCTGAAGGTCGCGATCACACTGGCGTTCATCGGGTCGGTCGTCTCCGAGACGATCGCGTCCAATGACGGCATCGGTTACCTGATGCTGTCGGCCTCGTCGCGATATCAAGTGGCTCTCATTTTCTCCGGCGTCATTGTCATCGCCATCATGAGTATCGTGATGTTCCTGATCTGCGTCGCCGCCGAACGGCGCATGGTCGGCTGGGCATTCCGCGGCCAACCTTCCTGAGGAAGCAAAGCAAGTCATGAAGCCCAAGATGCGCCTTACCGGAGCAAGGATTGCACCGCTCGGTCGCGTCGCGGACGTCATCGACGGCATGGACATCTGGGTTGCCGATGGCCGGATCGCCGCAATCGAGGCCGCCGAGGGGCCGCCGCCTTTCGCCGGACCGTACGAAACCCTTACGTTCGAAAACGCGCTCATCCTGCCCGGTCTGGTCAATTCACACTCGCATTCCGCGTCTGCCTTGCTGCGTGGAACCGCGCCTGGAGCGCCGCTCGACCTTTACGTGATGGAGGCGATGTCGCGCCGTTCGCGACGATCGATGCAGCAGGTCCGCGCCAGCGTGCTGTTGCATGCGATTGAAATGCTCAAGCACGGCATTACGGGGGTCGTCGATCATTTCCGCGGCGGGCCAGTTCCGACCGTCGAGGCGGTTTCGACCGTTTTTCAGGCGTATGAGGATGTCGGGATGCGCGCCATCGTCGCCCCGATGTTCGAGGACAAGCGTTACATCGATTCGCTTCCCATCGATTCGACGCGATTGCCGCAAGAGATCCAGGATCGCTGGCGCGGCATGAATACGCCATCCGCCGACGACTACTTCGCCATGATGGAAGAGGTCGCTTCCACCCGGGGTGCGCGTGACCGGGTGCGTCTCATGCTGGGCGTCGATGGACCGCAACGCTGTACGCCTCGGTTATTGGAAATGGCTGGAGATTTTGCCGCCCGTCACGGAGTTGGTCTGCACACGCATCTGCTCGAGGCGAAAACTCAAGCCTTGATGGCCCCGCCGGAATTCGGCGGAAGCTTCGTCGCCTATCTCGATCATTTCGGCCTTATCGGTCCCAAGAGCTCGCTTGCGCATTTTGTCTGGTGCACCGATCGGGACATCGAGCTCGCCGCCGAGAAGCACGTCAACGTGGTCAACAATCCGGTCAGCAATCTGCTGCTTGGTAGCGGCTTGCAACCAACGCGGCGGATGCTCGAAGCGGGCGTAACGGTCGGCCTCGGGTCCGACGGTTGCAGCGGCAATGCCATCAGCGTGCTCGAGCAGGCCAAGTTCTCAATGCTGCTCAGCCGTATCAGCCAGCCGGACTGCGACCGTTGGATCACCGCGCAGCAGGCGCTGCGGATGGCGACATCGGGTGGCGCTGCCGTTCTGGGCGAGCCCGAGACGCTCGGAGAGATCAGCGTGGGCGCACACGCGGATCTCGCCGTGTTCAATCTTTCGGACCGGACGCACTGTCCATTGGGTGATATCTGGAATCATCTGGTGATGTACGAGAGCGGCCAAGCCGTCGATACCGTCCTCGTCGCGGGGGAGATCGTCCTTCGCCACGGACGCTGTACCAAAATCAATGAAGATGACGTCTACGAGGAAGGGGACGAGTTTGCCGCGCGCGACTATGCCGACAACGCGCCGCACGTGGCCGTGGCCCGCGGCGAACGCCCAGCCTTTCAATCTCTGATCTTGGAGGTCCTCCAACAGGACACTGGACTCAACAGGTTCGCGCGTCTGACGTGAAACGCCGGGAAGCAGACGGGCGGCGCAATCAAAGGAGAACTTAAATGCGCTTTACGTCCTGGAGCCGGCGTGCCGGCAGCATCGCGCTAGCCGCGGGTCTCCTCGCCGGAGCAATCCCGAGCACACCCGCCTCGTCCCAAGAGCTGACGCCGGTTCGTCTTCGCCTGGATTGGGTCTGGCAGGCACCTCAGTCGATTTGGACGCTTGCGCACGAACGCGGATATTTTCGCGAGGAGGGCCTGAGCGTCAGCATCGACCGCGGATACGGTGGTCTGGAAAACGCCGCCGCGCTTGCGAATGGCAATTACGACATCATGTTCGGCGATATCAACAGCGTCATTCTGTTCAACTCCAAGAGCGCCGAGCACAAGCTGGTCAGCGTCATGGTGATCTACGACGCCTATCTCGGCTCGGTGATCGTCCGAAAGAACAGCGGCATTACCAAGCCCAAGGACCTCGAAGGCAAGAGCATTGGTGCGCCGCTGACGACAGGCGGGCGCACGATGTTCCCCGCTTTCGCGGCTGCCAACGGCATCGATGAAAGCAAGGTGAAATGGCAGACGGTGAGCATCCAATTGCAGGACCAGCAATTCGTGCAAGGTCAATTCGACGGTGTCGCGAGCTTCACCACGACGTCCTTGCTCAATCTCAAGCAGCTTGGCATGGACCGCGACAAGGTAACGATCTTCAATTTCTGCGATTATGGTGTCGATCTGTTCGGCAGCGGCCTGATCGTACGCTCGGATCTCATCGAGAAGAAGCCGGAGGTGATCCAGAAGTTCGTCCGTGCGACGCTGCGGGGCATGAAAGCGATGATGGAGAACAAGGTCGAGGCGATCGAGTCTCTCAAGAAGCGCGACCCGCTTCTCAACATTCCGATCGAAGTCGACCGGCTCAATCTGATGATCGAGATGGCGCTAAAGCGTCCCACGGTCGAGAAGTTCGGTGTTGGCCACGTCGACCCAGAGCGATTGCAGCGCAACATCGACACGATGGTGACGGTATTCAAGATCCCGCAGACCCCAAAGCTCCAGGAAGTCTACAACGGCAAGTTCCTCCCGGACCAGTCTGAACGGATGCTGAAATTCTAAGGTGATTTGCGGAGCGCGGTACGTATCCGAGCACAGGCCGCGCCTGCCATGATGACCGCTCCCGTTATCACGGCGTCACGTAAGCGCGTTCCACGCTTCCGCTTGTTCCGGCCCACGCAGATCCAAGAAGTCTGCGACCTCCTGCGGCAATGGCCTGATGCGGCATTGCACGCGGGCGGCATCGATCTGGTGAGCCGGATGAAGAACGGGATCGGGGCATCCGCTGTCATCGCGCTGCAAGACGTTGGCGCGCTCAAGGGCGTGCGGCGCATTGGCGATTCCATCGAGATCGGCGCCGCGACGTCCCACTGGCAGATCGAGCATGATAGCCTCTTAAGGTCCTGCGTCCCATGCATTCCCGAATACGTGTCGGGCCTGGGCAATGTCCGAATACGGGCGCAGGGCACCATCGGCGGCAACATCATGGCGGACGAGCCGGGGTACGAGATGCTTCCGCTTCTCGCCGCCCTGGATGCGGAATTGCGCTTTGTCGATGCAACCGATCGTGAAGAACGAACCGCTCCGGCGCGCGCTTGGCGACCGGCCGCGAATAATGGCCTTCTTACGGCTATCGCGGTTCCTGTGCGGCTGAGGACGCTCGCGTGGAACCGCGAACAGCGGCCAGCCTTTGGCCTCGTCGCCTCGCTCGATTGGGACGGCGAAATGGTCCGCGCCGGGTTTGGCGCCGTGACCGGGCAACGCACGACCTGGCAACCGCTTGCACTCGACGGTGCAATATCGCGCATGGAAATGCAGGCTCAAGCTCCTTCGCTGGCGCAACACTGGGCTGCGCGTCTGCCCGATATCGTTTTGCCGGGTGGGCCAAATGTCGTCTATTGCCGGCATGTCGCGAGCGTGTGGTTCCGCCGCGCACTCCTCCAGATGACCCAATCCCGGCCATGAGTACCGATCTTTGCATCGGCCTGCGGGTCAATGGCCAAATGCATAGGGTCGATGTTCCGACCAATCTCCTGCTCGTCGACCTGTTGCGTGAGGACCTCGGCCTTCGAGGCACCAAGGTTGCCTGCGATCAGGGCGCATGCGGCGCTTGCACGGTGCTAGTTGACGGCAAGCCGACGACGAGTTGCCTGACATTCGCCTTCGCGGTCGACGGCTGCGATGTCCTCACCATCGAAGGTGTTGCCGCCGGCGATGTCCTCGACCGTGTTCAGCAGGCGTTTCATGAGTACGGCGTACCGCAGTGTGGCTTCTGCACGCCGGGAATGGTCATGCTTGCCAAGGGCCTGATGGAACTTGATCCAAATCCGGTTACGGATCACGTCGATCGTTGGCTTTCCGCCAACATTTGCCGCTGCTCCGGCTATCAGGTCTTCCGCCGCGCGTTCGGCAAGGTCGATACGGATGCGGGTCCGACATGAGCCGTCCAAACGAACTGATCCACGTCGGCCGCAGTATTCCGGATATCGATAGCCGAGCGAAATTGACCGGGAGCGCTGTGTACACCAGCGATATTGCTATCGATGGCATGCTCCACGGCAGGATTATACGGAGCCCTCATCCGCACGCACGTATCCGCTCGATCGACATCAGCGCGGCTCTTGCCACAGAGGGAGTCGCCGCGGTGGCGACAGGCGCAGATCTCGCTGGTCTCGATCCGTACTATGGGACGTTCATTCGCGATCAGCCGGTGCTTGCGATCGACACGGTGCGGCATGTTGGAGAGCCGGTGGCTGCGGTGGCCGCAATTGACGAAGCAACGGCGTTCCGCGCGCTTGAGCGTATTCGGGTCGCGTACGAACCGTTGCCGGCGGTGATGAACATAGGCGATGCGCTGGCGGCGGACGCGCCGCCGCTCTTTGCCGCGCAGCATGCTGCGAGCCTGCCACCTCCGCCGCCCAACAGCACCTACATCCAGGAACCGGCGCCAAATCTGCTGTTCGATTATCAATACGGTTACGGCGATGTGGATGAGATGTTTCGGCAATGCGCGCACGTGTTCGATGATCGCTTCACCTTCGCGCGATTGAGTCACTACGGTCTGGAGCCGCACGTCAGCCTGGCGCAGGTCGACGGCGAAAGGGTCGTGGTGTGGTCAAACAACCAAGACCCGTTCCTGCTGCGCGAGGATATCGCACGGATCTTTCGATTGCCGCTCGAGAATGTGCGATTTCATACCGGACTGGTCGGAGGGGGTTTTGGCGCAAAAAGCTATTGCAAAATCGAACCTATCGCCGTGTTGCTGGCGCGAAAGGCAAAGCGGCCGGTAAAGCTTGTGCTCTCGATGTCCGAGAGCATGATGACCGTGTGCGAGCACGCTGCGGAGATCTGGCTCCGCAGTGGAGTGAGCACTAGCGGCGAAACGCTGGTCCGGGAGGCGGTTGTCAATCTCGAAGGCGGCGCCTACGCGGATGCGTCCCCTTCGGTCGCGATGCGCATCGGCAGCCGCATGAGCGGTCCTTATCGCTGGCGCGCCGTGAGAACGAAGGTTCAGGTCGTCCGCACGACGACGGTTCCGGCGGGCTCGTTTCGCGGATTCGGCGCGGGCCACGTGACCTGGGCATCCGAATCGCAGATGGACATCGTCGCGCGCAAACTCGGGCGCGACCCTTACGATCTGCGCCTGCAAAACTTCACCCCGTTGGGCTCACCAAGCGCGCCCGGCGAGACCCCGCTCGACTGCGATCTGCACAGCGGGCTGCGCGCCGTCGCAGATCGTATCGGATACGCCAAGCCTCGTCGGCCAGGCCGCGGCATCGGTTTCGCGGTCGCGATCAAGACCGCGGGCGGTTCACATCGGGCAGAAGCGAGTGTTCGCGTTGTCGGATCCGGCTGCGCGATCGTGGCGACAGGAGTGACTGAGATCGGGCAAAACACGCGCACCGCCGCGTCGCAGATCGCTGCAGAAGTGCTTTGCATTCCTCCCGACCGTGTCAAGGTCGAGAATATCGACACTAGCGAAACGCCATTCGACACCGGAACGCATGCGAGCTGCGGCGTCGCCGTTTCCGGAATGGCGGTGCACGAAGCCGCAGAGAAGGCTCGCAACGCCGTTCTGCGCTACGCTGCGGCGAAACTGGACTGCGACTCTGCTGAGCTTGATTTCAGAGATTTTGAGATCGTGCAGTCGAACGGAGACCGGCTTTCGCTCGCGACCTTGTTGAACAGCGATGGATTGGGCCTTGAGACCGAGTTTCGCGGAGATGGCTCCAGGGAAACGCCAGGCGGCGCCTTTTTCTGGATGCCGTCGTGGACCGCCGCGGAAGTGGAAGTCGATGCCGAGACTGGTTACTACAAAGTGATTCAACTAGTGACCGCGATCGATGCGGGCAAAGCGGTCAACCCGCAGCGCTGTCAAAGCCAAGCGGAAGGCGCAGCTATCCAAGGACTGGGTCAGGCGATGTTTGAAAATCTGGCATATGCGGGCGGGGCGCCGCTCAATGCCGAACCGCTCAAGTATCGTGTGCCCCGGCTGTCCGACGTGCCGGAGAGATTTGATGCCCTGGTTCTCGAGCAGGGGATGGGTCCGGGTCCGTTCGGCGCAAAAGGCGTCGGCGAAGCAGGAAATCTCACCATTCCCGCGGCCGTCGCGAATGCAATCGCCGATGCCGTTGGAGCACGGATATCTGACCTTCCACTAACGCCCGACAAGGTGCTTGGCGCGCTTAAACGCGTCTGGTGAGCCGCTGCAAAGCATCCGCTGGTCCGGGAAGCTCTGCCGGCTCGCCAAGCCAGCGAGAAGTTGAAGAAATGGCCGGATGCGGATGGATTTTCGGGAACGATAGACCGTCTAGGATACGCGACGGCGGCCTAGATACTTTCCGAGGTTGGCGAGGTTCGCACGAATTGCGGCTTCGTCAATGATGTGAGGATCGAACTCGGGATCATCCCATTCGGCCATCCCTTCGTGGTGCAGATGCTCTGGGTCGGCGATTGCCTGAAGAAAGGTCTCATAACCCTCGGGGCCGCCAATGTCCGCCGGCGGGCAACGGCCTTCGGCGCTGACCAAGCGCGGATAAACGGTATCGGAGGTCGCCGGCAGAATCGCCTCCAGCGCGACGGTATGACCCCAGTCTTCACCGTAGACGTAGTCGTAGCGAAAGGTTTGCCCGAGCGCCAAGACATCGGTCAGTGTCGCCGTCTCAGCCGAAATAGGGCTCGATTCCGGATCGTCGCGATCGACCAGACCCCACGTCTTCGTGCGGTCGTCAATTGATGTCGCGCCGCCCGATGCGGCCCCGCCAACCCGGAACTCAAACGGATGACAGTTCTGCCACCCGATCGCGATCTGCAGCACAAAATGAAGGTCGTCGAGGCGAACCGTTACCGGCACCTCCACGCGCCGGATGACTGCCGGCGCTACATCGTCGATCTGGACGCGCAGGCGCGCAACGTCAGGCATGACTCATGACAATCGGCCAGTTAGCCAAGTCCTCGCCAGCCGCAATCATTCAGCCGCATGCTGAAAGGCCAGCATCTCCTCGTGTGGCTCTAGATCGACGGGCTTACCGTCTTTGATCACCCACGAAATGTGTTTGCCGCCTTGAAGCACGGTAATGTCGGCTATCGGATCTTTGCTGAGCACAATGATATCTGCCAGCTTTCCCGGAGCAATCTCGCCGACTTGACCTTCCAGCCCGATCGCAAAGGCGTTGTCGCGCGTGGCCGCGACGATAGCCTCCATTGGAGAATAACCGCCATACTTGACGAAGATCTCCAACTCTTTGGCGTGAAGCTCCCCGTATCGCGTGAAGCTGTTGTTGCCGGTGTCGGTCCCGACCAGAAGCTTGATGCCAAGTTTCCGAGCTTTGTGCATCAATTCGCAGAGCAAATCGAAATGACGCTTCATCCGGGTGATGTCGAGTTGCACCTGCTCGGCACCCACTGTTTTGCCAAGTTCGACCACCGTCGCGAGGAAGGTCGCGGTGGGAATGATCGGCATGCCGCCCTTGGCGACGGCTTCGAGATCGCGGTCAGTCGCGAGATCGGCATGGATGATCCAGTCAACGCCAGCCTCTGCGGCCGCGCGGGTCGATCCTGCCCCCCGTGAGTGGATTCCGACGCGCAGGTTGCGCCGGTGCGCCTCTGCGACAACGGCCGAGATTTCCTCCTTGGCGAGCATTTGAGATTCGCCACCGCGGCTGTCGGCCATCTTGACGAAGTTGACGCCATGCTTGCCCTGCCGGCGAACTTCAGTGACCATCTCGTCGGCCGAATTGCACAGCTTGCCGATCGAATGATCCGGCGTGCCTTCCCATGATGGTTCGTCATCTTCGATGCAGCCGTAGGTGACGATCATGCGTCCGGCGACGTACATGCGCGGTCCGACCATCAAGCCGAGCCTGATGGCATCGCGAATGCCAACATCGGTGAACCACGTGCCGCCTGGCACGGAAATGCCCGTTACGCCGGAGCGAAGCACCTTTTGAACGCTGCGCGCCGACTTTAGCGTCGAGAATTCCGGCCGGGTGGTGCCCTTGCCTTTGCCTTCACCCTTGATCATCGGATAGCCGTAGGAGACATGGCAGTGGGCGTCGATCAGACCGGGCATGATCCACTGTCCGCCGGCATCAATCACCTCGACGTTGCGGCGATCCTCAAGGAGGATGTCCGGCGGCAGGGCGCCGACGCTCTTGATGCGGTTGCCCTCAATGACAATCGCGTCGTTGCGGGCAGAGGGCTTGCCGGAGCCGTCGATCAGGGTGCCGTTGCGAACCACCAAGGTCTTCGCGTTCATGGCCGCCATGAGTTTCTCCTCGGTATCGTTCTGTCTAAGTTACGTGACGCCGTAGCCGATGTAAACAAGCGTTTAAATTCTCTGGATGTGCGGGTACCCTTAGCCCAAGCCGTCGATTGACATTTCCGGCCCGTTATGCGGCTAAGAGATTGTATTGAAACGATGAATGTCATGAACACGGCAAAGCGCACCTCGCCACACATGATCGAACGGACCGCTGCGGCCGAGGCGGAAGACGGAACGCGGGACCGGATCTTGCGCACGGCCGAGCGCCTGTTTGCGGAGCGGGGCTTCAACGGGGTGTCGCTGCGAGAACTGGCGGCGGCGGCAGAGGTCAATGTCGCGAGTGTTGGCTACCACTTCGACAACAAGGAAGGCCTCCTTTCCGAGGTTTATCGCCGTCACTGCGAGCCGATGATCGCGGAAAGATTGCAAGGGCTCGAAGCATCATTGGCGCTTCGCGGCGAGGCCAGAATAGCCGCGATCATCGAAGCGTTTATTCGTCCCGCGTTTCGGCAGGTGAAAACCGAGGACGGGGAGACGTTCATCCGTCTCCGCGCGGTTCTTTCTGGCGAGAACTCGGAGCTCTTGGAGAAGCTCGTCGCGCAAAATTTCGACGAATTGAGCACGGCTTTCATCGACGTACTGTGCGAATGCCTGCCACATCTGACCAGGACGGACGTCTGCTGGCGTTTCCACTTCCTGTTGGGCACGATCTATTATACGGCCGCCGGACCACATCGAATTTTTGCATTCTCCAACGGACGCTGTGATCCGTCCGATACCGAAGCGGTCATTCGAGGAACTCGTGCCCTTCATGACGCGCGCGTTTCAGGCACCCGCGACGCGAGGACGGGCACGCAGGCGGCGATAAGCGAAGCCGCCGCAATCTCCCCGAAATTGTGCGATGCATCGTGGCGGCGAGGCATTGCGTCGCAGAAGAATTTGCACAGCTGTTTAAATTCGCTAAGGTCGCTTAAACAACTGTTCAAAACGCTCGGGAGGAAACATTGAAGAGGGTGATCGCCGCGCTCGCGGCCTTTTGGTGCTGCTTCGTGCCGGCATTGGCGGTGACCGCTCTGTCGAATGGGCCAGCCTTCGCGCAGGATTGGCCGACCAGGACCATTCGCGCAATTGTTCCGCTGACGGCGGGCAGCGCGACCGACATGATCGGCCGTTCAGTACTCGATCAACTGTCCGTGCAACTTGGTCAGCCGGTTGTCGTCGAGAACCGGCCCGGAGCAGGAAATACGATCGGCATGGCGTCGGCCGCCCGATCCGACCCGGACGGCTACACAATTCTCGTCAATTCATCTTCTCATACGATCGTGCCCGCCACCTACGCGAATCTTCCATTCGACACGCTGCGAGACTTCGTGCCGATCATTCCGTTGGGCAACATGCCGACGGTGTTGGTGGTGTCGCCGTCAAAAGGCTACAAGACGCTGAAGGATTTTGTCGCCGCCGCCAAGGCCAAGGCGGGCGCGATGAACTATTCGACTGCCGGTGCCGGTAACTTTTCGCACTTTGCCAGCGAGGTGTTCCGCCTAGCTGCCGGTTTCGAGGCGGTCCACGTGCCAAGCAAAGGTGCGCCGGAGGCGCTCACGGAAGTCCTGGCGGATCGCGTCGACTTTTTCTTCTCTCCGCTCATCGTGGCCTTGCCATTCCTCAAAGAAGGCAAGCTCCAGGCCCTCGCCGTGAGCGGGTCGCAACGCGCCACCGCGCTGCCGGAAGTCCCGACGACCGCAGAGGCTGGATATCCAAACTCGGAATACAATTTCTGGGTCGGGCTATTTGCGCCGGCCAAGACACCCGTTTCCATTCTCGATCGCCTCTATCCTGAGGTGCTCAAGTCGGTCCAAAACACCACGGTGCGAGCACGCCTGGCCAAGCTTGGGGTCGATCCGATGCCTCTAAGCTCGGTCGAGTTCGCAAAGCTCGTGCAGGGCGAAGTCGCCATGAATGGGCGGATTGCGGCGGCGGCCGGCCTCAAAGCTAATTAAGCGGGGTACCGATGGACCGTGTTTTAGTTCTTGCCTGGACAATCCTCCTGGCGGCGACTTCATCTGCCGTCGGACAAGACGCGGCTTACCCCGGCAAGCCGATCAAGATCGTCGTCAATGTTGCGCCCGGCGGCGGCGTCGACACTGCAACGCGGATTGTCGCCGAAAAACTGCACGCCCGGTTCGGCCAGCCGTTCGTGGTGGAGAACCGCCCGGGAGCCGGAGGCAATATTGGTGCGGAGGCTGCGTTCCACGCTTTGCCGGACGGTTACACGCTGCTGGCGTCCTCCCCGTCACCCCTCGCTATCAATGGCTGGCTGTACAAGAAGCTCAACTTTGATCCCGCGGGATTTGAACCGGTCGCGATCATGTCGCGGATCCCGAACCTGCTCGTGGTCCGTCCGGATTTCCCGGCCAAGACGGTTCAGGAACTGATCGCCTATGCAAGAGCGAATCCCGGCAAGCTCAATTTCGGATCTCAAGGAATCGGAACCGCCTCCCATTTGACCGCCGAATTGTTCATGACGCTGACCGGTCTCAAATTCATACACGTCCCCTACAAAGGGAACACGCCGGCTGTGCTCACCGACATCGTTGCGGGTCATCTCGATTTGAGTTTCATCCAATACTCCGCCGTGTACGAACTTGCGCAAGCTGGCAAGGTGCGGGTGATTGCGGCCGCCACGCCCAACCGCATAGAAAGCTTGCCGGACATACCGACCATGGCGGAGGCCGGCCTATCCGAAGTCGTGTCGGAGACTTGGAACGCGATCAGTGCTCCGCCAAGAACGCCGGCGGCGCTCGTGGCCAAGTTGAATTTGGGGATCAATGACGCATTGAAAGACGCCGAAGTCATCTCGCGCTTTCGCGACCTGCAAGTTCTGGTCGGAGGCGGTGGCGTAGCTGAAACCAGACAATTCGTTCAAGACCAACGACAACTATGGGGCAAAGTCATCCGATCCGCCGGCTTGCCGCAGGAATAGGCAGGGCAGCGAAATCGGGTGCAAGACTTATCGTGGCGTGACAACGCCCTCGATAGCCGGCACTACTACACCGGTAGAATTGGCATCGGTACGAAGCGGAAGCCATCGTCCTGCTTGGCGATGTGGCCAATGCCGGGCCACGGCAGATGGAAGATCAATGCAGGAATCTTCTGGGCTGCCAGCATGTCGCACATCTTGATTCGACTTGCCACGGCCTGCTTGGCATCGGTGTCGAACACGACCTCAAGCTTTGGGTTGCGCAGCATAATTGCATGATGCGCGACGTCGCCCGTGAAGCACAACGACTTCCCACCCGACGTGATCATGAACGATGTATGCCCCACGGTATGGCCTGGCGAAGCCATGGCCTGGATGCCTGACACGATCTCCTGGCCATCTTTGTACATGACGAGCCGGTCTTTGTTGGGTAGCAGGTTCTTGATCGCGGTGCGGGCCGAGCCTTCGGCCGGTGTTCCGAACAGTTGTTCGTTGGTCCAGAACTTGAAGTCTGCTTCTGTGGTGTAGATTTGGGCGTTGGGGAACAAACGTGTTTTGCCGTCGGCGCTCATAATCCCGCCGGCGTGGTCGATGTGGGGATGGGTCAGGACAATGGCGTCGATATCCTTTGGGTCGATGCCAGCCTCCGCCAAGCTCCCTAGAATACGCCCCGATGGCGCGTTCTGCGGTTTCATCGACAAGATACCGGTGTCGAACATCACGAGTTTGTCGCCGGTATTGACGACCAGGATGTTCTGTTCCATCCGCACCGTGTCGGGCGGCAGGAAATCGTCCGTCAGCATTTTGCGGATCTCGGCGTCTGGTGCTCCGCGAAAGATCTTGCCGGCGTCGGGGAAATTGAGCGGCCCGTCGGAAATGACGGTGGCTTCCATGCCGCCGATATTGAAGCGATAGAACGCAGGCGACCGCGTATTGAGCATCGGTGCTTTGGCAAAGGCTGGCATCGAGGCCGCGCCAAGAACGTTGCCGGCCCAAAGCACAGATGCACCGGCGAGCACTCGACGCCTGGTCAGAGAACGGTGATCGCGATCGCTCATGTCGATGTCTCCGTCAAAATCAATATCCAAGTATGTCTGCCGCTTCAGTCTAATCATGGCGCGGCTCGATTGACAATCGATGCTGCTTGCAAACCTTCGGAAGAGGAACTCGTGATCGTGTGAAGCGCTCGCGGCACAAATGGGGCGTTGTCGGCGAGCGGTCAAAAGGTCGGCTTGATCACATAGCCATATATTTTGAGTATAGTAGATTGCACAGATTCGAAATGGACGTCTTTCGGTTCGGAATGCACTCCGGTACGTTATATTGAGAAGAAAATACCAGGGCAGGAATTGAAGTTGCATGTGGACCCTCCCGCGCTTCAGAGGCATTTCCGTCCGCTCGTTCGTCGGTCTGATCGCGGCCGCCGTGGGTTGCGATCCGCTGCTGGCTCAAAATACCTTCCCTTCACGATCCATTAAGGTCGTCACGCCACTAGCAGCCGGATCCGCATCGGACGTTGCGCTGCGATTTCTCGCAGATCGTCTTTCGCTTCGATTGCAGGTGCCGGTCGTGGTCGAGAACCAGCCCGGCGCGGGTGGGGTTACGGCCGCTCGTTCCGTGACCAATGCCCCGCCCGATGGCTATACGATCGGATGGTTCGGCAACAACACCGCCATCAGCGTCAGTCTGTTTTCGAAGCCGTTCGACCCCCGCAAGGAAACCAAGCCCATCGTCGGCGTCAGCGAGTTCTCCTATCTTTTCGTGACCAATGCGACGTCGAGCTACAAGACGCTTCAGGACGTTATCTCGACGGCCAAGTCCAAGCCGGGCACGATTGCCGTCGGAACCTCCAGCGCCGGGACGAGCAATCATCTCACGGCGCTGTTGTTCAAATCGATGCTCAATCTTGACGTGACCATCGTGCCCTATCGTGGCCCGTCAGAGCTTTCGATCGCGTTGATCCGCAAGGACGTCGATCTCGTCGTCAACGCTTACGGTGGGCTTCGGCAAGGCATCAGCGACAAGCAGATACGGGCGCTCGCGACCACAAGTGCCACGCGTCTCGACGAACTCCCGGATGTCCCGACAATGGCCGAGGCTGGTGTTTCGGATTTCGAGATTTCATCGTGGAACGCCCTTTACGCGCCTGCGCGCGCACCCGATCCCGCTTCAGAGGTGATCCGTCAAGCCGCGACCGAGATTTTGTCGCGAGACGACGTAAAGTCGAAATTCCGAGAGATCGGATTTGTCGCGCGGCCGCTGCCGCCCGCTGCGCAGGATGAACGCATGCGCTCTGAAATCGAGCGATGGGCCAGGGTCATCGCGGATTCAGGTATCGAGCGGCAGTAAGTCGACCAACGCACTTTATGGGGGGCGATCCAGTGACTGCAATCGACAAGCGGAAGAGAATCCGGCCGCAACTCGTCGCCTCAGATTGCGTTTTTGCCGTGTACCCCTCAGACGGTGGGTGCGCGTTCAATCAGCGGCGTCAAGGAGGTTGAAATTGGCGAAGGAATTCCATTGGCCGCACGGCAAGCGCATCTGCGTCTCGGTCAGCGTCATGCTGGAGACCTGGTCCGACGGCAAGGCGCCGCCGTACGGCGTACAGGCGACTGCGCCCAAGCCCGGCGTTGTCGACCTCGCGGGCATCGCGTGGGGTAGCTACGGGGGAAAGATCGGCGTTTATCGCCTGATCAACTTGCTCAAGGAGCACGGGATCCGCGGCACCTTCGGCATCAATGGCCGCTGTTGCGAGATCTACCCGGAGGCGGTCGCCCAGATCGTCAAATCGGGGCATGACGTGGCCGGCCACGCCTTCCTGCAGGATAAGCCGATGAACGGCATGACCCCCGAAGAGGAGGAGGCGACGATCAAGAAATGCCTCGACCTTCTGGAAGAGACTTCGGGTCAGCGCCCGGAAGGCTGGGTCAGTCCAAGCATGGCGTTTTCACCCCACACCCATGACCTGCTGTCGGCCGCCAGACTGAAATGGCATGGCGATGCGCGCGACAATGACGTGCCGCGCGTCGTCAACCTCAAGCACGGGGAGATGGCTCATATTCCGTGGAGCGACTTCACGGACAATCGTGTGCTGCGATCAAGCTCGATGGATTTGTGGGATGTCTATCGTGAGGCGTTTGACTACCTCTACCTCCGCGAACCCGGCGGCTATCTGCCAATATCGATGCATTGCCACAATGGCGGGCGGCCGATGATCACGGCGATCTACCAGAAGATTTTCAGCTATTTCGCGCAATTCCCCGATGTGTGGTTTGCCTCGCATGGAGAAATCGCTCGATGGGTGTTGGACAACAAGTTCGCGGCAGATCCGCGACGCCTGTTGAGAGCATAGGATATCCTGTTCGAGCGCTCGCGCGAGGGGGCCCGGCTAACGGGGGAAGGCTCCTAACTCCTCGTACGAGAGGCAAATCGGAATAGACAGGAGCCAGTCGCTGTTCCAATGATCCAGCCAGAAAATCCAAAAATCATAAGCCGGTACAGGGAGAGACGTAATGATGCCCAGGAGCGCCCGAGCTTGCTTGTCAGCACTGGCTGTCATTCTTGCGTTGGCCGGCGACATCGCCCAATCGGCTGCCCAGTCCAAATATCCCGAACGGCCGGTCCGGATCGTCGTACCGTACGGGCCGGGTGGTGTTGCCGATGTCACCACGCGGTTGGTGGCGCAGAAGCTGAGCGAAGCTTTGGGCCAGGGCTTCGTTATCGAAAATCGTCCCGGAGCTGGCGGCATCGTCGGTGCGAAGGTGGTGCTGGCGGCTCCGCCGGATGGCTATACGCTCTTTCTTGCCGGAAACGGCAGCGCCATCAGCGAGAGCCTGTTTAAGTCGCTGCCTTTCAATGTCGTTCGCGACTTCACGCCGGTTTCGCCGCTGGCGGAATTCGAGATGTTGCTGACGACGAAGTCAGACTCGCCACTGGATACGGTTGCCAAGGTCGTTGCCCATGCGAAGGCCAATCCCGGCAAGCTGAACTTCGGCACCATTGCCACCGGTAGCACCCAGAACTTGTCGGCGGAGCTGTTCAAATTGACCGCGGGTGTCCAGGCCGCGATCGTCATCTACAAGACGACTCCCGAATTGGTCACCGCGATTCTGCGCGGCGATGTCGACGTCGGGTTTGACTATTACGCGGCATTTGGCGCGTCGATCGTCAACAACCAGATGAAAGTGATCGCGACCTCGGGCGAGCGAAGAACGCCGCAATTGCCGTCTGTGCCGACGGTGAAGGAAAGCGGTTATCCCGACTATGTGGTCACGAGTTGGAACGCCCTTCAGGGCCCGGCCGGTCTCCCGGCGAGCATTGTGACCAAGCTCAATGAGCAGGTCATCGCGGCGCTAAAGACGCCGGAGATCCAGAAACGCATGAGTGATCTCGGCATGCAGCCCATGATCGGATCGCCGGAATTTCTGAACGAGCGCATGAGGAGCGATATCGCCAAATGGGCGAATGTCATCAAAGCGGCGGGCATCGAGAAGCAATAGGTCAATGAAGAGGGTCGATCGTGAATGTACAGGACATGAGCAGCAAGGTGCCGACCGGAGCTGACCGGCCGCGGCTGAAGGTCGCCATCGGCACCTATGGTCACACGAAGGCGATCAAGGACGGGAGTGTGCCGATCGAAGGGGTCGACGCGGACATGATCGAGGTGGCGCCTATCATCCAGGCATTTCGCCGCATGGTGCGCGACCTCGAGTTCGATATCTGCGAGATGGCGCCGACCACCTACATGATCGCGCGCGCGCTCGGCGCACCCTACGTCGCCATGCCGATCTTCGTCATGCGCCGCTTTCACCACGGTGGCTTCGTAGTTCGACCCGACGCCGACATCCGCCAGCCAAAGGACCTCGAAGGAAAGAAAGTCGGCGTGCGCGCCTATTCGGTGACAACTGGCGTGTGGACGCGCGGTATTTTCGTCAACGAGTACGGACTCGATTCATCCAAGGTCACTTGGGTGGTGGACGACGAAGAACATGTGACGAGCCTCAAACTGCCACCGAACGTAGTCCATGCCGGGGAGGGAAAATCTCTCCAGAGCATGATGGCGTCCGGCGAGATTCAGGCTGGCTTCACCGGACCGGCAGGCGTCGGCCGCGCCGGCCCTCCCGTCGGCAATTGGGACATGAACGCTCCGACCGGGGGCGAGAGCGGCTCCTACCCTGAACTCATCGCCAACGTGGCAGAGGTCGAGGCTGATTGGTTCCGCCGCACCGGCATATATCCCATCCACGGCCTGATCGTGGTAAAGGACGAGCACCTCAAGCGCCATCCTTGGCTGCCGCGCTCGCTGATGAACGCTTTCGTCACGGCAAAGCGGCCGTATCTGGAAGGGATCAGACTTGGCCGCGGCGATAGCCTCGAGGACAAACGCTATCGAAGCTTCTTCTCGCTGATGGGCGACCCCCTGCCTTACGGCATGGCGGCAAATCGCCCGAGCGTCGAGGCGCTGGTCACCTATGCGCTTCAGCAGGAGCTGATACCCGCGCGCCCGCAACTCGACCAGGTCTTTGTTGATATCGACGCCTGATCCTCCCAACTCCCAACCCGAGCAGACCGCACACAGCCATGTCATCCATCATTGATATCCATCCCCATATTGTCTCTCCCGACACGAAGAAGTATCCCCTCGATCCGCTCGGCGGCACGCAGTCGACCTGGTCGACCGAGCGTCCAACCACGTATGACGATCTGCTGCGTGCGATGGACGAAGCAGGCGTCGCCAAGGCGGCCATCGTTCATTCTTCGACCGCCTACGGTTACGACAACAAGTACGTTGCCGACGCGGTAGCGGCCGTGCCGTCGCGGTTCACCGGCGTCTACTCGATTGACGTGCTGGCACCTGACGCGGTGAAGACCTTTGACTATTGGCTCGGCCGCGGTTGTACCGGCATGCGCCTGTTCACCACCGGAAGCACCCTGCCGAATCAGGCCACCTTTTTTGCCGACCCCAAGAGCTATCCGTTCTGGGAGCACGCGGCCGCGAAGAACATTCCGGTCTGCATGCAGATGAAGCTGGAAGGAATTCCGCTTCTGCGCCAGGTCATGGATAGGTTTCCGAAGGTGACAATGATCCTCGATCACTTATGTCGTTCGCCGTTTGAGGATGGCCCACCCTATGCAGGTGCTGCCGACTTCCTCGCGCTCGCGAAATACAAGCAGGTCCATCTCAAGATTACGCCAATCAACGTTACACCCAAGGCTTGGGGGAAGGGCACTCCGGAGACGTTCTTTGGCAAGATGATCGACACGTTCGGTGCCGAACGTATTGCGTGGGGATCGAACTTCCCAAACTCGATCGGCACAATGAAGGAGATCCTGACCGCGGCGCAGCAGGCATTTTCGTTCGCCAAGTCGAGCGATCAGGATTGGGTCTTTGGCAAGACCGCGCTTTCGCTCTATCCGAAGCTGAAGGACTGATCGGACCGCGATGACGATCGGCGGCAAGAAGACCCTGAAGGCGCTGCTCGGGACTTACCCGCACACGGCGCCGCTGAAATCCGGCGCGCTGCGCTCGGACCGTTTCGACTTCGAGTTCACGGAGATCGTTCCGGTCTGGGACGGCTTCAAGGGCATGATCCGAGACGACAAATACGAGATCTCGGAAATGGCCGTCGTGACTTACCTGCTGGCCAAGGCGCACGGCAAGCCGCTCGCGCTCCTTCCGGCGACGATGACCGGCCGCTTCCAACACCCCTACGCCATCTACAACGCCACCAAGGGGCCGATGACCCCGGCCGACCTCAACGGCAAACGCGTCGGCATCCGCTCGTTCACCACGACGACCGGCGCCTGGATCCGCGGCATAGTCGCCAACGATTACGGCGTGAACCTCGACAGCATTGAATGGATTACGTTCGAGGAGCCGCACGTTGCGGAGTACAAAGACAGCACGCAACGCGCGCCCGCCGGCAAGAAGATCGTGCCCATGCTGCTCGAAGGTGAACTCGACGCGGTGCTTGGCGAATCCTCGGACGATCCGAGAATCAAGTCACTGTTCGGAGACCCGGAGGCCGAAGCGCAGCGCTGGTACGCCAAGCACAAAGTGGTGCCGATCAACCATCTCGTGGTGATGCGGGCGCGCGACGTAGCAGCGGATCCGGACAGCGCGCGCGAGGTTTATCGGCTGCTGCGGCAGGGCAAGCGGCTGGCAGGCCCGGCCACGACACCCGATCCAATTCCGTTTGGCATCGAAGCCAATCGGGCGAGCCTCGCCTTGATCGCGGAGTATGCGTTTCAACAAGGCCTCCTGCCGCGACGGATTTCGATCGACGAGATGTTCGCCGAGACGTCGGCGTTGATGGGCGATTGAAGCGAATATGGCTGTACGCATGCGATTGTTTGAATTAGGCCGTGCAGAGGCTTCCATGGATGCACATGGTCGGCATGTGGGTTGGCGGTCTCGCGGGGTGCCACAGGAAGCTCAATCGTTCTGGTTCCATTTTGGCAAAGCAGGGATCGCTCACAATGGTCAAAGACAAGGTCGCGCTGAGCACGATGCTCGGCAACTATCCGAATACTGCTGCGCTCAAGAGTGGCAAGCTGCATTCCGATTTGATCGACTTCAATTTTGCCGAGGTCAAGGTCGCGAACAGTCTGTTCAAGCAGATCGTGCGCGATGCCAAATTCGATGTCGGCGAGCTTGCGATCGCGACCTATCTGCAGGCCAAGTCCTACGACAAGCCCTATGTGCTGCTTCCTGCCGTGCTGGTCAGCCGGGGTCAGCATCACACCATCGCTTATAATGCCGACAGGGGACATCTGAAGCCGTCCGATCTCGCCGGCAAGCGGGTGGGCCTTCGCGCGTATACGGTCACGACGGCAACCTGGGTGCGCGGCATGCTTGCCGAAGAGCACGGTCTCGATCTCGACAAGGTCGAGTGGATCACGTTTGAAGATCCCCACGTGGCCGAGTACCGCGATCCCCCGAGCATCAAGCGAGCCCCGGCGGGCAAGGAGCTCGTTCAGATGCTATTGGACGGTGAGATCGATGCGGCGGTGGTTGGAGACAAATTGCCCGATCCGCGTCTGAAGCATCTCATTCCCGACCACGAGGTGGCGGCGCAGCGCTGGGCGCAGCGGCATGGCGGCATTCCGATCAATCATATGGTCGTAGTCCGCTCGGAGCTGTCCAAATCCCGACCTGACGTCGTCGCAGAAGTGTTTCGCCTCTTGGTCGAAAGCAAAAATGAGGGCGAAACACCAAAGAGCCCTGAGCCTCTCAGGTTCGGCGTAGAAGCGTGTCGTCCCGTGCTTGAGACTATGATCGACTATTGTCACAAGCAGGGACTCATTCCGCGCAAGCTAAGCGTGGACAGCCTCTTTGACGACGTCACGCGGAAATTGAACGTGTAAACCTCGTTAAACAGCGACGTTTTTTGGTTCGTTCGGTCTTTGAACGAGTCAAAACTTGCACGTCAATTTGACAGTTCAGGGCGAGCATGCTTGACACCAATGAAATGCGTTTGGAGGCTCGGCATGTCCGGTTTCTCATCAGCTACACCGCTTACGCTTGATCCCGAGTTCCGTGCGCCCCGACGCGTTCGGCACCAGCCGCGCCGCCGGCAACTCACGGTTCAACGTGTCCAGCGGATCGCGGCACATATGATCCGCATCAGCCTTACGGGCGATCTCGAAGGCTTCACGAGTCTTGGTTTCGACGACCATGTGAAGCTTTTCTTTCCACCCAATGATCGGCATGTGGACGACGAGACGGAAATGCTGTCACGCGACTACACGCCGCGCCGCTATGATTCCGTTGCCAATACCCTCGACATCGAGTTCGCGCTGCATGACGCGGGTCCGGCGACCCAATGGGCCGAGCAGGCGCAGCCAGGCCAGTCTCTTCGCATCGGCGGGCCGCGCGGTTCGTTCGTTGTTCCGACCGAATTCGATTGGCATCTGCTTGTCGGCGACGATACGGCACTTCCCGCAATAGCGCGGCGGCTGGAGGAACTGCCGGCTGGAGCACGCGCGGTCGTGCTGGCAGAAGTGGACGGTCCGGACGATCGGGTTTCGCTGGAAAGTGCCGCCGACGTCACGATCACCTGGGCGTATCGGAAAGGCGCCATGCCCGGAACCACCCATGTGCTCTCCAAAGCGCTTGCCGATGCAAGTCTTCCGCGGGGCGATTACTACGCATGGGTCGCCTGCGAGTCCGTTACGGCAAAAGACCTGCGGGCGCAGCTCATTGCGCAGCATGGCGCCAATCCTAAATGGATGAGAGCGGCCGGTTATTGGCGGCGAGGCGCCATTGCGGTGCACGAGATGCACAACGACTGAAGTCGCCGCTGGCCGGTTCGCTGCTTTATACGCCGGTGACGACCGGACGGCGCGCGCTCAAATCCCGTTCCGGTACACGATCTTTCCGCCAAGCACGGTCAGGTGCGCCTTCGTTTCGCGGATGGCGTCGAGCGGAACCGATAGAATATCCTGCGACAATACCGTGAGATCGGCAAGCTTGCCGACCTCGATCGAGCCGCGCTCCTTGTCGACGCCTTGGATGCGCGCGTTGTTGATCGTGTAGAGCTGCAGCGCTTCTTTCGCGGTAATGGCGTGCTCTTTCCCGAGCACGTAGCCTTTCAGCACCTGCCGCGTCGTCATCCACCACATCGACAGGAACGGATCGACCGGCACGACAGGCCCATCGGTGCCGCCCCCGACCGTGACGCCGGCGTCGATCGTCTTGCGGATTGGGATCGCGTAGGCGGCGTGTTCGTCGCCCCACCAGCGGCGCTGATTGTGCCCGAGCAGCACCGGATGATCCTGCATCGTCGCCATGATGCCGATGTCCGCCATGCTCTTGAGCGCCGCATCCGACGGGTGGAACAGGTGCATGATCGTCCAATGCAGGTCGCGGATCGGCTTCTCGCGGTTGACCCGTTCATAGGACCGCACGATCACGTCGATCGTCTCGTTGCCGACCGCGTGGGTTTGTGCCTGCAAGCCGGCGTCGGCAATGAGCTTCAGTCCGGCGACATATTCGTCCTCGCCGCCGGGCGGCAGCAGGAGCACGCCGCGATAGGCCGCATCCGTCTGCTCGCCGGGCACGACACGGTACGGCCAGGTCATGCGCCCGCCTTCCACGCCGCCGTCGAGCGGATACTTGATGCCGACAAAGCGCAGCATGTCGTCGTTCTTCTGCGCCTTGATCGCCGCGATGCCTTTCTCGACATCGGACTTGCGGATCGCGCGGTACAGCACGTCGGTGCGCACCGTCATGTCGCCGGCGTCATGCACCGCGCGATAAAGCGCGATCTGCCGGTCGTCGATGCCGGGCTCGACCACGCCGACGATGCCGTAGGAATTGAGATTGCGCATGGCGATCTTCAGCAGCTCGGCCATGTTGGCCGGCGGCGGCGGCAAGACCTTGCGCACCAGAGCAGCGGCAGTCTCGAGCAGCACGCCGGTCGGCTCGCCGGTCGCTTCGTCGCGCACGATCACGCCGCCCTCCGGACTCGGCGTGTCCTTGGTGATGCCCGCAAGTTCCAACGCCTTCGAGTTCACCGTCACCACATGGCCGCCGCGCGGGATGAACACGGGATTGTTGGGCGACACCTTGTCGAGTTCGAAGCGTGTCGGCATCCGGCCTTCGTCCAGGATGCTCTCGTGCCAACCGGACGAGGCCGTCACCCATTGTCCGGGCGGCGTGCGCGCCACACGCTCGCCGATCGCGGCCTGGACGTCCGCGACCGAGCGCGCGCCTAGCAACTGCACCGCCGGACCGTTAAGGCCGGCGAACAATTGATGCAGGTGAGTGTCGATCAGGCCCGGCACCACGGTCTTGCCCGCGAGTTCGATCACCTGCGTCGTGGGGCCGATATGAGCACTCATCGCGGTGTCGTCGCCGATCGCCAGAAAGCGGCCGTCCTTGACGGCAATCGCCTGTGCGATGCGCCAATCCTTGTCGACTGTGATCACGTTGCCGCCACGCAGCACGAGGTCTGCAGGTTGCGCTATGGCGGCGGCTGGAACGGCACCGAGCCAGATGCCGATGAGCAACGAGAGGTGAAGGCGCATGGTCTACCCGTTATTTTGCGTCATACTGGCGAGAGAGAGGATTGGTTGGTTCAAGCATCCGTCCGCGCTCAGCGTAAAGCCGGGAATAGGCGAGGGCGTTATCACGTGTACCGTTGCTTGGATGCGTTGGGTTCATTCCGGAACGTAGCCGGACGTCTTGACGACACCACCCCAACGCGCGAGCTCGGACCGATTGAAGGCGTCGAGTTCCTGCGGCGTGCTGCTCTTGGCCTCCATGCCCATCTTGGAAATCTTCGCTTTGACTTCCGGATCGGCGAGCGCGGCCTGCACGGCCTTGCTGATGCGTTCCGTCAGCCCGGGCGTCATTTTCGCCGGCCCAAACATCGCGACCGCGCCCGACGCCTGCATCTGGGGATAGCCGATTTCGGTGAAGGTCGGCACCGCAGGCAAGTCGCTTGTGCGCGAAGTCGTCAAAGTCGCCAGAATCCGAACCTTTCCGCTCTGGTGCAAGTTGGTCAGCTCGCCCAGTGTCAGGATCGAGGCGGGAACGCTGTTGCTGAGGAGCGCGCTCATCACGTCCGCCGCGCCTTTGAATGGCACATGGTCGAGCTTCACGCCGATGAGGTCGCCGAGCTGAAGACCCAGGATATGCTGCCCGCTGCCGGTCGACGGCGACGCGAAGAACGCAAACTTCGGATCGGCTTTCGCCAGGGCGACAAATTCCGCAAACGTCTTTGCGGGCGAAGCCTCCGGCACGGCGAAGCCGAAGCTCCAGTGCAGGATTTGTGAAATCGGCGTGAGGTCCTTCATCGGATCGTAGCCGAGTTCCTTGAACACATGCGGAAAGAGCGTGATGATCGCATCCGGCGCGACCAGGAGCGTCTGGCCGTTCGGCTCGGAGGCTTTCAGCGCCTGCACGGCGATCCGGGTGGATGCGCCCGGCTTGTTCTCGACCACGACCGGCTGGCCGAGACTGCCCTGCAGCTTCTCTCCCACCAGGCGCGCACCGATATCGACCGCGCCCCCGGGCGGAAGGCCGACGAGGATCTTGATCGGCCCGTTCTGGGCCTGACCGGGTGACGCGACGTTCATGAGTGCGCCGGCCAGCGTCAGTATGGCCAGTGAGAAAAGGGTTCGAAGGTGCGGCACGGCGTTGCTCCGATTTCGAGATGCTGAAAGGAAATGGCTCATTGATTGCGCATGAACTTTTTCCGAAAAACCGGTGTCCACTTTTCGGGATCATGCGTTAAGGCTTGAGCGCCGCAATAACGGCAATTTCGACCTGATACTCCGGAAACGCGAGCTTCGCCTCGACACAACTGCGCACCGGCTTCTGGCCTTGCGGTACCCATTTCGTCCAGATCGCGTTGAGACGGCCCCATTTGCGGTAGTCGTCGATCCAGACCATCACGCTGAGCATGTGGGTGCGATCGATCCCGATCTCGGCGAACTGGGCGTCGAGCTTGGCGAGAATCTGGGTGAGCTGCCCCTCGAAATCCTGCGAGGGATCGTCAGCCACCTGGCCGGACATATAGACCGTACCGTTGTGGATGACGTATTTGCTCATCTTATCGTTTTCGTGAAACCGCTCGATGGCCATGCATCCGCCCCTGAGGTTGATCCGCGACCGGGATCATGTGCAAATCGGCAGGTCGATGGAAGATCGTTTTTTCGGCTGATACGTCCGGGGGTTGCTATGAATTTGGCTTCCCGCCGACTTCCCCGCATTAGGGGACCTGGCTTTCAGCCTTTGTAGCCGAACTGCCACGGCAGCCAGAGCGTGATCGCCGGGAATGCGATCAGGATGAACAGCACGATCACGAGCGGAATGCAGAACTGCCAGATCTCACGATTGATCTCGCGCATCGGCACGCCGGTCAGCGCCGACAGCACGAACAGGATTAGGCCATAGGGCGGCGTGACCTGTGCGATCATGAAATTGAGAATGACGACCAGCCCGAAGTGAACGAGATCGAGTCCGAGGCCCTTGGCGGTCGGCAGCAGCACCGGCACGAACACCAGAAGCATCACCGCGCCGTCCAGCACGGTACCCAGGATGAGAAACATCACGTTGACCGCAAGCTGAAAGCCGAGCGGCGAGAGATGAAGACCGACGATCCAGGCGGCAAGGCCCTGCGCCACCCCCTCTCGCTCCAGGGCGAAGTTCACGATGAAGGACGAAACGATCAACATCATCACGATGGTCGACTGGCGTGCCGAAAGGGCAAACACCGCGTAGAGGGTCTTCAGCCCGAGATTGCGATAGATGCAGGCGCCGATGACGATGGCCCAGAAGGCCGCGACCGCGGCCGCTTCCGTCGGCGTGAAGATGCCGCCCCAGATGCCCCCGAGCAGCACCACCGGAAGCGTCAGCGGAATGAGCGCTCGCCCGAACACGCGAGGCAACTCGGCGAACGACACGGCGTTGCCGTAAGGCAAGCCGCGCCGCTTGCCGACCCACGCGATCATCAGCATCAGGCTGACGGCCAGGAGCAGGCCGGGAATGACGCCGGCGAGGAACAGCGCGCCCACGGACGCGCCGCTCAGGATCGCGTAGATCACCATCGGAATTGACGGCGGGATGATCGGGCCGAGGCACGACGAGGCCGCCGTGATGGCAACGGCAAGCCCGCCGGGGTAATTCCCAACCTTGCGCATCATCTGGATCGCGACCATGCCGGCTCCGGCCGCGTCGCTTACGGCGCTGCCCGACATGCTTGAAATGACGACATTCATCAGCACGGTGACGTGTCCGAGGCCTGCGCGCAGGCGGCCGAGAACCGCGTCGGCCGCGGCCCATATCCGCTCCGAGATGGTCGCGGCGTTCATGGCGTTGCCGGCCAGCACAAACATCGGAATGGCGAGCAGGACGTTGAGCTGGAAGCTCGAGTTGAGCGTCTGGTCGACGATCAGCCCGAGATCCTGCTTGCTGGCCCAGAGATAAGTCAGGCCGCAGCCGAACATCATCAGCGCGATGGAAAAACGCAGCATTGCGAAAACGACGAACGCCGCGCACATCAACAGGATCGGATCGGCGGGCATCCTCCGCCCTCAGCCCAGCACGTTGGTGTGCTCGTCGGGGCGAAGGACCGCGACCTCGTCCCGCCAATTCGGCCTGGCCAGTCGAACAAGCTTGATCACGGCGCGCAGGATGACGGCGCTCCAGAATATCACAAAGCAAAAATAGACGAAGTCGAGCCGCCACTGCAGAGCCGGCGTGCGTTCGCGCCAGAGAAATCGCACGTAGTCGAACATCGTGGGCAGCGCGACGAGGAACATCACGGCGATCAGAAGCGCCCCGGCGGCCTGGATGGCACGGCGCCACTGCTCACCGACGAGATCGTAGATGCCGTCAAAGGTGACCTGTTCGCGCTCGGTGATGACGAAGGCTTCGGTGAGAAAGACCACCCACAGCAGGATGATCATGATCAGCTCGTCCGACCAGACGAGCGGGCGGTTCATCACGTAGCGGGCAAAGATGCCTGCGAGGAAGAGCAGAAACATCGCGGCGAAGGCCGCCGCGGATACGGCTTCCGCGACCTTGGCAAGAACGCGGAGGGCGCGCGCCAGCACGGATCACCCGGCAAAACGGACGGTTGGTACGCAGGGCCGCAGCGGCGCCCTCATTTGGCTGCCGCGGTCTGAGCCAACAGGTCCTTGTTCCACGCCTTGGCAAGGTCAGACGCGGCGTAGATTTTGTCGGCGTTATCGTGGAAGGGCTTCATCTCGACGACCGTCACCGTCAAGCCCTGGGTCTTGAGCCGGTCGGTCACCTGCTTCTCGTCCGCCAGCCGCGCTTCGGTATTTTGGACCGTCGCGACATTGGCCGCATCCTGAACTGCCTTCTTCTGAGCGGCCGAGAGCGCGTCCCAGGTTTCCTTGCGCAGCGCGAAGAAGACCGGCTGCACCAGATGCGCGGTCAGCACCACCTGCTCGGTCACCTCGTAGTACTTGGCGGCGTTCATGATGGTGAGCGGATTCTCCTGCCCGTCGATCGAGCCGGTCTTGAGCGAGAGATAGACCTCCGGCATCGCCATCGGCGTCGGCGTGACGCCGAGCGACTCGCCGAGGAGGAGCCACTCCGGTCCGGCGGCCATGCGCAGCTTCACGCCCTTGAGATCGGATGGCGATTTGACCTCGCGTTTGGTCCGTAGATTGAGCTGGCGGGTGCCGAGATAGGTCGGCGCGAGAATGACGATGCCCATCTTCTCGGCCACGTCCTTCTTGTAGCGCTCGCCGATCGGCCCGTTCATCACCTTCGTGACGTGGTCCCAGTCGCGGAACAGGAACGCCCGGTTGAAGAAGCCCCATTCGGCGATCTGCTGCGCGACCTCGAACGTCGTCATCGTGCTCATTTCAAGGTTGCCGCGCTGGATTGCCGCGACCTCGGTGCCCTGGCGGAACAGGCTCGAGCCCGGATGCACCCGGACGTCGAACTGGTTCGGCGCGGCCTTGTCGACTTCCTCCTTGAAGCGCTCCAACGACTTCGACAGGAAGTCCGGCGGCGGCGCCGCGGTGGAAAAGCGGAGCAGGATCTTGTTTTGCGCCCACGCCGGGCTCGCCGCGACAATGCCTGCGGCGAGCGCAAGTCCGGCAAAGCGAACAATAGCGTTCATAGCTGTCTCCGATTTTCGAGCTAAAGCGGCGGCCTGATCTCGACGCTGAGCTTGCCGATACCGGCGATTTCGGCGTCGATCTTGTCGCCTGGAGCAAGAAACGTACCCTTGGGCACCCCGACACCAGCAGGCGTGCCGGTGAGCACCACGTCTCCCGGATCGAGGGTCATCAATTCGGAGGCGCGTGCGATCTGTTCGGCAACCGAATAGATCATCTGCCGCGTGCTGCTGTCTTGCTTGACGACGCCGTTGACCGAAAGTTTCAGCGCGACGTTTTGCGGATCGCCGAGCGCCGTCGCAGGTACGATCCACGGTCCCATCGGACACGCGGTGTCGGTGGCTTTGCCCGCGACCCAATCGAATTTGTAGAATTGATCCGGCGCCTGATTGAAATCGCGCGCCGACATGTCGATCGATATGGTGTAGCCGGCGACGTGATCGAGCGCCCGTTCCGCGGTGACGTAACGCGCGGTCTTTCCGATCACGGCGGCAAGCTCGATCTCCCAATCGTATTTCTTCGTGCCGCGAGGCATCACGACGGTCGCGCCGGGCCCGACCACCGCGTTGCGGGGCGGCTTGAAGAAGAAGAACAACCGCTGGGTTTCCTTCTTGACGCCGGGAAACCCCATCTCGGCCATGTGGTCGTAGTAATTCGCGCCGGCGCACAGCACCTTGCCCGGATAGAGCAGCGGCGCGGCGAGATTTGCCGAGGCCGCGTCCGTATGCGCCACGCCGCTTTGCACCGCGGAGGCTGCAAGCTCTGCCAGGATGGGCTCCATTCGTGCCCAGTCCGTGAAGAGATCGATGCTCGTGTGCGGCAGCGTTTTACCGGCCGCCGAGGCCAGAGCCGCGAGCGGATAAAGCTTGCCTTCGGCAATCAGCCCCGCCGCGGGCTTTGCGCCATTGATTGTTGCCAAAGCCCACATGAACCGCCCTCAGTCGCGTTTAACCGTTCCGCGCGATTGACACGCGGCGGAGCCGAACCTCATCATGATCGCCGAATGATTGCAATTGGCCTGCCGATCAGCATGCTGTGCGGCTGCCATCGCGATACCAAAGCCGATGGATGATCGGCGAGAGTTTCGGCACAATGCGTGAATCATGCCTGTGCAATCGCTTTCAGCCCCGCTTTTGATAGCTGTTACGCTTCTGAGCGGTACGGCCTGCGCGGCTCAAACTTGGCCGGCGCGCCCCATCACCATCGTCGTGCCGTTTCCGCCTGGTCCAGCGCTTGACCTGGTTGCTCGACAGGTCGGCGCGAAAATAGCCGGTCCACTCGGACAACCTGTGGTTATCGAGAACCGCACTGGGGCCAATGGCACGATCGGCTCCAACGGTGTGGCGCGCGCAGCGCCCGATGGGTACACGCTGCTGGCCGCGACGGCGGGTACTCACGTGACCGCCGTGCATCTGATGAAGAACCTGCCCTATGACCCGATCAAGGAGTTCACTCCAATCATCGCCGCCGTCGAGCCGGTGACGTGCCTCGCGGTCAACGCATCATTGCCCGTCAATTCGGTACCGGAGCTGATCGCATACGCCAAAGCGCATCCGAACGAACTGTCGTTCGGCAGTTCCGGCGTCGGCTCGGTGTTCCACCTCATGGGAGAGCTTTTCAACGAGACCGCCGGCGTCAAGATCAAGCACATACCTTACCGCGGGGTCGCCCCGGCGATGCAGGATGTGATTGCGGGTCACATCCCGATGGTTTTCATCTCGGTCGCCAATGCGGATGCCGCGGCCAAGGCGGGCCGGGTCAAGATTCTCGCGGTGCTGGAGCCGACCCGGTTCTCGAAAATGCCGGACGTTCCGTCCATGGCCGAAATCATCCCCGCGTTCAACAAACCGTCGTCCTGGTTCGGATTCTTCGGGCCACCTGCGTTGCCGCCGCCAATCGTGACCAGACTGAATGCCGAAATGATGAAGGCGCTCAGCGCGCCCGACGTCGTACAGAATTTCGGCGCCAACGGTTACGCCGTCATCGGGGGGACGCCGCGGCAATTCGCCGATCTGCTCAAGGATGGCATCGAACGCTACGGCGCCATCATCAAAGCCGCCGGCATCCAGCCGGAGTAGGATCTAGCTAGCGGGGCGGATACCAGCGCGGCTTGCGCTTCTCCTTGAAGGCCGCGCGCCCCTCGGAAGCCTCGTCAGAGGCTGCCGCGACTTCGAAAGCACTTTGCATGTCGCGTAGTTGATCCGGCGAAAGCGCAGCCGGCGCGTGCTCCTGCAGAACGCGCTTGGCGGTTGCGGTGGCCTCGGGCGCTCCGAGCAGCAACTGATCGATGATTTCATCGGTCGCGCTTTCAATCGCTTGCGGGTCGCAAAGCTGTTGGACAAGTCCCAGCCGATGCGCCTCCTCGGCGGAGAATCGCTCACCGGACAGAAGATAGCGCCGCAGCGCCCGGTAACCGATCGCTCGCACGAAGATCCCGATCAGGGGGCCGGGTGCGAAACCTAACCGGACTTCCGGGATCGAAAAGAATGCATCGCGGCTCGCGACAATGATGTCACAGCAGCTTGCGAGCGCCAATGCGCCACCGACACAGGCACCCTGCGCCACGGCCAGCGTCGGCTTCGGCGTCGCATCGATCAGAGCGCAGACATCGCCGATAGCGCGCCTGGGGTGGCCAGCTTCGCCGATCGCCGCTCCGGCGGAGAAATGCTTGCCGCTTCCGCGCAGAACGATGACCCGCACTGCTCGATCACGGCCGAACTGCTCGAAATCATCGGCGAGCGCATCAAGCATGTCCGCGGTGTAGCTGTTGGCGCGGTCGGGCCGATTGAACGTCAGCGTCGCCACACCACGGCCGGACACTGATTTCAGCAGCGCTTCCATGGCCTCACCCTGTCACCCGCTGCGCCGGCAGCGTCAAATCGGAGAACCGGCCGACGTGGGTCATCTCGTTGCCGTACTTCGCGGCGAGAGCCACCGCCCGTTTGTAGTAGATGCCAATGTCGTGCTCATCGGTGTAGCCGATTGCGCCGTGAAGCTGGAGCGCAGTGCGCACGGTTTTCAACGCGCACTTCCCAAGCCGCGCCTTCACCGCCGGCACCATTGCCGGATGGCCGGTATCGTCGTCCCATGCGGACAACACCCGAAACAGCAGCGATCGGTTAAGCTCCGCATCGACATAGCAATCGACCATCCGGTGCTGCAATGCCTGAAAGCTGCCGATCGGTTTCCCGAACTGCTCGCGGAGCTTGGCGTAGCCCACGGTCATGTCGTGCGCGGCCTGCGCAACACCGAGCAACTCCGCGGCGGTCCCAAGGATCAGCCGTTCCTGCATGGCAGTCAGCGTCGCCGCCGCCGCTTCTCCGCGCGCGACGATATCTTCGCTTGATACGGTCGTATGAGAGAATCTCAGCGTGCTGGAGGTTGAACCGTCGACATTCGGTGTGGTGGTGATGCTGAGCCCTGCGGCATCGCGTGAAACGAGGCACAGCACGGTTTCGCCGGCTGCATTCGCGTCAACCAGAAATAGGTCGCTCGACCTGCCGAAAGGCACAAACGACACGGCGCCTGACAGCGATGAAGCCCTCGGGTCAAAGCTCACGGTCGCGGCATCGTCGTAGCGCTGCCCCGGCAAGCTCGTCGCGGGAACCACGATCTTCGATTCAATTCGGGCGCGCGCGGGATGAGTGCGATCGGTCGCGTTCATCACCGCCCAGATCGCGCTCGCGTTCTCGGCCAGTGGCGTCATGACGATCTGCTTGCCGGTCTCCTCCAGCGCGAGAGCAAGATCGAAAATGCCGAGGCCGAGACCCCCGTCCTCCTCCGCGACCATCGCGGAGAGCCATCCAGCTTCGATCATCTCGGTCCAGGCGGCCTGATCGATTTCAATCGCCGCATCGCGCAGTACGCGCGCGCGCCTCGGGCCGCCTTTCGACGCCGCGAGCTTGGCGGCGGCGTCGCGAAGCAGGGCCTGTTCTTCGGTCAGCAAAAGGTCCATGCAATTACGACGGCAGGTTGAGGACGCGTTTAGCGATGATATTGCGCTGGATCTCGACCGTACCGCTGCCGACGGTGACCCGGCGCATCTCGAAAAGATCGCCCGCTGGATTGAACGCCGTGTTGCCGATCATGATGTCGGCAGCGCTCGATCCGAGCGGCCCTGCCGCGTCGACCAATAGCTCCGAGGCCTGCTGACCGAGTTCGCCACCGGCGATCTTGATGACAGGAGCCATCGAGGCGGGGGCCTTGCCGCAGGCGTGCAGGCTCGCCGCATGACGATAAAACGCCGAAAATGCGAGAAGATCGATCTCGAGCAAGGCAAGCCGATGCAGAAACGCGGGGTCGCGCGCTGCGCCGGAGTATTCGGCGACTTGCCGGGCCTTGTTGAGGATCACGGCGGCGTTCCTGGGGTGGCCGGTGGTGAAACGCTCGGAGCCGAGCAGTTTGTTCGCCACCTGCCAGCCACCGTTGATCGCGCCGAGCATGCTCTCCTTCGGCACGCGAACGTCGACAAAGAACTCCTCGGCGAATTCGGAATCGCCCCGGATGGTTTGGATCGGCCGCACAGTGATGCCCGGCGACTTCAGATCGATCAGCAGCATGGTGATCCCGGCGTGACGCGGCCTGGCATCCGGATCGGTGCGCACCAGCGCGAACATCCAGTCGGCGAAATGGCCGTTGGTGGTCCAGACCTTGTGGCCGTTGACGGTAAAGTTGTCGCCGTCCAGCACCGCGCGAGTCGAAAGACTGGCAAGGTCGGAGCCGGAGCCGGGCTCCGAATAACCCTGGCACCAGGTCACGTCGCCGGTGAGAATTCCCGGCAGATGCTTCGCCTTCTGCGCCGGCGTACCGGCATCGATGATCAGCGGACCGATGAAGCTCAAACCGTGTGGATACGGCGTTGGCGCACCGACACGGCTCATCTCCTCGAACAGAATGATCTGCTGCGTCAGCGTCGCGCCCATGCCGCCGGCCTCCTTCGGCCAGTGGGGCGCGATCCAGCCACGTTCGTAGAGCTTGCGGTGCCAAGGCTTCAGCTCCGGCGGGTCGATCCGCAGCGGGCGGTCGCAGAGGTCCTTCGGGCAATTCGCCGCGATCCAGTCGCGCACCTCCTCACGGAACGCGCGATCGTCCGGATTGTCGTCGGAAAAGAGCGTCGTGTTATCCCACTGCATCGCCGCAACCAGGCCTTCATTCGTCGAGCTTGACGCCCGAAGTCGCGACAAGATCAGCGGCGGATTTGCGGTCCGACACCAAGAACTTGGCGAATACGTCTGGCTTGGAGCCCGCGGGCGCCAAGCCCTTCGACGTGAGAAACTTCTCGCGAAATTCCGGACCAGCCATGATCGCATTGATCTCTGCGCTCATCGTTTCCACATATTCCTTCGGGGTGCCTTTCGGGGCGAAGAAGCCGAACCAGGGCGTGAACTTGGTCTCGTCACCCGACAATCCGGATTCCGCGAATGTTGGAACATCCGGAACGAGATTCGAGCGCGTTGAACCGGGCAGCAGCAAACCCTTCACTTCGCCCTCGCGAATTTGCCGCGCGAGATCGGGATTGCCGACCAGGAGCGCGATCATCTGAACGTCATTGGCCTTGAACGACGTCATCGCTTCGGGAAACCCCTTGTAGGGCACATGGTTGATCTTCGCGCCGGTCTCGTGCTTGAGCCACTCCATGATGAGATGGGAGTCGCCGCCGAGACCCATCGAGGCGAAGTTGAGCTTGTCCGGGTTCTTCCTGGAATACTCGACCAATTCCGCGAGTGTCTTGACCGGAACGCTCTTGTTCAGGATGACGATCTGTTGGCCGAAGAAGCCATTGGTGACCGGCTCGAAGTCCTTCAATGGATCGTACGAGAGCTTGCGGTAGATCTCAGGATTGATCGAGACCGTGCTGCGCGTGAGAATGCAGAATGTGTAACCATCCGGCGCGGCGATCTTGCAGGCGTTGGCTGCAAGAATCGTGTTTGCTCCGGCCCGGTTCTCAACGACGACGCTGGCGCCCGTCCGCGCCTCGAATTCCTTACCCATTGCGCGCGCGAACACGTCGATCGCGCCCCCAGGCGGAAGTGGCACGATGATCCGGACCGGACGCGAGGGATACTTGCCTTGCGCGAATGCCCCGAGGACCGGCAACGAAAACATCGCGGCAACGCAAGCCAGCGCAAACAATGGCCGACGCAAATTCATGGATTTCCTCCTGACCCGCGGTGGGTTTGGCCCATCCCGTCTTTTTTCGAACCGTAGCACTGTTTCTGATTTCAAGACATGCGCGCCACAGCGGGCGGCCTGCGCCGGCCGCACGACACAACGTCAAGCGGAAGGGGAATGGGCGTTCTCCGAACTGGCCCATTCGATCGCATACGATACCGGATAGTATTTCATCCGATCGCGAACGCGTTCCTCGATCTCCCCCCGGTTGGCATCGGCGAGCGGCGCGATATTGATAACCGCCCGGTTGCCTTGCTTGGCGTCGGCAACCATGCTGACAGAAATGCGACCGCTGCCCGCAACGTCGGCCAACGCCGCGGTAAACGCGCGTCGAGCCGCGTCAAGTCGAAGCTGCACCTTCGCGGGCTTGCCTACGTCGGTCAGCGGCATCTGGTCGACGAGGATAATCTGCTTGGGAGCCGCCGCGCGTTCCGGACTGTTGGCGGCCGCGAACGCCTGCACCTCGTCCGCCGTGATCTTGGCGTTCGGTACGAGCTGAACATAGGCGACCGGCAATTCGCCGGCATACGAATCCGGCATACTCACCGCCGCCGCGAGCACCACCTCGGGGTGTTTCAGCAGCGTGTCCTCGATCACCGTGGGGTCGATGTTATGACCGCCACGGATGATGATGTCCTTCGCGCGTCCGGTGATCCAGAGGTAGCCGTCGGCGTCGATCCGGCCGAGATCACCGGAGTTGAACCAGCCATCGGGCAGAAGAATGCCTTTGTTAGCCTCGTCATCGACATAGCCCGGCGTGACGCTCGGTCCTTTCACGACCACGAGACCGATCCCATCGACGCCATGCTCGCGCGTAATGTTGCCGGCGTCATCGATATCGACAATCTTGATCTGGGTGTAAGGCAGGCGAAGTCCCGCCGAACCGTAGCGGGCATCGCCGTCTCTCGGCGGCTGCGCAACGTTCTGAGTGTATTCGGTTGCACCATAGCTCGCCATCATGCGCACACCGCAGATTTTCTCGAGCTGGCGCGCAACCTCGGCCGGGAATGCGGTCGACCCGGTGACGGCGTAGGGCCGCAACGAGCTCACGTTCGCTGCACCCGTCGGAAGCTTGCTGAGCTGTGCGAGCGTGGTCGGCACGCCGGAGAGGACGGAAATGCGGAACTTCTCGACGAACCTCCAGTAATTCTCGATGAATCGTTTGTCGCGAGCTCCATTGGGCGACGGGATGACGATCTCCATGCCGTTTGCAATTGCCAGAATCCCGCGGCCGAAGAAGCCGGCGATATGGAACATCGGATAGTCGGAAAAAATCACATCGTTCGCCGTGTGCGCCATCACCAGCGTGTTGGCCCAGAATTTATAAGAGATGCCGCGATGCGTCAGCTTGACCAGCTTGGGTGACCCGGTCGTGCCGCCCGAATGGACGTAGGCGGCAATATCCTCGGGCTCGGCCTTGCGCGTGAAGGTGAACCTGTCGTCCGGCTGGCTCGACGCGAGCCGCTCAACATCCGAATCGGGCAGGGGCGCTCCGCCCGGCATTTGTACCGACAGAATTCGTACGCCGGGCGGCAGATCCGCTCGGATCGTCTGTAGCTTTTCCCAGATTTCGTAGCCAGGCGTCGGCCCAAGTGCCACGACCACCTTGGCGCGCGAGGCGTGGATCAATCCGAGCCAGTGTGACGGTTCCAGCATCCAGTTGGCGCAACAGGACACGCCCGCCGCAAGCGAGCCCAGCATCACCGTGTAGAGCGCCGGAATGGTCGGCATGAGATACAGCACGGTGTCGCCGGGACCGACGCCGAGCGAACGAAACAGATTGGCAGTCGCTGTCGCTCGTTTATTCAACTCGCGATAGGTTACGTTGACCGCCGGGCTGTCCGGATTGCCGTCGGCAACATACCGGATCGCCACCTTGTCCGGCACCATATCCAATCCGTGGCGAATCCAGATATTGGCATCCCAGGACAGCAATCGTTGCTCAAGGGGGATGCGCTCCAATTCCTCGATATCGCTCAGCCTACGAAGCGGGGCAAACTCGCCTGCGACACCCATCGTCGTTCCGATCCCGAGTGAGAATTCGGCGACATGTTGCCTCGCTTCGGTGACGTGTCAACTCGCCGCCCCCGTGGAAGAGCAGGACGAATGCGAGCTTCCGGTGCAAGGCCGGCCAAGTTCGAATCGGTGCAATCTAGAGGTCCGGTAAAGCGATTGGCCTGGGCATTGCGCCGACGCTGCTCGCGCATTCCGATGCGGTGATCGAAATGACGGCGAGCTTGCTCCAGGCTTTCGGCTTTATTCGACCCATTCGCCAGGGGTCGGAGCGGCTTTGCCAGCCGGCGTCGGTCTCGGGCTGCTCTTGCTCTGGGCCTCGGCGTTTTCGGCAGGGCCGTTCGCCGGCGCGCCCTGCGCGGGCGCATTGGGAGCCGGCGCGGCAGCAGGTTTTTCCGCCACGACCGCCTTGGCGCGTTGCCGTGGAGGCGGCGGCGCCGCGGTTGGCCGTGCATTGATGTTGGCTTGAACGGCATCGGGCTGCTTACTTGGCAGCACCACGACGCGCGTCCCTACCTGAACACGGGAATACAGATCCGAGATGTCCTCATTGGTCAGGCGGATGCAGCCTGACGATACGAAAGTGCCGATGGTCGACGGCTGGTTGGTCCCGTGGATCCGGTAAAGTGTCTGGCCCAGGTAAAGCGCGCGCGCACCGAGCGGATTGCCTTCGCCGCCCGCCATGAAGCGTGGCAGGTAGGGTTGGCGCTCGATCATCTCTTCCGGTGGATGCCAATCGGGCCACTCCGCCATCTTGGTCACCTTCTCGGTGCCGGTCCAGGTGAAGCCCTCGCGTCCCACGCCGATGCCGTAGCGCATCGCCTTGCCGTTGCCGAGCACGAGATAGAGATACGTATGCGACGTATCGACGACGATCGTACCGGCGGGCTCCTTGCCGGGGTAGTCGATCATCGTTCGCCTGAACTGCGGCGGCAGCGACTTGACCGGGCCGGTCTCGGGCCGGTCCTCAGGAGGTAACGCCGAAACTGCAGATCGCTGCTCCGTTGTCATCGGCGCAGGCGGGCGAATTGCGTTGTCTTGGCCTGGAGATGTTTGCTCGAGTGGCGGATTGCGGTTTGAATTTGCAAATCCCGACGGCGCAGGGCTCCCCGGCATCGGCATCGCCGGTGACTCTGCGCGCTGAGCAAACGATTGCCCAAAATGTGGATTCCTTGCCTTGCAGTCCTCAACCTGTTGCGGACTGATTTTCGGCAAGGGTAACCGCGCGGACCTCGGCTGAGCCGTCGCCTGCATGATCGGCATGATGCAGTGGATTTGCAATCCAATGCCTTCGCGGGCGGCACCCTGGGCAAACCCGGCATCCTGACATGCCAACCTGATTTGACCGCATGCACCTTGATTCTGACCCGGCGCGGCAGCCAAAGGCGACGCCGCCGCAACAACGAGCAGACCGGCCGCGGAAATTGCCATTCGTGCGTGGCGACGCATGCACCCCTCCGAATTCGCGAAACGCTGCTTGGTCCGTCCGACGGAACAGGAATGAATGACACGCAACGTAGCGAGGCAAGTAAGTCGTTCTTGCGGCGATGAAGGTGCGGCCGATGCAAGTCACCATGGCAATGCTGCATCTCATGCTCGCCGCGCGGCGATCCGCAGGTCGAGGTGGTATCAAATTGCCGGAGACGGGACCGAGGTATCACCGTGCAGGACTCGCGCGTTGATAGCGCCTCAACGGCGGAAATTGCCACCGCTTAGCCACACTTCGTCCAACATCGACCGACACCATCTGATGGCAATAATTTCATGGGGGAGGACTACATGTGCAAGAAGCATGTTCTTGGCGCGTCTAGCGCCTTGCTGCTGACTGCGATTTCTATCAGCGGCGTCCATGCATTTCCGACGGTTCAAGCTCGGTCCGTCGAGCCGAGTGTAACGCTCGTGGCAGATGGATGCGGAATAGGCTTCCATCGTGGTCCGCGAGGAGCGTGTCGGCCAAATGCAGCAGCCGTCGTCGTCGTACCTGCTCCAGTCCTCGTCGCGCCCGCGCCTGTTGTGGTCGTGCCCGCGCCGGTAGCTGTCGCGCGCGCCTGCCCTCCCGGTTTTCATCTTGGCCCGCGCGGAGCGCGGTGTTGGCCGAATTGAGGTCTTCCACCGCAGGGTGATAGTGGTACCGGCCTCCGCAATCCCATCGCGCGAACGCGATGGCGGAATGCCGGGCCATGCGATTTGTCACGCCACGGCTGAGCAGTCAGTCTAACGACTGAAGTTCAGTCTTCCTGCTTGATCCCCGCGGCGCGCGCAACCTCCTGCCACTGCGGGATCTCGCGTTCGATCTGGGCCTTCATCTCCGCCGGCGAGCTCATCGTATTCTGTAAAGCGAGTTTCGCGAGCCGAGCGCGATAGTCCTCGGTTTCCGACATGGTCTTCAGTTCGGTAGCGAGACGCGCGAGGACGTTCTCCGGCATTTTCGGCGGACCAAACAGTCCGTACCAGATGCCGATCGTGGCTTTGGGCAGGCCGAACTCGACGATCGTTTTGACCTCGGGAAAGGCCGGGATGCGTTGCTCGCCGGTGACTGCGAGCGGTTTCATGCGGCCGGCCGCGATATGGGGGCCGCCACTCGTTTCGGTCGCGTAGTAGAGGTCGATCTGCCCTGACATGATGTCGGTCATCGCTGGCACTGCGCCGCGATAGGGCACGTGAATCATCTTGAGGCCGGTCTGCGCGCACAGCATCTCAGCACCGAAATGCTGCGGCGTGCCGGGGCCGGGCGTGCCGAACGACAGCTTGCCGGGATTGGCCTTCGCGAGTTGGATAAAGTCGGCGAGATTGCTCACCGGCAGGTCGGGCTTCGAGACAATGATCATCGGCTGATTGGCAAGGCGCGCCACCGAAGTGACTTCGGTACGTGGATCGAAGCGCAGCGTCTTGTAAAGTGCCGGCTTGAGCGTCAGCGCAATCGAGCCCATGACCAATGTGTGGCCGTCGGGTTCGGCCTTGAGCACCGACTCGGTGCCGATGTCGCCGCCGGCGCCGGCACGATTTTCCACCACCACCGGCTTGCCGAACTGGTCCTGCAGCTTCTGCGCGATGATGCGGGCGAGCACGTCGTTGACGCCGCCGGCAGCGTTCGGAACGATGATCTGGATCGTCTTGGCTGGAAACACCTGAGCGCTTACGACCGACGGCGCGGCGATCGCGCCGGCGAGCCCAAGTGCGAAGGTCCGCCGGTCTAGCTGCGGCCCGAACATGCCTCGTGTCTGAGTCGTCCTTTCCATTCCGTCTCCTCCAGTCACGCCTTTGTTGTTCTTCAAGTTCGTCAGTCGGAATTGCCGGCCGTTATAGAGGCGTTCTGCCGCCCATCCTTTCTTGGACGCTCGCGGCTAAATGACGCGTGCCTGCTTGAGTTCGGCAATCCGTTCCGTCGAGAATCCGATCTCGTGCAACACCTCGTCCGTGTGCTCGCCGAGATCGGGCGGCGGCCGGAAGTCGATGTCGCGGCTGCCGTCGACTCGGATCGGACGCCGGGGCGCCTTGACCTTGCCGTGCTTGGGATGCTCGACCTCGTAGAACACGTCGAGATGCTTGATCTGCGGATCGTCTTCGAGATCCTGCAGTTCATTCTCGACGCCGAAGGGCACGACTGCCTGTTCCAGGCGCGTGATCCATTCTTCGCGGTCGCGAGTGCGGAAGATCGTGCTGAGTTCGGCGGCGAGGGTCTCGTAGTTCTCGATGCGGTGGCGGCGCGTGGGGTATTGCTCGATCCAATCTTCGCGCTCGATTGCGCGGCACAGGCCCTGAAAGAACTTGTCGAGCATCGAGGCATGCAGCCCGATCCGCTTGTCGTCGCGGCAAGTGAGGTTGTAGGCCTGGGAAGTCGCCGCACGCTCGAACACCGGGATCGGCTGGCGCAGCGTGAAGTAAGAGGTGATCGGCTCGATCGCGAGTCCGATCATCGACTCCAACAGGTTGACCTCGATCAGTCGTCCTTGGCCGGTGCGCGAGCGTTCGACCAACGCACCGAGTACCCCGATCGCCGCGTAGAAGCTTGTTACCGGATCGGCGATCGCGGGCCCGGCGACGCGTGGATCGTCGCCGCGCCGGTGTCGGCTCATCCAGCCGGACAGGGCCTGGCCGACATTGTCGAAGGCCGGGCGGTTCGCGTAGGGGCCATCGCGGCCGAAGCCTGTGATTGCGCAATAAACGAGCCGCGGGTTCACCGCCGTGAGGTCCTCGTAGGTCGCGCCAAGCTTTTCCATCACTCCGGGGCGCGAGTTGATGATCAGCACATCCGAGGCGCGCACCAGCGCGTGCAAAACGTCGCGGCCTTCCGGCTTGGAGTAATCGAGGGTGATTGAGCGCTTGTCGCGGTTGTGAGCCTGGAACTGCGAACTATAGAGGCTACCGCCAACGGCGCGAAACTTGTCACCCTTGCCGGGCCATTCGACCTTGATCACGTCGGCACCGAGTTCGGCCAGCAGCAGTGCGGCGAACGGGCCGGTGATGAACCCGCCGAGATCGAGGACGCGGATGCCGTCCAGCACCTTCATATTAGATTTCCGGAAAATCCATGGCTGTGCGCCCGTCGGGCCTGCCGGATGCGTGACTCGCTTGCTTATTTCTTGACGGTCTCGTGTCCGGACATGCCGGGCTTGTAAAGCCCCTTCATGAAGTCGCCGATGCCGCTTTCGACCCAGGCGCCCTTCTGAACGAGATAGAGTTCGTTCTCCTTCGCGGCGCTGTAGTTCATCGCTGCCTCCCAGCCCATGTCGAGCGAGAACCGGTAGGCGTCCTTGGTAGCGCGCAGCGCCGCCGGGTCTTTCGCCGCGATCTCCTTGGCCAGCGCCATGGTCTCGGCTTCGAGTTGCGCGAGCGGCACCGAATAGTTCACGAAGCCGATCTCGGCGGCTTTCTTGCCATCGAAGCGGCGGCCGGTCATGCCGTAGAGCAAGGCATCGCGCGGGCGGAACAGGTTGGCCAGCGTCTTCGACACATGGCCGCCGGGGAACAGCCCGAAGTTGATCTCCGAGAGACCGAACTGCGCCTCGTCCGCCGCGATCGCAAGATCGCAGCACTCGACGTTGGGAAACGCGCCGCCGAAGCAGAAGCCGTTGACCATCGCGATCGTCGGTTTCGGATAGAAGCGAAGCGTGCGGCCGCGCCACTCCTGCAGCAGCCGGAAGATGCGATCGTATTCGTTCGGCTTCTTGCCCTTGAGGTCGTAAAAGAACTCCTTGAGGTCCATGCCGGCGCAGAACGCATCACCGGCGCCAGTCAGGATCAGCACCGCCACGTCGTCGTTGTAGCGCAGATCTTCCAGCACCTGCGCCATGTCCATGACGAGCTGCGGGTTCATCGCGTTTTTCTTTTCGGGGCGATTGAAAATGACCTTCGCCACTCTGTCTTTGATTTCGACCAGAACCGTCTGGTAGCGCATCGAGTGTTTCTCCCCGGCATCGCAGGCGCGTGCGCCGAACGGGCGTTGCCCGATTTATTATCTGAATTTGCTAGTTCAGTATATTGGACAAGTCAAACCATTATATGAGACACTGGACAGTGTCGCCATGAGCCGGATCACGACCAAAGCGAGAAATCGGCGTGCGCTGCGCCGCTCCGCGCCTGAGGCGAAACGCTTTGGCGGCGTGTCCGAACCACGACTGGGAGCGGCCAATTCCACCGCCGACCGTGCGATCGATATCCTGCTGATGTTCTCGGAAGACAAGCCGCTCTGGTCGAGCGCCGAGATCGCCCAGCATTTTCGAATGCCGCGCAGTACGACCTACCGCTATCTCACGAGTCTGCGTTCCTACGGGCTCATCGTCGAAGACCGTAGCGGAGGCTATCGGCTCGGCCCGCGAATCTTTCCGCTCGCCCGCGTCGCCAAGGCGGGCACGTCGATCCTGACGGTCGCGTTGCCGCACCTCTCGGCCCTGAACCGCAAGCTTGGCGAAGCCGTGACGCTCTACGAGCGTGTCGGCTACCAGAGCATTCCGCTGGAGCGGCTGGAAAGCCGTCATTCCGTGAAGATGATCTACACCCGCGGTCAGATTCTACCCTGGCCGGGTGCCGCCAGTGCGAAGGTGTTGCTGGCGCACGCGCCACCCGACGAGCAGGACGCAATCTTCCGATTGCTGGTTCCGGTCCGCTTTACGGTTAAGACGATAAGAACCCCAAAACTGCTGCGCGCCGCGCTCAATAAGATTGCCGTGGACGGCTACACCTACAGCGACCAGGAGCGCGAGGAGGGGGTGCGCGCGATCGCGGCGCCAATCTTCAGTCGTAGCGAGGGGCGCTATTGCGTGACGATGAGCGGCCCGATGTTCCGGTTCACGGCCGAGAAGCTGCCCGCGATGATCAGCGCGGTGCGAACGGCAGCCCAGCGCATCACGGACGAGATAGGTGCGACGGATTATTAGCCCGGTTCACAGTGAAACCCTAAAGGCGCGCTAGGCTCCCCCGGCTCCCGCCAGATACCGTGACTTTGCCAGGCAAAGACAGTCAGCCGCAGCAAGAAGCGATCAATGTTCGGCAGTCGGTCAGCAGCGCAGTGAAGACCGGCGCCGTGCCCGCTGCAGCCTCCAAGGCCTCGTCGGTCACTTCGAGCGTGAGCATTTCCTCCTCAGCACGATCGAGGGCTGCAGTAGCGGTACTGGTATCGTCCATGGGAGTGCTCCATGTGATCTTGCTGCGGTGGCGAGACAGCAACAAGGACAGCCAACCGGCAACAAGGATTCCGCAAAATTCATCCAGTTGTCGACACAGGAGTCCATCACGCGGTTCTTGTCGTGTAAAGTCCCAACTTCGTCATTAGCCGGTAGTGTCCGACGATGGACGTTCCGACCGACCCACCGACTCCGATCGGAGACATTGCGTGGATGCGTTTTTTGAGCGCCTGATCCTTCAGGCTGCCACCATCGACGAGGTCCTGTCCGACGATTTCGAAGCATTGCCGGGGCAGAGAGGCGATGCCGATCGGGCTGCCGGGCGGTTGGCGGCATGGTGCCGATCATCTGCCAGTGGCGATTGGTTGCTGCTTACGCGACGGCTCGATCGCGACCATCTGTCGATCGGGGAGGTGCTGGAGAAATTTGCCACCGTTCGGCGCCGGGCTTCCGCTCCCGCGTCGGCGTGGATCGGCGACGCAATCTGGATCGAGGCGGCGTTGCAAAGCCCGAGCAGAGATCGCGATGCGATTGCGGCGCCCGGCCAAGCCGAGCCCTGTGCGTTCGAACATCTGTTTGCGCCGGTGGTCGAACAAGCCGACGCGCTGCTTTGGGCGGGAATCTACGGCCGTACCTCTGACAGTCTGAACGGTTCAGCTCGCGCATGCCTGCGCCATTCGCTTCTCAAGGAGGTATGCAGCCTTTCCGCCCCGGCACTCTACGAGCGCTTCGTCCAAATGCGGAAGGCCAGCGCGACGCCGGCCGATGCGAAGGAACCGCTGCGAGATGGCGGCACGCCGCTATACGACCGGTTCATCGCGGACATGAGGGGAGGCGGCTTCCGGCGCCTGTTCGAAGAAAAGCCGGTTCTGTTGCGATTGATTGCATCGATCACGCGGCAATGGATCGACACCTCGCGCGAATTCGTCATGCGCGTTGGTTCCGATCTGGCGGTGATCCGCCGCGACATCCTCCACGCTGCCGCCGATTGCCGGGTTGCCAAGATCGAGGGCGATTTCTCCGACCCGCACAATTTCGGCCGCTCGGTCTTGGTCGTGCACTTCGAAGACGGCTCACGCGTCGTCTACAAGCCGAAGGATCTACGTCTCGATGCGGCCTGGCATGCGCTGGTCGAACGCCTGAATCGCGGCGGTGCCCCAGTCGAACTGAAAGCTGTGCAAGTCATCGCGTGCGACGGCTACGGCTGGACCGAGTTTATCGATCATACCGGTTGCGCCGAAGCGGAAGGCTGCCAACGATTTTTCCGGCGGGTGGGTGCCTGGCTCGCGCTCTTCCATTGTTTCGCCGGCAGCGACATGCACCAGGAGAACATGATCGCGGCGGGCGAGCATCCGGTGCCGATCGACCTGGAAATGATCCTGCAGGCAACCGCCGCAGAGCACAAAACCGATGAGATCGAGGCGCAGGCCTTCCAGGCCGCGATGGAGACCGTCGAGAACTCTGTTCTGATGGTCGGCTTGCTGCCCGCCTATGGGCGCTCACCTGACAACAAGATCTTCGCAATGGGCGGGATGACCTCGGATTGGAAGTCTGGAACGCAGCTTGCGTGGAGCAATATCAATTCCGACACCATGCGCCCCGCGAAGACAAAGGCCGCCGACGAGACCGTCCCAAACCTGCCGCATGTCGATGGCCGCTACGCCCGGTTCGGCGACCATATCGACGCTTTCGTCGCGGGCTTCGAGGACTACGCCAGGTTCCTGCTGGCGCAGACCCGGGACCCACAGCAGGGCGGGCTATTTGACGGCTTTGCCGGACTTGCGGTCCGCAAGGTCGTTCGTCCTACCCGCTTCTACTACATGCTGCTGCAACGGCTCAAAAATCACCGCAGCATGGGCGATGGCATCATCTGGTCCGCGCAAGCGGACTTCCCAGCCAGGCTGGCGGATTGGGAGAGCGCTTCCGACCCACTATGGCCGCTGCAATGCGCAGAACGCGCGGCGCTGCTGGCACTGAATGTCCCGCATTTCGTGTCGTCGAGCGACGGAAACGAGATTCGCGATGCCAGCGGAATCTCGGTTCTCACCGAGGTGGCGCCGGGCCTTGGTCGCGCGCGTGCGCGTGTCGGCAACTTCAACGAGGCCGATATCGCCTGGCAGGTCGAGGTCATCCGGCAGAATACGGCCGCGGTTTCTCGATCCGAGGGCTCCGTTCTGGTTGCGCCAAAGGACCGCGTTTTGCGCAGCGGTACGGCGATCGCGCCGGGCAAGGAGGCCTTCCTTGCGGAAGCCGACAAGATCGCCGCGGACCTTATGCGTTATGCCATCCGCAGGGGTCCGGGCGCCGCCTGGATCGGCCTCGATTGGCTGGGGGATTCCGAAGTTGCGCAACTCGTGCCGCTCGGTGCCGATCTTTACAACGGTGTGACCGGGGTGGCGCTTTTTCTCGCTGCTCATGCCGCGATCACAGAAAGAAAATCATCGAGAGAGCTGGCGTTGGCGGCGGTCGCGCACGTGCGCAAGACGCTCAAGGGCCGCAACGCGGCTCGCATGGCGCGATCCTTGGGCACGGGCGGCGCTGCCGGGCTGGGCTCGATCGTCTATGCGTTCGCCGTGATGGCGAAGTGCCTGCGGGACGATGATCTGCTCGCGGACGCCCATGCGGCGGCGAAGTTGTTCACTGACGACCTGATCGGAGCGGACAAGCAGCTCGACGTGATGAGTGGATGCGCGGGGGGTATCCTTGGTCTATTGCGGCTTTACCGCGACAATCCATCCGCCGACGTGCTCGCCAGCGCGATCAAATGCGGCGATCATCTGCTCGCGCAGCCCCGCCGCGGAGAAAACGGCGGAGGCTGGCGCGGCCAAGGCAGCGGCGATCAAGCGCTCAACGGCATGTCGCATGGCGCAGCAGGCTTCGCCTATGCGCTGGCGTCGTTGGCTGCGGCCACCGGACGAGACGATTTCGCAAATGCAGCTTTGCAATGCATCGCATTCGAAAACGCAAGCTATGATGCGCGACACAGTAACTGGCCGGATTTCCGCGGTCATGAAGGATCGGTCTGGCTGTGCCAGTGGTGTCACGGCGCTCCGGGAATCGGAATGGCGCGCGCCGCCACGGTAAAGCGCGGCCGGCTGAATTCCGGTCTGCTGACCACCGACGTGCGCAACGCGCTCGCCGCTGTTGAGCGTGGCTGGCCCGGTCATGTTGATACGCTGTGTTGCGGCACGCTCGGCTGCATCGAGTTCTTCTGCGAAGCCGCCGACGCGCTCGGCCAGGGCGATTTGCGTGAACGCGCATCGCGGCGGATGGCGGATGTCATGGAGGACGCAGCAGCAGGCGGCGACTATCGCCGGAGTATCGGCAAACGGCAGTTCAATCTCGGACTGTTCCGAGGGCTCGCGGGCATCGGCTATACATTGTTGCGACGAGTCGATAGCTCGCTTCCCAACGTCCTGACCTGGGAATAGCGAAGGGCCCTGACTGCAACGTGCAACCACTGTGTGGTTCTATGCGCGTACGGAGATTTGCACTGACTAACGACAGATCGCGCATTCCGACTTATCGGGGATGCGGCGCATGATGTTCGGCGGAAGCCGGTGCCATACGGTGGTGCAGGTCGAACATGATCCATAAGCTGCCGCCGACCATGATGAAGATGAGGATCGCTGCAAAGGTGAGCGCCAGAAGGTTTTCGCGCGGCGTATCGGTCAGATTGAGGTGAAGAAAATACTTCAGGTGTACGACGATCTGGACGATGGCCGCGGCCGCGACGACAAGCAGCATTGCGGTTCCGGCAAGGAGCTTGAAATAGACCAGCGCAAATGGAATGGCCGTCAACATCAGCGCGAGCGCCAGCCCCATGAGATAGGATTGCGCATGAGGCATCATCCTGCCGACAGAAGCGTCCTGCATCTCAAAGAACTCCCGGAAGGTAGACGATCGAAAAGATGCCGATCCAGACGATGTCGAGAAAATGCCAGAAGAGGCCGAGGCGATAGAGCCTCGACCAGACCGGTTCGGTCAGGCCCTTGAGTATGATCTGGCCGATGAGCACGAGGATGCAGATGAGGCCCACGCTGACATGAAGCCCGTGCGTGCCGACCAGGGTGAAGAAAGCCGACAGGAAGCCGCTGCGGTCGGGGCCGGCGCCCATTGCGACCATGCCGCGGAATTCCAGCATCTCCAAGGCGACGAAGCTCGCCCCAAGGACAAACGTCAACAGGAGCAGCAGAATTGCCGTCTTTCCGCGACGCGCGCGTGCCGCGAGCGTCGCGAAGCCAAACGTCGCGCTGCTGAACAGCAGCAGTAGCGTCTCGCCGAACGTGCGCGGCAGGTTGAACAGGTCGCGGCCGGTCGGCCCGCCGGCGGTTCCATCAACCATGACGACATAAGTGGCGAACAACAGCGCGAAGATGATCGCGTCCGTCATGAGATAGATCCAGAAGCCGAAGGCCTTCTCCTCGGAACGCTCGACGGATTGCGTCTCCAGGCCCGCCGCTGACATCGACGCCGCCTCGGTCATGAGGCCTGCTCCGGCAGCGCCGCGCGCGAAATCGCGAAGGCACCCGGCGCCGTGTCCTGACGCGGCGCTCGCGCCATCTCCTGAAAACGAAGCGTTTCGATCTTCTCCACCTCACCCGCCGGCAGAAGATACTCGGTATCGTCGTTACTGCTGCGGATGATCAGCGTGAGCGCGATGAGCAAAAGGCCGAGAATGGCGAGCCACCAGATGTGCCATATCATCGCGAAGCCGAGCATGAAGGTGAGGCCGCCGAGCACCACGCCGAACGCGCTGTTTTTCGGCATGGCAATATCCTCGTAGCGGTCCGGCCGCCGGTAGGCGACGCCGCGCGCCTTCATGTCGAGAAAGGCATCCCGATCCCGCACGTCGGGGATGACGGCGAAATTATAGGGTGCCGGCGGCGAGGCGGTGAGCCACTCGAGCGTCAGGCCGTCCCACGGATCGCCGGTCCAATCGCGATACTCCGCACGCCGCCGGATGCTCACCGCGATCTGGACGACCATGAACACGAGACCGAAGAGGATGAACACGGCGCCTGCCGCGGCGATGACCAGATAAGGCTGCCATTCGGGCGTGTCGTAGTGCTCCATGCGGCGTGGCATGCCCATGAAGCCGAGCAGATACAGCGGCATGAACGCGAGATAGAAGCCGATCGCCCAGCACCAGAACGACAGCTTCCCCCATCGTTCGTCGAGGCGAAAGCCGAAGGCTTTCGGAAACCACAGATTGAGCCCGGCGAAATAGCCGAACAAGGCGCCGGGAATCAGCATGTTGTGGAAGTGCGCGACCAGAAAGGTCGAATTGTGCATGAGATAGTCGGCGGGCGGCAGCGCCAGCAGCACGCCGGTCACCCCGCCGATCACAAAGGTCACGATGAAGGCCAGCGTGTACATCATCGATGTGTGAAAACGGATGCGGCCCCGGAACATCGTGAACAGCCAGTCGAACAGCTTCACGCCGGTGGGCACCGCGATGATCATCGTGGCGATGCCGAAGAAGGCGTTCACATTGGCGCTCGATCCCATCGTAAAGAAGTGATGCAGCCAGACCGTGAAGGAGAGGATGGCGATCGCGCAGGTCGCGTAGACGAGCGACGTGTAACCGAACAGCCGCCGGCTCGAGAATGTCGTCACAACGCTTGAATAGACGCCGAAGGCCGGCAGAATCAGAATGTAGACCTCCGGGTGGCCCCAGATCCAAAGCAGATTTGCGTAGTTCATCATGTTGCCGCCGGCATCGTTCGTGAAGAAGTGCATGCCGAACGCACGGTCGAGTTGGAGCAGCGCCGCCACCACGGTGATCCCCGGGAACGCAAAGGCCATCAGCACGCTGGTACAGAGCGCCGTCCAGGTGAACAGCGGCAGCCGCATCAGCAGCATGCCGGGCGCACGCTTCTTCAGGATGGTGACGATGAAATTGATGCCGGTCAGCGTCGAGCCGATGCCGCTGATCAACACCGCCCAGATCCAATAGTCGACGCCGACATAGGGGTTCGTTTCGACCCCCGAATAAGGCGGATAGGCGGTCCAGCCGGCAGTCGAGAACTTGCCGATGACGAGCGAGACCATGACCAGCGCAGCGCCGGAGGCCGTCAGCCACAGGCTCACGGAGTTCAGGTACGGGAAGGCTACGTCGCGAGCGCCGATCTGCTGAGGGACGACGATGTTGATGAGGCCGGTCAGAAACGGCATCGCCATGAAGAAGATCATGATGGTGCCGTGCGAGCTGAAGATCTGGTCGAAATGCTCGGGCGGCAGATAGCCGTCGGAGTTCACCGCGATCGCCTGCTGTGCGCGCATCATCAGCGCATCGATGAAGCCGCGCAGCAGCATGATCAGCGCGAGGACAACGTACATGATGCCGATCCGCTTGTGATCGACACTCGTCAGCCATTCTGTCCAGAGATAGCGCCAGGCCCTGAGCCAGGTAATCAGCAGCATAACCGCGAGCCCGCCGACGACTGTGACCAGTGCGCCGCCCAAGGCGATCGCGCTGTACAAGGGCAATGCGTCGATGGTCAGCCGTCCCAACATCCGTCTGTTCCCCTCAACGGCTTGCTTGCTTGGCCGCTGGTGCCTCGCGCTTCAACAGCTTTCCGTATTTCTGCATGATCCCGTCGAAGAGGCCGGCTTCGACCGCAGAGTAGTAAGCCACCGGATACGCGGCGCTCGGCTTGACGAGTTCCGCATACGTGGCGGCGTCGAGTTTCGCCGGCGATTGTCCGACTCGTGTCAGCCAAGCATCGAAGTCCGCCGCCGTCATCGCAACCGCGGCAAAATGCTGATCGGCAAAGCCGCGGCCGCTGTACTGCGTGTTTCTGCCGACAAAGCGTCCGGGTTCGCTGGCGCGCAGGTTGAGCTGTGTCTGCATGCCGGCCATAGCGTAGATTTGCCCGGCGAGCGCCGGGATGAAGAACGAGTTCATCACGGTGTCCGAGGTGATCCTCAGGCTGACGGGAACATCGCTTGGAAACGCGATTTCGTTGACTGTCGCGATCCCCTGCGCCGGATAGATAAAGAGCCATTTCCAGTCCTGGGCGACGACCTGGACTTCCAGCGGCTTCTCCGATGCCTGGAGCGGCTTGTAAGGATCGAGCGCGTGGGTATAGAGCCAGACGTGGACGGCGAGGGAAATGACGATCAAGGACGGAACGATCCAGGTGACCGTATCGACCGCCGTGGACTCCCAGTCCCGGTCGTATCGTGCCGTCCGGTTGGACGCGCGATAGCGCCAGGCAAACCAGAAGGTCATCGCAAAGACCGGAACGGCGACGACCATCATGATCAGAAGGGCGCGGAACAGGATATTGCGTTCGGCAAGCGCGATCGGCCCCTTTGGAGCGAGGATCGGCGCTTCCATGAGGTTGCAGCCGGCCGTGAGTAAGGCGAGGCCGATCACGATAGCGACCGCGAGCATTCGTGCCCGCGTGCCCCGCCTCATGACCCCCGCGGAAGCCATCGTGAATATCCTTGTCGGATCAAGGTGTCCGACGCATGGATACCACGTGACCGGCCACGATTGGCAGCATTAATGACGTCGGCGAGAGGCCGAGGCCCCCGTTCAAATCGTCAGCCGGCGAGCCGTTGTTCGGCTTCCCCGTGCTCGCGCAGGAGGTTCGCCAGCATACGCCGCATGAGCAGCCCCGGGCGGTCGGACGGCATGTGCTGCTCCTCGCCTTCGATCACGGCGAGCGGCACGTCCGGTTCGCAACTCTCGATGATGGCCTTGTCCTCGAGGGTGACCGCGCGATCGAATGCGATCACTTCCGCGGTCGATACGTCCTGTTCGGTGTCGTTGCGATAGACCCATTGCAGGATCATCGACACGGTGTCTGTCATCGGCGTGGCGCAGGTGATCAGCACGTGGATCAATCCATGCGGATAGCGGATCTGAGTTCGACGAATGAACGGCATGTGCCATACGGACGTGCTGTGTCGCACCGTATCGCCTCCGCTGGTCGCCACGGCCTTCTGTGCGAGATCGCCCCGGACTTTCACCGCGGCGACGCTGGTCGATTCGAAACCCCATGGTTGTTGCGTGATCTCGCGCGGCTGGACCTTGGGGCTTGCCACATTGCCGAACGTCCCGCGATGCACGTAGGCGACGTGGGCGGAATCGAAGGAATTCTCCATCAACCGCAACGCGCCGATGTTCCAGGTTTCGTAGAACTGATCGACTTGGCGAAATCCGTCCTGCGACGCTTCGGGGAAGTCGGGGATGTCGTGTGAGCGGTTCGGCCAGCGCGACCCAGACATAGCCATACTTCTCTGTGACCCGATAGTTCGTGACCCGGGCGCGCGGCGAGATCGGCCGATCGTCCTCCAACTGCGGAATCCGGACGCAGGCGCCCGTCGCGTCAAACGTCCAGCCGTGATAGCCGCAGACGATGTTGCCGTCTTCGACGAAGCCGAGCGACAGCTTGGCGGTGCGGTGACAGCAGCGGTCCTGCAAGCAGGCGAGGGTGCCGTCGGGCGCCCTCCACACGACAATGTTCTTTCCGAGCAGCGTGAAGGGCTTCGGTTCCGCCCCGACATCGGCGGCCTTCAGGATTGGATACCAGAAGCGCTGGAGGACGGCCTGTTTGGTGACCAGCATGATCAATCTCCCGATAAGCTCTTGCGGCGTAACGAGGTGCCCGCTGTTGGATGTCAGGCCGCGCGGCCGGGGCGGGCGGCAACATAGCGGTGGTCGAGCTCGCGATAATCCGGAAGGGTGGTGTCGATCTGACGCCCGTCGACGAGGACGACCCGATCGGATTGCGGCCGGCTCAGCAACTCCTGGAGCGTGCGCGCGCGCGTGAGCACGAGGTCTGCCGGTTGGCCGGCAGCGATGGTGCCAGGTCCGGCCAGGCCCATGTGTTCGGCCTGTGCTGCTCCCGAGCATGCGTATCCACGGCCGGTCGGAGTGATCGAAGTGCAAGATGCGCGTCGCTTCGCGGAAGACCTCCAGCATGTCGAGGTCGCCATAGGCGTAATAGGGGTCGCGCGTATTATCGCTCGACACCATGACGCGCACGCCGGCATCGGCAAGTTCGTGCAGGGGCGCAACTCCGCGCAGGCGGGGTGTCCGCCGGTCCACGCGATCCTGGAGATACATGTTGACCATGGGCAGCGATACGACGGCGATCCCGGCTTCTGCCAGCTTGCCTGAAATGCGCTTGAAGTCTTCATCCGAGACGAACGAGAGCGAGCAGCAATGACCGCAGAGCACGCGTCCCTTGAAGCGGTTGCGCAGCGCCGCGTCGGCAATATGTTCCAGGCTCCGGACTTGCGGAGAGCAGGTCTCGTCGACGTGCAGATCGATTTCGAGCCCGCGCGCCGCGGCCATCTGGAACAGGCGGTCGAGCTCGAGGTCGATGGTGGGGGCCATATAGCCGCCCGGCGCGGTGACTCCGCCCATGATGCCGCCGTGCCGCTCGACGATATCGGCGATGCTGCGGAACTGGGCCTCGTCCGTCACGGCGACTTCGGTCGGGAACAGGGCGACGGCCTGCAACGCGATGCGATCCTTCCATTCTTCGCGCGCTTCGGCGAAGACCGGGAAGGAGATCGCCGTCTGCTTGCCATAGGAATCGATATGCGTGCGGATGGCGCCCGTGCCGTGTGCGTAGGCGCAGCGCAGCGAGAACTCCATGCGTTCGCGGACGTCTTCGGCGGTCCACCGCGTCTCGCGGTCTTTGACGATAGCCTCGCGCGCGCCCAGGACCGTACCGTTTTCGTTCTGGATTCGGGGCCAGATATGACTCTTGTCCAGATGCGTGTGCACTTCGACGAAGCGCGGCAGAACGATTCCATCGCTCAGGTCGATGGCCGGCAGATCGCTGGTGGCATCGGGAACAGCTCGCGCTGCGCTCAACATCGACACTCGACCGCGGTCGATGACGATCTCGCAGGCCGCCATGCGGTCGGCGTCCGCGTAACCGGCAAGCGCCGGCGCGAGGTCTACCGGCACACGCGCGTTGATGATGCGAAACGCTTCACTCTTCGGCGCGGTGACAAACGACTTCGACTGGCTGGCGTGAGAATCGGCCGAGGAGCGCGGTGAAGTGCCTGGGGTTGGGCTCATGGAGGCTCCGTACTTCGTGCGAACTGCATTTGTGCCCGCTGGCCGGGGCGCGGATCAAAGATCAGGCCGATTTGGCTCGCTGAAACGTCCACCCGCGCGTCGGCAAGACATGCACCGACTTGGATTCGGCCCCGCTTCCGAAGTCGAACTTTCCCGGGTTGAGAAGGTTGAACGGGTCCATCGATTGCTTGAACGCCGCGTCGCGATCGCCGATCAGCTTGATGCCGACCTCGCGTACGCTGTTCGCGTGATTGTTGGCCACGTTGACGCCCTCGCTCTGCATGGCTTCGACGAGTGCGGCCATCTGCTGCTCGCTCTCATAGACGATATAGTGCGAGCCCATCGCGACAACCTCGCCTTGGCTGTAGAAGATCTCCATCCGCAGCGGCATGGTGCCGGCAAAGCGCTTGTGCACGGCCTCGATCGACCCCAGCAGATTGTTGGCCGGGAACATGCCTTGCAGGCCGGTGAATTTCGGGTTCGCCCGCTGAACCTGTTTCAGGCCATGGCCGTACGCGAACTCATAGAGCGGCGACCGGTAAGGACCGTTGCCCTCTGCGTGATTGGAAACGATGTCGCCGCCGAAATCCGTGACGAGGCATTCGAACGCCTCGAAGCAGTGCGCCGCGACCATGCAGTTCGCCATGGAATGCCCATCTGGAACAATGCCCTTGAGGTCCCTCATCAACTCGGCGACGGGCCACTCCTGCAGCGAGATGAGCTTCTTGACGATGCCAGTCTCGCGCGCGAGCTGGATGCCGAAGCGGGCGGCGCCCATGAAGTCCGGCAAGGCAACGATGCACTCGCGCCATTCCCAGGCCGGCGCCAACGGCATCTCTGCTTCCAGGATGATCGCATTGGTCCCATAGGCGTGATGCACCAGATCGACATCGCGGCCGCGCAGCTCGAGGAGGCGCGGCTCGGCCTCGGCGCTGATGACGCCTAACGCCGTGATGTTTCCGCGATCGCGCAGCATCCCCCATGTGCAGCTACCCATGCCGCCGCTGCCGCCCGCGATGAAGCCGGCGATCGTGGCGGTCGACCGCGTCGAGGGATGCAGCCGCAATTCCCAGCCTTGCGGGCGGGTTACGGTATCGATATCGGTCATCGACGTGCCCGCAAGCGCGCGGACATTTCCCTTCTCGATGCGAACGACACCGCTGAGGCTCGTCATATCCAGAACGATGCCCCCTTGCGTCGGAACGCTTTGCCCGTAATTGGCGGTGCCGCCGCCACGTACCGTGATCGGAATGCGATGCTGTACTGCGGCCCGGACGGTTGCGATCACGTCGCCATGGCTGCGCGGCGTTACGACGACATCCGCGATCCTCCCCGCCAGAGCCCCGCGCAGCAGCGGGCTGATGCCGTAATAGTCGCGGCTTTTGGTGCGCAGGGTGATGGCGTCGGTCGAGTGTGGAACGTCGCCGAGCGTCCTGCAAAACTCTTCAATCGCGTACATGAACAGGCCTCATCGGACCGGCTGAATTTCTGGTGGTGTGGTCGTCAGGAACGCATCGCAACATCGAGCAGGTTGGAAACCTCGCGGCAGTAGCCTGAATATTCGCTGCTCAGCCGGAAGTCCTTGGTGCGCGGGTAAGGCGCACCCACCGTCACCTCGCCGATGATCCGGCCCGGGCGCGCCGCCATGACCACGATCCTCTGCGAGAGATAGACGCTCTCGAACACGCTGTGGGTCACGAACATCACGGTACATTTTGCGCGCGTCCAGATGTCGAGAAGGTCGTTCGACAGCTTGGTGCGCGTGATCTCGTCGAGCGCGGCGAACGGCTCGTCCATCAGCAGGAGCTTCGGCTTGGTGACCAGCGCGCGCGCGACCGACACGCGCATTTTCATGCCGCCGGAGAGCTCGCGCGGATAAGCCTTGCTGAAGTTCGCGAGACCCACGAGCTCGAGCACCTCATGAACGCGATCCTTCACCAGCGACTTGCTTTTGTTCTTCAGGCGATAGGGCAGGTAGACATTGTCGAACACCGTCGCCCACGGCATCAGCGTCGGCTCCTGGAACACAAAACCGACCTCGCGTTCGGGCTTGCCGGCGGCGTCGTACATCGATTGCGGCCAGTCCATCTCTCCGCCGGAATACGCTCCCAGCCCGGCGAAGATCCGAAGCGCCGTCGACTTGCCGCAGCCGGACGGTCCGAGCAGGCTGATGAATTCCTGCGGATACACGTCCATGCTGAGCGCTTTGAGCGCGACGGTGCCGTTGGAATAGACCTTGTCGACCTGGCGCATGCGCACCAGCGGCTTGCGCCTTTCCGCCGCACTGGCCGCGGGCACCCCGGCGCGTTCCAACATCGATGTCGACCGTCTTGATGGCCGCCGGCTTCATCAGTTCTCCTGCTTGACTTCGCTCTCGTGCCACCGGCGCAGAAGGAGCCTTTGCACCGTTGCGGTGACGTACCAGATCGACAGGCCGAAGATCGACAACGTGACCAGCGCGGCGAACATCCGCGGGATGTTCAGCAGCGTTCCGCTTTCGACGATCATGAAGGCGAGACCGCGCGATCCGCCCGACCCGGCGACGAATTCCGCCACCACGGCCCCGATCACCGAAAGTCCGGAGGAGATGCGGGCGCCCGCGAGAATGTAGGGCAGCGCGGAGGGGAGCTGGAGATAGCGGAAGCGCTTCCAGCGGGAGGATTCATAAAGCTCGAATACGTTACGCAATCCGTGGTCGGCCGACTTCATGCCGATGGCGGTGTTCGACAGCATCGGGAAGAAGGCCACCATCCACGCCAGGATGAGCATCGACAGCCAGACCCGGTCGAGGCCGACCCAGATGATCACCAGCGGGGCAATCGCCACGACCGGCGTCACCTGCATGGTCACCGCATAGGGCCAGAACGTGCGTTCGATGCGGCGGTTCTGGGTGAGCAGAACGCCGAAGATCACGCCGCTGATCACCGCCGCGATGAACGCCCCGATCGTGATCGCCGCCGTGTATCGGAGTGCGAGCAGAAGGTCAGCGCGCTCGCTGATCATCGTGGAAAATATCGCCGACGGCGGCGGCAGGATGAACTTCGAGACGTTGAAGTAGCGGACGATCCCTTCCCAACTTGCAAGGAATACGATGCCGGCGAATATCGGCAAGGCCGCGTCGAGGGCATCCGACCATGACTTGCGCGTGGGTAACGCGACCGCCGGGCTCGTATCGTCGGCGGGCATCGTCGCTTCAAGGGCCATCCAAATGCTCCGGCTAGCTTAGAAGGGATATGCGCCCGGCGCTAACCACGCGGCCCGGTGCGTTCCGTCAGTTCGACGCGCCCTTGAGATACTGCAGCGCGAGCACCGAACGCACATCGACGTCGGCTTTCAAGAGATTGACCTCTTTCAGAAGGTCGCGATGCGCCTTCCAGCGCTCTTCGGTCATGATACCGAATCCCATCTTCTCGGTGTCGGCATTCATCGCGAGCTTGCGGTCCTTGATGGTCTTGATGGTGTCCAACATCAGGTCGTCGGTGTTGTTCGGAGCGGCCTCCTTGATCGCCTTCAGGGCCGGCGTCGGATCGCCATTCATGAATTCAATCCAACCCTTCGAGGTCGCGCTGACGACGCATTGCACGGCGTTCGGCTTGCGGTCGATGAACTCCTGCGAGGTCGTGAGGATCGAGCCATAGGTACGATAGCCGGCGTCGGCCAGCATGAAGACCTTGGGAGACCAGCCGACCTGGTGCTTCACGATGTACGGCTCGTTGGTGACCAGCCCCTGCTGGACGATGTTCTTGTCCGACAGCCACTGCGCGAGCTGACCGCTGTAGGAGCGGAGCTGCGTCTCTTCCCATCCGAACTTCTTGCGGAAATACGGCCAATAGGTCGCGCGCGAGCCTTGCGAGATCATGATGGGGCGTCCCTTCATGTCCTCGAAGCTGTTGATGTCGCTGTCGGCATGAGCCATCAGGATCTGCGGCGTGATCTGGAACGCGGCCGACAAGGCGCGGGCCGGGAAACCTGCGGCATTCATGTGCAGGATCCCGTCGATGTGCGACGACATCGAGAAGTCGACGGCCTTGCCCGTGAGGAGCTGCGCCGTATCGATGCCCGGTCCGCCCTGGCGGATCGTCATGTCGACGCCGCACGCCTTGTAGTAGCCCTTGACCAGTGCCTGGTAATATCCGCCGTGTTCGGCCTGCGCTTTCCAACTGGTCAGGAAGTTCACCTTTTCCTGCGCGCCGGCGTGCGTCGCCGACGCTGCCAGGAGCGCCGCCGCCGCACCTACCCACCGTCCGATTTTCGGCATTGTCAGTCCCTCTCTGTCGTGTTGATCCTGGCCAATCCGGCAGCTAGACGACCCCACGTCGGGCTACCCAAGCACTGACCGGCAAATTGGAGCCGAGATTTTCATCTTCGGCGCTGTCCGCCTCGAAGCGGCCCGGATTCAGAAGGCCGTACGGGTCGCAACTGCGCTTGAACGCGATGTCCTGCTCGGTCACGTCCTTCTTTCCGACCGCGCGGACGTTCGAAGCATGCGAGTTGGCCACGCCGGCTCCCTCGGATTGCATGATCCGCGCCACATGAGCGAGTTGCTCTTCGCTTTCAAACAGCACGTAGGGAGATCCGCTTCCTCCGAGCCGCGTGCCCCAGCGCCGCAGTTCGAGCCGCATCGGCCCGATGCCATCGAGCTTGCGGTGAACGCGTTCGACGAGCCCGGCGATGTCATCGCCGTGGAAGAAGCCTTCGATGGCTGTCCGCTTCGGCTCGGTCTTCTGGACCTGGGCCAGCGCGTGACCGAACGCCATCTCGTAGAGCGGGATTCCGTAGGAGCCCTGGCCTTCGCCGCAGGCCGACACGATCTTCCCGCCGAATTCGGCCACCAGCTCGTCGAAGTCCTCGGCGCTCGGAAACGCCACGTAACTCGACAGCATCGTGTGACCTTCGGGGACGAGACCCGCCAGCGGCTGGATCAGCTTCGGCGTCGGCCATTCGTGGATCGACAGCAGCTTGGTGACGATCCCGGTGGTCAGACCAAGGGAAACGCCGCAACGTACGGCCTGCATGAAGCTTGCAAAAGCAACGATGGTCTCGCGCCACTCCCATGCGTGTGCGAGCGGCAGCTCGACTTCGGTGATGATGCAATTTGTGCCGTAGCTGTGGTGGACGAGAGCGGTCTGCGTCCCGCGCAACTCGATGATGCGCGGCGTATCCTCCGCAGTGACCACCTCAAGCGCGGAGATGTTGCCGCGATCGCGCAGCACGCCCCACCGTGCGCTGCCGACGCCGCCCGTTCCGCCCGCGACGAAGCCAGCGATGGTCGCGGTGGCGCGCGTCGTCGGGAACATCCGCAGTTCCCACCCGATTTCACGCGCTGCCTTGTCGACATCACCGACGATGGTGCCGGCGAGAGCCCGGATCGCGCCCGGCTTCTTCCAGACGATGCCTGCCAACTGGGTCATGTCGAGCAGGATGCCGCCGCGCAGCGGCACGCTCTGACCGTAGTTGGCCGTCCCGCCGCCTCGCGCGGTGATCGGGATGCGGTGTTTGACCGCCGCGGCGACCGCACGGACGACTTCGGCTTTACTCTTGGGAGAGACGACGATGTCGGCGTACTTGCCCTGGAGGGACTTACGCAGCAGCGGGCTGACGGCGAATCGGTCGCGGCTCTTGCGACGGATCGTGATCGGATCGATGGAGTGATCGATTTCGCCGATCGCTGCGAGGTAGTCTGCGATTGGGTACACCGTCTTCTCCATCAACGGGCATCACGTCAGCCGTTTGCTTGTTGCTATCGTTTTTCTTTGGGGAGCGGGCATACATCCACCTCTGGTTGCGAGATGGCGCTCATCGACATCACGCGTCGATCGGTGGTGGGCCAAATAGAGCCCAATACGGAGCAATCGCTGTGCCATGGTGCGGCCCGTGCGTGCGGCCCGCCGCCGGACCAGCTCCGTCGATTTTCTATCGGAGGATCAGAAGGTTACGGTGTGACGCACATCGGCAGGGCGCGGCATTTATTTGTGCCGGGTCAATTGGGTGAGCGCTTCATCGATTTGCCCGCGTCTTAGGCATGATGCACATCAAAGCATCGTTTGTGACGCGATCTGATTGCGCTATTGGTGCTGGACGAGACCCGGGGAGGCCGATCGCACGTCAGCGAGGCGATCCGCGCTGGCCAGAACAAGGTCCAAGAACAAGGACAGATCGCGATCCATGCCAGTCGCAGACGACCGCAGACACCGCCTGATGGATGCGATGGCCGAGGCAGGGCTTGATGCCTTGCTGCTGTATGGCAATGCTTGGCAATGCGACTACCTGCGCTATGCGACCAACTTTGGAATTCTCGAAGGGCAGGCGCTGGCGATTTTTCGCAGCGACGGACACGTCACGCTCCACCTCGATAGCCCGCTTGAACTCGACCGCGCGCAATTCGAATGTCCCAGCGTTGACGTGGTCTATTCGCCGGACCTCTTGGGCGGGGTCGAACGTTCGCTCGAACGGCTGCGCAACCAGCGAACCGGCGCAGCACCGCGCCGGCTCTTGCCGCGCGGCCTGGCCGCCCGGGCGCAAGAGCTCAATCTCGCCGACGTGACGGCGTTCTTCGACCGCCTCCTGATGTGCAAGCTCGAGTCCGAGATCGCGGCGGTCCGGCAGGCGGCGAGGATTGCGGACGAAGGCTATGCCGTGTTCATGCAGGCCGCGCGGCCGGGGCGCGCCGACTACGAACTGGTGGCCGAGGTCGAGGCGTTTTTTCGCGAACACAACGTCGACGACAATTTCCAGATCATCGGCGTCGGCGGGGTCGATGTCCGCGGCATGACGCCGCCCGGAGGCAAGCGGCTCAAGCGCGGCGACATGGTGACGACGGAACTCACGCCGTGCGTCGATGGCTACTATGCGCAGATCTGCCGTACGCTGGTCGTGGGCGAAGCGAGCACCGAGCAGCAGGCCGCCCATGCGCTCTACCGCGAAGCGATGGAAGCGGGCATCGCCGCGGTGCGCGACGGCGTGACCGCTGCCGACATCGCGCGTGCGGAGAACGACGTGTTCCGCAAACACGGGCTGGGCGACTATGTCACGAGCGAGTATACCCGCGTGCGCGGCCACGGCATGGGTCTGTTCGCGGACACCAAGCCGCATCTGTTGGAGAGCGTCAGCACCCGCATCGAAGCCGGCATGACGCTCATCGTGCATCCGAACACGTATCATCCGGCGGTCGGCTATCTCGTGCTTGGCGACGGCGTCGTGGTGACGCCGCAAGGCTGCGAGGTATTGACCCGCACGCCGCGCGACCTGTTCAGCGTTCCAGCCTGAGAGCAAGCCGATGCGCCGCGGTCTGCTGCAATGGAATCCGCAGGAGCTGCCGATCGGTGTGCTCGAGGCGCGCATTGCGCGCCTGCGCGCGGCGATGAAACGCGCAGGCCTCGAAGCATTCCTGATCTACACCAACCTCGTGCGGCCCAGCGCGGTGACCTACCTCACCGGATTTACGCCCTATTGGTCGGAGGGGTTGCTGCTCGTGCCGGCGGCCGGGCGGCTCGCTTTCGCGACTGCGCTCTCGAATCGCGTTGCCGACTGGATTCGCTCGACCAATCCGGTCAGCGAGGTGGTCAGCACGCCAACCCCCGGTGCGCTGCTGGGCGAGCGGCTTGCGAGCGACTCTTCCATCAAGCGCGTGGGCGTACCGGAGCTCGACATGCTGCCGTCGGGCCTCTCCGATGAGTTCGCGGCTGCGGCGCCGAAGATCGAATGGGTGGAGTCGAGTCCGCTGTTCGCCACGCTTCGCCGGCACGTCGATGATACCGAACGGAATTTTCTGGAGCGCGCCGATGCGCTGGCCGTCGCTGCGCTCGACCAGATTGACGCAAGTCATGCAACCGACGCCGGCACGCTGGCCGGGTCGCTTGAAAAGCACGCACGGCTCGCGGCCGCTGAGGAGGTCTACATCGCCATCGCGCCCGATCTCGCAGCCAGCCGGCAATTTCTGCGCCTATCGAAGCCCGTGCCGCTCGGCGATCGCTTCGCCGTGCGGGCATCGGTCGCCTACAAGGGGAGTTGGGTGCGCCGCGCGCGGACGTTTGCGGGGGACAAATCCGCGGCGACGGCGGACGCGTGGTTCAAGGACATGATGGGCGCACTTGAAGCCGGCAAGCCGCTGGCGGAGCAGATCGCGGCCAGGGTTGCGGCGCTGCCCGGTGCCGAACTCAGGAACTGGCTGGCCGAGAGCTGTCTCGGCAGCTATCCGCTTGCCACGATCGCTTCCTCGCAATCGAAGGATGGGATTGTGCTCGCCGATGAAAGCTTCCTGGTGCTGACGGTCGAACTCGGGCTGAACGGTGCGCCCTGGATCGGTGCTGAGCCACGCGTCATCGGTAGGCTGGACCGTTAGCCGGTGGCCAGCGCGATTTCGTTTGCCAGCTCGACCGCCGAACGGTCGCCATCGAACACGCAGCGGCAGCTTGCCAGCAGGCGTTCGATCTGCGTCGCGTCCAGGAAGTCAGCAATCCGGCGGAATTTTTCCGTGACACGTGCCGCGTCGAACGGCCGCTGCGGATCGCCGGGCACATGCATCACAAGCCGGTCATGCGTTCCATCGCTCGTGCGCACCACGAGACGGGCCGGCCAGGCTTGCGGATAGTGTGCCAGCAGCGCTTCGTCGGCAGCCACCGAAACCTTCTGCATGAAGGCCCGAACGCTCTCGGAGATCGTGGGCGGCGAGCAGGCGATATCGAATAGCCCGTCGGGGTCGCAGGCCGCGAGAGCCAGACGATAGGGGAGGCTGGTGAGATGCGAGGCGCGGTCGCCTGGCATCACGCCGTGATTGATCATGGCGAAGTACGGCGGAGGGACATGAACCTCGATCGAGGTCATGGCTTCGGGCCGGATGCCCTCGTCGATGATCTCGATCAGCGCCTGCGTCGCGGCCATGGTCTGGCGCGCCGCGCACCACGGCTTGAATGACGTTTCAACGAGCGCAAACCCGTTGCCAAGGTCCGCCGTGAAGGCGGCGAGGTCGGGCGTGATGCCGTAGATGCCGGAAAGAAAGGCGCCATCCAGAAGCTTGAGGTCGGACGTGAAGCCACTCCGCGCCGCCTGTGCGGCCAAAAGACCGCGCTGCGCGGCGTCGCCGACCGCGAACCAGCGCGACGTGGTTACCGCGTTGTGATGTCCGACGCCGGGCGACGCGAGAGTCAGCGCCAGGGCGAGCGCGTGCGCGGTCTGCGCGGCATCGAGCTCGTAGAGCCGGCTGGCCGCCGCTGCCGCACCAAATGGGGCAGCGAAATAGGTCGGCCAGATTCCGCGATAGAGCACGCTCGGTCCGCCGATCGCAGCGCCGAGGCGGACCATGGCTTCGAGACCGCCGACGATGGCTTCGAGCAAAGCCGTGCCGTTCGTCTGAGCTTGCGTGGCCGCGATGGTCAGCGCGGCCGGGATAACGATCGCGCCCGGCGTGGTCGTCGATGCCAGATGAATGTTGTCGACTTCGCTCAGACGGGCGAGCGCGCAGGGCGTTGCGATGTCGGGCATCTTGCCGTTGGCGCGCAACGCAGCAAACGCAATCAGCGCCCGGCCCTCGGCGGTGCGCGATCCGGCGATCCAGGCGCCGACGGTGTCGATCAAATGCAGCTCGGCCGTTGCCCGCATCGTCTCGGGCACGCGGCCGCGAATGTCGCGCGCAACGAATGCACCCATGGTTTCGAGCGCGGTCATGATTGCTCCGCCGGCCGGGCTAGAACTCTTCCGGGACGCTGCCGACCGCGTCACCGAGGTCGGTGTCGGCGAACAGGTCATCGAGCGGCAACAGCTTGCGGGTCATGCCCTGTTGATGGGTGTAGCGCAGGACGGTCTCCAGGTTCTTCCGGTTGACCGGCGTAAGGCCATAAGCCCATGGGTCCTTGCCGAAAATCCGCTCCTGCTCCTCGACGGCGGTGCGCACGAAGACCAGCGGCGCCATGCGGGGATTGGCGATCCGGCGATACGCCAGTTGCTTGGCGGCTTCGAAGGCCTTGGTCAGATTGGTCGGCACCCAAGGATACTTATCGACGAGTTCCTGCTTGACGGTCGTCACATGCATGATGGGGAAGATGCCGGTCGCGCGGAAGAACGCGATCTCGACCTCCTTGTAGTCGCCGAACAGGCGCGCGATGCGCCGGTCGCCCTGCACGAACGGCCGCGGCAGGGTCGGCGAGATCATGGCCGGAATGTCGCCGTCGGCGAGCATGTCGCTCAGCGTCTTGGAGGATTGGTTCATCTCGATCCGCAGGTCCGGCGGCGGCGTGAACGCGATGTCCTCGCTGCGCTCGACCAGCCAGGTAATACTCCGGTGCGGAACGCCGTAGTGCTCCTCCAGAATGCCGCGCATCCAGATGTTGGACGCCGGTTGGAAATTCGTGCCGCCGACCGTCTTGCCGATCAGGTCTTTGGGCGACGTGATGCCTGCGCCCGCGTTCACGAAGACGAAGCCGTGGCGGAAGCGGCGATGCAGGAAAACCGGGATTGCGGTCAATGCCGCGCCCTGGTCGCGTGCCATGAAGTAGGCGCCGACGTTTTCCTCGCAGACGTCGAATTCGTGCTTGCGCCCCATGCGCCAGTGGCGCTCGCGCGGCCCCATGTCGGTGAGGAAGACCAGATCGAGCCCGTCGGCCTGGACGGTGCCCTCGATCAGCGGCTTGACGATGTCGTAGTCGCCGCAGGCGACGGTCAGTCTCAGTTTTGCCATTCCGGTCTTCCTTTCGCGCGATGCGCGTTCGCTCAATTCGTCCGCCAGCGCAGAAAGTGCACCTCGGCCCGGCGCACGATTTCGTTGAGCACGATCGCCATCGCCGCCAGCACCGAGATCAGGCCGATCAGTTTGGCGGGATCGAAATTCTGCGTGAACAAGGTGGTGAAGTGACCGATTCCGGTGGTGGAGACGTAAAGCTCGGCCAGCAGCACGCCCAGGAGAACGCCGGTCATCCCGAGCCGCATGCCGGCGAAGAAGCTCGGGATCATGTGCGGAAAGATCACCCAGCGGAAGATCTGCCACTGGCTGGCGCCCATGGAGCGCGCCGCCACCATGAGGATCGGCTTGATGTTCTGCACGCCGGCCACGATCGTCACCATGATCGGAAACATCCCATGGGTGACGCCGAACGCGATCTTGGAGGCCGGACCGATGCCGAAATAGAGAATGAAGATCGGCAGGATGGTGATCTGCGGCAGGCCGTAGATCAGCAGAATGATCGGCATGAAGGTGCGGTTGGAGAAGCGCGACAGGCCGACGGCCAATCCCACCACGAGGCCGATCGCCACGGAAATCACGAAGGCGATGGCCAGTTCCCAGAAGGTGAGTTGCAGCGCCGCCGGCACGCCGCGCGTCTCGAATACGGCGTGGAGCGATGCCAGCACCGCCGACGGCGGGCTCAGAAACATCGGATCGACCCACCAGCGTCCGGCCATTTCCCACAGCCCGAACAGCACGGCGATCACGCCGACGCGCGCGACGCCCGGGCGGCGCAGCAGCCAGCGCTGGGCGCGGCGGAAGGCGGGCGGTTCGCTGGCGCGTGTCTCGCTCATGCGCGCCTCGCTCTGCGTTCGAGGGTGGTGACCGCGATGTTGAGGAAGGCGGCGATCATCACCACGAACACGATGTAGGCGAACATGCGCGCCATCTCCATGGCTTCGGCGAGTTGCACGATCTTGTGTCCGAGCCCTGCCAGCGAGGCGATGGTTTCGCTGCCGAGAATCGACAAGAGCGCGATTGTGAAGCCGATCCGCAGGCCGGTCAGAATGACCGGCAGCGCCGCCGGCAGCAGCACGTAGCGGAACATCTGATAGTCGGACGCGCCCATCGAGCGCGCCGCCGTGACGAAGATGCGGTCGACATAGCCGAAGCCGGCGATTGTATTGAGCACGATTGGGAAGAAGCTGATGGTGGCGCCGAGCGCGATCTTCGAAGAGGGCCCGAGGCCGAAGAACAGCACGTAGAGCGGCAGGAAAAGAATGATCGGGATGGAGTAGATGCCGGATAGCAGCGGCTCGAACACCCGGATCAGATACTGCGAGCGGCTGACGAGGTAGCCTGCGGAAATTCCGGCGATCGACGAGATGACGAACGCCACGGCGAGTTCACCCAGCGTCACCTGCAGGTCAGGCCAGAACTCGCCGGTGCTCAGCACGTCGATGAATTCATGCCAGACCCTCACCGGATTGGGCAGCAGAAGATGGCTTACGCCCCAGCGGGCGGTCGCGAAGTACCAAAGCGCGAGCAGTGCCGGCCAGGAAGCCTAACTGCACGGCATGGCTTGTCAGCCGCTGTCGCCGGTTTGCCGGCCCGTTCATGGCGGGCTGCTCTCTGCTACGGCCGACTGCACCACGGCTTTGCGAATCTCGTCGTGCAGCAGCGCATGCAGCCGGTTGCGCAGTTGATGAAACTTCTCGCTGGTGACGAAACCCGGTTTGCGCGGGTGCGGTTCGTCTACGCTGATGATCTCCTTGATCCTGCCGGGCCGGGCCGAGAACACCGCCACCCGGTCGGCCAGGAATACAGCCTCCCCGAGTGAATGCGTCACGAACACGATGGTCTTGTCGGTGCGCGCCAGGAGTTCCGACAGGTCCTCGCCCAGAACCATCCGGGTCTGTTCGTCGAGCGCTCCGAACGGTTCGTCCATGAGCAAAATTCCGGTCTCCAGGCTGAGCGCACGCGCAAGCGCCGCGCGCTGGCGCATCCCGCCGGAGAGCTGCGAGGGATAATGATTCACGAAGTCCGTCAGGCCGACCGCCTCCAGGGACTTGCGGGCCCGGCCGTCCTGCTCGGCCTTGGGGACGCCCTGGAACATCATGCCGAGCTTGACGTTCTCCAGCACCGTGCTCCAGGGGAACAGCGCGTTCTCCTGAAACACGAACGCGGTTTCGCGCGGCAGCGGCCCGCGCACCAGCGTCTTGCCGACCTCGACCGTGCCGGTGGTGGGTTGCAGCAATCCGCCCATCACATTGAGCAGCGTGCTCTTGCCGCAGCCGCTCGGCCCGATCAGGCACAGCAATTCGCCGCGCGCGATGTCGAGCGAGGTGTCGAGCAGCGCGCTGACATGAAAAGCGTCGCCCGGCTCGCCGAACTGGTGCGAGACATTTTTGATCCGGACGGCGATTTCGTTCGAGGTCATTTCGGCAGGAACAACTCGTTGATCAGCGAGCGCATGTCGGGCTCCGCCGTCAAAGTCTTCATGTCGACGAAGGACCGGCTCAGGACCGTGAGCGCCTTCGGCTTGAAGTGCCCGTCAACGTTGAACATCGGCATCATCTCGTCATAGATGCGGGCCGCGGTGGGACCGTCGGTTCCCATGATCTCCTGGGCGATCTCGACCGTCTTCGCCTTGTCTTTGCGCATGAACACGATGGTCTCGAACCAGCCCGCCAGGAAGTTGCGCAGCGCCTCGGGCCGGCCGGCGATGGCCTTGTCGGTCGCAAAGATCACGTGGACGTGGAAATCCTTCAACAGATCGCCGAAGCGCAACAGGATCTGTCCTTCGCCGCGCTGGACGAAGTTGAGCGCGACCGCGAGATTGACGATCGCACCGTCGACCGCCTTGGTCTTGAGCGCGGCGACGCGCGCGGCGTCGTCTCCGATCGCCGTCAGCGCGATGCCGTCGTAGCCCCAGCCTTGCTGGCGCGCGACTTCGCCCGCGATCCAGCCGGTCACCGATCCCACGGTCGAGACGCCGACCCTTCTGCCCTTGAGATCGTCGATCGTCTTCACCGAGCCGTCGGCGCGCACCAGCAGCGCGAACGTCAACGGCGGATCGGCCATGGCGGCGATGCCCTTGACCGGCGATCCCTTGACGATGAAGGCGAGGCCCGGCCCGGAGCCGAGCCCGATATCGATCCCGTCCGCCGCCATCGCCTGCTGGACGCGCGCATCTCCGCCAAAGCTCGAGATTTCCAGATCCAGGTCATGTTTCTTGAACAGGCCGGTGCGCGATCCGACGTCGACCGGCACAAACGAGAAGGCGTCGCGTCCGGCCTTCCCGACGCGCAAGCTCTCGGCTGCGGCCGTCGACACCGCCAGGAATCCGATGAGCACAGCAGTGAGCAGTCGCGGCGTGATCGCCCGTATCACCGTTTCCTCTCCTTGGCCTTCCCCGCCTTGTTCGCTTTTGTTTTTGTCTTCGTTTTTGGCTTCTTGTGCGCAGCTTGCGCCTTGCGCGCCGATCTTAGCCGGTCCCGCAGCCGCCGGGTGGTGCTTTCGTCAAGCGACATGTTGCCTCGCACCGCGACGCCGTAGAGCCGGCGCGCGGCCGTCGCCGAGATCAACCCTTCGGCGACGTCCTCGCAAACCAGCGCCGGATCGCGCATGAGCGGATCGCCCCAGCCGCCGCCGCCGCCGGTGCGCACCACCGCCTGCGAGCCGGACGGCACCGGGATGTGCGCACCCAGCTTGAACTGGAACTTCTTTTCCCCCGGCAACCGGAGCAAATAGCCGCCGGGTTCGCCCGCGCCACCACCCCAGACGCCCCAGGGGGGACATTTGCTGCGCCGGGTATGTTCGAAATTCCACCGGCCCTCGACCAGGTTGCGCACCCGAACGTCGAGGCCGAGCCCACCGCGATACTTGCCGGCACCGCACGAATCCTGCCGCAGCGCGCGGCTTTCGATCACCACCGGGCATTTCAACTCGATGCCCTCGATCGAGCCGTTGCGCACGTCGCCCTGGCAGACCGAGACCGTCGCCGACACGCCGTCCTCGAACGGCCGTCCGCCCCAGCCGCCGCCCTCGATGCTCTGCACGACGAACCGGCGATTGGTCTTGGGGTGCACGCCGAAGAACACGACGGAACCGCCAAGCAAGCCGTGATGACCGGCCGGCACGCGGTCCGGCATTGCGTCGGCGAGCGCGCGCACGATGGTGTCCACGACGGTTGGTACGACGTAGCTCCAGCCCGACATCGGCGCCGGAAAGCGCGCCATCATGACGTTGCCTTCCGGGATGATGACCTTGAGCGCGCGGAACGAGCCCTCGTTCACCGGATCGAGTGGGCCGGTCAGCGCCTTGTAGGCGACGCGTGCGCCCGCATAGGTGCGCGAATTGATCGCGGCCTTGCGTTCGCCCGAGCAGCCCGAGAGATCGATGGTCATGTCACCGCCCTTGACGGTGATCTTGGCGTTGATCGGAACTTCCTCGCCGAGCAGAACGCCGTCGTCGTCGAGCGAAGCGTCGGCCTCGTAGAGGCCGTCCGGAAGCTGCGACACCACGTTGCGGCACTTCTGCTCGGTCTCGTCGAAAATCTGCGAAATCGCGGCGAGGATCGTGTCGCGGCCGTACTTGTCGAACAGTTCGTCCATGCGCCGCGTCGCCAGCCGGCAGGCCGCCATCTGCGATTTCAAGTCGCCGAGCGAGGATTCCGGGAAGCGGATGTTGTCCTTGATGACGCGGTAGAGCGCGTCGACGAGCTTGCCTTCCTCGTAGATCTTGATCTGGTCGAGTTGCAGCCCCTCGAGCCAGGGGTCCGCCACCCGGGGTCCGGCGCCGAAGCCGGTGCTCTGGCCGCCGACGTCGATCCAGTGCGCCCGCACCATCGCGAACATCAAAAGCTCACCCTTGTAGAAATAGGGCATGTACACAACGATGTTGTTGAGGTGCTGCCCGGCCACCGCCTGATGATTGGTGATGATGACGTCGCCCGGCTTGAAGCCGTCGCGGCCGTAGCGCTTCATGCCGTCGACCACGATGACGCCTAGGTCGGCCACGAAATGCGACACGCCGCCGACATTCTGCGAAATCAGTTCGCCCGCGGGATTGAGCAGCGCGGTGCAATAGTCGCGCACCTCGTAGATCATCATGTTGTACGAGGTGCGCTGGAGATCGGCCGCCATCTCGTTGGCGATCGCGGGCAGCGCGTTGCGCAGCACTTCAAGCGTGACCGTGTCGAGCTTCATCGTGCCGCTCCGACCGTGATGATCAATTCGCCTGAACCGGTGACCTCGCAGTGGTCGTGCTCGAACAGCACTGTCGTCGTGCCGTGCTCCTGGATCGAGCGCGGGGCCGGCAATGCGCGCGCCCGCGCCGAGGCGATCGCGCCGGTAGACCTTGGCGGCAAGCGGCGCGCTGGCGGAGGTGAAGTAGGCTTGGCGTTCGCCGACGGATTCGGCCGTGCCGGCGGTAGGGAGGCTCGGGAAGGCCAGTCGCGGCCGTTTACCGATCGCACCCAGCCGGATGTTGACCATCTCGACCTGCTCCTCCGGCGAATGGTGCGCGTATCGCTGTTCGTACATCTGGTCGAAGAAGGTGCGGATCGACTTGTAATCGCCGCGCTTGAGCTGAGCGAGCGTCACCGGCACCTGCAGAGTGAATTCCTGTCCCACATAGCGCAGGTCGAGATGGATCTGGAAGGTCGTGTCCTTGGCGTGCCGAAGGCCCGCCTTCGCGTCCTTGACCATCTCGTCATGCACGGCGACCAGCATCGCGAAATCGGCGTTGGCGAGGTCGGAATAGACCGTGCGGGTGAAATCGTGCCGCTCGTCGGCCAGCAGCATGCCGAGCGCCGAGAAGTGCGAGGGAAACAACGGCACGATCACGGTCGGGATATAAAGCTCGCGCGCGATGGCGCAGACGTGCAGCGGTCCGGCGCCTCCCGAGGCAACGAGCGCGAAATCGCGCGGGTCGTAGCCCTTGGCGACCGAGACCTCGCGCACCGCGAGCGACATCTTGCTGATCGCGATCTCGACGATGGCCTGCGCCGCCGCCACGGTGTCGAGCTTCAGCGGCTTTGCGATTTTTTCAGCCGATGCCACGCAGCGCGCCGTCGGCATCGAGCTTCATGGTGCCGCCGAGAAAATTGTCCGGATCGAGCCGGCCCAGCACCACGTTGGCGTCCGTGATGGTCGGCTCGGTGCCGCCGCCGCGGTAGCAGATCGGTCCCGGATCGGCGCCCGCGCTCTGCGGCCCGACCTTCAGCGCGCCAACGTCGTCGAGCCACGCGATGCTGCCGCCGCCGGCGCCGACTTCGACTACGTCGATCATCGGCAGCATGACCGGATGGCCGCTGGCGTAGCCGCCGACGTAGTAGCCGGGCGCCAGCGTCGGCTCGCCCGCGCGAATAAGGCTCGCCTTGGCGGTGGTGCCGCCCATGTCGAAGGAGATGACGTTGGGATAACCGAGCGCGGCTCCGACCCGCGCCGACGCAATGATGCCGCCGACCGGGCCCGACTCCATCATCGCCACCGGATGCTCGGTCGCAACGTCGGGCGTCATGACGCCGCCGTTCGAGCGCATGATGGAGAGATCGCCGCGGAAACCGATGCCGCCGAGGCTGCTGTTCAGGCTCTTCACATAGCCGCCGACCTTGGGGCCGATATAGGCGTTGACCACCGTCGTCGACATGCGCTCGAACTCGCGGTACTCGCGCAGGATCTCGTGCGACATCGACAGATAGGCGTCGGGCATCGCCTTTCTGATCATGGCGCCGGCGGCGCGTTCGTGCGCGGGATTGGCGTAGGCGTGCAGGAAGCAGACCGCGACCGCTTCGACGCCCTCAGCCTTGAGCGCCTTGCAGGCGGCCGCGACGCTTGCCGTCTTCAACGGCACGTCGACCTCGCCGGAACTCAGTACCCGTTCGGCCACTTCCTCGGTGAGCCGGCGGGAGACCAGCGGGCGGTGGCGATGGAAGAACAGGTTGTAGGATTCCGGCCGGTTGCCGCGACCGATGATGTAGACATCGCGCGTGCCCTGCGTCACCACGAGGCCGGTCTTGGCGCCCTTGCGCTCGATCAGCGTGTTGATCGCGATGGTGGAGCCGTGGATCAGTTCGTCGATCGCATCGACCTTCACACCGCTTTCGCGAATGCAATCGATGATGCCCTGCACCAGGTCGGCGGGCGTGCTCAGGCTCTTGGCCTGGATGAATGTGCCGGCTTTGTCGTCGAATCCGATCAGGTCGGTGAACGTGCCGCCGATATCGACCGCCACGAAAATCAAGCCATCGCTCCAACGTTTATCGCACTCGTCTTCCGGCGCTGGTCTTGCTGGGCAAACTGCGCTTGAATTCGCAGGCGGTGGGATCCGTCCCGCCGACCATATCGTCAATCCCGGAGCCGCTCAATGCCAGGAAGCTTTCGCCAGATCATCGACAAGGCCGTCAAGGAGAAGCGCTTCCTGGTGGTCCCCGGCGCGCACGATGCGCTGAGCGCGCGGCTCATTCAGCGGATCGGCTTTGAGACCTACTTCATCGGCGGATTTCCGGCGGTCGGTGCGCGCTATGGCGTGCCGGACATCGGCCTGAAGGGCTTCGGCGAAATCTCCGCCGCCGTGCGCGACATCATGGCGGCCTGCGATCTGCCGGTATTCGTGGACGGCGACGACGGCTACGGCGACGTGAAGAACGTCGTGCACACGGTGCAGAGCTACGAGCGCATGGGCGTGAGTGCGATCCTGATCGAGGACCAGCAATGGCCCAAGCGCTGCGGACACATGGTGGGAAAGAAAGTGGTGCCGGTCGAGATCGCCGAGTCGAAAATCCGCGCCGCTTGTTCGGAGCGGATCAACCCGGAGACCTGGATATTGGCGCGCACCGACGCGCGCCAGGTGTACGACCTGGACGAGGCCATGCGCCGGGCGGAGCGCTACATCCGCGCCGGCGCCGACGGCATCTTCATCGAGGCGCCGCGCAGCGTCGACGAACTCAAGCGCATCGGCCGCGCCTTCGACGTGCCGCAGGTCTGCAATCCCCTGATGGGGGGCCACACGCCCATCCTGTCGATGGAGGAACTCGGCGACCTCGGATTCAACTGCGCCGTGCTCGGGCTCGATACGCTGATGCACGCCGCCAAGGCGATCGAGACGGTGCTGCTCGACATGAAGTCGGGCAAGTTCGCACGCCGCAACGACGGGATGGATTTCGAGCAGTACAAGATGGTGGTCGGCTTCGACAAATGGGTGAGCGTGGACGAGCGGTTTGCCGGAGCTTGAACCCTCTTCGTTCGTTCCCGCGAAAGCGGGAACCCAGGAGTTGCGCGCTCGATATTTGTGGCTCTGGGTCCCCGCTTTCGCGGGGACGAACGGAGCGTGGAAGCGCAGCTACCCAAACGCTCGCGGCGGTTAAGCCAGCGCGGTCTCGCGCGGCGCCTTCAGAGGGGCCGGGTCCTTCAGGCCGAGGATGCGCCGCGCATTGTCGTAGAACAGCTTGCGCTTGTCGGCCTCCGACAGCTTGAGCTCGTCGATGAGCTTCAGGCACGCCGCCGGGTCCCAGCAAGGATAGTCGGTGCCGTACATCACGTGGTCGATGCCGTAGTAGTCGATCGCGAACTTCATGCCGGCGGAGTGCGGGGACACCGTGTCGGTGAACATGCGCTTCATATAAGTGGTGGCCGGCTTCGGCAGCTTGGCGGCCTTGGTGTTCTTGTCCATGCGGCCGGCCTGATAGGGCAGGGCGCCGCCGGTGTGCGACATCACGATCTTTGAGCCTGGGATGGCGCTCCATCGTGCCGGAGAGAATGAGCCGCATCGCGGCGACGCTCACCTCGATGACGCGGCCGAGACTCAGGTGCAGCGCGCCGTCGTAGCCGTCGAGCATGTCCTGGAAGATCACGTCGGTCGGATGCAGGAACATCGGCAGGCCGAGCTTCTCGACATGAGCGTAGAACGGCTGCAACCGCTCGGCGTCGATACGCGCATCGGCGCCGACACTGCCGGGGAGATTGACGCCCATCAGGCCGAGCCGGTTGACGGCGTCGTCCAGCACTTCGATCGCGACGCGCGTGTCCTGCAACGGCACCGCCGCGCTCGCCCACAGCCGGCCGGGATATTTCTTCTGCGCGCCGGCCATCTCCTCGTTCCACATGACGGCATAGTCGCGCCCTTCCTCGACCGGCATGTCGGAGAAGGAGACGGAGAACGGTCCGATCGAGCAGACCACGTCCACCCGATGGCCGAGGCCGTCCATGTATTCGAACTGCTTGTCGAGATCGAACCACTCGGCCCAGCTATTGAGATGCTCACCGCTCTTGGCGCTGCGCATGTAATCGTAGCCGCCGAGATCGTTGACCCGGGACTTCGGATAGTCCTGGCGTTTGCACAGACGTTCGAAGATCGAGCGCGGCCACCAGTGGAAATGCGAGTCGATGATGTGCATGGCGCAATGTCCGGTTCGACAGCGAATTCTAGAGAGGGGCCGGGACCTGGTCAATGCAACGGGCATTCTGGCACGTGGCAACCGCCCGTGATTTCTGCGATGATTTTGCTCAAGGCCGGAGTTCGACGGCCGCAGGGAGGATGTCATGCGAGGATCGTATCGTGCGTTCCTGATGGGCTGTCTCGCAGTGCTGCTGGTGACGCCGGCCGGTGCGGCCGAGAAGCTGCGGGTCGGCAAGGCGGTGGCGTTCGCCTGGACCTTCACGCCGCTCGACGTCGGAATGCAGACCGGCATCTTCGCCAAGCACGGGCTGGAGATCGAGGCGTCCGCAGCGGCCGGCGACGCCAAGCTGCAGCAGGCCCTGACCGCCGACAGTCTCGATATCGGAATCGGCAGCGGGCCCGGCATGGCCTTCATGGCCAAGGGCGTTCCGGCGAAGGCCGTCGCGGTCATGGCGGGCGTCCCTCGAAACATGGCGGTGATGGTCGGCTACAATTCGCCGATCAAGACAGTGGACGACCTCAAGGGCAAGAAGTTCGGCGTGACCACAGTCGGCTCGCTCACGGACTGGATCGGCAAGCGCATCGGCACGCTCAAGGGCTGGGGACCGGCCGGCATCACCACGGTCCCGATCGGCGGCATGCCACCCGCACGCGCCGCGATCAAGACCGGCCAGATCGACGGCTATATCGGCGCGCTCGAAGTCGGCTACTCGCTCGAGGAGGCTAAGGAATGGCGTGTCATCACCACGGCGGCGCCGTTCGTCGATCAATTCATTACGCACGTCTTCTTCGTGCGTGACGACGTGATCGAGAAGCGCCCACAGGCGGTGCGCGCGTTTCTCAAGGGCTGGTTCGAGACCATCGCCTTCATGAAGGCGAACAAGGACAAGGCGGTCGAGATCACCTCCAAGGTGCTCGATCTGAGCCCGACGGTCATCAGCCGCGCCTATGACGAGCAGATCGGCATCTTCAGCACGGACGGCACGTTCGATCCGAAGGCGGTGACCGTGCTCAAACAATCGTTCATCGAGATGGGACTGCTGAAAGAGATCCCCGAGGACAAGACGTTGTTCACCACCCAGTTCGTGCCGGTCACGGCCGGCATGTAACGCCGCACCAGCGGTCGTTTGAGTGCTCGCGGCGCATTCCCCAGAGTAACAATGTCCGGAGTAGCAAGGTTATGACCTACGTCATTGGGCAGTCTTGGCCCGAGCGGCCGGCGGGCGAGCGCTTCGCGGCGCTGCTGGACCGTCCGGGCATCCTGCGTCTGCCGGGCACGCACAATGGAATCGCGGCGCTGCAGGCAAAGGCCGCCGGCTTCGAGGCGCTCTATCTTTCGGGCGCCGCGATGACAGCGTCGATGGGCCTGCCCGATCTCGGCATCATCACGATGGATGAGGTGTGCTTCTTCATCCGCCAGGTCGTGCGTGCCGCGATGCTTCCGGTCCTGGTCGACGGCGATACTGGCTATGGCGAAGTGCTCAACGTCATGACCATGGTGCGCAGCTTCGAGGAAGCGGGCGCCGCCGCCGTGCACATCGAGGATCAACTGCTGCCGAAGAAGTGCGGACATCTCAACGACAAGAAGCTCGCGGACGCGCGCGACATGGCCGCCAAGATCGCCGCCGCCCGGCGGGCGCGGCGGCACCTCTATATCATCGCGCGCACCGACGCGGCCGCGAGCGAGGGCATGGACGGCGCCGTCGCGCGCGCCAAGCTTTACCTCGAGGCCGGCGCCGACGCGATCTTTCCCGAGGCGCTGACCAACGCCGAGATGTTCCGCGCCTTCGCCGCGCGGGTCGATGCACCGCTGCTTGCCAACATGACCGAGTTCGGCCGGACGCCGTTCTTCACCGGCGCGGAGTTCGAGCGGATGGGATACCGCATGGTGATCTGGCCGGTCAGTGCGTTGCGCGCCGCCAACAAGGCGCAGCAGGACCTCTATGCGGCGCTCAAGCGCGACGACGGGACACAGAACATGCTGTCACGCATGCAGACGCGCCAGGAGCTTTACGACACGATCGGCTACCAGGAGTTCGAGGCGCTCGACGCGAGCATCGCACGCACGATTGTGCCACAGGGAATGCCCCAGCGATGAGTGCGCGAAGCACGTAACTTGCCGCCACCCTTGTTCGCGGCGCTAAATAGCAAGCGAGCGCCAATGCATTCGATTTTGGCGGATTCGGTGACTGCGGCCCTACGAAGCCTGTGCGTCCGCAACCGTTAGTACCGAACAGGAAGGCTCACCCAATGTCCGAGACGGCCGAACCCTATGCCTACCGCGACGAGGTCGCGGAGCTTCTGGCCTCCTTTACGGCGGAGCTGATCGCGTTCCGCGACACCGAAGGCCGCATCGGCGTGATGGATGAATTCTGCGCGCACCGCGGCGTCTCGCTGTGGTTCGGACGCAACGAGGAGAGTGGGCTGCGCTGTCCCTATCACGGCTGGAAATACGACGTGACCGGCCAATGCATCGAGGTGCCCTCCGAGCCGGTGTCGAGCGGGTTCTGTCAGAAGATCAAGCTGAAATCCTATCCGACCGTCGATCTCGGCGGCGTGATCTGGGTCTATATGGGCCCGAGCGCCGAACAGCCGCCGGCGCCGGATTTCGAATGGGTGCACCTGCCGAAGTCCCATGTGTACATCAGCAAGCGCTGGCAGGAATCCAACTACCTGCAAGCCATGGAGGGCGGCATCGATTCGAGCCACGTCTCCTTCCTTCACCGCTTCGATCTCGACCGCGATCCGCTCCATCGCAACACCGACGGCGCGCGGCATACCCGCAACACCAACACGGTGTTCGACATTCTCGAGTCGCCTGGCGGCCTGCTGATCGGTGCGCGCCGCAACGCCGATCCGGGTCATCACTATTGGCGCATCACCCAGTGGGTGTTCCCCTGGTACACGCTAATCCCGCCGTACAAGGGCAACGCGCTCAACGGCCATGCCTGGGTGCCGATGGACGACACCAACAACATGGCCTGGACGATGACGTTCCATCCGGTGCGGCCGCTCACCGACGCCGAGCTCGACACTATGCGCAACGGCGGAGGCGTCCATGCCGAACTGATCCCCGGCACGTTCCAGCCGGTCGCCAACCGCCACAACAACTATCTGATGGATCGCGCCGCCCAGGAGGCCAATCTCACCTATAACGGCGTGCGCGGGCTCGCCATGCAGGACGCCTCCATCCAAGAAAGCATGGGGCCGGTGCAGGATCGCTCCAAGGAAAACCTGGTGTCGACCGACAACGCGATCATCATGGCGCGGCTGCGGTTGCGCAAGGCGGCTGCGGCCGTGGCGCAGGGCCAGCGCGCGCCCGGCATCGAACCGGAAGCGCAGGCGGTGCGGTCGGCATCGTTCATCATCGCCGAGGACGTGGCCTTCGACGAGAAGGCGCTCGACGCCGCCAAGGTCCGCAAGGGCGAACCGCATGTCGCGGTGTGAACGGGATCAGGTCCGCAGGCCGCGCAGCAATTCCGTGCGCGCTTTGCCCGCATCGAGCAGGAAGCCCATGTCGGAGCCGGCCTGCAGCAGCCGGCAACCCATCTCGACGTAGCGCCGCATCAGCGGCTCCTGATAGACGCCGCCCATGCCGGGCCATTTGTCGTGCTTGCGGCACGCCGCGATGACGCGGCGGTACGCCTCGGTCACGCGGTCGTGCCCGAGCTCACCCGGCAGGCCGAGATCGACGCAGAGATCGTTGGTGCCTACGAGCAGGCAATCCACACCTTCGACCGCGGCGATCTGTTCGGCGTTCTCGATCCCCTGCGCACTCTCGATCATGACGACGATCAGGTTGGCGGCGTTGAGCGCCGACATCAGCATCGCCGCGCTCGCCGGCTTGAAGTCGACATGCGGAAGGCTGCTGAACAGCGCGCGACGGCCGCGCGGCGGATAACTCAGCGCCTGGACCATGGCGCGCGCCTCTTCGGCGCTCTCGACATGCGGCATCACCACGCCAAGCGCGCCGTTGTCGAGCAGGCGCGTGGCGAGCGCATGATCGCCCCGCGGCACGCGCACCAGCGAGGCGATGCCCGCATCGAGCCCGGCGACCGCAAGTGCGGCGGCGGTCTCGATCGACATGGCGCCGTGCTCGAAGTCGAGGAACATCCAGTCGAAGCCCGCCGTCCGCATCGCCTTGGCGATCTCGACCGACCGCGCGACCCGGATGCCGAACCCGAGCGATACCTCGCCGTTTTCCAGCCGTTGCCGCGCCGGGTTCGCAATCGCGTCCATCGCCACCTTGCTGACGTGCTTTGCCGGATGATTACTGCTTAGGCTTGATACCAAGATAGCCGGCGACCTGCGCGAGCCGCGCGCGCTGCTCTTCGTTGGACGCGGCGAATTCTTCCGGTCCGCCGGGATTGGGGAGCTGGCCGGTCCGCTTGAGCCGGTCGGCAATCACCGGATCGGAGGCCATCACCTCTTGAACGTCGGCGGCGATACGCTTGCGAAGTTCGAGCGGCATGTCCCTGGGTCCGAAAATTCCGATCAGGCCATCGATCTGCAACGACGGATAACCCTGCTCGGCGGCGGTCGGAAGGTCCGGCGCAGTGGGCGAGCGCACGCTGTTCGAGATCGCGATCAGCTTGATCTTGCCGAGCAGCAGTTGCGGCTGAACGATCGCGACCGCTGCCTGGAAAACCTGGACGCGTCCCTGAGCCAGGTCGTTGGCGGCTTCGACCGTGTTGCGGTACGGCACCTTCGTCATCTCGGCGCCGACGGTCTTGAGAAATCCCGCGAAGCCGAAATCGTGGGCGCCGGTGACGCCGGCCCAGTTCAGCTTGCCGGGCTCTGCCTTCGCCGCTGCGATCAACTCGGCGAGCGAATTGACCGGCGAATCGATCGGCACCGCCACGCTGATCAATGTGTTGGAGACCCGCGCGATCGGCACCAGGTCTTCCGGCCTGTAAGGCAGGTTCTCATGCAAATAAATGTGCGCGGCGAACGACGAGGTCGGGGAAAACAGCAGGATGTGATCGTCGCGTGCGGCGACGAACGAACTGATGGCCAGGATGCCGTCGCCGCCGGGCCGATTCTCCACAACCACCGGCTGGCCCCAGCGCTTGCTCAGCCGGTCGGCGAGCAGCCGTGCGCCGATGTCCGAACCGCTCCCGGGCCCGAGCGGCAGGATGAATCGCACCGTCCGCTGCGGCCAGGCTTGCGCTGCCGCCGGCGGCGAGCCGAGGACGGCGAGCGCGCAGCATGCCAGGGCAAACAACAGAGGTTTGGCGCAGAACATGCATTTCTCCAAATTCGCGGATTGCCGGCGTTGCATTCGTATTTTGGAGCTTGTCTGCGGCCGACAATTCCAAAATGTAGCCCACGGAATTGCAATGAATGGTAGCCACTTTCAGAATTGGTTGGCAATGCGGCGAGCTTCGGCGGACGCAAGACAGTGCGACCGCGCGCGCCGTTGATTTACATCGGTGTAAATTGCAGACTTGCCTTGCCGGAGCGGCTCCGATTTGAGGCAGCGCGAGATAGAGGTGGCATGATGTCCCGACTGACTCGTCGCGGGTTTGTCATCGGCGGGTTAGCCATGCCGTCGGTTGCGCGGGCACAGAATTGGCCCTCGGGCACGATTTCACTTGTCGTTCCTTACGCCGCTGGCGGCGCCGGCGATCTCATCGCCCGGCTGATCCAGCCGAGCCTGCAGCAACGGCTTGGGACTACGGTGATCGTCGACAATCGCGGCGGGGGCGGTAGCACGATCGGCGCCGCGTACGTGGCCAAAGGCCCGCGGGATGGAACACGCTGGCTCATCAACGCGGAGCCGCAGGCGCTGAACCCGGCGCTGATGGCTTCGCTTCCGTTCGACGCGGAGAAGGACTTCGACCCGGTTTTTCTGCTCGGCACTTATCCAACGGTGTTCGCGGCGCATCCGTCGAAGCCGTACAAGACTTTGGCCGACGTCGTCGCGCGGGCGCGTAGTCAGGACGGCGGCGTTGGCGTCGGCGTGATCGGCGGCAGCCTCGGGCAGGTGTCGACCCTTTTGCTCGGCAAGATGGCCGGCGTGAAACTCACGCCAATTCCATATCGCGGCGGCGGTCCGGTGATGAACGACGCCTTGGGGGGACACATCGAACTGATTGCGTCCGCGAGTTCCCTGGTGCCGCCCATCAATGCGGGCACGTTGCACCCGATCGTGCAAACCGGACTGACGCGGCACTGGAGCCTGCCGCAGGTTCCGACGGCGGCTGAAAGCGGGTTTCCGGACTTCGAAGCGTTGACATGGTGGGGCGTGTTCGCGCCCTCCATGACCCCGACGCCGATCGTGGACCGTTTCGTCTCGGAACTCGGTGCCGCCTTTCGCGAGCAAGAGGTGTCGGCACGTCTGAAGGACGCGCTCAAACTCGACCTGCGTTTCGCGGAGCGCGCGGAGTTCAAGGCGTTTTTCGACAACGAGGTCCGCAAGTGGGGACCGGTGATCCGCGAGAACGGCCTCCAGGGCAGCATGTAGCGGGCACCGTGCTACGTGCGTGCCTCGGGCGTTGTCGCGCCGGCTGTCTGTCGCGCGGGAGCAGCGATCCCTAAGTGGTGTCGCAGCGTCGTGCCGGAATATTCCCGGCGGAACACGCCGCGGCGTTGCAGTTCCGGCACGACCTTGTCGACGAACGCGTCGAATGCGCCGGGAAAATACGCCGGCTGAATCATGAAGCCATCCGCCCGTTCGGCGACAAACCAATCCTCCAGGACATCGGCGATGTGTTTCGGCGAGCCGGGCAGGACCCAGTGCCCGCGCGCCGCGGCGGTCATATTGTAAAGATCGCGCAACGTCATCTTGTCGCGCCGGGCGGTCTCGATGAGAATTTTCGAGAACGACTGGCTGCGCTCCGTCTTTTCCGGAAAATCCGGGATCGGACCATCGAGCGGATAACCCGAAATATCGAACCCGAGTCGTTCCGACACCAGCGCCATCGCATTATTGTTCGCGAGCCAGCTCTGCAGCCTGGCCAGTTCTTCCCTTGCCGCCTCGTCCGTTTCGCCGATGATCGGCATGACACCGGGAAGGAGCGCGACGTCGCCAAGCCGACGGCCATTCTCGGCGACGCATGATTTGAGGCGATCGTAGCTTGCTTTCGCCGCGACCGGATCGCCGTTGACCACGGAAAAGACGATGTCGGCAAAGCGCGCCGAAAGCTCCAGGCCAGGCCGCGATCCGCCCGCCTGAATGATGACCGGATGCCCTTGCGGGGGGCGCGCAATGTTGAGCGGCCCTTTCACCGAGAAAAAGCGGCCCTTGTGATTGAGGGCAACGACCTTGGAGGCGTCCACGTACTGGCCGCTCGTCCGGTCGGCGACGATGGCGCCGTCCTGCCAAGTGTCCCACAGGCCGCGCACGACATCGACGAATTCGCCGGCGATCTCGTAGCGCAAATCGTGCTCGTTGAGGCGCTCGCGGCTGAAGTTGAGGGCCGCCGCATCGTTCGTGCTGGTGACGACGTTCCACGCGGCGCGTCCGCCGCTGAGATGATCGAGCGACGAGAAAATGCGCGCGACATGAAACGGCTCGGAGAAGCTGGTCGACATCGTCGCCCCGAGCCCGATGTGGCGGGTCACCACGCTCAATGCGCTGAGCACGGTCATGGGCTCGAACCGGTCGATGAACGATGGATGGTCCTTGACGTCCATGATGAGGCTGTCACCGAGGAAGAACAGATCGAACTTCCCTCGCTCGGCGGTCTGGGCGATCGCCTGCATCACCGGAAAACTGCGATTGCTCGTCGTCGCGCCCTCGTGCCGCCAACCCGCGGTGTGGTTGCCGGTCCCCAGCACGAATATTCCGAGATGCATCTGGCGCGCGGCAGATCGCGGCATCAGGAGGCCTTGCGACGGTCGGTGACCTCCACGACCACGGCCATTCCGGTATCGCCGGCGGCGCATCCCTGGAACAACCCGCGCCCTCCGCCGCGCTGCGCAAGCTCCTCGATCAATTCGATGATCGAACGCAATCCCGTAGGTCCCTGGGGGTGACCCCACACCAGCGACGAACCGAAATTGTTGAGCGTCATCACGTCGATATTGAACGAGCGGGCGAAGACAATGTCGTTCACGGCGAACGGATTGTGCGACTTGATGGCGTCGATGTCGTCGATGGACAGTCCCGCACGCGACAACGCTTGTCGCGACGCCGGCACGGGTGCTTCCGGCATGAACGCCTTCTCGACCCGCGCTTGCGCGGACGAGAGAATCCGGATGTCGATCGCCGGATCGCTGGACAATTCCTTTGCCCGCTCCGGCGTCGTCACGATCAGGGCCGCCGTACCGTCTGCCGGGTGGGTTTGGGTCCCGTACGTGACAGTGCCCCCATCGGCGAGGGGCTTGAGCCGTTGCAGTCCTTCGCGCGTGGTCGGATGGATTCCTTCGTCGCCCTCCAGCATGTCCTGCGGCTTGGACAGCGACGCGTCGGGAACCTCGAAGGGCAAATCCATATAGCGCCGTTGAAAGGCGCGATCGTCCGTGATGGCGTCTTGATATTGCTCGTAACGCCGCAGCGTGACGTCGTTCTGCTCCGACAGCGAGATTCCGTGCCGTCCGGCGACGTTCTCCGCCGTGCGCAACATCCCCTGTCCGGTTGCGGGATCGCGGCCGAAATTATCGAGCACCCAGTCTTCGTGCGCGCCAGTGCCGCCCGGCCCCTTCGGGTTGGGATAGTAAAGGTGCGGTCCGTTCGAGACGCGGTCGCCGCTGATTGCGAGCGCGACCGTCGACTGACCTTCGCGCACCGCGTCGGCCGCCATGCTCAAGATGCGGGCGCTGGTGGCGCAAGCCTGGTTGACGGTCGGCCCGCCGACATCATGCGCGCCCAATTCGGCCATCAGCCACGGCAGTCCGTAGAAGCTCGCAGTTTGCGGAACGGTCTGGCCCAGCACGCCGTAGTCGAAGACGCCGGGAGGGATCCCTCTCTTGCGGAGCGCATGGCGCCCGCAATAGGCAGCGAACCGCAAGCTGTGCAAGTGTGACAGGCTCCCTTGCCATCGCGCAAAGGGGCTTGACCAATATCCGCCATACGGAATGGCCGCCTGAGGCACCTGCTGACACTCTCGCTATACGCCGATCACAGCCAACTTGCGGCGAAATGTCAATGAAGCGCTTTTACGTCCCCGTAAACACGAAAGGCGTCTTCAACTGATGAGCATCGCGGGCTCGACGGCGTCAATAATCCCGGCACTCGCCGCCGCGCGAGCTTCCAGTGTGCCGGCGAGCGGAGCGATTTGCTCGGCCCACCACCGGGCACACCAGGCGATTTGCCTCGCCTGTTCTGGAGGCGCCGGTGCGCGCAGGATGCGCAGCCACATCCAGCCGCACGCCGTCAGTCCGATCAGTTCGAGGAGGGGAGTGGCGCCGGCCTCCACCGAGCGTTTCGAACGATCGGGAAGCCCGGCAACAAGTCTTTCCAGCCGGCTCAGGCAGTCTTCCACCGCGCTTCTTTCGATCGATGCCTGATGGCTTCCGATCTCGGCAGCGACGCTGTCTCTGAATATCCGCCATCGCACGCCGTCATCGCCGGGAATCTTCCGCAGCGCCAGATCAATGGCCTGGATGCCGTTCGTCCCTTCGTAGATCGAGAGAACGCGGCTGTCGCGCACGTTTTGCTCGACGCCATTGTCGGTGATGTAGCCGTGGCCGCCGAACACCTGGACCGCGAGGTTCGCCACGGCATGGCCGGTCTCAGCCGCGCGCGCCTTGCAAATCGGCAGGAGGAACTCGGCCAGGTATTGGGCCCGCCGTCGCGTCTGTTCGTCGTCGGCAGCCGAAGCGAGGTCCAGTTGCAGCGCCGCCTCCAGAACAAGCGCGCGCATCGCGATCGTTTCCGCTCGCATCGTCAGCAGCATGCGCCTGACGTCGGGATGATTGGCGATGGCTTCGGGCTTTTCGCTCGCCGGCCCTCCCTGACGCCGGCCGATCGCGTAGTTGGCCGCCGCCTGCGTCGCCCGTTCCGCGATGCCGACGCCTTGAATGGCGACCTCCAGCCGCATGAGATTGATCATCGTGAATAGTGCATTGAGTCCTCGGTTTTCCTCGCCGATCAGGAAACCTGTTGCGCCCTCGAAGTCGAGCTGGCAGGTCGGAGAGCCGTTCATCCCCATCTTGTGTTCGAGACGTGCGACCTTCACCGCATTGCGGTGCCGCGCGCCGGCATCGCCATCGAGCAGCTTCGGCACCAGAAAAAGACCGAGGCCTCGCGTTCCGGTGGACGCCGGCGACGTACGGGCCAGAACGAAATGCACGATCTGCTCGGTCAGGTCGTGATCGCCAAAGCTGATGAATATCTTTGTCCCGTCGATGCGCCACGTGCCGTCCGGTTGCGCCGTGGCGGCGGTGCGAATGCGGCCGACATCCGAGCCGGCGTCCGGTTCGGAAATGCAAATCGTTGCGGTATCGCGACCGGCCGCAAGGTTCCGCCCGTACCTCCTGAGCAGGTCGGGCGTCGCATGCTTCATCAGAACGTGCGTTCCGGCCCTGGGCATGACCGGCAGCATTGAGAAAGCCAGGCAGGCGCCACACACCATTTCGGAAAACGCGGTCTGCACGACGAGCGGCAGGTCCTGCCCGCCCAATTCGTCCGGCAAATTCAGCGACGGCCAACCGGCTTCGACAAATCTCGCATAGGCGTCGCGAAAGCCGGGCGGGCAACGCACGTTGCCTCGATCCATGCTGGCGCCAACGCGATCCGCGACCGCGTTCAAGGGCGATATGTGCGCCGATATGAACTGCCGGCCCTGCTCCAATACGCTGGCGATGAGTTCGTCGTCGACGTGCGCGTAGCGTGTGGATGCGCGAAGCTGCCCGATCCCCAGGACATCGCAGATCAGGAACTTTGCGTTGTCGCAGGTGGGTTCGAAATCCATCGTAAGTGCGCTCAGCCGTGCTGCGAAACGGGGCCGGTGCAAATTCCACGCGCGGTAATCTTGAAGAACGTATCCATCAGTTGCGCGAGCGTGATGGGTCCTTCCGGACTGTACCAGGACGACAGCGAATTGCAGAGGCCAAGCACCGCGAAGCCGACGACCTTGGCATTGAGGCTGGGGTCGACTTCGCCGCTGCGCTGCCCGGCTTCGATCAGATCGATCCAGAGCTTCTCATAGGCCTTCCAGGTCTTCCGCAACTCGGACAGGTGCTTGGTCACCTCGCGGCCGGATATCTCCCGGTAGGCCACGGCCATTTCGAGATAGTTCGGACTGAACCTCTCAATGTGATTTTCAATCGCCATGGCGAAACGCCGCTCGAACGGGGCGTCCAGAACCGAAATGCGTTCAAGCCCGCGCACGAGCGCGTCGCTCTGCGGCTTGATGATATCGTAGAGAATCTCCGACTTGTTCTTGAAATGATAGTAGAGCGCTTCGCGCTTCAATCCGACCGCGCTGGCGATGTCTTCGAATGAAGTCTGTGTAAACCCCTTGCGCTCGAAGATCTCCGTCGCGCGTCGAACGATTTCGAGTCGTCGCTTCATGGATCGAATTCCGATCGTCTGGATCGTGAAGGCGCAATGGCGCGGAGGTCCGCTGCCATCGCGCGTTGAGCCCAAGCTTAGGCCATTTTACACCCTCGTTGAAATGGTTTTCGGCCTGCGATACTACTTGCTGGGAAATGCAGCGATGCGGATTTCCGAATAGGGTGAAGCGGCTTCGACGCGTTGCTGTGTCGCCGATGCTGAGGGAGTTGCCGGGTGGCGTATCGGATCGGCATCGACGTGGGGGGGACGTTCACCGATTTTCTGCTGTTGGACGAACTCTCGCGTGGCCGGTCGTTCAAGGTTCTGTCGACGCCTGACGACCCGTCGGACGCGGTTCTTGCCGGCCTCACCGAAATGGCCGACACCTTGAATCTTCCGGTCGATGCATTTCTGCGGGACGTATCGCTGATCGTTCACGGGACGACCATCACGACCAACGCCGTTCTCACCGGCAGGATCGCAAAGACCGGATTGCTGACGACGCGCGGGTTTCGCGATGCGCTGCAGATGCGGCGCGGCATACGCGAGCGTCCTTACGACAACAAGTATCCGCCGGCAGTACCGCCCGTTCCGCGGCCATTGCGGTTGCCGGTCACGGAGCGCATCGACGAGCGCGGCCGCGAAATCACCCCGCTTGCCGTCGACGATCTCGCCGCCGCGGTCGAAGTCTTCAAGAGAGAGCAGGTCGAGGCGGTCGCGATCTGCTTTCTTCACGCCTGGGCGAATGATGCACACGAGAAGGACGCCAGTCGCTATCTCCGGCGGGTCATGCCGGACGTCTACATCTCGGTGTCCTCAACCGTCCTCCCGCAAATCCGGTTCTACGAGCGCTTGAGCACGGCGGTTCTCAACGCCGCGGTTGGTCCGATCTTGGTTCGGTATCTGACGGCTTTGGAAGCGCGTCTTCAGCAAGCGCGCTTCGCCGGCAAGCTTCTGATCATGCAGTCGAACGGCGGCGTTGCCGCGCCGGCGACGGTCGCCGAACTTGCGGCCAGCACGTTGTTGTCGGGCCCGGCCGCGGCGCCCGTTGCCGGCCTCCAAATCTTCGGGGCCGGGACGCAAGCAAGCTTCATCACGGTCGACATGGGCGGAACGAGCTTCGATGCGGCCCTCGTGAAGGATGCGACGGCGGCGATCACCACCGCAAACCAGATCAATCGGTTCGCGATGGCGTTGCCGTCGTTGGAAATCCTGACGATCGGGGCAGGCGGCGGGTCGATCGGGCGGGTGGACGAAGGCGGCTTGCTGCGGATGGGCCCGCAGAGCGCCGGGTCGAAGCCCGGTCCCGCTTGCTACGCACGGGGCGGGATGCTTCCCACATGCAGCGACGCCAATCTGATGCTGGGCTATCTGTCGCCGGATTTCTTCGCGGGCGGCCGGCTCAAATTGGACGTGCAAGCCGCACGTGCCGCGATCGACGCGCACATCGCGCGGCCGTTGGATTTGACCATAGAACAGGCCGCAGCCGGGATGTATCGCGTCATCAACGTCAACATGGCGTCGGCCATTCGCGAGATCTCGGTTCAAAAGGGCTATGATGCGCGCGAGTTTCCGCTCGTTTGCGCGGGTGGAGCCGGAGCTATCCACGCCGCGGAAATCGCCCGCGAACTGGGCATCAAGAAGATACTGGTTCCGCGCGATGCGTCGATCTTCTGTGCCGCCGGCATGCTCCGCACCGACTTCAAGCATGATTTCGTGCGCAGCGTGACGTGCGCGCTGGTTGCCGGGAGCGACGAGTTGCGGCGCATTCCGGCAGCCATCGAGGATATGGAAGCGCTCGCTCACGCCACCTTGGAGTCGGAAGGTGTCGCGTCGCAGGAGCGGCAATTTCAATATTCGGCCGATCTGCGCTACCGCGGCCAGTTTCACGAAATCTCGGTGGAGTTCGCGCGCGCGAGCCTGACGGAACTGAAGCTTGCGGAGGTGCTGTCCAAGTTCCACGCGCGACACGACCAGCTTTATGGCTATTCGCTAGCCGATCAACCGACCGTGGTGGAGATGATCAGCGTGCGCGTGCGCGGGATTGGCTTGACGCCCAAGCTCGCCGCCGCGGTTGAAGCAGACCACGGCCCGGCATGCGAGGCGGCCAGGAAGAGCCGCCGTCCGATCTGGTTGCCCGATCGCGCATCGTTCTCCGAGGTCGATGTTTATGACGGCGACGCCCTGGCACATGGCAACCGTCTGAATGGTCCCGCCATCGTGGAAACCGTGAACACGACGATCGTGGTGCCGTCCGACTGCAACTTGACGCTCGATGCCGTCGGGACGTCCGTGCTTGAATTCCAAAGCTAGGATCGGGAGAGCATGGTCGATCCGGTGACGATTGCAGTGCTGCAACGCCGTCTCAAATCCATCACGGAGGAGATTGGCCTTACCTTGCTGCGGACGACCCGGTCGCCCATCCTGAACGAGGCGCGCGATTTCGCGACCGGACTCTACGACGCGCAAGGCCGCATGCTGGAGCAGACGGAATACGTTCCGGTTCTGGCATTCGCGCTTCAGCCGGCGGTCGAAAGTGTCATCAATGCCTTCGCCGGCAATATTCACCCCGGCGATGTCTTTCTTCACAACGACGTTTTCTCAGGCGGCAACCAGAACAACGACGTCGCCGCCTTGCGGCCGGTGTTCGTGGACGGCAGCGCTGGTGGCCTGGTCGGCCTGCAAGGGGCATCAGGCCGACATCGGCGGCGCGGTGAGGGGCGGCTACAATCCCGACGCGCGCGAGGTATGGCAGGAGGCGTTGCGAATCCCGCCGCTGAAAATCATCGAGGCGGGCCGATTGCGGGAAGACGTTTGGCGGTTTCTGTTCGCCAACATCCGGATGAGCATTGTGGAAGAGGATATCCGGGCCGAAATCGGCGCCACTCTGGTCGGCGAACGCAGCCTGCGGGAGGTCATCGCGCGTTTCGGGGTCGACGAGTTTGCCCGCAACATCGCCGCGCTCTACGACAGCACCGAGAGGATGGTGCGAAAGGAAATCGAAGCCATCCCGGACGGGCACTATCACGGCGAGAGCTGGGCATTCTACGATGGCGTAAATCCCGGCTCGCGGATGAAGATCAAGCTCGAGGTGATCGTGCAAGGCAGCGATATCACATTCGACCTGTCGGGCTCGTCACCGCCAACGCCCGGCTTTGTGAATGCGCCATTCGCCGCGGCGGCTTCCGCCCAGCTTCTGACGTTCCTGATGTTGATCAACGCCGATATCCCGCACAACGCCGGGCTGGTGCGGCCGATCAAGTTCATCAATCCACCAGGTTCGTTCTTGAACGCGCCCTATCCGGCGGCGACCACATTCGGCAATTCACTGACCGGGCCGATTTCGGATGCGATCTTCAGGGCCTTTGCGGAGGCGTTGCCGAAAATGGTGACGGCAGGCTGGAATCGCTTCTTCGGGGCCTCGGTCACCGGGACCGACCCGCGCTTCAATCGGCCCTATTCCGACATCTTCTTTCTGTCGCAAAAAGGCGGATCCGGCGCGACGTGGATGGCCGACGGCTACGACCATATCGGCTTGATCAACTGCGCGGGCGGCATCCTGGCGCAGGACTACGAGATGTTCGAACTGCAAGGCCCGCATTTTCTGCTCAAGCACGAGTACCTGACGGACTCGGCTGGGCCTGGGCGTTGGCGCGGCGGGTTGGGGATCGAGACGGAAATGCGGATCGATGGCGAGGATGTGACGGCGGTCTGCTACGGCGACGGCGTCGAAGAGGAGGCGAGGGCCTTCGGACAGTTCGGCGGCCGGCCGGGCGCGCGCAACGAAATCAAGTTTGTTTCGGCCGCCGGCCGTACCGTTTCGCCGCGGACCAAGGAGATCGTGCGTGGCATTCAACCCGGGACGGTCATGTATCAGCGTGCGGGCGGGGGCGGCGGCTATGGCGATCCATTCGAGCGGCCCGTCGACCGCGTGCTGAGCGATGTCAGCAACGGCTTCGTCTCCGTCCGCAGCGCGCGTGACGACTTCGGGGTCGTCATAGATCCCATCACCATGACGGTCGACGAGGCCGAAACGCGTTCGTTGCGCGCCGGTCGCGCGCCATCCGATGGTCTCGGATAAGCACACTCGGAACGAACAAGGAAAAGGACATCAGATGGAACTTGGCCTCACGGGCAGAAAGGCGCTGATTACCGGAGCCTCCAAGGGTATCGGCGAAGCGATCGCGCTGCGTTTCGCGCAGGAGGGCGTCCATTTGGCATTGGTGGCGCGCACCGCGGCCGACCTCGCCGAGGTCAAGAAGGCGATCCAAGGCCGGTGGAACGTCGAAGTACAGACCTTCGCCCTCGACATGTCGGAGAGCAAGAACGCGCAACTTCTGGCGCGCGAATGCGGGCACTTCGACATCCTGGTCAACAATGCCGGTTCGATCCCGCGCGGGACGGTCGAGGAGATCGACGAAGAGCGATGGCGCAAGGCCTGGGAATTGAAGGTGTTCGGCTACATCAACATGACCCGGGCGTTCTACGCGCTGATGAGGAAGCGCAGGAGTGGCGTGATCATCAATATTCTCGGGACCGGCGGCGAGCGGCTGGATTCCCGATATATTTGCGGCAGTGCCGGCAACGCCGCACTGATTGCCTTTACCCGCGCGCTGGGCGGCAACAGTCCGGAGGATGGTCTGCGGGTTGTCGGCATCAACCCGGGCCCGGTCGCGACGGATCGATTGATCTCGCTTCTGCAAAAAGAAGCCAAGGATAGGTTCGGCGATGCCGAGAGGTGGAGCGAACTGGTCAAGCCGATGCCGTTTCAACGCGCCGGCACCCCGGACGAAATTGCGGTGATGACCGTCCTGCTGGCGTCCGATCTGTCCGCCTACACGTCCGGAACCGTGGTCACCATCGACGGCGGTCAGGTTCACCAGGGCTCGCTGATCTGACATCCGGTCCGGCCCGAGGAGCAAACGGTGAGTCAACAGCCCGACAGCGTCACCGGTGCATCGCTTTCGCGGGTTCACGGCGATCCGCTCAAAGCCAAGGTGCATCCGACGGTCGTGCACATGCTCAAGGACGCCGCCGAGCGGGCGCCGGACCGCGAGGCGCTTGTCTGCGGCGATGTTCGTCTGACCTATGCGGAGTTCCTGTCGTGCGTCGCGGCGTTCGCGCACGAACTGCAAGGCCTGGGAGCGGCCGGGCAGCGCGTGGCAATGATCCTGGGCAATTCGCTCGAAACCGCGATCGCGATGTTCGCGATCCATGCAGCCGGCGCGCAGGAGGTGCCGCTCAACCCGACCTACAGCGATCGCGAACTGACGGACCTTTTGTCCGATTCGGCTCCCGTCATCGTGCTGTGTGAGGCAGCACGCTTGGCGTCCATTGAACCCATCGCCGCGCGCCTGGGAATTCGTGTCTGTCTCGGCCTCGGGGCTGGCGGCAAACTCCTCTCGGACCCGGACGCCCGACGGAACAAATTCGATCTGCCTTCGCTGCCAAATCCTGGCGATCTGGCGACCTTGCAATATACCGGCGGAACGTCGGGGCGCCCCAAAGGCGTCAACAGCCTGCATGGCCCGATGTCGTTCAACGTGGCGCAGCGGGAAGGGGTGGTTGCTACGATGGAAGGGGAGCGCGTCCTGTGTGTGATGCCGCTCTTTCATGTCTATGCGACGTCCACCGCACTTTATTTGTCGGTCTATGCTCGCGGCACCCTTGTCATCCTGCCGAAGTATCGGCCCGACATCTTGCTGCATACGCTCACGGCAGAGCGGATTACGTTTTTCCCGGGAAGCCCCACGCTGTTCACCGGCCTGATGGCGTATGAAGGCTTTGCGAGAACTGATTTCAGTTCGCTGCGGGTCTGTTTTTCGGGTGCCTCAGCGCTGCCGGAGCAGACGCTCGAGCAATGGGAGAGCATGGTCGGTTGCCCGGTTTACGAAGGCTACGGGCAAAGCGAGGCCGGGCCTGTCCTCTCGGCCAATCCGGTCGGGGGAATTCGCAAGGCCCGCTCGGTCGGCATTGCGATTCCCGAAACGGAAATCGAGATCGTCGACGTCGAGAGCGGCAGCAAGGTCTTGCCGCGCGGTGCCCATGGGGAAATTCGCGCACGTGGTCCCCAGTTGATGTCCGGCTACCGCAACCGGCCGAAGGAGAGCGCGGAAGCGTTGCGCGATGGATGGCTCTATACGGGAGACATCGGAGAGATCGACAATGACGGCTATCTCTTCATTCGCGGCCGTAAGAACGACATGGTCATCGTCAGCGGCTATAACGTCTACCCGCGCGAGGTCGAGGACGTGCTGCACATGAGTCCGGCCGTGAAAGAAGCCGCCGCCATCGGCGTTCCCGACCATTATCGCGGCGAAGTCGTCATGGCTTACGTGGTTCTGAAAGACGCCGCGGCCGTGGAAGCGGATGAGCTGTTGGCGCACTGCGCCGGCAATCTTGCAAAATACAAGGTTCCGGCGGCCATCGAGATCGTGGATGAGATTCCGAAGACCGCGGTCGGAAAGGTCGACAAAGTCGAGCTGCGCCGCCAGGCACAACTTGCGACGAAGGGAAGCTTAAGATCAACGGATGATGGCCACCCGCCTCGACAATGCCCGCACCATCCGCGCGCCGCGCGGGCGGGAGCTCAGCGCCAAGAGCTGGCTCACCGAAGCGCCGCTGCGCATGCTGATGAACAACCTCGACCCCGAGGTGGCCGAGAAGCCGCACGAGCTCGTGGTCTACGGCGGCATCGGGCGTGCCGCGCGCGACTGGGAGAGTTTCGATCGCATCGTCGCGTCGCTGCGGGGCCTGGAGGGCGACGAGACGCTCTGCGTGCAGTCCGGCAAGCCGGTCGGCATCTTCCGCACGCATCCGGATGCGCCGCGTGTGCTCATCGCCAATTCCAACATCGTGCCGCATTGGGCGACGCTCGATCACTTCAGCGAGCTCGATCGCAAGGGCCTGATGATGTACGGCCAGATGACCGCGGGCTCGTGGATCTACATCGGCTCGCAGGGCATCGTGCAGGGCACCTACGAGACCTTCGCCGAGCTAGGGCGCCGGCACTATGGCGGCAGCCTCGCGGGAAAATGGTTCTTGACCGCGGGCCTTGGCGGCATGGGCGGCGCGCAGCCGTTGGCCGCGACCATGGCGGGCGCCTCGATGCTGGCGATCGAATGCCAGCCTTCGCGCATCGAGATGCGGCTCAAGACCGGCTATCTCGACGTGCAGGCGAAGAGTATCGACGAGGCGCTGACGATCATCGAGCGGGCGTGCGCCGAGAAGCGGCCGGTCTCGGTCGGGGTGCTCGGCAATGCCGCCGAAATCCTGCCGGCATTGGTCAGCAAAGGCGTCAGGCCGGATGCGGTGACGGACCAGACGTCGGCGCACGATCCGGTCAACGGTTACCTGCCGGCCGGCTGGACGCTCGCCGAATGGGAAGCGCGGCGTGCCAGCGATCCGAAGGGCGTCGAGCGCACCGCGAAGCAGTCGATGGCGGTGCACGTGCGCGCGATGCTCGAGTTCTGGCGGCGCGGCGTGCCGACGCTCGACTACGGCAACAACATCCGGCAGATGGCGAAGGAGACCGGCGTCGCCGATGCGTTCGACTTTCCGGGCTTCGTGCCGGCCTATATCCGTCCGCTGTTCTGCCGCGGCGTTGGGCCGTTCCGCTGGGCCGCATTGTCCGGCGATCCCGAAGACATCTACCGCACCGACGCGAAGGTGAAGGAGCTGATGCCCAACGATAGCCATCTCCACAATTGGCTGGACATGGCGCGCTCGCGCATCAAGTTCCAAGGCCTGCCTGCGCGCATCTGCTGGGTCGGGCTGGGCGACCGCCATCGGCTGGGCTTAGCCTTCAACGAGATGGTGGCAAGCGGCGAGTTGAAGGCACCGATCGTCATCGGCCGCGATCATCTCGATTCCGGATCGGTCGCGAGCCCCAATCGCGAGACCGAAGCCATGAAGGACGGCTCCGACGCCGTCTCGGACTGGCCGCTGATCAACGCGCTGCTCAATTGCGCGTCGGGCGCGACCTGGGTGTCGTTCCATCACGGCGGCGGCGTCGGCATCGGCTATTCGCAGCACGCCGGCATGGTGGTCGTGTGCGACGGCACGCCGGAAGCGGCGCGCCGGATCGAGCGGGTGTTGTGGAACGACCCGGCGACCGGCGTCATGCGGCACGCCGATGCCGGCTACGACGATGCCATCGCCTGCGCGCGCCAGCACGGCCTGAAGCTGCCGAGCATCTCATTGTAGCTCACAGTAAGGTGCGACGTCTCCACGTCGTCATGGCCGGGCTTGTCCCGGCCATCCACGTCTTTGAATTGACTCAAGAAGGTAAGACGTGGATGCCCGGCACAAGGCCGGGCATGACGAGTCATCCCCTTCAGCGCGCGGGCTTCAATGCCCCCCAGCCGCGAGCACGGCTTCGGCGCGGATTTCCTCGGTCAGCCGTGCCTTGAGCGCGGAGAATTCCGGTGACGTCTTGAGCGTGTAATGGCGCGGGTGCGGCAGGCCGATCGGCACGTCGGCCTTGATGCGTCCCGGCCGCGCGGTCATCACCACCACCCGTGAGCCGAGGAAGATCGCCTCCTCGATGTCGTGCGTCACGAACAGCACGGTCTTGCGCTCGCGCTCCCAGATGCCGAGCAGAAGCTCCTGCATCAGCGCACGGGTCTGGTTGTCGAGCGCGCCGAACGGTTCGTCGAGCAGGAGGATCGCCGGATCGTTGGCGAGCGCGCGCGCGATCGCGGTGCGCTGCTGCATGCCGCCGGAGAGCTGCTTCGGATAATGATGCTCGAAGCCGGTCAGGCCGATGCGGGAGAGCCAGTCGCGCACGATCTCGGTCCGGCGCTCGCGCCGCCACGCCCTTCTCGCGCAGACCGAAGGCGATGTTGTCGGCGACCGACAGCCAGGGAAACAGCGTGTAGGACTGGAACACCATGCCGCGGTCGGGTCCCGGCCGGGTGACGGGTTTGCCGTCGAGCATGATCCGGCCGGTGCTGGCGTGGTCGAGACCGGCGATCAGCCGCAGCAGGGTCGACTTGCCGCAGCCCGAAGGGCCCAGGATCGTGACGAGATCGTTGTCGGCGATCTTCAGGTTGATCGGTTGCAGCGCCTGCGTCGGCGCGCCGCCGTGCACGCCCGGAAAGCTGCGCGACACGTCTTCGATGACGAGCCCGCTCACGCCAGGCTCCACGGAAACAGCGCCCGGTTTCCCCACTTGAACAGAAAATCGGAAATGAGCCCGATCACGCCGATCACGATGATGCCGAAGATCATCTGGCCGGTGGCGAGCAGCGCCTGGCTGTCGATGATCATATGGCCGATGCCGGACGATGAGCCGATCAACTCGGCCACGATCACATAGGTCCAGGCCCAGCCCAGCACGAGCCGGAGAATTTCGGCGATGTTCGGTGCGGAGGCGGGGATCAGCACGCGCCCCAGGATGCCGCGGTCGCGGGCGCCGAGCGTCAGCGCGGCTTCGACCAGGTCGCGCCGCACGCTGGCGACCGCCACCGCCACCATCAGCACGATCTGGAACACCGAGCCGATGAAGATGACCAGCAGCTTCTGCAATTCGCCAACCCCCGCCCACAGGATCAGCAGCGGAATGAAGGCGGAGGCCGGAAGGTATCGCGCGAAGGAGACGAACGGCTCGAGGAACGCTTCGATCGGCTTGTAGGCGCCCATCAGGATGCCGAGCGGAATGGCGACCAGCGCGGCGAGTGTGAACCCGCCGAGGACGCGCCAGATCGTGATCGCGATGTCCTTGTGGAAGCCATGCTTCGTGAGGAGCAGCCAGCCGTCATCTATCATTGTGAGCGGATCGGCGAGGAACGTCTTCGACACATAGCCGCCCAGCGTCGCGTACGCCCAGGCGGCAAAGAAGACGACAAAGAACAGAATGCCGAGCGCGACGCGGAGCGTGGTTGAGATCGACGTCAGCGGTTTCATATTTGACGCTGTGATCCGGATCGTGCGGCGAACTCGGTGCGGCTCCCTCTCCCCATTTGGGGAGAGGGTTGGGGTGAGGGGGTTACCAAGCCCTCTATAGACCGTAACCCCTCACCCCACCCCTCTCCCTATGGGAGAGGGAGCCCACCGAGCCCGCGGGATCACCTTGGCAATCATTAGTTCACTGGATGAAGCGCGTGTCGGCGACCTTCGACAGATCGGGAATCTGCTTGATCACGCCGATCTCCAGGAGCAGGCCCGCAGCCTCCTTGTTGAAGGCCTGGAAGTCGCCCGTGAAGAAGGTCTTGTTGGCCGCCTGGTCCTGCCAGCGCAGATACTTCGCCGAGTTGCCGAACTGCTCGCCGCTCTGCTTCACGTCGGCGCCCATGATCTCATAGGACTTGGCCTGCTCGGCCTTGATCATGTCGACGGCCTCGAAATAGCTCTTGGTCAGTGCCTTCACCGCGGCCTCGTTGTCGGCGATGAACTTCGGCGTGCAACCGAACGTGTCCATCACCATCGGATAGTCGAGCGTGGTGGCGATGATCTTGCCGGCCTCGGGCTTGGCGCGCACGGCGGAGAGATAGGGCTCGTACGTCATGGCGACGTCGTTCTGCCCGGCGATGAAGGCCTGCGCGGCCGGACCCGGCTCCATGTTGACGACGGTGACGTCCTTCACCGACAGGCCGTTCTTCTTGAGGAACCACGCGAGCGTGAAGTAGGGCGCGGTACCGGGCGCGGAGGCCGCGACCTGCTTGCCCTTCACGTCCTTGATCGCGGCGATGTTGTTGCGCACGGCCATGCCGTCGGCGCCGTAGGACTTGTCCATCTGGAAGAGCTGGGTGGTGGCGACGCCGTTGGCATTCCACGCGATCCAGGTCTCGACCGTCGTGGCGGCGCACTGGATGTCGCCGGAGGCGATCGCGAGGTGACGGCTCGCCTGCGGAATCTTCTTCAAGGTCACGTCGAGACCGTTCTTTGCAAAGATGCCGGCCTCCTTGGCGAGCACGAGCGGCGCAAAGCCGGTCCATCCTGAAATTCCGATGCCGACCTTGGTGCCTTGAGCGGCGGCCGGCGTGGCCAGAAGCGCCGCCGTCCATGCGACCGCGAATGCTTTCAGCGTGATCATGTTCTGCTCCGTCGGGAAAGAACGCATAATTCATGCCAGCACGACGATGATGCGAAGTCAATCAATGGGCGACTGGCGCGATCGTGACGGAATGCATCGCAGCGCCTTGGCCCGCTCGGTTTCGCAATGGAAGGCGGCAGCGTATGAGTCCATCCGTCAATCGCACACGCGATCGCCGCCACGCCATTCAAGGAGGAAGCCCGAATGACCAGCAACGATCTCCTCTACGCCGTCGAGGACGGCATCGCGACCATCACGCTCAACCGGCCCGACCGGATGAACGCGCTGACACACGATCTCGAAGACGAGATGCACCGCGCCTTCGACAAGGCCGACCGCGACCGCGCTGTGCGCGTCATCATCCTGACCGGGGCCGGCCGCGCGTTCTGCGCGGGCTACGATCAAGCCGCGACCAATCCGTCCGGCACGCGGCCGATCGACCCGAAGGGCAAGTCGCATTCCGACTACATCGAATTCTGGCAGCGGCAGGACGGCGAGCGCGCGGCGCACTGGGCGCACATGTGGCGTCTCGGCAAGCCGATCATCGCGGCGGTCAACGGCTGGGCCATGGGCGGCGGCTTCTGGTACCAGCTCGCCGCCGACATCACGATCGCATCCGACCAGGCAGTGTTCGCGCAGCCGGAGGTGCGGCACATCTCGAACACGACCTACCTGTTCGGCGCGCTCTGCGGCTGGAAGGCTGCCAATCGTTGGGGCCTGACCGGCGACCATTTCGACGCGCAGGAGGCGCTGCGCATCGGCATGGTGAACGAGGTGGTGCCGCACGAAGAGCTGATGGAAAGAACGCGCGCGCTTGCCAAGCGGATCGCGCTGGTGCCGGAGCCCTCCGTGCGGCTCAACAAGGCGATCACCATGATGGGCATGCAGGCGGCTGGCGTCTATTCCGGCTTGCTGCTCGAGGGAACGCTGGGTGCGCTAGCGCACTCGTCGCACAATGAACATCGCGAGAAGCTGTTCGAGGCGCAGCGGACAGGTGGCCTCAAGAGTTATCTCGAGATGCGTGACGGACCGTTCCAGCCCGAGCCCATGGGACCGCGCTCCGCCAAAGGCCGCCAGAAGAAAGCCGGCGCGTAGTCTTTAGCTGGTCCAGCACGTCATTGCGGTCGTCATGCCCGGGCTTGTGCCGGGCATCCACGTCTTTACGAACCTGCCTGAGGCAAAGACGTGGATGGCCGGGACAGGCCCGGCCATGACGGCGTGGAAAGTGTCTGGCTCTCCTGCGATCCAGCGTAGGGCTCACGCCTTGGGCGAGAAGTCTTCGAACCGGCCGGAATAGCGCTTGGGAATGGGCTTCGCGTAGGCGCCGCGCTTCGAGGTCTTGAGGCGTTGCGCGGCGAGCCCTTCCGCCTGCGTTACCGCGGCCGCGACACCGTCAATGACCGGCACGCCGAACCGAGTGGAGAGTGCCGCGGCCAGATCCGCCATCCCGGCGCAGCCGAGCACGATCGCTTCGGCGTGGTCATCGTCGAGGGCTCGTTCGATCTCGCTCTCGATTCGCTGGCGAGCATTCGAGCCCGGCTGGTCGAGCTCCAGCACCGGGATGTCGGCGGCCCGCACGCGCGCGCAGCGACGCTCGAAGCCATATCGCAACAGATTGGTTTCGATGACGGCGATCGACCGTGCCAGCGTCGTCACCACCGCGAAGCGATGTGCCAGAAAGCACGCGGCATGAAACGCCGCCTCGCCGATGCCGATCACCGGCGCGTCGGCGAGCGCGCGGGCGGCATCAAGTCCGGTGTCGTCGAAGCATGCGACCACGTGGGCGTCGGCACCCTCGGCTTCTCCCTCGGCAATCCGGCGAAGCAGCCCGGGGATCGCAAACGCGTCGTCGTAGTAGCCCTCGATCGAGGCCGGCCCGAATTCGGATTCGACCGCGCGGATGGTCGTCCCGGGGCGCGCCACCCGCGCCGCTGCATCGGCGATGATCCGCGTCATGGCGGCGGTCGTGTTCGGATTGACGATGTTCAGATGCATGGAATCCGTCCGGAAGGTGCCGCGCGGATGTTAGCGTGTTTTCGCGTCCGCTTGGTCCGTCTCGGACGATCTTTGTCAAGAACGCGCTGATCATTCATCGGATGCCGCTTTTGCGAGCAGGCGCATGCCCAAGGGTCGCTCAATCCTCAGGCTGGCGCGGGTTCACCGGGCGCGCTTTGTACGATACAGTCATCGAGCCGCGCCGGGTCACATCGCCAATGCCTCACACCTTCAAGGGGTCACCATGGTATCTGCTCTCCGGCCGTTGAGACGGCTGCTGTTTGTCGCGCTGTCCGTATGCGGGCTCGCCCTGACGGCGCCGCAAGCGCAGGCGCAGGACAAGGTCCTGCGGGTCGGGACGCTGAAGCTCATTCACGGCATCACCGTCTACTACTACGAGAAGTTCGTTCCGGCGGGCTACAAGGTCGAGGTCATTCCTTTCGAAAGCCCGACCGACGGCAAGAACGCCGTGCTCACCGGCACGGTCGATACCTGCATCCACGGCATCGCCGCCTTCTTGCTCGGCGCGGCCGCCGATGAGCCGATGCGCATCGTCGCCAATGCCAACAACGGCGGCATGGCGGTCATCGCCGGGGCAAACACCGGCATCAAGACCATCAAGGACCTCAAGGGCAAGAAGGTCGCGATCTGGCCAGGCTCGACGCAGGAGGCGGTGATCCTCGAGCGCCTGCGCATGGAAGGAATGACCATCAAGGACATCCAGCCGATACGGCTGCAGTTCAGCGACATGGCGTCCGCGCTCGCCCGCGGCGATATCGACGCCTATGTGGGCGCCGAGCCGGGCCCCGGTATCAGCCTTGCGAACGGCGCCGGCGTGCTGGTCGAATATCCCTACTCGACGCCGATCGGCCCGCTCAACATGATCCTCAACGCCAGCGAGAAAACGATCAAGGAAAACCCCGAGCGCATCAAGCTCATCGTCGACATGCATCGCAAGGCTGCCGACTACCTCATGAGCCATCCGCAGGAGATGGTCGACCTGGCGATGCAGAAGCTCGGCCAGCAGCGCAAATCAATCGAGATCGCGCAGCCGAACGTCGAGCTGGTCTGGAAGCTCGATGATCAGTTCGTGGAGCGGGCCAAGGCCTATTCCCGGCTGATGTTCGAGAACAAGCAAATCCGCCAGCAGCCGGACGTCGATAAATTCGTCTCCAAGCAGTTCATGTGAGCCCGCGCCAGAGGTTGTCTTGAGCGAACAGGCGACGGCGCTTCCGGAAACTGTCGAGCGCGCCGATGCGGAGGCGCCGGCTGGCCCTCGCCGGAAGCCTTCGCACGAGAGGCTGCGCGCCGTCGCGCTCGGCGCCGGCTTCCCGCTGCTGCTGGTGCTGCTCTGGCATTTCGCGGTGGTCTATACCGGCACGCGGCTGGTCCCGAGCCCGCGGCAAGTCGCCGTGATGATGTACGATTTCACGTTCGGGGGCATCTACGACGACGCCTTCAGCGCCACCATCCTCACCCACGTCTGGAAGTCCGCGCAGCGCGTCTACGGCGGGTTCTTTCTGGCGGCGGTGATTGCGATCCCACTCGGCCTGATGATCGGCCGGATCAAGATTTTGCGGGAGTTGCTCGATCCGACCATCAACCTGCTTCGCCCGATCCCGGTAACGGCGTGGCTGCCGCTGTCGATGATCTTCTTCGGGCTCGGACCGAACGCCGCGATCTTTCTGGTCTTCCTCGGCGCGTTCTACCCGATCCTGCTCAACACGATCTTCGGCGTGCGCTCGGTCGATCCGCGCCTGTTCGAGGCGGCCGCCATGCTCGGCTGCACGGGCTCGGCGATGTTTCGGCAGATCGTGTTTCCCGCGGCGTTGCCGGCGATCTTCAGCGGCCTGCGCATCGCGCACGGCTTCGCCTGGATTCTCATTGTGGTCGGCGAGATGACCGGCGTGCCGACCGGGCTCGGCTCGGTGGTGATGGACGGCCGCACGCTGTCGCGCACCGATCTCGTGGTGACCGGCATGATCGTCATCGGCGCCTGCGGCTTCGTCACCGACCGCATCATCGTGGCGATCAGCAACCGCGTGCTGAGCTGGAGCCCGCAGCACCATGCCTGATCGGCAAGCTCTGCTCCGCATACGCGGTGTGACCAAGCGCTTCCCGGTCGGGGCGGGCGACATCGAGGCGCTCGCACGGATCGACCTCACGATCGATCGCGGCGAGTTCGTCTGCCTGATCGGCGCGTCCGGCTGCGGCAAGTCGACGTTGTTGCGCATCGTCGCCGGCTTCGAGGAGCCCACCACCGGAGAGGTCACGGTCGACGGCAGGCTTATCACCGGGCCGGGCAGCGACCGCGGCATGGTGTTCCAGGACTACGCGCTGTTTCCCTGGATGACGGTCGAGCAGAACATCGGCTTCGGGCCGCGGCAGCGCGATCTGTCGCGTGGCGAGATCAAGACAATTGCCGGGGAGTACATGAAGCTCGTCGGGCTTGAACGTTTCGCCGATCGCTATCCCAACCAGCTTTCGGGCGGCATGAAGCAGCGCGTTGCGATCGCACGCGTGCTCGCGAACGACGCCACCATCCTGCTGATGGACGAGCCCTTTGGCGCGCTCGACGCCTTGACCCGCGAGCAGTTGCAGCGCGAGCTCTTGCAGATCTGGGCACGCACGCGCGTGACGGTTATCTTCGTGACCCATTCGGTCGAGGAGGCCGCGCTGCTGGCCGACCGGGTGCTGGTGATGAGCGCGGGACCCGGACGGATCGAGAATGATATGATGATCGACTTGGCGCGGCCGCGCGACGTTGCATCGCCGGAGTTCAACCTGGTTCGCCGCGATGTCGCGGGCCGTCTGACGAGCCACCTTGCGCCAGCGCGCACTCTTGAACCGGCGGAGGGTAATTGACGTGACCGAGACTGCGACACCGGCGGCGACCGCCATCTACCGCGGCATGGACCGCGCGGCGCTCGATGCCGCCTACAACAACAGCGCCGTCGTCGCCGACAGCCAGGAATGGGTGGGGCGCTGGCGGGAGAGGAGCGCGGCGATCCGGGCTTCGAGTGGCGTGAGGCTCGACATCCCGTATGGCCCCCGGCCGCGCGCCAAGCTCGATTACTTTCCGTCCGGGGCGAAGGACGCGCCGCTGTTCGTGTTCATTCACGGCGGCTACTGGCAGCGCAACGAGAAGGACACCTTCGCGTTCGTCTCGGACGGCCCGCGCGCCCGTGGTATCAACGTCGCTCTGCCGGGCTACACGCTGGCGCCGGACGTGACGCTGACGGACATCGTGGCGGAGATAGCGGCGTCGCTCACCTATCTGGCACGCAACGCGAAGGAACTCGGTTTCGACGGAGGAGCAATCATTGTCGGCGGATGGTCGGCGGGCGGCCACCTGACCGCCGCGGTCGCGCATCATCCAGCCTTCCGCGCCGGCATCCCGATCAGCGGCATCTTCGATCTCGAGCCGATCGCGCTGAGTTATCTCGACGAGAAGCTGTCGCTCAGTCCGACTGAAATCGCAACCTTGAGCCCGCTGAAGACGCTATCGGACAAAAGCCCACCGCTGAAGGTCGTCGTGGGCGGTGCCGAGCTTCCGGAACTGAGACGCCAGTCGGCCGAATTCGCCTCGGCCGCCAAGGCGCGCGGCTTGCCGGTCACGTTGACCGAACTGCCCGGCCACCACCACTTCTCGATCCTGGACGAGATCGCGCGACCGGACGGCGCATTGACCCAGCAACTGGTCGATCTCGTCGCGGCGACTGGACGGAGCTGATCCGGGACCCGAGCCTGGGACGGCCGGCCGTCAGCGCAGCTTGCTTGCGGGGTTCGCCTGCTTGGCAGCCTTGTCGGCGCGATCGAGCCGGTATTGCGAGGACGCGGCGGCGTTTGCGATATCGGCGCGCGCGAAACTCTGCGCCTTGGCCGTCTTGATCGCCGCAGGACCGATCGCGCCTTTCGTTTTCGCGGCGCCTGTGACCGCGCGGACATCGGACTTGACCGCGGCATCCATCGATTCGGCCGCGCCGCGAATGTCGGCAAGCTTCAGGATCGCGTCGCTCTTGGCCTTGCTCGCGTCGGCCCTGAGGTCAGGCTTCGCACGCAGATCGTTGCCGGCATCGTGCTTCGCGGCATCCATCTTGGCTTTCATCGAGCTTGCGCCGGAACTTCCGGGTTCCGCGGCTGCGCCGAAGCTGACGAGCGCAGCAAGCGCAAAGCCGGCGGCGAAGGGGATCGAACGCATGTGAAGTCCTTGTCGTCGTAACACCGTGACAGTCTTGACCGCAAGAATTCGGCGTTTCGGTGAAGAAAGCAAGCCTAACGCAAATGTAATATGGTCGTCCTCTCTGCCGGCGCCAGAGGCCGCTGCATCGCAATGTACGGCGCGACCGCCCTTGCAAGTCCGCGATGAGTGGGGTTGAAATGCAGCCGCCGTCATCGGTTCAACCATCACTTTCAGGGCTTCCCATGCACACCATCTTGGCGATCGCTGCTTTCGTCGTCCTGGCGTTCTTGCCCAACCAGGCCGCCGCGCAGAACCAGACCGTCAACCGGCTCACGCAGCAGCAGTTCGCGCAGATCCTGACCCAAGGCGGCTTCAAGTCGGAGGTGGTCGCGAGCGGCAACGACAAGATGGTGAGGGTGTCGCTGCCGAAGTCCAAGTTCACCGCCAACGTGGTATTCTACAATTGCAGTGCGCTCGGCTGCACGAGCTACCGGATCGTCGCCTGGGACACCAGCAAGACGCTCAATACCGCATTCGCCAACGCCTGGAACGCGCAGTATCTCTTCACCAAGGCCTATCTCGACGACGAGGGCGACTTTGCCTTCACCTACGACATCGACATGTCGGGCGGCATCACGCAGAACGCGATCAAGGTGAGCGCCAGCCTGTTCGATGCGCTGCTGATCGAACTCGCGCAGTTCAATCCGAAATAGGCGGCCGTTACGCCAACGGACGCGGCGCCTGCGGATCGCGTTCGGCTTCCGCCAGCAGGCGCTTTTCGAAGCGCAGGATCAGCATCGGGATGCCGACGACGGTCGCGATTGCGACGAGGGTAAGAACGATAGCGGCCGGCGACGCCATCGCGGAAAAGGCCTCGCCGAACGCATAGGCCCCGATCCCGTAGACCGTGACCCAGACCATCGCCGCCGCGGTGCTGGCGATATAGTAGCGGGAGACCGGCATCCGGTTCGCGCCCGCGAGCAGCGCCGCCATGTTGCGAAGAAACGGCAGGAAGCGGGCGGTGAATACGAACCGTCCGCCGTAGCGCACGAACAGCCATTGGCCGATTTTGACGCGGTCGTCGTTCAGGCCGACGCGCTTTCCATATCGTTTCAGCAGCGAATAGCCGAACTTCCGTCCGATCCAGAACCCCGCGAGATTGCCCAGAATCGCGGCAGGAATAGAGACCGCAACCAGCCACCCGATGTCGAGCTGATGGGTGGTCGCAGCGAAGATCCCGGCCGCGATCAAGGCTGCCTCGGCCGGCAACGGGGCGCCCATGCTTTCCAGAGCGATGAACGCCGCGACCAGCCAGACGCCATGGAGGGCGACGAATTGGGTCAATTCCGCCTGCAACGCACCAATCCCGCATCCAGACCCTGATGACTTGACGACATCGCATACAGCAAGGCGGCGGATGGGCAAAGCGAACGTGACGGCCCACTTCGCGCGGTTTCCTGCCTCCGGCCAATTGCCCGCGCGGGCGCGTTCGCGGATGATGGCGGTCCGGCCACGTTTGCAGGTCCATCATGTTCGAGAACTTCACCCGCGCCGAGATCAAGACCTCGGGTGCCCGCATCGTCACCCTGCACGGCGGCAAGGGGCCGCCGCTGCTGCTGATGCACGGCAACCCCTTCACGCATCTCTCCTGGCACAAGTTCGCACCGCGGCTGGCCGAAGAGTTCACCGTGGTGGCCACCGACCTGCGCGGCTACGGCGATTTCGAAAAGCCGCCGGGCGGCGAGGATCATTCCGGCTATTCGTTTCGCGCCATGGCGCAGGACCAGGTCGAGGTGATGGCGGCGCTCGGTTTCAAGCGGTTTTACGCCGCCGGGCATGACCGCGGCGCACGTGTCCTCCATCGCATGTGCCTCGATCATCCGGGCAACGTTGCGCGTGCGGCGATCCTCGACATCATTCCGCAGCATCATCTGTTCAACCACGTGAGCAAGGCGTGGGCGACCGCCTCCTACCACTGGTTCTTCATGATCCAGCCCTACGACGTGCCGGAGCGGCTCATGAGCGCGGATCCGGACTTCTTCATCACCAAGAAGCTTGCCAAGACCAAGCAGGGCCTGAGCTTCTTCGGCCCGGAAGCGCTCGAAGAATACAAGCGCTGCTTCCGCAATCCGGCGACCGTGCACGCCATGTGCGAGGACTATCGCGCCACCGCCACCGTCGACTTTGCGATGGACACGGAGGACTTCAAGGCCGGCAAGAAGATCGCCTGTCCGACCCTGCTGCTCTGGGGCGCGACCGGCGCCGTCGGCCGCAACCACAAGCCGGCCGAGGTCTGGAAGGACTATGCCACCGACATCCGCGGCGCGAAGGCGCTCCCCTGCGGGCACTACCTGTCGGAAGAGGCGCCGGAGGAAACCTATCGCGAGCTGCGCGAATTCTTTGCGGCTGGAGAGCTAAAAGGCGTCTAGCAACCGATACTGTGCCGATGAGGGCGCGCCATGGCAGACGCCGTCGTCATCAAACCGCATCGTCCCTGGACCCAGCGCAATGTGAACGCGAGTGAAGGACTGGGTGCCCGCGTTCGCGGGCACGAGCGGAAAGAGTAGTGCGGTGTCGTTAGATTGAATCTATCGCGCCGCCGCGTTGGCTCTGTCGGCGAACGAATTGTCGAAGGTGTCCTTGAGATCGACCTTGACGTTCTTCAGCGTCTCGTCGTGCGCCGACACGGCCCGGTAGGTGGTTTCGGCCCAGGCCGGCTCGATCCGGCCGTTCTTCGAGAACGCGCCGCGGTTGAGCTCGATCATCTTGGCGTAGGTCGCGCGGTCGCCGCCAGCATAATACTCGGGCGGCACGATCGCCACGATCTCGTCGACCGAAGCCTTTTCGATCCAATGCATCGCCTTCACGGCCGCGTTCACGAATGCCTGGACGGTGCGCGGGTTCTTCTTGATGAAGTCTTCGGTCGCGTAGAATGATGACCCCGCCATCGGCCCGCCGTAGAGCTCGTTGAGGCCCTTGGGCGTGCGCGAATCCACCACCGGCACCAGCAGGCCGTCACGCTCGAGGATCAGGATCGCGGGATCGAAATTCGACATGGCGTCGATCTGGCCGGATTTCATCGCTGCCACTGCACTCGCTCCGGTGCCGACTCCGATGATCGCGACCTTGTCGAGCGTCAGGTTCGGCCTTGGCGAGCAGCAGCGCGACGCCGAGGCTCGACGCCGAGCCCGGCGAGGTGACGCCGATCTTGAGCCCGGCGAGGTCTTTGGGTGAGCGGTAGGCGGCGGCCTTCTCCTTCGTCATGCCGATCACGGTGCCGAGGGAATTGTTGTGCAGCGCCACCGCCTTGATGTTCTGGCCCTTGGCGCGCATCAGGATCGTATGCTCGTAGGAGCCGCAGACGATGTCGGCCGAGCCGCCGACCAGCGACTGCAGCGCGCGCGAGCCGCCGGCGAAATCGTTGATCGTGACCTTGAGGCCTTCCTTCTCGAACAGGCCGAGCCGTTCCGCGATCGTCAGCGGCAGATAAGCGACCAGCGTTTTGCCGCCGACCGCGAGCGTCAGGTTCGGCTTTTCAAGTTGTGCCAATGCGACACGGGGGCCGGCGACGGCGAGGACCGCCGTCACGAGCGCAAAGACGATGCGAGCGCGCATCTCATTCTCCTTTTGGCGGTTCTTGACGAAATGCGCCTGCGCAACTCAGGACGACTGGATCGCCGCCGGTGCCCCGAGGAAGTTCTTCACCGCGTAGATCAGCAGGTGGCGGTTGTTGCTGAACCCGATGCTGTGCGCGGTGTGCGGCAGAATGGCGAACTGGCGGTCGCCGTTCGGAAGCTGGCGATAGAAGTCGAGCAGGTCGTCGTTGGTCGAGTTGCCGTCGTGCTCGCCGCGCAGCATGAGAACCGGCGACATCACCTTCTTGGGGTCGACCAGCGGCAGGTTCACCGCCATGTCGAGATAGGTGCCGCTCGGGATGGTGTCGCCGAATTTCATCTCCATGGCGATGATCGCCTCGGCCACCGCCGGGTCATAGGCCGAAGCGTGGCCGTCCCGGGTGAAGATCGAGCGGATCATTGCGGCGTCGCGCTTGCGGCGGTTGTTGGCGCGCAGTTCCGCGACGCGGGCGGCGCGCCGGGCGATCTCCGGCGAACCGTCGCCCTTGTAGGTGAAAGCCGACATGATCAGCCGGTTGACGTGCTCCGGCTGCGCCTGCGCATAGGCGCCGGCACGGATGGCGCCCGAGGACGTGCCGTACATGTGAACCTTCTGCTGCCCGGTTTCCCGCGCGACGACCGGAATCGCGGCCTTGAGGTCCTCGACGCCGCTGGCGATGTCGGAGTTGTTGCCGGAGCTTTCCGAATAGCCGTAGCCGTCGTGATCCATGGTCCAGACGTCATAGCCGTAGCGGGCGAAGACGTTCATGAAGGAGTATTCGCCCTTGCCGGGAACCTGCAGGTCGTAGGACGAACGCGTCGAGTTCGACGAGCCGTGCACCAGGAACAGAACCGGGAGCGGCGGCTCGCCCGCCTTCGGGGCGCCGACGCGCTTGCGCCAGAGATTGAGCTTCACGTTGCCCTTGGTCGCCCAGTATTCCGCGCTCCAGACTGGCGCATCCGCGACCGGCGCGGCGGGCCCGCCCTGCGCCTGCGCGCTGGTGGAGAGGCCCGACACAAGGCCCGCCCCGACGCCCAGGCTCGCGCCTTTGAGGACGGTACGGCGCGCAAGCGCGGGGTCTGTCGATGGAAAGTCTTCGGTCATGGCGTCCTCCTGCTTCTTTTGTGCGCGGTTCATTCGATCGCGACCGGGTGCATGGCTTGCGAACCGGCCGCGATCCTACCAGATCGTTTAAGAGACCGGCAGGTGGTGTGGACTGGTTTCGCCGCGGCAACGACGCCCTCGCGCCGGCATGGGAGTTTTGCTAATCGTTGCCTGCCATCGGTACGGGACCTTGCTTCCGCCTTATTGGCCGGCCGCTGCTGCTGGGATGGAATTCGCGCGCCGCAACGTCGATATGAGCGGGATACCGGAAGCTCCCTGTCGGGACGGATCGATCGATGGATGCTAAATCAACGGACCGTCAGCCCGGCGTGCTCAATTCGCTGCACGCGGCGGCCCGCGCCTGCGACCGGACGATTGGCTGGAACCGCATCGGCTTTATCCTGAGCGTTGCCATCATCGCCATCGCCGCGGTGGCACTCTATCGCATCCTGCGCAACATCGAGGTGCATGAGGTCATCGAAGCGCTGGTGACGACCCCATGGCGCGACATTGCGCTGGCCGCGCTGTGCGTCGCCGGCGGCTATTTTACGCTGACCTTCTACGATCTGTTTGCCTTGCGCACCATCTGCCGGCCGGACGTGCCTTATGGAGTGGCGGCGCTCGCGGGCTTCACCAGCTATTCGGTCGGCCACAACGTTGGCGCCAGCGTCTTTACCGGCGGGGCGGTGCGCTACCGCGTCTATTCGGCCTGGGGCGTGAGCGGCATCGAGGTGGCGAAAATCTGCTTTGTCGCCGGGCTCACCTTCTGGCTCGGCAACGCCACCGTGCTCGGGCTCGGCATCGCCTACGCGCCGCAGGCCGCCTCTGCGATCGATCAATTGCCCGCCTGGGTCAATCGCAGCGGCGCGATCCTCATCCTCATTGTACTTGCGCTCTACGTGATTTGGGTCTGGCGCTGCCCGCGCACCGTCGGTCGCTCCGGCTGGAGCGTCACGCTGCCGGGCGGACCGTTGACGCTCCTGCAGATCGGCATCGGCATCGTGGACCTCGGGTTCTGCGCGCTCGCCATGTACATGCTGGTGCCGTCCGAGCCCAATATCGGCTTCATCACGCTCGCGGTGATCTTTGTCGCGGCGACCTTGCTCGGCTTTGCGAGCCATGCGCCGGGCGGGCTCGGCGTCTTCGACGCCGCCATGCTGGTCGCGCTCTGGCAGTTCGACAAGGAGGAACTGCTGGCCGGGCTGCTGCTGTTCCGGCTGCTCTACTACATCGTGCCGTTCGCGCTCTCGCTGCTGATCCTCGGCGGGCGGGAACTCGTGCTGGCGCTGCGGACGCCGCGGGCGCCGCCCGCCGCCGTGCCGCTCGCGCCCGCCGCGCTCGCGGATCCCGTTCCGCCCGCGGACGCGCAGGACAACAAGACGGACGTTCGCTGATGCCTGCGCGCGCGCTACACTAAGCGCGGGCCGGACGACATCCGGCCGTAGCAGGCAGCATGGTAACAAGCCGAGATAGCGGCGATTCGAATCGCTCCGACAACTGGTTCGCCAGGCTCAAACGCGCCCGGGCCATCCTGGTTGTCACCGTGATCGCGCTTGGCGTGCTTTGGCTCGGCGGTGCGTTCGGAATCATTCCGGTGCTGGTGACGCTCGCTGCCGTCGTGGCCGCCGTGATCGCGGCCGGTGGCGGCGAGGTGTTGCCTGCGGTCAGGTTGTCGGGGGATCGGCCGATGCAGCGGGTCGACGACGAAGTCATCGGGTCGGTGCTGGCGGGATTGCCCGATCCGGTGGTGGCGCTCGATCGCCAAGGCGGCGTGTTGGCGATGAACGCCCAGGCCAGCGTGATCGCTCCAGCGCTGCGGCGGGGCGAGCCGGTGTCGGCCGGGCTGCGCAATCCAGAAATTCTCGACGCCATCCGGCGCGCGCGCTCGTCCATCACGACCCAGCGCGCGGAAATCTTCAATCGCGTGCCGGTCGACCGTTGGTACGAGGTGATTGTGACGCCGATCGCCGGCGCGCCGTCGGAACCTTCCGGCGGTCTCATGCTGATGGCGTTCCGCGATCTCACACCGCTGCGGCGGGCCGAGGAAATGCGTGCCGATTTCGTCGCCAACGCCAGCCACGAACTGCGCACGCCGCTGGCGACGCTGTCGGGCTTCATCGAGACGCTGCAGGGGCCGGCGCGCGACGATGCCGTGGCGCGCGGGCGCTTCCTTTCAATCATGCAGGCGCAGGCGACCCGCATGGCGCGCCTGATCGACGATCTGCTGTCGCTGTCGCGTATCGAGCTCAATGCCCATCTGCGCCCCGGCCAGGAGGTCGATCTGGTCGCCATCATCCGGCAGGTCGCCGACGGGCTGCAGATGCTGGCGCGCGATCGTGGTGTCGACGTCAAGGTCACGGCGCCGGCAAAGCCGGTGCTGGTTCTGGGCGACCGCGATGAACTCCTTCGTGTGTTCGAGAACCTGGTGGAGAACGCGCTGAAATACGCCTCGTCCGGCAAGCGCATCGATATCGAGGTCGCGACCGCCGAGGGAGAGAAGCGCGAAGCGCGCGTCGCCGTGCGCGACTACGGTCCGGGCATTGCGCCGGAACACCTGCCGCGACTGACCGAGCGGTTCTATCGCGTCGATGTGGCGGAGAGCCGCGCGCAAGGTGGAACCGGTCTTGGTCTTGCGCTGGTCAAGCACATCCTCAACCGTCACGGCGGGCGGCTCACCATCGAAAGCACGATGGGGCAGGGCGCGACCTTTACCTCCTGGCTGCCACAGGCGAATTCCCCGTCGAATTAGATTTGCGCTTATCCACAAGCACTTAGCCTGTCATCTGACTGTCATGAAAGCATCATAGAAGGATGACACGAGACGCTTAGGTGTTTCCGCGGCGCTCGGAACGGACCGGCAGAATCAAGGTTCCGTTTGGTCATCCGGGGCGCATCGTTCACTCGAACGCTGACACCAAAGCCACCAAAGGACACGTCGAAGCCGCGGGCAACGGCCCGTGAAGCTTTGCGCGTTTCGTCCGTACATAACAGGAGAGAGCATGAGATTTCTGCAAACCATGGCCACGGCCGGCTTCATCGCCGCCATGGCGGTTGCGCCCGTCGCCGCCGCGGACATTTCCGGAGCCGGCGCCACCTTCCCCTATCCGGTCTACGCGAAATGGGCCGATGCCTATAAGAAGGAGACCGGCATCGGACTGAACTACCAGTCCATCGGTTCCGGCGGCGGCATCAAGCAGATTCAGAACAAGACCGTAACCTTCGGTGCGACCGACGCGCCGCTCAAGGGCGAACAGCTCGACAAGGACGGCCTCATCCAGTTCCCGATGGTGATGGGCGGCATCGTGCCGGTCGTGAACCTCGAAGGTATCAAGCCGGGTGAACTGACGATCGACGGCCCGACGCTCGCCAAGATCTTCCTCGGCCAGATCAAGATGTGGAACGATCCCGCGATCCAGAAGCTCAATCCGAGCGCCAAGCTGCCGTCGCAGGCGATCGTCGTGGTGCACCGTTCGGACGGGTCGGGCACGACCTACAACTTCGCCTACTACCTCGCCGAGGTGAGCCCGGACTGGAAGTCGAAGGTCGGCTTCAATACGTCGGTCGAATGGCCGGTCGGCATCGGCGCCAAAGGCAACGAGGGCGTCGCCAACAACGTCGCCCAGACCAAGGGCTCCGTCGGCTACGTCGAGTACGCGTATGCGAAGCAGAACAAGCTGACCTACACCAAGATGATCAACAAGGACGGCAAGACTGTCGAGCCGACCTCCGCGACCTTCCAGGCCGCGGCCGCCAATGCCGACTGGAACTCGGTCCCCGGTTACGGCGTGATTCTCGCCAACCAGCCGGGCGACCAGTCCTGGCCGATGACCGCGGCGACCTGGATCCTGATGTACAAGAAGGCACAGGATGCGACCGCTTCCGGCGAAACGTTGAAGTTCTTCGCCTGGGCCTACGACAAGGGCGCCAAGATGGCCGATGAGCTCGACTACATCGCCATGCCGGCGAACGTCGTCTCCAGCGTGAAGAAGACCTGGGCGAACGACGTGAAGGACGCGGCCGGCAAGCCGCTCTACGTGGCATCTCACTAGTACGGTAGCGCGTGGAGAAAGGCGCCGGCATCGGCGCCTTTCTCGCACTTGCCCCGGGGGCGCTCGCCCAAACTGCTGCGCATCGCGAAACCGCTAGGTCTGCCGTTTCGCCGGTTGTGGGACATCGCGCGGGAATCACGCTATGAGTGAAATTGTGTTGTCAGGACAGGCGATAAACGCCGGCGAGGTGACGAGCCGCGCCCGCATGCTCGACCGGTTGCGGTTGGGCGACGCCATCTTTCGCGCGCTGACGAAGGCCGCCGCCATCGGCGTATTGATTCTGCTGGGCGGCGTCCTGGTGTCGCTGTTGATCGGCTCGATGCCGGCGCTGCGCGAATTCGGCTTCGAATTCCTGATCTCCGAACGCTGGAATCCAGTCACCGAGAAGTTCGGCGCGCTCGCCCCGATCTACGGCACCCTCGTCACGTCGTTGATCGCGATGGTGATCGCGGTGCCGGTCGGACTCCTGATCGCGATGTTCCTGACCGAACTCTGCCCGATGTCTCTGCGGCGGCCGATCGGCATCGCCATCGAGCTGCTCGCCGGCATCCCGAGCATCATCTACGGCATCTGGGGCCTGTTCGTATTCGCGCCCATTCCTGCAGGACACGCTGCAGCCGTTCCTGATCAAGATTTTCGGCGAAATCCCCATTCTGTCGTCACTGTTCGCCGGCCCGCCCTATGGCATCGGCATGCTCACCGCCGGGCTGATCCTCGCCATCATGGTGCTGCCGTTCATCACGTCGATCTCGCGCGACGTCTTCGAGGCAGTCCCGCCCGTGCTCAAGGAGGCCGCCTACGGCGTCGGCTGCACGACCTGGGAGGTCGTGCGCTATGTCGTGCTCCCCTATACGCGCGTCGGCGTGCTCGGCGGCGTAATGCTCGGGCTCGGGCGTGCGCTCGGCGAGACCATGGCGGTCACCTTCGTGATCGGTAATGCGCACCGGATTTCGGCCTCGCTGCTGGCGCCCGGGACCACCATTTCGGCGACCATCGCCAACGAGTTCACCGAAGCGGTGGGCGATCTCTACACCTCGTCATTGATCGCGCTCGGGCTCATCCTGTTCGTGATCACGTTCATCGTGCTCGCAATCGCGCGCTACATGCTGCTGCGCCTCGAGCGGCGGATCGGTTAGTGCCATGAACAGCAGCCTCTATGCCCGCCGCCGGCGTCGCAACATCATCATGAACGGCTTGTCGTTTGGCGCGACCGCCTTTGGCCTGGGCTGGCTTGTGCTCGTGCTCGGTGTGCTGGTCTGGGAAGGCTTCAGCGGGCTCTCGTTGCGCGTCTTCACCGAAATGACGCCGCCGCCCGGCGCCGCCGGCGGGCTGCTCAATCCGATCATCGGCAGCCTGATCCTGACGGTGCTGGCGGTGGTGATCGGCACGCCGATCGGCATGCTCGCCGGCACCTACATGGCCGAGTACGGCCGGCACTCCTGGCTGACCTCGATCGTGCGTTTCATCAACGACATCCTGCTCAGCGCGCCATCGATCGTCATCGGCCTGTTCATCTATGAGGTGATGGTCGCGCCGATGGGGCACTTCTCCGGGCTCGCCGGCGCGGTTTCGCTGGCGGTGATCGTGATACCGGTGGTCGTGCGCACCACCGAGGACATGCTGATCCTGGTGCCGAACACGCTGCGCGAGGCCGCCGCCTCGATCGGGCTGCCGCGCTCGCTCATGATCCTGCGCATCGCCTATCGCGCGGCCCAGGCGGGAATGATCACCGGCGTGCTGCTGGCGGTCGCCCGCATCAGCGGCGAGACCGCGCCGCTCCTCTTCACCGCGCTCAACAACCAGTTCTGGTCGACGAACCTCAACGCGCCGATGTCGAGCCTGCCGGTCGTCATCTTCCAGTTCGCGCTCTCGCCCTACAAGGACTGGCAGAGCCTCGCCTGGACCGGCGCACTCATCATCACCTTCACCGTGCTAGCGCTCTCGATCACCGCGCGTGCCCTCACTTCGTCGAGAAAGTCGTCATGAACACTGTCGCCGCCGCCGTAACGTCTCCATCCGTCGCCGTTCCCGTCGTCACCCACGCGGCCCAGGACACGGCCGGGCTGATCGAGAAGATCTCGATCCGCAAGCCTCGAGTTCTTCTACGGCGACATCGCGGGCGCTCAAGAACATCAACATTCCGCTCTACGAGAACAAGGTCACCGCCTTCATCGGGCCGTCGGGCTGCGGCAAATCCACGCTGCTGCGCGTGCTCAACCGCATGTACGACCTCTATCCCAACCAGCGCGCGGTGGGCGACGTGCTGTTCGACGGCGAGAACATCCTGTCGCCGAAGCAGGACCTCAACCTGCTGCGCTCGCGCATCGGCATGGTGTTCCAGAAGCCGACCCCGTTCCCGATGTCGATCTACGAGAACCTCGCCTTCGGCATCAGGCTCTACGAGAAGCTGCCGAAGTCCGAGCTCGACGGCCGGGTCGAGCACTCGCTCAAGCGCGCGGCGCTGTGGGACGAGGTGAAGGACAAGCTCAACGCCAACGGCCTCTCGCTGTCCGGCGGCCAGCAGCAGCGGCTCTGCATCGCGCGCACCGTCGCGGTCAAACCCGAGGTGATCCTGTTCGACGAGCCGTGCTCGGCGCTCGACCCGATCTCGACCGCCAAGATCGAGGAGTTGATCGACGAGCTGAAAGAGGACTACACGATCGTGATCGTGACCCACAACATGCAGCAGGCGGCGCGCGTGTCGGACTTCACCGCCTTCATGTATCTCGGCGAACTGATCGAGCTCGACAACACCAGCAAGATGTTCACGGCTCCGAAGGACCGCCGCACGCAGGATTATATCACCGGCCGATTCGGCTAACGCGCGCAGCGCCGTCTGCGAACCGGCGAAGGACAACGACGATGATGAACGAACACACCGCCAAGGCATTCGACGTCGATCTGCAGGAACTCGGCCGCATGGTCGCCGAGATGGGCGGCCTCGCCGAGAAGCAGATCGCGGATTCGGTCGCGGCGCTCTCCAAGCGCGACGCCGAGCGCGCCAAGCGCGTGGTGGCGAACGACGCCAGCATCGACGCGCTGCAGAGCGAGATCGAGGAAAAGGCCGTGCTGACCATTGCGCGCCGGCAGCCGATGGCGGTCGACCTGCGCGAGGTGGTGAGCGCGCTGCGCGTCGCCAACGACCTCGAGCGCATCGGCGATCTTGCCAAGAACATCGGCAAGCGCGTTACGCTCACCGGCGATTTCCATCCGCAGAAGCTCATTCGCGGTGTCGAGCACATGGCGGCGCTGGTGCTTACCCAGCTCAAGGAGGTGCTCGACAGCTACGCGACGCACGATCTCGTCAAGGCGCTGGCGGTCTGGAAGGGCGACGAGGAGGTCGACGCGCTTTGCACCTCGCTGTTCCGCGAGCTCATCACCTACATGATGGAAGACCCGCGCAACATCACGTTCTGCATCCATCTGATGTTCTGCGCCAAGAACATCGAGCGCATGGGCGACCATGCCACCAATATTGCCGAGACCGTGCATTATCTGATCGAAGGCCGCCCGATCGCCGATCAGCGTCCCAAGGGCGACACGACGACGATTGCTGCCCTGGTGTCGGGCAACTGAGGAGGCTGAATGAAGGCTCGCATCCTGATCGTCGAAGATGAGGAAGCGCTCGCGCTCTTGTTGCGCTACAACCTCGAGGCGGAAGGCTACGAGGTCGATACGGTTGCGCGCGGCGATGACGCGGACCTGCAACTGAAGGAAAAGGTGCCGGATCTTCTGATCCTGGACTGGATGCTGCCGGCCCTGTCCGGCATCGAGCTCTGCCGGCGGCTGCGGGCGCGGCCCGACACCAAGAACCTGCCGATCATCATGCTGACCGCGCGCGGCGAGGAGAGCGAGCGCATCCGCGGGCTGGTGACCGGCGCCGACCACTACGTGGTCAAGCCGTTCTCGGTTCCCGAACTGATTGCCCGTGTAGGAGCATTGCTCCGCCGCGCCGCGCCCGAGCGGCTCGCGGACGTGCTCGCCTTCGGCGACATCATCGTCGATCGGGAGAAGAAGCGGGTGTCGCGCAGCGGCCGTTCGATCGATCTAGGGCCGACCGAGTATCGCCTGCTGGAGTTCCTGATGGAGCGGCCCGGCCGGGTGTTCTCGCGCGAGCAACTGCTCGACGGCGTGTGGGGCTCCGACATCTATATCGACGAGCGCACGGTCGACGTGCATGTCGGGCGCCTGCGCAAGGCGCTCAACCGCGGCCACGAGAGCGATCCGATCCGCACCGTGCGCGGCTCGGGCTACGCGCTCAACGACCAGTTCGAAGCCGCCGGCCGTCCCCCGGACGCTCGCCGCAGCTCGGGCTAGCGAAACCCTCCGAGAGAGCTTCGTGCCGAAGTTCCGTTATCCGCGGAACGGGCGGCGGTCGCGCCGCATATTGGCCGGCTGGTAGGCGACGCGCGAATGATAGCTGCAGTAGGGGCCGGCGGTCGGCGCCTGGCCGCCGCAGAAGAAGAAATCCGCGGCGCCCGGATCGCCGATCGGCCAGCGGCAGGTCTCCTCGGTGAGTTCCAGCAACGTGCGCCGCTGTCCGATCGGGACGATGTTCTCGATCATCTCCGGTTCGGGCTCGACCTCGTAGTCGAAGGCCTGCGCCAGCGCGGTGTTGCCGCGCATCGCCGGCCGCGACACCCGCAACATGTGCGGAGAGCGCTGCTTGCGCGGGCGCGGTGACGCCGACGACGGCGACTTGGCGCGGCCGGACAGTCCGAGCCGGTGCACCTTGCCGATCACCGCGTTGCGCGTAATGCCACCGAGCTCGGCTGCGATCTGAGAGGCAGACAGGCCGTCGCCCCACAGTTTCTTCAGCGTCTCGACGCGTTCGTCAGTCCAGCTCATTGCCTTCATGTCCCCGGCAGTCGTCGCGGCGGAACATCTCGACAGAATCCTACTGCGGTCTGGGCAACGACCTGTTGGCCCGACGCGTACTCCCACTAACGATGTACTCAGAGACAGTCCGCCGCACGAAATGTCTTATTTCTACAATCGAAAACTACATTATGGCGGGAGTCGGGCGCAAGAGTTGCTCCGGCGCGCGTCCACACATTCCGGTGGGGACAAGGGCATGCGTCCACATATATTCGGTCGCATGTGTCCTGCTTGCATGAGGAAAGCTCGCCGCCGTTAACGTCTGAGGCGGTCGGGACTCCCTTGCGGGCGTGTTGACACCGATGGGCGCTGCAATAGAATACCACGATATGTGCCGCCCGTTGTGGCGGCACTTTTATTTCGTTCCAGGACTGGTCTGTCGATGAGCAGCGCTCAGACATCGCACGTATTGCCGACCTATGCACGCGTCGACCTCGCGTTCGAACGCGGCGAGGGCGCGTGGCTCACGGCGACCAACGGCGAGCGCTATCTCGACTTCACGTCGGGCGTGGCGGTGAACGCGCTCGGGCACGCCCATCCGCACCTCGTTGCGGCGATCAGCGAGCAGGCCGGGAAGCTCTGGCACGTTTCCAATCTCTACCGCATTCCGGAGAGCGAGCGCCTTGCCGACCGGTTGTGCGCTGCAAGCTTCGCCGACGTCGCGTTCTTCTGCAATTCCGGCGCCGAGGCGATGGAGTGCGCGATCAAGATGGCGCGCAAGTATCAGTCGGCGAACGGCAAGCCGGAACGCTACCGCATCATCACGTTCGAAGGCGCCTTCCACGGCCGCACCTTGGCGACGCTCGCGGCCGGCGGACAGAAGAAATATCTCGAAGGCTTCGGCCCGGTGGTCGACGGCTTCGACCAGGTGCCGTTCGGCGATCTCGCCGCGGTCAAGCGTGCGATCGGGCCGGCGACGGCGGCGATCCTGATCGAGCCGGTGATGGGCGAGGGCGGCGTACGCGTGGTCCCGCCCGAGTTCCTGCGCGCGCTTCGGCAGCTGTGCGACCAGAACGGCCTCGTGCTGGTGTTCGACGAGGTGCAGACCGGCGTCGGCCGCACCGGCGATCTGTTCGCCTACCAGCATACCGGCGTGACGCCCGACATCATGTCGCTCGCCAAGGCGCTGGGCGGCGGCTTTCCGCTTGGCGCCTGCCTCGCCACGGCGGAGGCCGGCAAAGGCATGACCGCCGGCACCCACGGCTCGACCTTCGGCGGCAATCCGCTCGCCATGGCGGCGGCCAATGCGCTGCTCGACGTCGTGCTGGCGCCGGGCTTCCTCGACCACGTCCGGCAGATGTCGCTTCTGCTCAAGCAGAAGCTCGCCGCGATCAAGGATCGCTTTCCGTCCGTGATCGCCGAGGTTCGCGGCGAGGGGCTGCTGATCGGCCTGCGCGCGGTTGTGCCGAGCTCCGAGCTGGTCGACGAACTGCGCGCCGAAAAGATGATCACCGTGGCGGCCGGCGACAACGTCGTGCGGCTGCTGCCGCCGCTGATCGTCAGCGAGGAGGAGATCGCCGAAGCGGTGCGGCGGCTCGAACGTGCGTGCGGGCGCCTTGCCGAGGCACATGCGCGCGGAGGCAAGCAGGGGCTGGCGGGATGAGTGCGAGCGGTGTCCGTCATTTCCTCGATCTGACCGAGATCCCCAAAGGCGATCTGCGCGGGATGATCGACGCAAGCTGCGCCATGAAGGCGAAGCTCAAGCGCAAGGGCGTGCCTGCCGAGGGGCCGCTTGCCGGCAAGACGCTTGCGCTGATCTTCGAGAAGCCCTCGACGCGCACGCGCGTCTCGTTCGATGTTGCGATGCACCAGCTTGGCGGCCATGTCATCATGCTGACCGGCCAGGAGATGCAGCTTGGCCGTGGCGAGACCATCGCCGACACGGCGCGCGTGCTGTCGCGCTACGTGGACGCGATCATGATCCGTATCCTCGATCCCAAGGCGCTGGCCGAACTGGCCGAGCACGCGACCGTGCCGGTGATCAACGGGCTGACGCGCCGCTCGCACCCTTGCCAGGTGATGGCCGACGTCATGACGTTCGAGGAGCATCGCGGCCCGATCCGGGGCAAGACCGTGGCCTGGACCGGCGACGCCAACAACGTGCTGACCTCGTGGCTGCACGCCGCCGAGCGCTTCGACTTTCACATGCGGGTCGCGTCGCCGCCCGAGCTGGCCCCCAAGAAGTGGCTGACCGACTGGGTCAAGGCCTCCAAGGCCTCGATCCGCATCGGCACCGACCCCGAGGAGGCCGTGAAGGGCGCCGATTGCGTCGTCACCGACACCTGGGTGTCGATGGGCGACAAGGACGGCGCGCGCCGCCACAACCTGCTCAAGCGCTATCAGGTCAACGCCCGGCTCATGGCGCGGGCAAAGCCCGATGCGATTTTCATGCATTGCCTGCCCGCGCACCGCGGCGAGGAGGTCACCGACGAGGTGATCGACGGACCGCAGTCGGTGGTGTTCGACGAGGCCGAGAACCGGCTGCATGCCCAGAAGGGCATTCTGGCCTGGTGCCTGCACGCCGGACGCTGACTGAGCGGGCGCTGTCGCCGGCGGCCGCGGCCCGGCCCGAGGGGTCACTTTCCGCGATGACGGCCCTATATATGCTGCCATGACCCATCCCGACCTTTCCCATCCCGATCTTGCCGCCCCGGTGCGAGAGCCATCCGCAACCTCCGCCGACGACACCATCCTGCCGTTCCAAGTCGAGGCGCTGGACCTGCGCGGACGCCTGGTGCGTCTCGGTCCGGCGGTCGACACCATCCTGTCCCGCCACAACTATCCCGCGCCGGTGGCGAAGCTCTTGGGCGAGGCGATCGTGCTCACGGTACTGCTCGGTACGGTGCTCAAGTTCGAGGGCCGTTTCATCCTGCAGACGCAGACCGACGGGCCGGTGCGCATGCTGGTGGTCGACTATCGGACGCCGGGCAACGTGCGGGCGCTCGCGCGCTTCGACAAGGATCGGGTGGCCGAGGCGATCGCCAAGGGACATCCCGATCCCGGCAAGCTGCTCGGCCGCGGGCATCTCGCCATGACGATCGACCAGGGCCCCGACACCGCGCGCTATCAGGGACTGGTCGCGCTCGAGGGCAAGGACCTCGAACACGCCGCGCATGAATACTTCCTGCGCTCCGAGCAAATCCCGACCCGGGTGCGGCTGGCGGTCGGCGAGGAGTTTTCCGCCGGCGACGGCGGCACCAAGCATCGCTGGCGTGCGGGCGGCATCCTGGCGCAGTTCCTGCCGCTCGCGCCCGAGCGCGCCCGTCAGCCCGATCTCGATCCCGGCGACGTGCCGGAAGGGATGGAGCTGCACGTGGTTCACGAGGACGACGCCTGGGTCGAGGGCCGCACGCTGATCGGCACGGTCGAGGATGTCGAACTGATCGATCCGACGGTGTCGGCCGAGCGCCTGCTCTACCGCTTGTTTCACCAGCGCGGCGTGCGGGTGTTCCGTGCCTCTGACTTGAATGCGCAGTGCTCGTGCTCCCGCCCGGGCGTGGAAAACATGCTCAGGAGCTTTCCGCAGGACGACCGCGACCACATGGTCGAGAACGGCAAGATCACGGTGACCTGCGAGTTTTGCAGCTCGACCTATATGTTCGAGCCGGGCGAGGTGGCGGACGGCGAGGCGACTTGAAGCGTAGCCCGGATGGAGCGCAGCGAAATCCGGGACTTCATCCTGCGCACCTGACCCCGGATTACGCTGCGCTCCATCCGGGCTACGCTTGCCTGACCACGCCGAGGCGCCGGCGGATGTCGTGGTAGGCGGCTGCGATCAGGTCGCTCAAAGCCTCAACGTCCAGTTCCTTGCCGGGGCGCAGCTTCACATGACGCATGCGCTTGCCCTCGCCTTCGAGCAGGCCGGCGGGGTCGGCGAGCATGGCGCCATGGAAGAAACCGACATTCGCATGCGCCTTGAACGCGTTGACGTATCCGAACGGCGCGTCGTCCACGCAAGCGACCGGACATCCGTCGTGCAGGAGTTCGCGGACATCGGCGCCGCAGCCGCGCATGCGCTCGAACCATGTCCGCGTCATCAATCGGAGCGGATCGGCGAAGTCGGAGAACCAAGCCTCGATCCGAGGATCGCGCCGGACCGCACCGTTGAACCGCAGGAGATCGTTCATCCGACGAGGATGCCAGTTTGTCCGGTGTCCGTCGACCAACGCTCAGCGCTACGCCTGCTTGGCCTTCAGCTTTAGCAGGTAGATGAGGTAGATCGTTCCCAGTCCACCACCCATAGCCACGAAGATGGAGGCGCTGAGGACGAGGCTGCTGAGGTGGCCTTCCAAGAACGCAGCAAGCAGCATAAGGCCGCCGGCGGCTATCATCGCCAACGCCGCCACCAAACTGATTACAAGCATTTTGGTCGACAAGGCCCCGGCGATCCGGGCGAGTTGCTCCGCAAACTTGATCCGCTCCTCCGTGAGCGGCGCATCCACAAGCAGCGGTCGGAGAGCGCGGGCCAGATAGATTTGCGGCATAGCGATAAGCGGGACCGCCAACAACGTGAATACGATGAATAGGAACGGCATAAAAAGGCCGGCACCGAGCTGTTCATACAAAGGCAAAAATAGCCGGCCGATTGTCGATGGGAAAATCACAGGAAGCCCGAGACAGAGTATGACCGGCATCCCCACCATTAACAGTAGGAGGCGCCAGCGACCCATCCGGGCAGAGATCTCTGCTTTTTTCGCCTCGCTCACCAAATAATAGCTGGGCCGGGCAAACCCCCATGGACTGGGGGCCTGGAAAACATAGCCTCCCTCGACCGGTTTGAACGAACCTTCGTTCGCGCGCTCATACCATCTGGGTTTGGCGGGGGGCATTGCCGCTTCCAGGTTCACCTTCAGGGCGTGATTGCCCCAAGACTATGTCGCGTTTTCATTGGGGTTTTGTACATCATAACGCTTGCTTCGTATAACGTTAAAATCAACTCGTAGGGTGGGTTAGCGCCGAAGGCGCGTAACCCACCGGCTGCATATGCCGCGAGTCCGAATGGTGGGTTACGGCGCTTCCCGCTTAACCCACCCTAAGAGCTCTGACCAAGCTTGCTGCCGGGCGGGCCCATGCCCAGATTGACGCGCTTATGGCAGGCAAGTTCGAACCTCCCCAAGATGGTAGAGTTCAGTGATTCGTTCAAAAGCCGGATCGTTTGCGCCAAGGCGCACCTTCTTAGTTTTCCCGGCGCCCAAAATGGCGGACGTACCGTGACTGAATTACCCCGTTTCGAATATGACCTTAAGGAGGTCAGACAGGCCGGCGAGCTTATCGCCCGCACCCTCGAATGGACGCACGATACCGAGGACGACATTCGTGACGCCTTTCACGTCGCTAATAGGTGGCGCGAAGCGCACGCCTACCCGATGCGCAGCGTCCGGGGCTCGCTGCGCTGGTACATGCATGCGCTTGATCTCGAAGGTGTGACGGTCGCGCGCCTCAAGCGAATGCAGGCGATCCGGCGAAAGCTGGTCCGCTCACCCGTGAAGCTGCACCAATTGCAGGACCTTGGCGGGTGCCGCGCGATCCTCCCCTCGCTGCAGGATATGAACACGCTGATCGGCATCATGCGCGATTGCCGCCATGAATTGCGCTCGCAAAGCGATTACATCAATAATCCGAAAGCGGACGGCTACAGGTGCCACCACCTGATGTTCAATTACCGTGGCCGGGGCGAGCGGCGCATCTTCGATGACAGGCGCATCGAAGTGCAAATCCGCACGCGTCTGCAGCATGCTTGGGCGACCGCGGTGGAATCGGTTGGCCTCTTCCGCGGTGAGTATCTGAAGGGCAGTTTGGGCAGCCAGCCGTGGCTCCGCCTGTTCAAGCTCATGTCGGCTGAGTTCGCGATGTTTGAAGGGTGCCCCGAGCCTCCGGGCATGCCGCCGCACTATGCGCGGCTGGCTGAAATCAAGGAGCTTGACCGCGAGCTAGATGCTTCGAAGAACCTCGACAAGTTGAGCCACGCGGTGCGCTTCACCGACGTGTCGATCCAGCCGCGGCAGCGGCCGACCTACTACTTGATCACCTATGACAACGCGACCAACGAAATCTCGGTCTCGTCTTACTTCGTGGAAAGGTCCGCCATCTTTTCCTACGGTGCGGCCGAATTCTTCGACAATAAGACGGGGCGCAACACCAAGAACGTGGTGCTGGTCGAAGCGGATAAGGTCGAGCAACTGAAAGAGGCCTACCCGAACTATTTTGGCGATGTGCAGCTCTTCCGTGCTCAGCTTCGTAACATCGTGCAGGGAGTCGGCATCAAGGAATACACTATGAAGCCGCAAGAGGCGGTCCGGGCTCGCCCCGGCGAGAACCCCGACCTTACGTGGCTGAAGCGCCGCATTCGCTGGACCGAACGTGCCGAACCGCGTGTCAGGCGATCAGACCGGCCACGTCGCGTGCCGACGCGCCGGGCCTCAATCTGACAACTAGCCGCAAGCCGAAGTAAGTAAGCCGCCCCGGCCGCCTCCAAACAGAGCCCGCGCGGTCCCGCCCTCAATTGATCGTCCGGCCCTTCTGCGGGGTGTCGAGCGAGAAGGCCGGGATGTCGACGTCGAACGGCTCGCCGCCGTCCGTCACCATGCCGTAGCTGCCGGCCATGAAGCCTGAAGGCGTCGGCAGCGGCACGCCGCTGGTGTATTCGTATTTCTCGCCGGGCTTGATGACGGGCGTCTCGCCGACGACGCCGGCGCCGCGCACCTCCTGCAGCCGCCCGTGCGCGTCGGTGATCCGCCAATGGCGCGTCTTGAGCTGGACGGTTTCCCGGCCCTGGTTGGTGATCGTGATGGTATAGGCCCAGAAATAGCCGGTCTCCGGCGAGGAGCGATCGGGCAGGAACTGCGGTGCCGCCTTGACCTCGATCTCGCGGGTCACGGCCCGGTAGGACGATGGAGCGGAACTCATGATCGGGAATCCATGGTCAAGCCTCTCGCCGCAATGCGGGCAAGGTGCCACATATGAACGAACCGGAATCATGACAAAACCGTCGTGACGACGTGATTTCCGGTCCGGGACCGGGCGCGTTAGAGTTAAACGATAGCCGGTGCCGCAGGAAAGATCGCCCAGAATGCACGCCCCCGTGGTGACGTCGACCGGTCGCGATCTGCGGCTCGACCTGTTCCGGGGGCTCGCGCTCTGGCTGATCTTTCTCGACCATATCCCGTCCAATCTCGTCGCCTGGCTCACCATCCGAAACTACGGCTTCAGCGACGCCACGGAAATCTTCGTCTTCGTATCGGGTTACACCGCCGCCTTCGTCTACGGCAAGGCGATGCGCGAGCGCGGCTTCGTGGTCGCGGGCGCCCGCATCCTGCGGCGGTCCTGGCAGATCTACGTCGCCCATATCTTTCTGTTCGCGATCTATATGGCGGAAATCTCCTACGTGGCCACGAGCTTCGAGAACCCGCTCTACAGCGAGGAAATGAACATCCTCGACTTCCTCAAGCAGCCCGACGTCACGATCATCCAGGCGCTGCTGCTCAAGTTCAAGCCCGCCAATATGGACGTGCTGCCGCTCTATATCGTGCTGCTGCTGCTGTTTCCGCCGATCCTGTGGCTGCTGCTGCGCCAGCCGACCATGGCACTTGGTGCTTCTGTTGTACTCTACGCGCTGACCTGGGAATTCGGCTGGAATCTCCCCGCCTACCCGTACGGCCACTGGTACTTCAACCCGTTTGCCTGGCAGCTTCTGTTCGTCTTCGGCGCTTGGTGTGCGCTGGGCGGGGCAGAGCGCCTGTCCGGGGTCTTGCAGTCGAAGGTGACGGTGGCGATCGCCGCGGCCTATCTGCTGTTCGCGTTCATCATCACGCTGACCTGGTACCTGCCCGGGATGGCGTCCTACGTGCCGCACTGGCTCGAGGAGGTGATCTACCCGATCGACAAGGTTAATCTCGACGTGCTGCGTTTCGCGCACTTTCTGGCGCTCGCCGCACTGACGGTGCACTTCATCCCGCGCGACTGGCCGCCGCTCAAAGCCAGGGCGTTTTGGCCCCTGATCGTGTGCGGGCAGCATTCGCTCGAGATCTTCTGCCTGGGCGTGTTTTTGTCGTTCGCCGGGCATTTTGCCATGGTGGAGATCTCGGGCGCGCTGTGGGTCCAGATCATGGTGAGCGTGTTAGGTATCGTCATAATGATCGGTACCGCCGCGCTGATTACGTGGTACAAGGGTGTAGAAGGACGAAGTCCAGGATCGCGTCCCAAACAACCCGACGCGGACCTCGCGGGAGGCGAGGCATGAAATCGGCCGTTGCGGTAGCTTTAGCCGTATTGTGGTCCATTGGTCCGGCGGTTGCGGAACGGCAATCGTGCGACATTCCTGGCTATTTGCTGTTTGGAACCAATGAGTTGAAGAAAGTCGGCGCGGTCCGTGGCGAAGGACCGGCGGCTGACCATCGCGGTGGTGGGGACCGGCTCCTCGATTCTGGCCGGCCCGGACGGTCCCCGCTCGGCCTATCCGGCCCGCCTGGAAGCCGCGCTCGCCCATCGCCTGCCCGGTGTCACGGTCAAGGTCGTCAGCATTGTCCGCACGCGCCAGACCGCCGAGGACCTGGCTGGGGGTATGGAGAAACTGCTTGTCGACGAGAAGCCGGATTTGGTGATATGGCAGACTGGGACGGTCGATGCCATCCGCCGGATTGATCCGGACGCGTTCCGCGACGCGCTGGACCATGGCTTGGACAGTCTCCACAAGGGCGGAGCCGACGTCGTCTTGATGAACATGCAGTACAGCCCGCGAACCGAGTCGATGATCGCGCTGGGACCGTTCACCGATTCGATGCGGGTCGTTGCTCAGCAGCACGAGGTTCCGCTGTTCGATCGGCTCGGCATCATGCGGCATTGGTCGGAGACCGGTGCGTTCGATCTCTACGCCGCCGGCAAGGACAACGTGCTCGCCCAGCGGGTGCATGACTGCATCGGGCGCGGTATCGCGGCCCTCATCGTTGATGCGGCTCATCTCAAATCGGCCGAACCCAAGACCGGGCAATAACAATAACAAGCAGATTTGACAGGGACGAAAAACCGACATGCTTCGCGATCTTCTTCGGTGCCGTTCGTCTCTGTTGCTGGCGGCGGCGATCACCTGCTTGACACTGAACGCAGGGCGCGCCGAAACGCCGTCGGCGCAGTTGCCCGTGCCGTCCGCCACGGCGGGCGCACCGCGGACGCCGGCCTGCACTGTGCTGCTCGACAAGGCCCGCTTCGACATGCCGCTGACGCGGGTCGCCCGGCGCCTTGCGGCCGGCTTGCCGGTCAAGATCGTCGCGCTCGGGTCGTCGTCGACCTACGGCGCCGGCGCCAGCACATCGGCAGCGTCTTATCCGAGCCGTCTCGCGGAAGAACTCGCCTGGCGCCTGCCCGGGCACGACATCACCGTCCTCAACCGCGGGGTCAATGGCAACGAGGCCGCCGACATGCTGGCGCGGCTTGACACCGACGTGATCTCGGAGAACCCGGACCTCGTCCTGTGGCAGGTGGGAAGCAACTCGGTGCTGCGCGATAAGGAGGTGCTGCCGAACGCGCCGCTGTTGCGTGACGGCGTCAAGCGGCTCAAGGCCATCGGCGCCGACATCGTGCTGATCGATCCGCAATACGCTCCGAAAATTCTCGCCAAGCCGAATCACGAGGGCATGGTGTCGCTGATCGCGACGGCCGCGAAGGCCGAGCATGTGTGCGTCTTCCACCGCTTCGAGTTGATGCGGCAGTGGCATGAGGCGGACAAGCTGCCGTTTGAATCGTTCGTGTCGCCCGATGGCGTTCACATGAACGACTGGAGCTACGCCTGCGTGGCGAAGTGGCTTGCCGCCGCGATCGCCGAGGCCGCCTCACGCCCGACTGCGACCGCGACCGGACCGCAGCCGGGCCGCTAAAGCCTCACAGCGTCAATGTGAGTTCCGCTCATCCCCGCAAAAGCGGGGACCCAACGCATTGAGAAAACCGAGTGCGCAGCCCTGGGTTCCCGCTTGCGCGGGAACGAGCGGAGAGAGCGAAGGCGCCACACAAACAAGATTGGCTGTGGCTACGCCGCCTTCAGTGCGGTCAGGATATCGTCGACCAGGTCGTCGGGATGCTCGAGCCCGCATGACAGCCGCACCAGGCCATCGCTGATGCCGAGTTCGGCGCGCTGCGCCTGAGTGATGCGCTGGTGTGTCGTTGTCGCCGGGTGCGTGATCAGGCTCTTGGCGTCGCCGAGATTGTTGCTGATGCGCACGATCTTGAGCGCGTCCTGGAAGCGGAACGCCGCCGCCTTGCCGCCGTCGATCTCGAACGCCACCAGCGTCGAGCCGGCTTTCATCTGCCGGTGAGCGACTTCCGCCTGCGGATGGTCCGGCCGTCCCGGATAGATCAGCCGCGTGATCTTCGGATGCCCGGCAAGCGCCACCGAGATGGTCGCGGCAGTGTCGGTCTGCCGCTGCACACGTACCGGCAGCGTCTCAAGTCCCTTGAGCAGCACCCAGGCGTTGAACGGCGAGAGCGAGGGGCCGGTCTGCCGGATCAGATTGTGGATGTGGTCCTGGATGAATTTCTGCGAGGCAAGAATGACGCCGCCGAGGCAGCGGCCCTGTCCGTCGATGTGCTTGGTGGCGGAATAGACCACGCAGTCGGCGCCGAGTTCGAGTGGCTTCTGGTAGAGCGGCGTGGAGAAGACGTTGTCGACCACCAGCGTGGCGCCCGCCGCGTGCGCGATTTCGGCGATGGCCTTGATGTCGAGCACGTCGAGCGCAGGATTTGTGGGGCTCTCCAAAAAGCAGGTCTTGGTGTTCGGCCGCATGGCGGCGCGCCATTCGTCGAGGTCGGTGCCGTTGACCAGCGTCGAAGTCACGCCGTAGCGCGGCAGGTGGTCTTCGACCACGTAGAGGCAGGAGCCGAACAGCGCCTTCGACGCGACGACATGATCGCCGGCGCGCACCTGGCCCATCAGCGCGGTCGTCACGGCGGCCATGCCGGTCGCGGTCGCGCGCGCGGCCTCGGCACCTTCGAGCGCGCACATGCGCTGCTCGAACATCGTCACCGTCGGATTGGAGAAGCGCGAGTACTGGTAGCCGGGCTCTTCGTTCTTGAACCGCCGCTCGGCCTGGGCGGCGGAATCGTACACGTAGCCCTGGGTGAGGAACAGCGCCTCCGACGTTTCGCCAAACTGCGAGCGCAGCGTGCCGGCGTGCACGAGTTCGGTCTCGGGGCGGTATTTTCTGGTCTTGGATGCAGTCTCGGATGCGGTCTTGGGCGCGGACATTGGGGCCTCCTTCGGCCAACAAAAAACCGGCCGGAATGATCCTGGCCGGGCTCACGCGTCCCCGGCCTTTTAGCAATTTGTTTTACGTGGCTTGCAAGCCGGCCGGCTCAAATCACCACGGGATAAGTGGCGTCTTACGCGGACGATGCCTTTCCGTCAAGGCGGTCGTCGGTTAACGCTTTCCTATGCTGAGTTTAGAGGATGTGCGATCCGTGCCTCTTGCGTTTGCCGTTGATGAAAAAGGCATTCTGCCGGATTACATGATCGCGTCGCTGGCGCAGGCGGGCGCCATCCCACGCGCCTACGACTTCGCGCCCGACCAGATCCAGCCGGCGAGCCTAGACCTTCGGCTGGGCGAGGTCGCCTATCGGGTGCGCGCAAGCTTCCTGCCTGGCCCGCGCACGACGGTCGCCAAGCGCATCGACGAACTGAAGCTGCACGAGATCGCGCTGACGGACGGCGCCGTGCTGGAAACCGGCTGCGTCTACATCGTGCCGCTGATCGAGAGCCTCGCCTTGCCGGACGAGATCGCCGCCGCCGCCAATCCGAAAAGCTCGACCGGCCGGCTCGACGTGTTCACGCGCGTGATTGCCGACGAAACGCGCGGGTTCGACCGCATCAAGGCCGGCTATCACGGCCCGCTCTACGCCGAAGTCAGCCCGCGGACATTTCCGGTGCTGGTGCGCGAAGGCTCGCGGCTGTCGCAAATCCGCTTCCGCCACGGCAACGGGTTGCTCGACGCGGAGGCGTTGCGCGATGTGCACGCGCGCGAGCGGCTGGTCGACGACGATGACGCCGACGTCGCCGAAGGCGTGGCGGTAAGTGTCGATCTCTCGCCGCAGCCGCAAGCGAATATCGGTGACGGGCTCGGCGGCGACATCGTCGGCTACCGCGCCAAGCGGCACACCGGCCTCATCGATGTGGAACGCCGCGCCAGTTACGACGTCGCGGATTTCTGGGAGCCGATCCGCGCGCGCAAGGACAAGAGCCTGATCCTCGATCCCGACGAGTTCTACATCCTGGCGTCGAAGGAAGCCGTGCAGGTGCCGCCCGATTACGCCGCCGAGATGGTGCCGTTCGATCCGCTGGTCGGCGAATTCCGCGTGCACTATGCGGGTTTCTTCGATCCGGGATTTGGCTACGCCGGGGCAGGGGGGCGGGGGTCGCGCGCGGTTCTCGAGGTGCGTTCGCGCGAGGTTCCGTTCATCCTCGAGCACGGCCAGACCGTCGGGCGCCTCGTGTACGAGCAGATGCTCGACCGGCCGAAAACGCTCTACGGCCAGGGCATCGGCTCAAACTATCAGGCGCAGGGGCTCAAGCTCTCGAAGCATTTCCGCACGTGATGCCAGGTGGCGTGATGCCGCTTGTGCCGCAAAGCGCGCGTCGTCACTCCGGCGTGCGGACCGTCCAGCTTGCATGCACGATGAACGGCGCTTCGTCGAGCCGCGCAATCACCTTGTCGAGTTCGCCGGGGTCGGCGGTCGTGGCGACAAGCGTCGCCACCAGTTCGACCGTGTCGGTCTCGCGCGCGATGACATCGATCCGCCGCACCGGATGCTTGGCAAGCTCAAGCTGGGTCTCGAGCAATTCGCGTGCTTGATCGAGGTTATCGCTGTCGGTCGTGACGCGCACCTCATAGGTGGCCTCGGTCGACTGCTCGCTGATCGGCGCGCGGTTGAGCGCGTTGACCAGCGGCCGCAGCAGCGTATTGCCGGCCAGCACGAAGATGGTCAGAGCGATAGCCTGGAACGCGAGGTCGGCTCCCGCGCAGGCGCCGACCGCGGCCGAGCACCACAGCGTCGCGGCGGTGTTGAGGCCCCAGACGTTCTTGCCCTCCTTCATGATAACGCCGGCGCCGAGGAAACCGATGCCGGACACCACATAGGCGACCACATGCACGGCGCCGGCATTGCCGTTGAGGTGCATGCCGATGTCGACAAACGCCGCCGCTCCCACGGCCACCAGCACGTTTGTGCGCAAGCCGCCGGAGCGCTGCCGGTACTGCCGTTCGGCGCCGATCAGCGTTCCGAGGACGAAAGCGCCCAGCAGGCTGAGGAGCGAATCGAAGAATTCGGCAGAGGAGAAATTGCTGAGGATGGCCATCGCGCTGCGCTCTGCCGGTGGGCCGCCAAGATGCGTGGTCTCAGCGTGCTAGTGCGGCGGATTTGACGTTCCTACCACACTCTCAGTGAGTCCTCCGTAGGAACGTCAAATCCAAAGCCGCGCTAGAATCATAGAGTTGCTAGTGTCCCTTGGCTCCGACGCTTGTAACCACGCGTGCTGCAACAGGATACAAGCGTCGGAACCGGGACACTAGCGCAAGCGATGGCGGGGCAGGCAGGCCGCGCGGCTGTCATCGCGCTGTCATAAATACCGAAAGGGCCTCACGACCAGATGCTGCGCGCCAGCATGTAGAGCGCGACCACGAGGATGATCCCGGCAAAGACGATGTTCAGCAGGCCGCGCCGGCTGCCGAGCTTGTGCGCCATCTGCCCGCCGGCAAGTCCGCCCACGATGCCACCGGCGATGAACACCGCCGCAAGGCGCCAGTCCACGAAGCCCGAGATCGCATAGTTGAACGCGGCGGTCGCGCCGAAGGCGGCCACCGCGACCAGCGAGGACCCGACCGCATTGGTGATCGGCATGCCGGAGGCAAACATCAGCCCCGGCACAATCAGGAATCCGCCGCCGATGCCGAAGAAGCCCGCCAGCGACCCGGTCAGCAGACCTGTCAGCAGGAGCTTGGCGACGTTGTCGCGGCACAAGTCGACGCTGGCGTCGCCCACACTCTCCCGCCGCGCAAACATCATCGCGGCGACGATCATCATCAGGACGGCAAACAGCGCCAGCAGTTTGGCGCCATCGACGATCTTGCTCAGGCTGGACCCGCCATAGGCTCCGACGATTCCCGCCGCCGCGAATACGCCGGCGCAGCGCCATTTCACCGTACCCATGCGCGCGTGCGACACCACGTTGGCCGCGGCGTTGACCGCCACCGCCAGCGCGCTCGTTCCGATGGCGACGTGCGGCGACGGCACGCCGACAAGATAGACCATCAGCGGGACGGCGAGGATCGAACCGCCGCCGCCCACCATTCCAAGCGAGAAACCGACGACTGACCCGGACAGCAGCCCCAGGATGTCTTGCACGATTTGTGTTGTCATCCCGGGAGCGGTCCCAAATCCTGTCCTGGGGCGATCACGGCAACGGCACGAAGCGATGCGCGGTGCCGCTGCGTTCGACGATGCCGATGCCGGGCCAAGGCAGGTGGAAGCCGATCAACGTCATGCGCTCGGCGCTCAACTGATCGAGCAGGCGCCGGCGCGTTGCGATCGCTCGGTCGCCGTCGTAGTCGGTGCCCCAGCGCCAGTCCGGCCGTGCAAACGACACCGCCGGATGCGTCAGCGCGTCGGCTCCGATGAGCAGGCGTTCGCCCCGGCTTTCGACCAGCACCGACATATGACCCGGGGTGTGTCCGGGGGTTTCGACGTAGCTGATGCCGGGCGCAATCGCGTCGCCGCCGTTACGCCGCTCGATCTTGGGTTCGAGCCGCTTGAGAATGCGCGCGCTGCCGCGCGCCATGCCCTTGAGCCAATCCGGAACGCGTGCGGGCGTGTCGGGATGCGTCCAGAAATCCCATTCGGTGGCCGAGATCACGTAGCTCGCATTGGCGAATCGCTCGCTGTCGTCGAAGTCGTCGATCGCGCCCCACAGATGGTCGGCATGCCCGTGCGTGAAAACAACCTTGGTGATCTTGGTCGGATCGATGCCGGCCGCCTCCATGTTCTCCGCGAGCTTGCCGGCGGTCGGCTGGAAATTGGCACCCGAGCCGGCATCGGCCAGAATGAGTTCGTTGCCGGTCGCGATCAGGCTCACATTGGTCGGCGTTGGCGAGCCGCCGGCCGGTAGACCGTGCGCGGTGAGCAGGCTCGCCGCCTCGTTGGTCGGAACGTCCGGCAGAGTCATCGACAGCGGCACTAGCAGGCTGCCGTCGCTGATCACGCTGATGCTATTGGCACCGACGCTGCGGCGGACCGGGGGGACTGCGGCGAACGCAAGCCCCGGCGGCAGAAGCGCTGCGCCCGCTACCGCGCCCGCGCCGGCCAGGAAGCCGCGGCGGTCAGGCTTCGTCGCGCTGCGAGCGCCGCTCACGTGAAGGCATCCGCGACGATGCCGGCGTACCAGCGCACATTTTCCTCCTGGTTCTGTCGCCGCACTCCGGCGGCTTCATGGGTCTGGGAGACGAAGGTTTCGACCGCGCTGATCTTTCCGTCCTTGGCCGCGTATCGTCCGCCCACCTTCACGGCGTCGTCAACCTCAATCAGGCTCCAGCATGTGACGGCGTAGCTTACGGGAACAACCGGCGCCCCGGTCAACTCGGCGCGAATTATCATGGCCGCAACCTTGGCCTGGCTATTGGCAGAGGACGCTGCTTTCGGCATGTCGCCCGCAATACAGGCGTCGCCGACGATGTAAACGTTGGGATCGTTCGAGGACGTCGTGGTGGCCGGATCGATCGGGCAATACCCGCTTGCGTTGGCAAGCCCGGCAGTCGCGCGCGATCCTGCCCGCCATCTGTGCCGGGATGATGTTGGCGAGCGACGCCTTGTAAGAGGCGAGATCGGTCTCGACCGTCATGGTCTTCGGATCGACGCCCTTGACGCCGCCGTGCATCTGCGGGTCCTGCCACTCGATCATTCCCGGATAATGCCGCTCCCAGCCCTCTTCGAACAACGCCTGCATCGCGAACGTGGGCTTCGGATCGAGCACGATGATGCGCGAGCGGTTGTGGCCTTTGGCCTTGAGGACGTGCGCCATGATCGAGACGCGCTCGTAAGGCGCCGGCGGGCAGCGATATGGATTTGGCGGCGGCACCATGACGAGGGTCGCGCCGTCTTCCAGCGCATCAAGCTGGCGCTTGAGCAATTGCGTCTGGGCGCCGGACTTCCAGGCATGCGGCATGATCTCGGCGGCGGCTTCCGAATATCCGGGCACAGAATCGAATTTGATGTCGATGCCGGGCGCCACTGCCAGCCGGTCGTAAGGAAGCAAGGATCCATCGGCAAGCCGCACGGTCTTCCTGTCGCGATCGATCGTCTGCGCGGCCTCATGGACAAGCCCGATGCCATATCTTGCGGCCAGCGCGTCGTAGGAATGGGTGATCGAGTCCCAACTGCTAAAGCCGCCGAGATAGAAGTTCGAATGAAAGCAAGTCGTGAACTGCCGCAACGGCTCGACCAGCCTCACCTCGATCGCGCCGTTTGAGTCTTTGGCGACATATTTCGCGAGCGTCGCACCGCCCGGCCCACCGCCGATCACCACGAGTCTGGGCTTCGCCTGCGCCCGCGCGGGGAGCGGGAGGCTCGTCGCCGCGGCAAGGGTGCCGGCGCCGGCGAGAAATCTCCGGCGATTGATCGCGCGCGGCTTCATGCCTATTCGACCTTGGGGCCTTTCCCGGCCTCCGGCGTCACGTCGAGCGCGCCGGCGCGGCCGACGATCTTGGCTTCGCCCGGCGCGCAATTGCTCATGCACGGTTCTGCCCGCCAGAATTCCTTCTCGGTCCGCTCGCGATCGTCGTCGATGAAATTCGGCTGGTTCGGCAGCTTGACCGACGTGAAGCTCTTCTGGTTGAGCTCGAAATTCTCGTCCTTGATGATGTCGTTGAGATAGAGCACGTAGGCCGTGATGGCGTAGAGTTCGTCGTTGCTGAGCGATTGCGCGTTGCCGAACGGCATCGAACGGCGGATGTAATCCATCAGGGTCGATGCGAACGGCCAATATGATCCGATCGATTTGACTGGATCGTGACTAGCCAGCGTGCCCGCTCCGCCCATCAGGATCGGCCAGCGCCCGGCGCTTTCGCCGAATTCGCCATGGCAGGCGGCGCAGCGTTCCATGTAGAGCGGTTCACCCTGCTTGACGGTACCCTTGCCGGGCGGAAGGCCCTTGCCGTCCGGGCGGATGGCGATGTCCCAGCCGGCAATCTCCTCCGGCTTGGCTTCGCGCCCGATGCCGAGAGACTTGTGCGCCTTTGCGGCAGCAGCGGATTTTGCCGCCGGCTCAGCGCGCGACGCATCGAGCCAGTGCGTTGCCGTCAGTGCGCCGATTGCGAGCGCGGCCAGACCGGCAGTCAGGCACAGGCTACGAAACCTCGACATTCTCGACCTCGCCGTTCTTGTGCACGTGCCACGTCTGAATGCCGTTGTTGTGGTAGATCGAATTCACCCCGCGGTGCTTGCGCAGTTCGTTCTTGCTGGGCTGCACGTAACCGCTGTCGTCCATCGCGCGCGATTGCAGCAGCAACTCACGTCCATCCCAGTCGAATTCGTAGTAGAAGCGGGTGAGGGCCTTGTCCCAGGCCGGTCCGTCGATCTGCGCGGTGCGCCAATTGCGGCCGCCGTCGAGCGAAACGTCGACGCGCGCGATCTTGCCGCGCCCGGACCAGGCGATTCCCGACAGCACGGTGAAACCGGACTTGTGGTTGAGCGGCGCCTGCGGGCTCGGATTGGTGATGACCGACTTGGCGTCCATCACGAAGGTGAAGCGGCGCGCCGTGCCGTTCTCCAGCAGGTCGGTATACTTCGAGGTTTCCTCGCGATGGTGCCAGGGCTCGTCGCCGACCTCGATGCGCCGCAGCCATTTGACCCACATGTTGGCTTCCCAGCCCGGGATCACCATGCGCACCGGATAGCCGTTCTCGGGGTAGAGCATCTCGCCGTTCATGCGGTAGGCGACAAGTGCGTCGTCCAGAGCCTTCTGCAGCGGCAGCGAGCGGCTCATCGCCGAAGCATCCCCGCCTTCGAGCAAAAGCCACTTGGCGTTCGGCCTGACGCCGGCTTCGTCGAGCAGCGTCTTGAGCGGCACGCCGGTATACATCACGCAATGCACCATGCCGTGAGTGAACTGCGCGCCGTTGAGCTGCGCGCCGCGCCATTCCATGCCGGAATTGGCGGCGCACTCGCAGAAATGTGCCCGGTTGACGCGCGGCATGCGCTTGAGGTCGTCGAGCGTGAAGATCAGCGGCTTGTCGACAAGGCCGTGCAGGATCAGCCGGTAGTCGGCGGGATCGACCTCGGCGATGCCGGCGTGATGGCGCTCGAAGCATAGCCCGTTCGGCGTGATCATGCCGTCAAGCTCGTGCAGCGGCGTAAAGCTGACCGAGCTTTGCGGCGTGGCGGTGAGCCAGGCAACATCGCGGCGGATGACGCCAGATTCGTGCTTCGACGGCTTGCCGTATTTGCGCACCGCGACACCATCGCCCAGCGACCGTGTCCAATCGGGAATGTTGGGCGGCAGATTCTTTGGATTGCCGGCTGCAGCCTCCCCGGCGAGCGCCGTGGCGCCGCCGGCGGCCAGCGCGCCGCGCAGAAACCCGCGCCGCGAGGTTGGGCGGGCGTTGGGATGCTCCCTCGGCATGGCTTTCTCCACAATCTTCCGCGCACGGGCGGTGCTAAGCGCCGGTGACGCGCACGTGGTCGGTCTCTTGCGGAGCGACGACGCCCTTCTTCTGGATGTAACTGCTGACGACGTCCCAGATCGGCGGGCCTTCGGTGCCCTCATTCACGCTCGCCCAGCCGGCGACGGTGTACTCCTTCGTCGGATCGAGCGGCTTGCCGGTGCGCAGGAGCGTCAGGTCGGAGATGCGGCTGCCGATCGGCTTGCCGACGTCGATCGCGTAGCGCACGCCACCGACCCGCACCATGTCGCCGCCCTGCTGGTAGTAAGGGTCCGGGTTGAAAAGGTTGTCGGCCACGTCCTCGAGCACTTCCTTGAGCCGCGCGCCCGTCATGTTCATGCGGTAGGCGGCCGGGTAGGTGATGGCTGTCGCGTTGTAGATGTCCTCGCGTGTGATGTCGGTATCCGGCAGCACAGAGGTGCCCCAGCGGAAACCCGGCGACAGCGCGATTTCGGCGTCGCGTTCGGCGAGCAGCGCGTCGCAGATCAGATCATCGAAGGTGCCGTTGAAGTTGCCGCGGCGGTAGAGCAGGGTATCCGTGCGGCCGACGACCTGCCGCAGCATTGCTTCGTGCGGCGCGCGCACGGCGCGAATCTGCTCGGCGACCTCCGGATCGCTCGCGATGGCGTCGGAGAATACCGGGATGAGCTTGAAGCGGAAGTCTTTGACGGCGCCGTCGCGCACGTCGAGATCGAGCCGCGACACGAACTTGCCGTGGCTGCCGGAAGCGATCAGCAGCGTCTTGCCGACCTTCACCGCCTCAGGCAGTGCGTCGTGGGTGTGGGCCGTCAGGATAACGTCGATGCCGCCGACGCGCGCGGCGAGCTTGCGGTCGACATCGAAGCCGTTGTGCGAGAGCAGTACGACCAGCGCCGCGCCTTCCTTGCGGGCCTTCTCGACATTGAGCTTGATGTCGTTCTCGCGAATGCCGAACGACCAGTTCGGGATCATCCAGCGCGGATTGGCGATCGGCGTGTAGGGCAGGGCCTGGCCGATCACGGCGATCTTCACGCCGCCACGCTCGATCATCGTCATGGCGTCGAACGCGGGCTCGTTCCATTCGGTGTCGCGCACGTTCTGCGCCAGGAACGGGAACTTGAGCTGTCCGACCAGTTCCTTCACGCGGTCGGCGCCGAGCGTGAACTCCCAATGCCCGACCATGGCATCCGGCTGAAGCAGCGCCATGCAGTCGACCATGTCCTGGCCCTTGCTGACGAGCGACGTGTAGCTGTTCTGCCAGGTGTCGCCTCCGTCCAGGAACACGACGCGCTCGCCGCGCTCGGCGCGGATCGCCTTGAGGATGGTGGCGATGCGATCGAGCCCGCCGAGCCGGCCGTAGCTCTTGGCGAGCGCGACGAAATCGCCGGAGGTCAGCGCGTAGGCCGCGGCCGAGCCCGGCTTGATATTGTAGAGATCGAGGAAGGCTTGGCCGGTGACATGCGGAACGAGCCCCTTGGCCTCGCCGACCCCGAGATTGGCCGACGGCTCGCGGAACAGGAGCGGCACGAGCTGGGCGTGAATGTCCGCGATATGAACCAGCGTGACGTTGCCGATCGGATCGAAGCGCAGCAACTCGTCCTGCGTCAGGCGCTGCTGCGCGAAGGCGCGCGTCCAGTTGATCGGACCAAGCGCCGCAGTCGCCGCCGCCACCTGCAGCAGATCGCGCCTCGACAGCATGTCACGCTCCCAGGATCGTCATGGCCGAACGCCTGCGCCGATGATCCGTACGCTCGTGGGGGAGCGACAGTCTCGGCAGCGCTTGAATGCACAATTGTGCCGCGGCTTCTAACGAACCGCGCCGCACGCGCGTCAGGTCACGGTGATCGAGTCTTCACCGACGATTTTCGTTCCGTCGTCGTCCAGCCAGGTCAGCACGACCGGGCCGGATTCCTGGGCGCGGAATTTGAACTGAATGTAGGGATTGGCGGAGATCGCCGGTTCGAAGTCGGCAGCGAAGACCTGCTTACCGTTCACCGTGCAGGTGAACTTGTTGATGATCTTGCGCGGAATGGTATTGCCGCTCGCGTCCTTGCGCAGGCCGGTCTCCATAATGTGCGAGACGAGCGCCTTGACCTCGACGAGGTCGCCCTTCTTCGCCTGCTTCTTGTCCAGCTTGATGCGCGGCTTGACGTCGGCCATCTGTATTTCCTCCGTGAGCGGTGCTGCTTTGTTCGGGCGTTGTTCAGCCGCCGCAGCCGCCGATCGTGACCTTGACCTGTTTGCTTGCCATGAAGAACGAACCATCGTTCATCTTGGCGATCGCGACGACATTCTGCGTCTCGGCGAGGCGGATGCGGGTGTTGGCCTCGGCCACGCCGCTCGCCGGCGAGAAGTGGAACGTCACCATGCCGCCGCGTGGATTGCCCTCGGCCACCACCAGGACGTCGCTGACGTAGGATTGCTCGGTCATCGGACTTTCGACCGACACCGTCATCGGCACGGTGTTTCCGTTCTCGGCGATCTCCGGCAGGTCGAGCCGCACGCGGCCTTCGGTCGCGGTCTTGCCGCCGGTGAATTTCTTGATCAGGTCGTCGGCATCGTTCTTGGCGGCAAATGCCGGAAGGTTCCCTCCGGCGGCGGCGACCAATGCACCCGCGCCAAACGCCAATATGCTACGGCGAGCGACAAACATGGGTATTTCCTTCTCCCTCGGCGGCCGGTCACGCGGCTGACGTTCCTACCACCTTCGCTGCACCGCCGCAGGTGGGTCTGATGTCGCGCGGAACGCCACCACAGACATATTCATATCTTTGCAATCATTAGGTAGCCGCGGCACAAATTGCAAGAGGGGTGCGCGGCGCGGCTGCGATGATTGAATAACCGGGACAACACGCCGCTTTTCATCCAAATAAATGCATGTATTGTCCGCCTGCCGTCCGCTGATCGTCGGACGGCGCAGCCGATACAACGAAAGCCGATGCGGCGCGGGAGGAACGATCCGGTGACCAGCAGAATCACTTTGTTTGCAGGCGTGTGTGCGCTGCTGGCAGGCGCTTGCGCGCTGCTCGCCGCGACCGCCGTCGCGCTTGCGCAGGACGACGCGACCGAGAAGGGGATCGAGAAATACCGGCAGATGCTCAAGGAGGATCCCTGGAGCAACCCCGGGCTGCTTGATGCCGACCGTGGCGAAGCGTTGTGGACGACGCCGCGTGGGCCGAAAAACGTTTCGCTGGAGCAATGCGATCTCGGCAAGGGGCCGGGCAAGGTCGAGGGCGCGTTCGCCGAACTGCCGCGCTACTTCGCCGACGCCGATCGCGTGATGGACGTTGAGACCCGCATCCTCTGGTGCATGGAGAAGCTGCAAGGCTTCAACCGCGCCGATCTCGTCAAGCGGCCGCACCCGGCCGGTGGCCAGCCGGTCAAGGAACTCGGCGCGATTGCGACCTATGTTGCCAGCAAGTCGTCCGATCTGAAGTTCGCCGCCAAACTCGACCAGCCAAAAGAGAAGGACATGGTGGCGCTGGGCGAGACCTTGTTCTTCCGCCGCTCCGGACCGTTCGATTTCGCCTGTGCGACCTGCCACGACGCCAAGGGATTGCGCATCCGCCTGCAGGGCTTGCCTCACCTCTCGAGTCCTGAAGAGGCCCGCAAGGTGATTGGCGAATGGCCGGCCTACCGGGTGTCGACCACGCACGTGATGACGATGCAGCACCGCATGTACGATTGCTATTGGCAGATGCGTATGCCGGAGCTCGAGCTTGGCTCGGATGTGAGTGTTGCCCTGATCAGCTATCTGGTCAGCCAGGCGCGCGGCGGAGAGATCGCCGCGCCCGGCCTCAAACGCTGACCGGTGGGGAGATCGCCATGCGAATAGCGATTGCGTCGATGCTGATCGTCCTGGGCGCGACGGCCTCTCTGGCGCAGCAGGCGCCTGCGGTCGATCCGGCCCGCGCCGACGCCGCGATCAAGTCAGCGTTTCCGACCGCGCCGGCCGACTGGCAGTCGCGGCTGGTGCCCGACGAAACGCTGCGCCTGTGCTCGGCGCACCACAATATTCCGCCGCGCCCGATTGCGGAGGCGATCCAGCAGCGCGAGAAGGCGGCCATTGCCTATCCGCCCGACGGCCAGTTGGTGGGCGACTGGAAGAAGGGCGAGAGCATCGCGCAATCGGGCTACGGGCTGCGGTTCACCGATTATCCCGCGCGCAATGCCAATGGCGGCAACTGCTATGCCTGTCATCAGATGACCAAGCAGGAGGTCAGCTTCGGCACGCTCGGCCCAAGCCTGCTCGGGTATGGCCGCATCCGCAATTTCGGCGAGGCGGAGACCAAGGCGGTCTACGAGAAGATCTACAACTCGCAGGCGTCGCTGCCGTGCTCGAACATGCCGCGGTTCGGCTCCAACAAGGTTCTGAGCATCGATCAGATCAAGGATCTGGTGGCGCTGCTGATGAGCCGGGATAGTCCGGTCAACCAATAGTGCGATAATGGTCGCGCTCCGCGCAGTCCGCACCGAAGGAGAACCGCCATGATCAGAAACCGAAGAGAGATCGTCGGCGTGCTCGCCGCCTCGGGAGCGGTGCTGGCGTCATCGCAGGCCGCACGCGGCGACCCGGCGGCGCTCGACCTTGCGGCGTTCAAGAAGGATACCGACGTCGCCTGTCTCTACCATTGCGACTTCGGCGAACCGCAGCGGTTCTCGCAGATGCTGCAGAACATGCTCAACCACTACTCGGCCTACGACTTCGACAACTTCAAGCTCAAGCTGGTCGTGGTGGCGCACGGCGCCGGCCTCAAGTTCTTCCTGGCGGACCGCACCGGTACGCCGTGGGAAAAGGACGTCATCGATCCGGAGCTTTATCAGCGCTTCGTCGGGCTGACGAAATACGGCGCCGAAGGCTTCCTCTGCCAGATCACCTACAAGCGCCTGAACATCGACCCGACCAAGACACGGAAGGATGCCTTCCTGCGATTCGTGCCGTCCGGCGTCGCGGCGGTGGCCGAACTGCAGACCAAGGGGTTCGCCTATCTGAAGGTTGGGTAGGCCAAATCGGGTTTGCGTTAACGCACCAGCGGAGATGAGGAGCGCGCGTTGGCCCGCATGTAGTCGGGCAGGCTCTCGCGCTCGTAGGCACGCTCGCTTACGAACTTGAACATGGCGAGGAAGTTGTCCGGCACCATGTAGCCTTGCGCGCGCGCGACTTCGCGTTCGCGCGGCTTGCGCGCCGCCAGCCCGGCCGATCGCTCCGCGAAGAACTGGAAGGTCGGCGTGAAGCGAACGCCGTATTTCTCCGCAAACCGTTTCTCCGGCAGTTTCTCGCCGTCGAAATCGACGACCTCGCGCGCTCCGATGATGTTGAGTTGAAGAATGTCGAAGCGCGCTTTGACGAAGTCGGTAATCTCCGGCTTGGCGAAGTTGATCACGTGGGTGTCGCGGCAGTACGGGCAGCCGCGCAGCTCCCACATGATGGCGAACCGCTTGCCCTGCGCCGCGGCGCCGTCGAGATCGTCGGCGAGTTCGAGCAGGCTCTCGAGAAACCACGGCTCGTGATAGAGTCCATCGTCGCCGAGCGCCGGCTCGCCGCGCGCGGGCTGTGTCAATGGCACGAGGGCCGCGCCCAACGCCGATCCGGCCAGAAAAGATCGTCGCGACACCATAACCTGGGTCCTGACATTCGCGGTTTTGCAAGCGTATATCGGAGCTGGGTTGTCCGGCACAAGCGCCGTGCATGGCTCACGTTCGTTTCTGCGGGGTGAGCGTCACCCGATCCGGCCGAGTATCGGGACATGGTCCAACAGCCAGCCGCCGATGACCGGCATCGTGCCGGTGAAGACCAGCACGCCGACGGCGATCAGCACGAGTCCCATCGCGGTCTCGATCGTCGCAAGGCGGCCGCGCAGGCGCGCGCCCAGGCGCAGAAACCAGCCGGTGAACAGCGCCGCGGTCAGGAACGGCACGCCAATGCCGGCCGCGTAGGCGGCGAGCAGCCAGGTACCGCGGCCGACCGCACCCTCCGCTCCGGCGAGCAACAGGATCGAGCCCAGGATCGGTCCGACGCATGGCGTCCAGCCGAAACCGAAGGCGAGCCCAACGACGAATGCGCCCAAGGTGTTGACTGGTTTCCGAAGCACGTCAAAGCGCGCCTGCCGCATCAACGGCGCCCAGCGCAGTACGCCGGTCATGTGCAGGCCGAGCGCGATCAGAACGATGCCGCTGATGCGCGAGAGCAGGGTGAGGTGTTCGGACACGAGCTGTCCGATGAGCGAGGCGCTGGCGCCGAGTGCCACGAACACGCACGCGAAGCCAGCCACGAAGGCTAAGGCGCGCCCAAACGCCCTCCTTGTCAGCGCCGGCGCATCCCCGGCCGTGAGTTCGTTGAGCGAGGCGCCGGCCAGGAAGCAGAGATAGGGCGGCACCAGGGGCAGAATGCACGGTGACAGAAACGAAACCAACCCCGCGCCGAAGGCCGCCATGAGCCCGATGTCAAACTCCACGGCGCGCCTCTGAAAACATATTCAATTGACACTATATTTATAGTAGGGTTGCAGACAGGCAAGGGAGAAACCCACCGGTGCGTCGTTTGTCGTTCGTCATTGCGATCGCTGCGCTTGCGCTCAGCGCGTGCGCCGCCTCCGCGATGGAGCTTGTGATGTATCGGCGGGCGGGGTGTCCGTGGTGCGCGGCGTGGGACCGCGACATCGGGCCGATCTACGCCAAGACGGAGATCGGCCGGCGCTTGCCGGTTCGGTCTTTCGATCTCGACCGGGGCCGCGATACCGTGGCCCACCTCAAGAGCCCGGTGCTCTTCACCCCGACATTTGTCGTGCTCGATGACGGCCGGGAGATCGGTCGCATCGAAGGCTATCCGGGTGAGGATTTCTTCTGGGGCCGGCTGGAAAATCTGCTCCCGAAGGAAGCGACGCACGCTGCGGGATCGGTCCCCGCCGCTCCCGCGCGACCCGGAGAGGGCACGCGATGAAGACGTCCGCGGCGGCGCAACGGCGAACGAAGCCTCTCCCCGACGATCTTGACCTCGACACGCTGGTCAGCAATGCGCGCGAGGCGAGCGAGTTCCTCAAGGCGCTGTCGCACGAAGCGCGCCTGATGATTCTGTGCCTGCTGGCGAGCGGCGAAAAATCGGTGACCGAGATCGAACAGACATTGCGTCTGCGCCAGCCGGCGGTGTCGCAGCAGCTCGCGCGGCTGCGCAGCGACAACCTGGTCGAGACACGGCGTGACGGCAAAAGCATCTATTATTCGCTCGCGCGAACCGAAGTGCGCGAAGTCATCGAGGCGCTGCACCGTGCATTCTGCGCGCCGGGCCGCCCGCGATAATCCGACACGGAACGGCAAGGGGTTGCGACACAATAGATCGTCGCACCGTGTTGCGGATTAAGAACCGCCAGCCTAGGATTATTTCGCGCAAGCAAAGCCCGTTTTCGGGATGTGAGATGGCAACGCGCGCGACACCCGCGCTGTGTTGGTCTCCCACCTTATGCGTTCGAGCAAAATGCGTTCGAGCAAAGTTCGATGGAGGCAACGATCGTCTAGACGCGCGTCAAAATCAAAAAATCGAGGGAGGTAGTAATGACCAATTCGTGTATTTCACGCCGGACATTCATCGAGGGCGGTGCCGGGCTCACACTGGCAAACTTCATGCCGGGCACGACTCCCCTCGCGTTCGCGGCCAGCATGGAAGAGCGCACTATCGCGGCAGCCAAGGCCGCCGGTGCCGCCGACGTCAACGGAATGATCTGGTCGCCCTACCTCGTGCCGATGCAGCCGGTCATCGCGGAATTCAAGAAACAGACCGGCATCGGGATCGGCGGCGTCCAGGACATTTCGATTTTTGACGCACCGCAGCGTGTCATGGCGGAAGCGCTGTCGCGCTCGCCGCAGTTCGATTTCATCCATATCGATTCCAACATGATTCCGTCGCTTGCGTCGGCCGGCTATCTCGAGCCGCTCGACGAGTACATGAAGAAGGCCGACTTCAAGATCGAGGCGGTGGCCGATTATGCGAACTTCATGACGTTCAAGGGCCAGACCTACGGCGTTCCGACCGACGGCAACGTGCACATCCAGTACGTGCGCAAGGACCTTTTGGAAAATCCCGACAACAAGAAGAAGTACGCCGACAAATACGGCAAGGAACTCAAGTTTCCGGAGACCTGGGAGGACGATCTCAAGCTCCAGGAAACGCTGATGGATCCGTCAAAGGATCTCTACGGCTCGGGCAACCTGCGCAATCGCGCGAACGGTCCGACCTGGTGGTACATGATTTTCTACAGTGCGGGCGGGTTCACGTTCGACGACGACATGAACCCGACGCTCGACACGCCGGCCGGCCACTACGCCGTGGACATCTATCTGCGCGACAAGAAGGTTGCGCATCCGGAATTTGCCGGCTGGGGCACGCCGCAGATGATCCCGCGCATCGCGAACGGCCATGTGGTGAGCTGTCAGTACTGGGACGGAACCGCCAAGCTCAACGAGAACCCGGAGAAATCGAAGACTCTGGGCAAGTGGCTTTACGGTCTTGTGCCGGGCTCGGATTTCTCCGGCCGCCGCATTCACCGCTCGATCTCATCGCCGCTCGCCGCGATCCTGGTCAACAAGTACAGCCCGCGCAAGGCGCAGGCCGCCTATCTCGCACTCTGGCTCGGCTCGGGCAAAAACAGCATTCCGATCGTGTCCGATCCGGTGAACACGTTCAATGACGCCTGGGCGAAGGAGCACATGACTGCGCCCGAGGTCATGAAGGCCTACAGCCCGGCGGGCATCAAGGCGATCGAGACCAACTTCCAGGTCGTCGCGCCACCGACCTATCTGACCGGATACCTGGAGTTCCAGGATACGCTGGGCAAGAATTTCTCCGAGGCTTACGTCGGACAGCTCCCTGCCAAGGATGTGCTGAAGAAGACCCAGGACGAATGGGCCGGCATCGTTCGCCGGATTGGCCGCGCCAAGCTCAAGGAAGAGCTCGCGAGCTACAAGGCCGTGATGCCGAAGCGCGATCTGCCGGCGTAATCCGGCACTACGCAAGCGAGACAAGTCCCTCCCCAAAGCCGGACGGTGCCTGTGCCCGTCCGGCCTTCCTGCCGGAGCCCTGCGATGAGTGTGGCCGCCGTTTCGGCCGCGTCGGTGATCCCGCAGCCCTCGCGGCGCGAGCGTTCGCGCCGGCGCGCGATCGGGCGGTTCCGCTGGTCGATCCTCGGTCCGTTGATCGCGCTCTTAGTCTTCGTGTTGATGCCGGTGTTGTTCCTACAGCTCTATTTTTCGCTCCATCAGTGGACCGTGTACCTCGGCACCTGGTGGGACGCGGAATTCGTCGGGTTCGACCTGTTTCGAGAAGTGCTGACCGACGCGCGCTTCGGCTGGGCGGTTGTGCGCTCGCTGCTGTTCGCAACCGGCTCAACGGTCGGCTGCTTTCTGGTCGGGTTTGCGCTCGCCTACCTGATGTACAAGCCGTTTCGCGGACAAGCCATCTACTACATCATCTTCCTTCTGCCGATGCTGACGGTGCCGGTGGTCGTCGCCTACACGGCGGAGATGCTTCTCTATCAGAGCGGCCCGGTCAACGATCTCATCAGCCGCTTTACCGGTTTCGATTTCAAGCCGATGTGGCTTACCAATCCTCACATCGCGCTTCCAACGGTCATGCTGCTGGAAATCTGGAACTGGGCGCCGTTCTCTTTCGTCATCATGATGGCGGGCCTATCCGGAATTCCGAAAGAACCGATCGAGGCCGCCGAGATTCTCGGCGCATCAAAGTGGCGCGTGTTCTGGGAGGTGCAACTCCCGTGGAGAGGTGGAGAGGGGGTGAACCGGCACGAATTTTATGTGTGCCCCCTGCCTAACCCTCCCCCGCAAGCGGGGGAGGAAACGTACCGTGGCCCGCACATGACTCGGCATCCGCCCCGAGCATGTCGGCGTCTCGGCTGGCGGCAACGGCGCGGTCGAGCTTCCGGTACGACTGGTCGAGCCGCTCGGCCGGGATACGCTGCTTTACTTCGATGCCGGCTCCGACCGGGCGTTCGTGGCCGTCAGCGAGGGGCTCGGTATGGCGGAACGTCAAGGTTGGCGCGAACATCGCGCTCTCGTTCGATCCGCGCCGGCTTTACCTGTTTGGAGCCGACGGCAAAAGGATTAGTGGGGCGGCGGGGCTCCAGAACTGAAGGCACATCGAGCGTCGAGGACATCAATGGACTACCGAGAGAAGAGCGACATTCGCGACGGCATGCGCATCGACTGGGACATGCCGATCAAGATGGAAGACGGCGTCGTGCTCCGGTGCGACATCTTCCGGCCGATCGCCGACGGCAAATATCCGGTGATCATGACGCTCGGCCCCTACGGCAAGTGGCTGCATTTCGGGGATCTCTACGGCGACCAGTGGCGGCGCATGTGCGAAAGCCATCCGGACGTACCGACGGGCTCGACCAACAAGTATCAATGCTGGGAGGTGGTCGACCCGGAGAAGTGGGTGCCGGATAGCTACGTCTGCATCCGGGTCGACAGCCGCGGCGCCGGCCGTTCCCAGGGCGTCATCGATATCTGGTCGCTGCGCGAGGCGCAGGACCTCAAGCAGTGCGTCGACTGGGCGGGCGTCCAGCCCTGGTCGAACGGCAAGGTCGGCCTCAACGGCATCTCCTACTACGCGCAGAACCAATGGCAGACCGCCGCATTGCAGCCCAAGCATCTCGCCGCGATCTGCCTGTGGGAGGGCGCGGCCGATTTCTACCGCGACATGGCGCACCATGGCGGCATCTTCAACCGCGGCTTCGTGCAGGATTGGTCGAAGGCGCAGGTCTACAGCGTGCAGAATGGCCGCGGCACCCGCGGCTTCAAGAGTCGCATGAACGGCGATTGGGTTTCGGGTCCGGAGACGCTGTCGGAGGAACAACTCGGCCAGAACCGGCGGGACTTCTACGAGGATTGCATCTCGCGCAAGCTCGATACCGACGAATATTGGCAGTCGCGCATGCCGGACTGGAGCAAGGTCAAGACGCCGCTGTTCTCGGCGGCCAACTGGGGCGGGCAGGGGCTGCATCCGCGCGGCAATTTCGAAGGCTTCGTGCGTGCGGCGGCGGAGCAGAAATGGCTCGAAGTGCACGGCATCGAACACTGGACGCACTTCTACACGGACTACGGCGTTGCGTTGCAGAAGAAGTTCTTCGGCCATTTTCTCAAGGGCGAGGACACCGGCTGGGACAAGCAGCCGAAGGTGCTGCTGCAGGTGCGCCATCCCGGCGAAAAATTCGTCGAGCGTCACGAGAGCGAATGGCCGCTCAAGCGCACGCAATGGACGAAATTCTATCTGCATCCGTCCGGCATGACGATGTCGCAGGCCGCGCAAAAGTCCGCGGGCTTCGTCAGCTATGAGGGCTTCAGCGACGGCGTCACGTTCCTCACCGATCCGCTTGAGGACGACGTCGAGATCACCGGGCCGATCGCGGCCAAACTGTGGGTCTCGTCGGCCACCGAGGATGCCGATCTCTTTCTGGTGGTGCGCGCGTTCGCGCCCGATCTGAAGGAGGTCACCTTCCAGGGCGCGCTCGATTCGCACACGCCGATTGCGCAAGGCTGGCTGCGCTGTTCGCATCGCAAGCTCGACCCCAAGCTGACGCTGCCATACCGGCCGTATCACACCCACGACGAGGAGCAGAAGCTCAAGCCCGGCCAGGCTTACGAAGTCGACGTCGAGATCTGGCCAACCTGCATTGCGCTGCCGAAAGGCTATCGTCTCGCGCTGTCGGTGCGCGGCACCGACTATGTGTTCCCGGGCGAGCCCGGCGAGGGCGTCGAAACGCTCGGCAAGGTGTGGACCGGCTGCGGCCCGTTCGTCCACAACGACGCGCGTGACCGCCCGCCGGAAGTATTCGGCGGCAAGGTGATGCTGCACGCCGGTCCCGATCGTCCCGCGCACCTGCTGCTGCCGGTCATTCCGAAATGATGAATCCGTCTCTATTCCGTTCGTCACCGCGAAAGCGGGGACCCAGCTCTTGTGGAAGGAGTAGCGCAGGCGTCAAGAACTGGATGCCCGCTCCGCGGGCACGAACGGAGAGAGCGATGCCAATCCGATAGATCAGCTTGGGCGAAGGAAAAACACCATGGGCTACCGCGAGGTCAGCGAAATCCGCGACGGCATGCGCATCGACTGGGACATCCCGATCGAGATGGATGACGGGCTGGTGCTGCGCGCCGATATCTTCCGGCCGATCAAGAAGGGACGATATCCGGTCCTGCTCAGCCATGGCCCCTACGGCAAGTGGCTGCATTTCGAGGACGGCTACAAGACCGCCTGGGACCGGATGGTGCTGAAGCATCCGAGCGTCGCGGCCGGCTCGACCAACAAGTACCAGAGCTGGGAAGTCTGCGATCCGGAGAAGTGGGTGCCGGACGGATATGTCTGCGTGCGCGTCGATTCGCGCGGCTGCGGCCGCTCTCCCGGCTTACATGGAGCCACTGGTCGCCGCGCGAGACCAAGGACTTCTACGACTGCATCGAATGGGCGGGCCGCCAGCCCTGGTCGAACGGCAAGGTCGGCCTGAGCGGCATCTCGTACTACGCCATCAACCAGTGGCAGGTCGCGAGCCTGCGGCCCAAGCACCTCGCCGCCATCTGCGTCTGGGAAGGGTTTGCCGATTTCTATCGCGAACTCAGCCACAACGGCGGCATCTACAACACCTTCGCGCAGAACTGGTACGACATGCAGGTCAAGACCGTGCAGTACGGTCTTGGCGTCAAGGGCCATCGTAGCCGCATGAACGGCGACTGGGTGTCCGGCCCGGAGACGCTCACCGACATCGAGATGGGCGGCAGCCGCTACGATCTCGGGAAGACCTATTTCGCCCACCCGCTCGACGACGATTACTACAAGGCCATGTTCCCGGACTGGTCGAAGGTCAGCGTGCCGCTGCTTTCGGCCGCGAACTGGGGCGGGCAGCCGCTCCACCCGCGCGGTAATTTCGAAGGCTTCACCCAATCGGCATCGAAACGGAAATGGCTCGAGGTGCACGGCATCGAGCATTGGACGCACTACTACACCGACTACGGCGTCAACCTTCAGAAGAAGTTCTTCGGCTTCTTTTTGAAGGGAGAGAAGAACGGCTGGGACAAGCAGCCGCGCGTGCAGCTCAACGTCCGTTATCCGGAGGAGACGTTCGTTATTCGTCATGAAGACGATTGGCCGATCCCGCGCACGCAATGGACGCGCTTCCATCTTGCCGCCGGCGACAAGCTGCTACCCGAGACGCCCAAGAGCGCGGCGACCGTGACGTTCGATGCGCTGAGGGACGGCGTCACGTTTCTCACCGAGCCGATGGCGAGCGACACCGAGATCACCGGCCCGGTCGCCGCCCGGCTCGCTATTTCGTCATCGACCGCGGACGCCGATCTCTTTCTCGTACTGCGGGTCTTCGCGCCCGACATGAAAGAGATCGTCTTCCAGGGCGCGCTCGATCCGCACACGCCGATCGGTCAGGGCTGGCTGCGCGCCTCGCATCGCAAGCTCGACAAGAAGAAGACCCTGCCGTACCGGCCCTATCATACGCACGACGAGAAGCAGCCGCTCAAGCCCGGAGAGGTCTACGAGCTCGATATCGAAATCATTCCGACCAGCATCGTCGTCCCGAAGGGCTATCGCGTGGGCTTGAGCGTGCGTGGTCGCGACTATGTCTATCCCGGTGGCTCGGGCGGAAAACTGTCTAACATGAAGAACGAATTCACCGGCTGCGGTCCGTTCCTGCATGACGACCCGCGCGATCGTCCGGTCGCGATCTATGGCGGCAGGACGACGATCCATCTCGGCGGGGGACGGGAAAACTTCGTGCTGCTGCCCATCATCCCCGACAAGCCGGAGCCCAAGAGAGCGGCGAAACCCAAGCCGAAATCACGCAGCGCATCCAGGGCCGCGCGCCGGCGCTGAGATTTGGCCACGGCGCCGACCGAAGCTCAGTGCGTTCCCTCCCCCTGAAAGGGGGAGGGTTGGGGTGGGGGTCTGCCGCACAAATTCAGAGTTGACCCCCACCCGACCGCCTTCGCTCCGCCCGGCGGTCGACCTCCCCCTTTCGGGGGAGGAAAGCCCGCGGGCAGCACCATGCTTACAGTCCTAGCCGCCACTAAAGTCCTAGCCGCGACATCATGGGCGCCGGGTAGCGGTCGCCCTGGGCGATGCCGGGCTTGAACATCCGCTCAAGCGACGCGAGCGTTGTCTCGGACGGCTTGATGTCCGCAGCCTTGGCGTTCTCCTCGAGCCATTTGCGCTTGCTGGAACCGGCAAGCGGCACGACGGGAGGCTTGCGCGACAGAAGCCACGCAATGGCAAGCTGTGCGGGCGTGCAGCCCTCGGCGGCGGCAAGCTGCTTCAGCGCGTCGACGAGCTTCTGGTTCTGCTGCGCGTTCGCCGATTGAAAGCGCGGCATGCCGCGCCGCGCGTCGTTCTGCGGAACCGCATCGCCAGTTGCGACCACGCCGGTCAGGAACCCGCGGCCGAGCGGCGCGTAGGCGACAAAGCCGATGCCGAGTTCATGGCAGAGTGGAAGGAGTTCCTGCTCCACGTCGCGGGTCCACAACGAATACTCCGTCTGCAGCGCGGCCATCGGATGGACCTTATGCGCTCGGCGGATCGTGTTCGGTCCTGCTTCGGAGATTCCGAGATGCCTGATTTTACCTTGCGACTTGAGCCGCACCATGGCGCCGACCGTATCCTCGATCGGTACGGTGTCGTCGACGCGGTGGATGAAATAGAGATCGATATAGTCGGTCCCGAGCCGCTTGAGACTTTTGTCGCAAGCTTCGATGACATAATCCGGGCTGCCCTTGGCGCCGGGCTTGCCATCCGGCAACCGGATGTTGCCGAACTTGGTCGCGAGGATATACTTGTCGCGCCGTCCTTTCAGGGCATGGCCTACCAGCTCCTCGTTGGCCCCGTTCGCTCCGTAGGCGTCCGATGTATCGATGAAGTCGATCCCGAGATCCACCGCACGATGCAGCGTGGCGGTCGCCTCCTCGGGATCGGGCACGCCATAGATCGGCGTCATGCTCATGCAGCCGAGGCCTATGGCCGATACGTCGAGGGAGCCAAGCTTTCTGCGTCCGATCATGTTGTCGCAATGCCTCGATCTGAAAACGGGAATGAGGAGCACAAAATCGGTGAGACGCGTGCGCAAGTCAATCGGAACAAGCGTCGCCGATGGATGACCATGCCGACCCGCCGATGGTCAGATAATGGTTGCTGCAATGTGCGAGTATGACGCAGGTTGGCGCCGCCGATCGGACCACCGCGAGACTTGAGAGGCGATAATGCTTGCGGTCATTCTTCGAACGTGAGCTTCGGCGGCTCAATCTCAGAACAACGGGAATTCGGTACCGATCGATGAGCCGGCGAACCAAGAATATTCTGTTCATCATGTGCGATCAGTTGCGCTGGGATTACCTCTCCTGCGCGGGACATCCCGCATTGCACACGCCGAACATCGACGCGCTGGCGGCACGTGGCGTGCGGTTCACGCGCGCCTATGTGCAGTCGCCGGTCTGCGGCGCCTCGCGCATGAGCTTCTACACCGGACGCTACGTACAGTCGCATGGCGCGTCGTGGAACGGATTTCCGCTCAAGGTCGGCGAGATGACGCTCGGCGACTATCTGCGTCCGCTCGGGGTCGCGGCGACGCTTGTCGGCAAGACCCATATGGAGCCGGACGTCGAGGGGATGGAGCGGCTTGGGATCGATCCGGCCTCGATCATCGGGGTGCGGGTGGCCGAGTGCGGCTTCGATCCCTATGAGCGCGACGACGGTCTGCATGGCGTCGGCCCCGACGGGCGCTACGACCCGCGGCTGCCGCGCTACAACCGCTATCTCAACGACAAAGGCTATGCGGGCGACAATCCCTGGCACGATTACGCCAATGCCGCGCAGGGCGAAGGCAACACGCTCGCCTCGGGATGGGCGATGCGGCACGCGCGCAAGCCCGCCCGCATCCCGGAGGAGGATTCCGAGACGCCCTACATGACGCGCCGCGCCATGGACTACATGCGCGAGGCGGGAGACGCGCCCTGGTGCCTGCATCTCTCCTACATCAAGCCGCACTGGCCTTATGTGGCGCCGGCGCCCTACAACGACATGTACGGCCCGGCCGATGTCTTGCCTGTCGTGCGCTCGGAAGAGGAGCGCGCCGCGCCTCATCCGGTCTATCGCGAATTCATGCGTCACCGCGTGAGCCGGGCCTTCTCGCGCGACGAGGTGCGCAACGAAGTCATCCCGGTCTACATGGGCCTCATCAAGCAGATCGACGATCAGTTGGGCGTGCTGTTCCGCTTCATGGACGAGCGCGGCCTCCTCGATAACACCATGATCGTGTTCACGTCCGATCACGGCGACTATCTCGGCGACCATTGGATGGGCGAGAAGGACTTGTTTCATGAGCCGTCGGTCAAGGTGCCGCTCATCATCTGCGACCCGGGCGCCGAAGCGGACGCGGCGCGCGGCACCGTCTGCGACGCACTCGTCGAAACGATCGACCTGATACCGACCTTTCTCGATGCGCTCGGTGCCGATCCCGCGCAGCATGCCCACCGGCTGGAAGGCCGCTCGCTGGTGCCTTTCCTGCGTGGCGCCGCACCCGCGCCATGGCGGCGGTTCGTCATCAGCGAGTACGACTACTCGATGTCGCCGGCGGCACCGGCGCTTGGCGTCGTGCCGCGCGACGCGCGCCTGTTCATGGTCTTCGACGGGCGCTGGAAATACGTTCACGCGGTCAACTTTCCGCCGATGCTGTTCGACCTGGCTGACGACCCCGACGAATTCCGCGACCTTGGTCGCGATCCCGCTTATGCGGGCGAGCGCGAACGGCTTGCAGCGGTGCTCGCCGAATGGGGGCTGCGGCTCTCGCAGCGGACCGCGCTGTCGGACGGGCAAATCAAGGCCAAGCGCGGGACAAGCCAGCGCCGTGGCATCCTGATCGGGGTATGGGACGAGGCGGATATTCCCGACGAGCTGTGGAGCGCGTATCAGGGGCGTAACAGTTAGCTGCAGGCCCGTTCAACCGGGCGGCGTTCCGTCGCGCCTCTCAAATAAGCCATCCGACGGCCGACACGACAAACGGCCGCGAACATGAGCCAGGGAGCCTTGCCATGCGCCGATACCATCACGCGTTCTTCGCGCTTGCCGCCATCGCGGGCATGGTCGCGTTCGTCGCGATTGCCCATGCGCAAGTCGGCGAGCAGCCGATCCGCATCATCTTTCCGTATGCGGCCGGTGCATCGGGCGACGGGATTTCGCGGCTGATGGCGGAGCAACTGCGCGCGGCGCTGAACCGGCCGGTGATCGTAGAGAACCGCACCGGCGCGGCAGGCCGACTGGGCGTGCAGGCGGTGAAGTCGGCAGCGCCGGACGGCGCCACCGTGCTGCTCACGCCGATCGCGCCGATGTCGGTCTTCCAGCTCGTCTATCCAAATCTCGGCTACGACCCGATCGCCGATTTCCGGCCGATCACGCAGATCGGCACCTTCGACCTTGCGGTCGCTGTCGGCCCGGGGACGTCCGCGACGACGCTGAAGGAACTGGTCGCCTGGCTGAAAGCCAACCCGACGTTGGCGAATTACGGTATGCCCGCGGCCGGATCGCTGCCGCATTTCTTCGGCGTGTTGTTCGGACGCGCCGCCGGCATCGATCTCAAGCCCATCACCTATCGCGGCTCGGCGGCGGCAATCACCGATCTGGTCGGCGGACAGGTCCCGCTCGTGTTCACCACCACGACCGACCTCCTGCCGCTGAGCAGGGCGGGCCGCCTGCGCATCCTGGCCACGTCCGGCGCCCAGCGCTCCCAGTTCCTCCCCGACGTGCCGACCTTCAAGGAGGCCGGTTACGACATTCAGGGATCCGGTTGGTACGGCATGTTCGCGCCGGCTCGGACGCCGGACGACATCGTGGCGCGCTACAGCAAGATCATCGTCGAAGCGATTGCGTTGCCGGAGGTCAAGAACCGGCTGTTGGAACTGGGGCTGGAACCGACCGGCACGACCGCGGATGCGTTCGCCGCGATCCAGAAGGCCGATGCGGCGCTGTGGGCGCCCGCCGTCAAGGCATCCGGCTTCACGCCCGAGCAGTGACTAGGATAAGGCCGGACGTAGGCAGGCCCCGCGGTCATTGACCCTGGGGCCTGATTGGCCTTTACGTTGCGCGGGTGCGACCCAACTAGAGGTGGATCGGCACGCATGTCTGCCGGGTCTTCAACATTGCGGGTGTCGTTGTGGCGCGGCGCGGAGCAGGGCCGCTACGAGACCTACGAAGTTCCGCGGCGCGAGAGCCAGACCGTGCTCGACGTCGTGACCTTCGTCCAGCGACACCTCGACCCGACGCTGTCCTACCGGTTTGCCTGCCGGGTCGGCATGTGCGGCTCGTGCGCCATGACGGTCAACGGCCGTCCGCGCTGGACCTGCCGCACGCATGTGTCGAACGTCGCCGAGAACGGCCGCATCGAGATCGGGCCGCTGGAGAACCTGCCGGTCATCAAGGATCTGGCGACCGATATGCGTGCCTTCTTCGAGAAGTGGCAGCGCGCAAAGGGAACGTTCGTCCCCTCGAAGACTCGTGACGATGCGATCGAACAGATCAAGCCGAGCGACAAGGCGCGCATCTCCGCGGACGCGGCGATCGAATGCATCAACTGCGGCATCTGTTACGCGGCCTGCGATACCGTGCGCTGGAATGACGAGTATCTTGGACCGGCGGCGCTCAATCGCGCGTGGTCACTGGTCAATGACGAACGCGATGCCGGAAATCCTACGCGCCTGGCGGCGGTCGCGGCCTCCGGCGGCTGCCACGCCTGCCATTCTCATCAGTCCTGCCAGGAGCACTGCCCGCAGTCGCTCAATCCGACCGCTTCCATCGCGGGCCTCAAGCGCCGCGCGATGCACGCCTATCTCAAGGGCGAGATCAAGGGATGAACGTCCGGCTCTATGTCTGGCAGCGGCTGACCGCGGCCGTGATGGCGCCGCTGGTGCTCGTGCATGTCGCCGTCATCTTCTACGCGACCCGGAAAGGAATGTCGGCCGCCGACATTCTCGTGCGCACGCGCGGCAGCGTCGTCTGGGCCTCGTTCTACGGTGTCTTCGTGGCGGCAGTCGCTATTCACGCTGCGATCGGTGTGCGTAACGTGCTGGCCGAATGGTCGCCGCTCGACGACCGCCGCAGCGGCTGGGCGGCTCTCGTGTTCGGTATTCTTCTGCTGGCGCTGGGCCTGCGCGCGGTCGCGGCGGTGGTTCTGTCATGACGGCGCGCCGGCTGAACCATCGCAGCAATGTGCTCTGGCTGGCGGCGCTGGTGCACCGGATTTCCGGCCTGGCGCTCGCGATTTTCCTGCCGGTGCATTTCCTCGTGCTTGGCCTCGCAATCGACGGCGAATCGAAACTCGACGGGTTCCTGCGCTGGAGCGAACAGCCGCTGGTGAAGCTCGCCGAAAGCGGCCTCGTTTTCCTGCTCGTGGTGCATATGTTGGGAGGGATGCGGCTGCTGGTGATCGAGAATATGGACTGGCACGACGGCCAGAAGCGGATCGCGACGGTCGTGGCCGGACTGTCCGCCGTCATCGCATTCATTTTTCTTGCGCGGTTATTCTGAGGACAGCGTGGAGCTCGAACGCCTCAGCACCGATATCTTGATCCTCGGTTCCGGCGGGGCCGGGTTGTTCGCGGCGCTGCATGCGCTGAAGGCCAATCCCGATCTCGACGTGACGATCGCGACCAAGGGTCTGCTCGGGAAATGCGGCTGCACCCGCATGGTGCAGGGCGGTTACAACGTGGCGCTGCACCCCGGCAACTCGATCGAGCGCCATTTCATGGACACCATCGAAGGCGGCAAGTGGCTGCCGCACCAGGAACTCGCCTGGACCTTGGTGACGACAGCGATCGAGCGCGTGCGCGAGCTCGAGAACGAGATCGGTTGCTTCTTCGACCGCAACGCCGACGGCACGCTGCACGGCAAGGCGTTCGCCGGGCAAACCTTCGACCGCACCGTCCACAAAGGCGACCTCACCGGCATCGAGATCATCGGCCGGCTGATGGAGCAGGTCTGGGCGCGGCCGGTGCGTCGCCTCGAAGAGCATCGCGCGGTGGCGTTCGTGCCTGCAAAAGAGGGCGGCCTTGCGGGCGTTTTGATGATCGACATTCGCACCGGCGCGTTTCGCTTCCTCGCCGCGAAAGCGATCCTGTTGGCGACCGGCGGCGGACCGACCATGTACCGCTATCACACGCCCTCCGGCGACAAGAGCATGGACGGGCTCGCGATGGCGCTGCGCGCCGGCTTGCCGCTGCGCGACATGGAGATGGTGCAGTTCCACCCGACCGGGCTGCTCGCCGGACCGGACACCCGTATGACCGGCACGGTGCTGGAGGAGGGGTTGCGCGGTTCAGGCGGATATCTCCTCAACGGCGCCATGCACCGCTTCATGGGCGACTACGACCCGATGCTGGAGCGCGCCACACGCGATATCGTAAGCCGCGCGATCTGGGCGGAAATGAAAGCCGGCCGCACCACGCCGAACGGCGGCGTCTACATCAAGATGGGCCACCTCGGTCCGGCGAGGGTGGCGAAGGACTTCAAGGGCATGGTGGACCGCTGCCGCGACTGCGGCTTCGACCTCGCCGGCGGGCTGGTCGAGGTGGTGCCGACCGCGCACTATTTCATGGGCGGCGTGATCTGCCGGCCGGACACCTCGACAGAGGTGCCGGGATCTGTTCGTCGCCGGCGAGGACGCCAGCGGCATGCATGGTGCCAACCGCCTGGGCGGCAATGGCGTTGCCAATTCGACAGTGTTCGGCGGCATCGCCGGCGATGTCATGCCGCGCTGGGTCGCGGCGAATCCGGGCCACCGGACGCCCGACGAAAACGTTCTTGATGCGGAAGTCGCTCGCGCGCTCCATCCGTTCAGCCGCAAACCCGGCAACTCTGAACGATCTGCGCGAAACGCTCCTCGATTCGATGTGGGATGACGTCGGCGTGATCCGCGACCAGGGCGGGCTTGACCGCGGCATCGCCAAGCTCGCCGCAATCGAAGCGGAACTGCTGGAGACCGGGCTTGCGGATAGCGGCCGCGCGTTCAATCTGACCTGGCACGATTGGCTCAATCTGCGGTCGCTGACCGAGATCAGCCGGGTCATTGCGCTTGCGGCCCGAAAGCGCGAAAACTCACGCGGCGCGCATTTCCGGTCCGACTTCCAGGAGCCGGGCGATCTCGCCACCTCCTGGTTCACCGTGGCGCGGCAGCAGGACGGCGAGATCGCGCTCAGCGAGCAGCCGGTCGAGTTTACCCACGTGAAGCCGGGCGAAACGCTGCTCCATGATCAAGCTGCGGCCGAATAGAGCGAGGCGAGCATGATTCCGCTCTCAAGCATCCAGCGCACCGCCGAGGAATTGATGGCCAAGGCCGCCATCGAAATTCCCGACGACTATCTCGCGGGCCTGCGCCGCTGCGCCGATACCGAGAAGGGCGACCTGTCGGCGTTTGTGATCAAGGCGATGCTGGAGAACTACGAGGCCGCCAAGGAGGACCGCCGCGCGATGTGCGGCGATACCGGCCTGCCGCGCTGGTACGTGAAGTTCGGCAACGAGGCGAAGATCGAGGGCGGGCCAATCGCCTTGGAAGCGGCTTTGCGGCGCGCCACCGCGCGCGCCACACACAGCGTGCCGATGCGGCCCAACCGCGTGCATCCGCTCTGGCGCACCGATCATAACAACAATGTCGGCATCAACGCGCCCGAGATCGAATACGCGTTTCATCCCGACGCCGACTGGATCGAACTCACGACCGTGCACAAGGGCGGGCTGTTCGGCTCCGACTACCGCATGCTGTTTCCCGGCGACGGCATCGAGGGCATCAGGCGGTTCTATCTCGACACGCTGATCGGCTTCGGCAAGCGCGGGCTCGCCTGTCAGCCGGCGATCGTCGGCGTGGGCCTCGGCGGCTCGAAGGACACCTGCATGGTGCTCGGCAAGCAGGCGTCCTGCCTGCGTGTCGTCGGCTCGCGCAATCCCGATCCCAAGATCGCCGCGCTGGAGGAGGAGTTCAAGGAACTGGGCAACACCATCGGCATGGGCGCTATGGGGTTCATGGGCTCGTCGATGGTGGTCGATTGCCATATTGAAGTCGGCTATTGCCATACCGGCGGCATGCCGATGTCGGTGCACATGTTCTGCCTGTCGTCGCGGCGCGCCTGCGCGCGGATTTCGGCCGACGGCCGGGCGCAATATCGTACCGACCCGATGTGGTTCACCGATTATATGCGGCGCACGACGGTCGAATGGGAGCAGGCTGCTTCCGAGGCCGCGGAGTAGTCATGAGCGAACTCAAGACCGTGCATCTCAATCTCCCGGCGCAAACAGATGATTTGCGTAAGCTGGAAATCGGCTCCGTTGCCTATCTTTCGGGGCGCGTCTTCACCGCGCGCGAAGGCGTCTACAAGCGCGCCATCGAAGACGGCGCCGGAATGCCGGCGGGGAGGGAGGCGCTCGGGCTGGTGAACTTCCACTGCTCGCCGGCGGCCGCGGTCAATCCCGACGGCAGCTACACGGTCGGCGCGGTGACGGCGACCGCGTCGTTTCGCTTTGCCAAGTGGCTCGACGGCTGGTTCCAGCTTTCCGGCTGCAACATTATCATCGGCAAGGGCGGGATGACGTCCGACGTCTATCGCCGGTCCTTCGTGCCGAATAACGCGATCTATCTCACCACGGTCGGCTATGGCACCGGCGCGCTGCTCGGCCGCGGCATCAAGAAGGTTGCCGAGGTCTATTGGCTTGAGGAGCTAGGTCTCGCACAGGCGGTCTGGGTGCTCGACGTGGAAAATTTTGGACCGTTCCTGGTGGAGAGCGATCTTGCCGGTAACAGCCTGTTCGAGCGCGAGAACGCCAAGATCGCCCCCGGCCTCGAGAAGCTTTACGAAGGCACAAGGCCCGCGACGCTGCGCCGCTACGGCGAGACCGACGACAAAACGGAAGAAGTGATCTGAGCGCGCTCGGCTCAATCACACAATCCGGATGAACGGCCGCGCGGCGGTCGGGTCGACCTCCACCATGGCGCCGTTCGGAATGGCCTGCGTGATGTCGAGATCGAAGCCTGAGATCATGGTGAAGTCGGCGAGTGCCGCGCCCTGCGCCATGATCGGGTTGACGGCGTTCAGCACCAGCGCGGCCGGGACGATGCCGCGCGATTTCATGTCGTACAGCATCCAGGCCGTGGCGACGCCGCCCTTGGCGGCATCGAGCACCAGCACGCGGCCGACATAGCTCTCGCCCGCGAGCTTGTGCTGCGGCCGCGAGAACACCCCGCGCACGCGATCGAGATCGTAGCGCGCCGAGAACCCGTCCTTGGCGACAAGCGCCGCGGCTTGCGTCTTTCGGCCCATGCCGGCTGTGGCAAAGAAGGTCGTGCCGCTCATGACGCGATCCGTCCGCCCGCGCACGCGGCGTCGATGCATGCGGCCATCGACATCAGCGCCGGCTGGTAGCCGTAGCCGCCGATGATGTTGGTGAGCTTCGCCGAGTTGGTGGCGAGCCGTTTCCAGCCGTTCGCCTCGGCCATTTCGCGCGCATAGCTCTGGTAGAAGCACATGCCGGCAAGCACCGTTCCCCCGGCCGCTTCGATGCGCGCCGTGAGGCCCATGCGGTCGGCGTCCGGCTTGACCTGCGGGCTCGTCACGACAAGCAGCGGGATGCGCGCCCGGCGTCCGTCGAGCATGCCGGCAACCTGCGATATCTCGACCAGGCTGAGCTGCGGCGCCGAGAACACCACCAGGTCGATCGTCTCGATTGCCTGCGCGTAGCTGCGCTGGAACGCGCGGATATCGGCCTCGCCGATCTCGTGGCTGCGCAACGCTACTCCGGCTGGCACGACATCGTCGAGGCGTTGCGCCTCGGGCGTGATGCCGGCCATGTGAAACAGCGCGACCGAGCCGTAGCTCGCCAGCGCCGCGCCGAAATGCTTCAGCTCGTCGGAGCCCGGCACGCGGTCGATCCCCGTGATCGTGGGGACTTGCCAATAGTCGCCGGCGAGGCGCCCGACGATGCCGCCGAGCGCGCCCCAGTCGTTGAGCTCGCGCGGCGTCCAGGTGACATCGATCAGCAGGGTGGCCAGGCGTCGCTCGTCGAGGTGAAAGCCGTAGCGCGGCGTCCGGCCGGTGAGACCGGCGCTCAGTGCCGACGGCCCGCCCTCGAAGTTCGAGCGCGCGCCGCACACGCTGTTCGAATAGATCACCACCCCGGTGTCGCCATAGGCCACGTGCTCGCCGCGCACCGGCGGCATGATGGTCTGGTAGTTGATGCAGGTATCGGTCATCAGCACGCCCATGGCCTCGAAGGCGGCGATTGCGCGCCGTTCGAGGTCGAGCATCCAGGGCTGGTGCTTGAGCTGCTGCGCTGCAGCAAAGTCGGTGCCGCGCGGATCGGTGATGGTGGGGATGCGCACGCGCCGCTCGGCCGCCGGCAGGCCCGCGAGATGCTCGAGCCATTCGACCCCGGCGACGCCGAGCGATTCGGTGTCGGCCATGATGTGGGCTTGGCTTACCGGCACGAAATCCTCGGCGCCGAGATAGTCACCGACCTTGATCTGATGTTCGATCGCCCATTGCACCGCAGCGCCGAGCGTCCCCGCGCGCATCGCTTCTTCTTCGGCGGTCAACTGCATCAAAGTGTCCTACGCAGGGTGGGCTCGGGAGAAAACGCTTCGCTTGCAGAACGCCAGCCGGTAACGGATCATCACGTCCGATCGGCGTCGGTCAAGGAGATACTCGGAAATGCCATCGAAACATTGCCTGACCGTGGGCGGCCTGCTCGCACTCGCGCTGCTGAGCACGCCCGCGGCGGCTCAGTATCCCAACAAGCCGATCACCGTCATCGTGCCGTTCGCCGCGGGCGGACCGACCGACGTCGTTGCCCGCCTGGTTGGCGAGCACATGTCGCGCACGCTCGGTCAAACGCTGCTCATCGAAAATGTCGGCGGCGCGGGCGGCACGCTCGGCATGACGCGCGCCGCGCTGGCGCAGCCCGACGGCTACACCATCGCGGTCGGCAACATGGGCACGCAGTCGGCGGCGCCCGCGCTCTATCCGACGCTCAAGTACAATCCGGCGACGAGCTTTGCGCAGGTCGGCATCGCAAACTTCACCCCGCAGGCGATCGTCGCCAAGAAGGCCATGGCGGCGGCCAACCTCAAGGACTTCATCGCGTACCTGCGTGCCAGCTCGTCGAAGCTGAGCTACGGGCACGCCGGGGTCGGCTCAATCGCACACGTCTCGGGCCTGGTGTTCAACGCCAAATTCGACCTCCATCCGGCAATGGTGCCCTATCGCGGCACAGGCCCTGCCTTGCAGGATCTCGTGGCCGGACAGATCGACTACATGGTCGACCAGTCGCTCAACGTCATTCCGCAGATCAAGGCCGGCGCCATCAAGGTCTATGCGGTGGCGGCGCCCGAGCGGCTGGCGAGCCTGCCGGACGTGCCGACCACGGGCGAAGCGGGCGTCGACTTCATCTTCAGCGCCTGGAACGCGATGGTCGCGCCCAAGGGCACGCCGCAGGAGATCGTCGACAAGCTCGCCGACGCGCTCGGCAAGGCGCTCGACGACCCGGCGGTCCTGAAGCGATATGAAGAACTCGGCAGCTTTGCCCCGAAAGGGGCCGAGCGCGGACCCGCGGGCCTGCAGAAGTTGGTCGACAGCGAGGTCGCTCGCATCACCCCCGTCATCAAGGCCGCCGGCGTCACCGCCGACTGAGACGCGTGTGCTAAGCGGAATCCAAACACGTTACCCTCCAAGTCTTGGCCGGGCTGGACCGCGGCCATCCACGTCTTGCGTCGATACACGATTTTTGACGTGGATGCCCGCGACAGCGCGGGCACCTGACAAGTCGACGATGCTGATATTCGACCTGATCGGTCCGCGCTCAGTTGCCCTTGATATTCAGCTCGCTGGTGAGCCGGTCGTATTTGCCGAAATCCTCGCGCACGAGGCGGCCGAACTCGTCGGCGGTGCCTCCGATCGGCTCCTGCGCCGATTGCAGGAAGCTCTCGCGGACCGTGGCGTCGCCAAGTGCCTTGTTCATCTCGGCATTGAGCCGCGCCACGATCTGCCGCGGTGTGCCTGCCGGCACCAGCACGCCGAGCCACTGGTCGAGCACCAGGTCCTTGATGCCGGCCTCCTGATAGGTCGGCACATCCGGCAGGCTGGGCGATCGCGCCGCCGTCGACTGCGCCAACAGGCGGATCGTTCCCGCTTTGTAGTGCGGAATGAGCGGGGTCGAGCCGAGCGAGGCGACCGTCACGTGGCCGGCGAGAAGATCGTTGATGGCCTGGCCGCCGCCGCGATAGGGCACGTGCTCGAGCTTGATCCCGGCGATCTTCGCGAACCACTCGGCGGTGAGATGCTGCTGCGATCCGACGCCGGAGGTGGCGTAGCTCAGGCCCGGCTGCCGCTTTGCCAGCGCGACCAGATCGGCCACTGTGCTTACCCCAAGCTTCGGGTGCACCGCGAGCACGACCGGCTGGCGTGAGAGCTGGATGACCGGCAGGAAATCCTTCAGCGGATCGAAATTCACCTTGAACACGTGCGGCGCACTCGTCACCTGATCGGGGCCGATCAGCACCGTGTAGCCGTCGGGCGCGCTCTTGGCAGCGAACTCGAATCCGATCGTGCCGCTGCCGCCCGACTTGTTTTCCACCACGACCTGCTGGCCGAGCGCCCGCGCAACGTACTCGCCGATTACGCGGGCGCCGACGTCGGTCGAGCCGCCGGCCGGGTAGGGCACGATGAAGCGGATCGGGCGGTTCGGCCAGTCCTGCGCATGGAGCGCCGCGGGCGCCAAGGCAACAGGGGCGGCGACCAAGGCAAAGAGAACCGGGACGACGCGCAATCCGATCATTGGAAATGTCTCACTGGGAATGTCCCATTCGAAATGTCCTGCCTTTCGTGCCGCCGTCGATTACTGTATCGGCACTTCTCTCCTGCGGCCAGCGGCCGTGCCTCTTCCGGTCTCTCAGGAACGTCATGCCTTACTCCACCTATCTTCCCGAGCACATGGGTTCGATCAAGCTCACGCCGCCGGGACCGTTCGTCGCGGGCTCGTACGCCGAACTCACGCTCGTCTACACCGCCGGGACATTCGGCATCGACGACACCGGCATGGTGAAGATCTCCTGGCGCACCACGTCCGATATGAGCAAGCCGCAATTCGACAAGCCGTCCGCCGCAAACTTCACCACGGTCGAAGCGAGCAACGGCGCCAAGCTCGAAGTGTGGTTCGATCGGCTCAACATCCGGCCCTATGCGAACACGCTGCTCATTCGGGTCGGCCGTGGCTATCTGCGTTGCGGCGACACACTGACCATCCGGATTGGCGATCGCCGGCAGGGCTCGCCCGGCTTTCGCCTGCAGACCAACGTCGAAGAGCATGTCGAGCTGAAATCCTCGGTCGACGCGTTCGCCACTTACGAATTTTGCGAGCTGCCCGGACAGCCGGCGTTCGATCTCGTGGCGGGACCGGCCGCAAGCTGGAAGGCGATCTGGCCGTCACTCGCGGTGGTAGGTGAGCCGTTTCGGCTGGCGCTCGTAGCAGAGGACATGTGGGGCAATCCGACGGGTCAGGCGGGCACCACATTTCGGCTCGTGCCGTCGCGGCCGCTGCGCGGGCTGCCCGAGCAAATCGCCATCAAGCCCGGCGAAGCACCGGTCGTGATCGACAATCTCGTGGCCGAGGGTGAGGGCGATGTCGAGCTGCGCCTCATGGCGGATGGCAAAGAGGTTGCGCGCGCCAACCCGCTGCGGGTCGTCGCCTCTGCGCCGCTGCGCCGCTACTGGGGCGACCTGCACGGCCAGAGCGGCGAGACGATCGGCATGGGCTCGGCGGAAAGCTATTTCCGCTACGCGCGCGACGCCGCATTTATCGACATGGTCGGCCACCAGGGCAACGATTTCCAGATCACCGATGCGTTCTGGCAGAAGCTCAACCGGCTCACCGCGGAATTCGACCAGCCGGGACGCTTCGTCTGCCTGCCCGGCTACGAGTGGTCGGGTAACACCGGCATGGGCGGCGACCGCAACATCTTCTACCGCCGCGAAGGCCGTCCGATCCGCCGCTCCTCGCACATCCTGGTCGAGGGGCAGACGTCGACCGACGCCATCTACACCGCCGACGAGCTGTTTCGCGCGCTGCAAGGTGAGGACGCCGTCGTCATTGCGCATGTGGGCGGCCGCTACGCGGACCTCAACTATGCCCACGACGGAAAGCTCGAAACCACGGTCGAGGTGCACTCGACCTGGGGCACGTTCGAGTGGCTGCTGCACGACGCGTTCGAGAAGGGCTATCGCGTCGGCGTCGTCTGCCACAGCGACGATCACAAGGGCCGCCCCGGTGCCACCCGCCCCGGCGCCTCGACCTTCGGCGCGATCGGCGGGCTCACCTGCTACTTCATGCCTGAGCTCACGCGCGACGCGTTGTTCGACACGCTGCGGCGTCGGCGGCACTACGGGACGACCGGTACGCGCATCTTCCTCGATCTGCGTGGCTCGTTCGCCGAGCCGGTGACCGGCTTCACCGGAGATCCACAGCTTGGCGGTGCCACAGAGTTGGGGGTCCGCGAGGCCAGCATGGGCGACATTATCCGGCCGGGCCAGGTCCCGATGCGGCTCGCCGTCGAAGCCATCGGCACGGCGCCGATCGACCGCATCGATGTCCTGCACGGCACGCAGGTGGCGCAGACGGTGCGCCCCTTCGCGGCCGGCGATCTCGGCCGGCGCGTGCGTGTGCTCTGGCAGGGCGCCGAATATCGCGGGCGCGGACGCGAGACGATGTGGCAGGGAAAGCTGACGCTCGCCGGCAACCGCTTCTCGCGTTTCGCGCCGGTGAACTTCCTCAATCCCGAGCGCAAGGTGCAGGAGACCGCGCCGGGAACGGGGCTGGCCTGGAGTTCGGTCACGACGGGCAACCTTGCCGGCATCGATATCTGGCTCGACGAAGCCCGCCGGGGCACGCTCAGCGTCGAGACCAACGTCGTGTCGGGCGAGGTCGATCTCGCGTCGCTTGCGGACAACGTTGTCGAGTTTGATGGCGGCGGCCTGGGCCGGAAGCTGAGCGTTTACCGCTTGCCTGAGACGGATTGGAGCCGCCGCGTCGCATTCGATCACACCGTCAGTTTCCCGGGCGGTGCCGATCTTCCGGTCTACGTGCGGATCACGCAGGCGGACGGCCACCAAGCCTGGTCGAGCCCGATCTACCTCATCGCCTGACGCGCACCGCCAATGACCGGTCCGCTCCTGCGGCAATGTTCCAATATACTACACCCCATAGCCCGGGGTACGCTGGGCCAATCGCGGCAGGGACCGCGACGGGAGCGGGGCGCACCGAACTTATGTCAGGGAGGAACGGTATGAATCTCAGGAGCATCATCCTCGCCGGAGCGCTCGGCCTTGCTTCGGCTTGGTCCTTAGCTTGGCCGGCCAACGCAACCGACCTCCTGGTGACGCAATACAAGAACGATCCTTCCGGCGCGCCTTACGCGATTGCGCTCGAAAAGGGCATGTTCAAGAAGCACGGCCTCGATGTTACCGACATCATCGCCGGCGCGGGCGGCGGCAGCTCGGTCCGCAATGCCATGGCGACCGAGCTTGGTTTCGGCGACGTGACGGCCGCCCCGGTCATCGCGGCGGCGGAGCAAGGCCAGGACGTCAAGATCGTCGGCATCACGTCGCGCTCGCTCGCCGATCTCGTGCTGATCGTGATGCCCAATTCGCCGCTCAAAACCCCGGCCGACCTCAAGGGCAAGAAGTTCGGCATCAGCAATCCGAAGTCGCTCGGCGAGATGATGGGCGTGCTGGTGATGGAGAAGGCTGGGCTCAAGCAGGGCGACGTTCAGATGACGGCGCTCGGCAGCCTCTCCGGCGTGCTGACCGCACTGGAAAACGGCGTGGTGGATGTCACCTCCATTCCGGTCATCCTGTTCCGCAGCCGCGGCGGCGAAAGCAAATATCGCGTGTTGTTGGGGCCCAAGGACCTGCCGCTCATCCCTTCGCAACTCGGCATGGCGACCGGCAAGGCGATCAAGGAATGGCCGCAGAAACTACGCGCCATTCAGACGGCACGGCTCGAAGGCACGCGCTTCATTTACGAGCATCCCGACGAAGCGACCCAGATCCTCAGCAAGGTTTACGCACCGCTTCCCGAGAAGGACGTGGGTGTCATGGTCAAGGAACTGGTCGAAGCGAAATTCTGGAGCGAGGGGCCAATCGAAATGCCGCTCCTCGAGAACACCGTGCGTGCGATGAAGGGCGTGGGCATGCTGGAGAAGGACGTCGACCTGAAGAAGATCGTCGACAGCTCGTTCCTGCCGGCCAATCTGCAGAAATGACGGCCACGGAGCCGGCGCAGGACGTTCACGCCTCGCTCTCGGGTGTGACGCGGGTCTATCCGGCAGTGTCCGGCACGCAGCCGGTCCACGCGCTCGGACCGGTCGATCTCGATCTCAAGCGCGGCGAGTTTTTCGCCGTGGTCGGACCGTCCGGCTGCGGCAAGTCCACGCTGCTCGAGGTGCTGGCCGGTCTCCAGCAGCCGACGGCCGGCACGGTGACGTTCGAGGGGCACCCAGTCACCAGCGAAGTGCCGGACGGCGTCGGCGTCGTGTTCCAGGAGGATGCCAGCTTCCCCTGGCTGACCGTGTGGGACAACACGGCCTTCGGCCTGCGGCGCAGCGGTGTGGCAGACGCGGAGGTGCGGCGCCGGGTCGATGACGCTCTCGCCTTCATGGGGCTCAAGGACTTTGCCCGGGCCTATCCGGCGCAGTTGTCGGGCGGCATGCGGCAGCGCGTCTGCATCGCCCGCACGCTCGTGCTGCAGCCGCGCCTCATCCTGCTCGACGAGCCGTTCGGCGCGCTCGATGCGCAGACCCGATTGCTGATGGGCGACGAGGTGCTGCGCCTGTGGCGGCGCACCGGCGCGACTGTCCTGCTGATTACGCACGCGCTCGACGAGGCCGCCATGTTGTCGGACCGCATCGGCGCGATGTCGGCGCGACCGGGACGCTTCCTCGACATCGTCGTAACCGGCTGGCCGCGCGAGCGCGACAGCAAGATCGTGAGCGAACCGGGATTCGGCGAGATCACCGGGCGGCTGTGGGACGACCTGCGCGACGAGTCGATGAAATCGCTCGGCTATACCGAGATGGCGGCCGAATGAGCCGGGTTGGCTGGATCCGGCTCGCCGTCATCGCGGGAGCGATCGGGCTGCTGGAATTCGCCTGCCGGGTTGGCCTGATCGATCATCGCGTCGTCATCCCGCCCTCGGAAATGGCCGATGCGCTGGTCCGCCTGCTGATCTCGGGCCAGGCCAACGCGCAGATCGCCGGCACGTTCGGCATCGTCATCCTGGCGGCGCTGATCTCGGTGGTGGCGGGCTTTGCGCTTGGCGTAGTGATGCACGCGCTGCCACGCCTGCGGCAGGCGCTCGACCCGTTCTTTGCCACCTATTACGCGGTGCCGATCTTCATCTTCTACCCAGTGATGATCGTGATCTTTGGGCTCTCGATCATTCCGATCGTGCTCATGGGGGTGGCGACCGCCATCGTGGCGATGATCATCGCGACCCTGAACGGGCTCGACCGCATTCCGCGTGTGCTCAGCAAGGTCGCGCGCGTGCACCGCATGGGACCGGTCGCCACGGCGCTGCTGCTCAAGCTGCCGGCGGCGGCGCCGCATCTGTTCACCGGCGTCAAGCTCTCGGTGAGCTACGCCTTCATCGGCGTCATCGCCAGTGAGTTCATCCTGGCGCCCTCGGGGCTCGGGCGCGTCATCTCGGATGCCTACAGCGACTTCAACAACCGGCGCATGTATGCGCTGATGCTGTTGCTGGTGATTGTGGCGACGGTGGTCAACATGCTGCTGCACATGTTGGACCAGCGCTGGGCCGAGCGCCGCGGGATCGCCAAGCCATGACCGCGACAAAGCGCGCCACCGACACGCTGATCATTCTGATTGTTCTGCTGCTGCTGTGGCAGTTGCTGCACCTTGCCGTCGGCGCAACTGCACTGCCGGGTCCCGGGCCGACGCTCGCCTATCTCGTCAAGTTCGTGCCGACCGCGCGGTTTGCCGAGAATGCCTGGGCGACGCTGGTTTGCTTCTTCTACGCGTTGATTCTCTCCTACGCGATCGGGCTCGCGGTCGGCGTCTGGATGGGAACGCACAGGATGTCCGGAGCGGTCGGCGAGCCGATCCTCATCTCGCTCTACACGCTGCCGAAGGTCACGCTTTATCCGGTGGTGCTTCTGATCTTCGGGCTCACGCTTGCGGGCCGCGTGACGTTCGGTGCGATGCACGGCGTGCTACCGGTCGCGCTGATGACCATGGCGGCGATCCGCAACATTCCGCCGGTCTACCTCAAGTCGGCGCGCACGCTGCACCTGTCGCGATGGCAGACGATCCTGACGGTGCTGTTTCCGGCAACGCTGCCGGAGGTGGTCGCGGGCCTGCGCATCGGCTTCACGCTGACGCTGCTCGGCGTGCTGCTGGCCGAGATGTTCGCCGCCAAGCACGGACTGGGATTTCTGATCATCAACGCCATGCAGTTGCTGCAAGCCGAGGAGATGATCACCGTCGCCCTCGTGCTGTTCGCGTTCGCGGCGCTCGCCAACGCACTGCTGTTATGGATCGAGCACCAGCTTCATCGCAGGGTCTGAAGATCAAAGCTCCGTCATGCCCGGCCTTGTGTCGGGCATCCACGTCTTTCTTCATCACGCAAAGCAAGACGTGGATGGCCGGGACAGGCCCGGCCATGACGGTAAGGAGAGCTGCCTACGGCGAACCTTCAACTGTGAACGTGCGGAATTTCGCGTACTTGTGTCCGATCGCACGAATCTCTTTGGTCTCGGGTGCGTTCCGCCAGTATTGCACTTTCTCGATGCCGTCGAAGCGCAGCAGGACCACGCGCGATTTCGGCGGTTCTCCCTCGATAGTCGCGACCTTGGTGCTTGCGGCGAGGACGCGGCCACCGAAGGCTTTGACATTCGCCTCAACGCGCGGGAGGAATTCCTTCAGGTAGCCTTCGAGGTTCGTCACTTCGACTTCCGCGATGTAGTAGGTGGGCGGCTGCGGCTTGGTCTGCGCGTAGATGTGGCCGACCGCCGCGGCACCAAGCCCGATGCCGGCCAGCATCGACAATGCGACCGCATACCGAGTCCTCATCAGGTTCCTCCGTCGATCACTGCGCGAACGAAAGCAAGGCCCGCGTTCAAGGCGTTGTCGGCTTGCTCTTCATATCCGCTGCCGCTGTTTCCTCCGGCGCGATCGCCAGGAGTACGGCGGCAACGCCGGCAAGCACAAGGCCGACCAGCTTCAGGTGACCGGGCAGTGTGCCGACCGCGATGAGCGAAATCACCGCCGTCGTCAGCGGCGCGCCTGCATTGGTGAGCGGAGATACGACGATCGCCTGGCCGTAGCGGAAGGCGTAAACGAGCGCGAGCGCGCCGATCGCATTCAGCACCTGGATTCCCGCCGCCAGATAGGGGCCGTCGATACCCCAGTTGATCGGCTGGCCGAAGTCGGTCATCACCCACGCAACCGGAGCCAGCAACAGTCCGGTCGCCATCATGTAGAAGAAGATGCTCTCGGCGCTCATGCTGTGGTTCGCAAGCTTCATGAAGAAAGCTTGCACGCCCCAGCTTCCCATCACGATGAGCGCCAGCACAAACCAGCCGACACCCTTGCTGTCACCCAGCCCCTGCGGCGAGAAATCGAACATCGGAAGGGCCAGCAGCGCAAGCACAATCCCGATGACGCCGACGATGTTGGTGCGCTCGCCCAGCGTGAGATAGGACAGTGCAATGGTGATTACCGGCGACAGCGAGATGAGCGGGAAGATGAGATACGGCGGCCCCAGCCGCAGCGCGTAGAACAGCACCATCTGGCCGCCCGCGCCGAGCAGGCCAATGATCATGCCGTACAGGATCGATCGTGGATCGCGATCAAGCCGCCAGCCGGTGCGGGCCAGCGCGTAGAGCGCCGGCGGAATCATCGTCAGCGACCAGACGCAGTAGACCAGCGTCTCGGGAAAGCCGCGTTGCGCAGAGACGTCGGTAAATGCGCCCCAGACGCCCCACAGGACTACGGTGACAAATGCGTACAGCAGCCATGTTTTCGGCGCCGGCACGCGCTGCGGGGCGGCGACCGCCACCGCTCAAGTCCGCTCAAGCGGCGTTGCCTCGAGCAAAAGGAAACGCTCGAAGGCAACCGACATACGGTTGGCCGCGGCCGATGCGGTGCCGATGGTCTTGCCGGTCCAGTAGTCGGCGACCTGGTAGCGGCCCTCGCCAAGCCCCCGCAATTCGACCGGGCCATCCCAACGGTCGGCATAGAAGGCGTAGTAGCGCCGGTTATCCTTTGCGATGACATGAGCTTCGGGTTTGTCGAAGCCGATGTCGTAGAGGTCGCCGAGATAGCGCCCCTCAGGAAGCCGCTTCTCGTTGTAGAGCGCAATCCACCGGCGCCACTCTGCCTCTCTTTCCGGGGTCAGGACGAACTCGTTGTCGGTCTTTGGATCGCGCGGCCAAGTGAATTTCGTGGAAGCGATCGCGCCGACACCGATCGTCGAGGCGAAGTCGTTCGAATTGTCGCTCAGCTCGACGTGATCGCCCGCATAAGCTGCCGTGGGCCCCATCAGGGCCTTGATGGTCTTGCCCTTGCAACGCACCTGCTCGGACGACAGCGGGTCGGAGCCGACCGCCTGATTCATGTAAGGCATGTTGTGAAAGGCGTAGGAGGTACCACAGGGGCAAATTTCGATCACCGCGTTGGGATTGATCGTGGTTGCCTCCTGGTAGATCGCTTTCCAGAAGTCCTGCAGCTTTTCGACCAACTCTTCCGGCCGGTCGTGCTTGTGCGCCGGATTGTAACAGGGCGCGACCCCGTTCAGGTGCTGGCCGTCGAGCTTAAGCCCCTCGTAGCCCCAGTCGCGCATGATCTTGCGAACCAGCGCCTTCGTTCGCTCGACCGTCTGCGGATAGGCGGGACACAGACAAAGGCTATCCCATCCTGTCACGTCCTGCGTGGCGCCGGCCTTGTCTAGCAGCAGCAAGTCTGAATGGTCGCGCAGAAGATCGGTGCCCGGCTCCGCCGCGAGCGGCGCAAGCCAGAGCTTCGGCTTCATGCCCGCGCTCTTGATCTTCCCGACCAGCGCGGCCATGTCGGCATCGCCGCGCGGAAATTTCTTCGGGTTGAGATACCAGTCGCCGAGCGAAGTCTGCCAGCCGTCGTCGAGCACCGCCCAGACGAGCCCGAGTTCGCGCGCCTTCGGCAACGTCCCCAGGATCTGGTCGAGGGTGAAGTCGCGCTCGTATCCCCAGCCGCACCAGATCGGTTCGTACGCGCCCGCCGGGATATTCGCCTGCTGCATTCCGCGCTCGGCGAGGACGCGTCGATAGGCATCGAGTGTCGAGAAGTGATCACCGCGGTGAACAGCTACGAAGGTCTCGCAGGTGGAAAATTCCTTGCCCGGCGCCAGCGTCGCCGGTTGATTGCATTCGAGCGCGATGCGCGCGCCGTCGGGCGTGACGGTGAGCGGCAGCGCGACGACTTTGGGCACCGTCTCGACATGGCCGACCGCCAGCCCGCAGTCGCGGCGCCACACATCCACCACGGGCGTGCCGCTGCCATAGTCGGGCGCATTCATGCCCATGAAATTGCGCTGATCGAAACCCTCATAAAGTTGCTGCACCCAGTCGCGGCGATCGACGTACGACGCGCCGGAAAAGGACCAGTAGTCGAGCGTCCCGTCCGTCGAAGGCTTGAGGACGTGCGCGCCGTTGATCCAGCCTGCGATCTGGAGTGCTTCCGTGCCCGTATTTCGATAAGCGATGTTCAGCAGCGCGAAACCTGGAAGCCGATCATAAAGCGTGATGCCGATCCACTTCTCGATCGCATCGTTACGCCCCCGCAGAACATGGCGCATGCCCCGGCCGTGCGCGTTGTCGACGGGCTCGCTACGCTTGTCGAACAGCGGGAAGCGATCGACGTTGCGGCCATCCGACAGCTTCAGCGTCTCGCTGGGCTCGAAATCCGTGAGATAGGTCGCGGCGCTGCCCTGCCGCGCGACCACGCGGCTGTGCAGGGACGCGTCGAATTCAAGCGCCATCGAGGCGTCGCCGACCTGGGCTTGCGGCTCGGCGGCCAACGCCACACCCGATTCGAATTTGCTCAAGCCGGCGCCTGCAATCGAACCCGCAAGCAGTTTCAGCACCGTGCGTCGGCGGGCGACCGGTGCAATGCCATCGTGCACTGTCCCACTCCTGTCAGAGCCCGCCATGATCAGAGCATGCCACGCGCGAATAGCGTCCATCCCGAACTTGGCAATATGCTTGCACATTCCTTTGCATCAAGGCAAACGTGCCCGCACGCATGGCGCCCGCCGGAGCCCGCTTGGATGAAAGCCATTCTCGATCTGGTCAAGCGACACAAGGCTGGCGAGCCCTGCGGCATATTTTCCGTGTGTTCGGCGCATCCGCTGGTGATCGAAGCGACGTTTCGCCACGCGGGGCGGACGGGCGCGCCGTTTGCGCTGGTCGAAGCCACCTCGAATCAGGTCAATCAAGACGGCGGCTATACCGGCATGAAGCCCGCGGACTTCCGCGACTTCGTCTATCGCATCGCCGACCACGCCGGACTGTCGCGGGAGCGCATCGCGCTCGGCGGAGACCACCTTGGTCCCAACGCCTGGCAGTCGCTGCCGGCCGAGGAGGCGATGGTGCGCGCGGATGTGTTGATCGACGACTATATCCGCGCGGGCTTTCGTAAGATCCATCTCGATTGTTCCATGCCGTGCTCGGGCGACACGGCGCCGCTCTCCGACGAGACTGTCGCGCGCCGTGCCGCGCGGCTCTGCGCGGTGGCTGAACGCGCTTATGAACGCGCAGGAGGCGAGCCGCCGGTCTACGTCATCGGCACCGAGGTGCCGGTGCCGGGCGGGGCGGCGGAAGAACTCGACGCGCTCGCGGTCACGACGCCCGAAGCGGCGCGCGCGACGATCGAGACGCATCGTGCGATCTTCGCCGAGGCGGGCCTGGCGAATGCATGGGCGCGCGTGATCGCGGTCGTGGTCCAGCCCGGCGTCGAATTCGATCATCGCAAGGTGGTCGGCTATGTATCCGGGAAGGCGAGGGCGCTGAGCCAGATGATCGAAGGATACGATCAAATGGTCTTCGAGGCGCATTCGACCGATTACCAGACGCCAGCCGCGCTCGCGGCGCTGGTGCGCGATCACTTCGCGATCCTGAAGGTCGGGCCGGGCGTTACATTCGCGTTGCGCGAAGCGCTGTGGGGGCTCGATGCGATCGAACGGGAATGGATTGAGCCCGCGAAGCCTTCGAATTTCCGCGAAATCGCCATCGCACGAATGAAAGCCGATCCGAAATATTGGGCGAAGTACTATCACGCGACGGGCAAGGTGCTCGACTATGACCTCGAATACAGCTTGAGCGACCGCATCCGCTACTATTGGCCCGACCCGGAGATTGCCCGCACGCAGGGCACGATGTTTCGCAACCTGACGCAGAACCCGCCGCCCGCTGCATTGATCAGCCAATACCTGCCGATTGCCCATGCCGCCGTCCGAGATGGCTTGATTGGCGCGAGCCCGTCGGAGCTTGCCATGGCGCATGTGTGGTCGGTGCTCGACGGTTATCATGCCGCGACAATGCCGGCGAAAGAGGCGTGCCATGGCTGAGCTCGGCCGCGACGACCATGAGCTCAAGGTGCTGGGCGCGCTCTGGACCGCACGCGAGATCGCGCAGCAGCCGACGATGCTGCGCAAGACACACGCGGATTTGGCGGCCGACAGGGATGCGCTGGAGCGTTTCCTGCGCCCGCTGCTCGACCGCAACGACATGCGGGTGATTTTGACCGGCGCAGGGACGTCGGCCTTCATCGGCGAATGCCTCGCGCCCTATCTCGGCGCCAAGCTGGCGTGCCGGGTCGAGGCGATCGCCACCACCGATCTGGTCTCGGCCCCCTATCTTTATTTCGAGCGAGAGACGCCGACGCTGCTGGTCTCGTTCGGGCGCTCAGGCAACAGTCCGGAGAGCGTTGCGGCGGTCGATCTCGCCGACCAGTTCGTCGACGGGATTTTCCATTTGGTCGTGACCTGCAACGTGGAGGGCGCGCTCGCCGGCAAGGCAAGCACTTCCAGATATGGCCGCACCATCCTGCTGCCGGAGGATACCCACGACCGCAGCTTTGCGATGACGTCGAGCTTCAGTTGCATGATGTATGCGGCGCTTGCCGCCCTCTCCGGCATCGACGGCATGCAGGCGCGGATCGAGCCTGTCGCGCAGGCGGTCGAAGCCGCCATCAAGCAACAGGCGGCCCCGATGCAGGCACTTGCCGGACGCGGTTACGAACGCGTCGTCTATCTCGGCAGTCACATCTTCAAGGGCTTGGCGCGCGAGGCTGCGCTCAAGCTGCTCGAATTGACCGACGGCGGCATGATTGCCGCTTACGATTCCCCGATGGGATTCCGGCATGGGCCGAAGACCATCGTCAACGGCAAGACCCTCGTCGTGGTCTTCCTGTCCAACAACGCCTATACGCGCCGCTACGACCTCGACCTGCTGGACGAGATCGCCCGCGACGGCAAAACCGGTGGCCTGCTTGCGATCTCCGCGCGCGACGACGGATTACCGGCCGGTGTCGAACAGGTCCTGATCCCGTCAATGCGAGATGCCGAGGACGTCGATCTGCTGTTCCCGTTCATCGTCGCGCCGCAGATTTTCGCTTTCGAGGAATCGCTCGCTCGCGGCCGCTCGCCGGACAATCCCAATATCTCGGGCACCGTGAATCGCGTCGTGCAAGGCGTGCGCATTCACGCCTTCGGTTGATCCGATGCCGAGACAACTCTTCCTCGGCGTCGACGGCGGGGGCACGAAAACGCAGTTCGTGCTAGTTGATGGCGAGGGAAACCTGGTGGCCTCGTATGAAGGGCCGACCAGCGATCATCTCCAGGTCGGCATCGACGGCGTGCGAAGCGTGCTGGCCGACGGGATTGCGGCGCTGTTTCGCCGGGCGGATGTCAGCAGCAGCGCCGTCACGCACGCCTTCTTCGGGCTGCCTTGCTACGGCGAGGACAGCGAGGCGCAGATCAAGCTCGACGCGCTTCCGGAGGCGCCGCTCGGCCATCGGCGTTACCTTTGCGGCAACGACATGGTCTGTGCCTGGGCCGGTTCTCTTGGCGGCGAGGACGGCATCAATATCGTCGCTGGCACCGGCTCGATCAGCTATGGCGAGCGGCAGGGCAAAGCGGCGCGTGCCGGCGGGTGGAGCGAAATCTTCGGTGACGAAGGCTCCGCCTATTGGATCGCCGTGCAGGGCCTGAACATCTTCACGCGCATGAGCGACGGTCGCCTGCCGAAGGGGCCGCTCTACGAGGCATTCAGAGCGTCATTTGGGTTGAGTGCCGACCTCGACCTGTGCGGCAAGGTCATGCATGCGCACACGCGTGGGAGCATCGCCGCCATTTCGCAGCTTGTTACCCGCGCTGCGCAGGATGGCGACGCTCACGCGATCCAGGTTTTTGACGCCGCCGCCCGCGAACTCGTGGCCATTGCCGAAGCCGTGCGCCGCGCGCTCGAATTTGCGCCCGGGGAAGACGTGCCGTTGTCCTACTCGGGCGGCGTGTTCAACACGGGCGACCTCATCCTCGCGCCGTTCCGGCGCCATCTCGCCGCGCAGCCCGGCACTTACCGGCTGATGGAACCGTTGGTCGCGCCAAGCGGGGGAGCCGCGATCTACGCGGCCAAGCTCGCCGGGCAGCCGCTGGCTTCGGCGGCCATCAGGCACCTGGCGGACTGTCTACCCAGTGCGCGCGGGCAAAGCGGTGAATGATCGGCGGCCGTCTCGGTATCCGAAGCGGCAGCGGGTATCATAGAATATGGCGCGCTGGAATCGATGGTTCACCGGGGTTGATGGTTCATGGCCAGGCAGTCGCAGAAGCTCGGCACCGACCGCATGGGGCAGATTTATCGCGCGCTCCGTCATGCGATCATCGAGCAGGCGTTGGAGCCAGGCGCCAAGCTGCCGGAGGACGCCATCGGCGAGCGCTTCGGCGCAAGCCGTACGATCGTGCGTCATGCGCTGGGCCAACTCGCCGCCGAGGGCTTGGTCGAGCTGCGCCGCAATCGCGGCGCGTCGGTGGCGGTCCCAAGCTGGGAGGAGGCGCGGGATACGTTCGATGTCCGGCTCGGCCTCGAGCGTCTTGTCATGTCGCGGCTGGCGGGGCGGCTCACGCGCGATCAGGTCAAGGCGCTGGAGGCGCATGTCGACGAGGAGGAGCGCGCGCGCGGCAACAACGAGCCGCTGTCGATCCGGCTGGCGACCGAATTTCATATCGTCCTGGCGGAGATGACCGGCAGTCCGGTACTGACCCGCTACATCAGCGAAGTATCGTCCCGCTGCGGATTGATCCTTGCGCTCTACAGCCGGCCGCATTCGTCGGAATGTGCCGTGAATGAGCATCGCGCGATCATCGCGGCGCTCGCCGCCGGCGACGTGGCGCGTGCCACCGCGGTGATGGACGAACATCTCGAAGCGGTGGCGAGCCGTGCGCTGATCGTGGCGCGGCCGGCCAAGAGCCGCGATCTCAAGGATATCCTTGCGTCCTATTCGCAGGAGACGCGCTCCGGTGCTACGCCGAACGGCGCGCGGCGCACCAAACGCTGACTACGCGTCGATCCCGTTGCGCGTCAGAAGCCGCTCGGCGCTGTCGTTCCACACGTCCATTTGCACGATCTTGCCGCCGCGCACCACGAAACGGTCGACGTAACGGTTGCCGTCGAACGGCGTGCCGTCCGGCCATTCGCCGTAGAGCGTTCCGATGTTATAGACGATCGTCTCCCCGCGACCCGGCACAACGTCGGACCGCTCCATCTTCTTCTTCACCCATTTGTAGCGCTTGGCGTTGAAGGCGGTACTTTCGCGCGGATGCGAGAACTTGCGTCCGCCCGTAAAGGTAAGCTTGAGCGGCTCGGCGACGTAGCGGGCCGCGGTCTCCGGATCCGGTACCATCGACGCGACCAAAAATTTCTCGACGATCTCGGCCGCAGCCGCTGTCTCGTCCGACGGGGCGATCACGGCCGCCTTGGCGGCAGCAGTCTGAGAGAGCGGCATGGCTTGTCTCCTTGGCTTTGCGTCTGGCAACGTTCGTGGGTCACCCCGCCCCGCATGCATGTTTCCCGATGCATATTTCCGGCCAGAGTTTCGCATTCGATAGGTCGCAATATTGCATGCAATCCTGTATACGATTATGCTTATTTCGTGAGCACATGCCCAGGCCCTGGGCGCAAGAAGTTCGAGAATCTAGGATTCCTACGGGTTTTCGGTCCATGGTGTACTGGCATGTCCCTTGCGAGGATGCGCGCGGGTCCACCTTCCCAGGAGGTACGTCCATGCCCTTCAAGACCAGCATTTCCCGCCACTCCCGGCGCCTGCTGTTGATCGGAGCCGCCGCCGTTGCGACGGCCGTGGCTTTCCCGGCGTCCGCCCAGGATACCGTCAAGCTCGGCCTGGTCGCCGCCATGTCCGGCCAGTCCGCCAAGTCCGGCGAGGCCATCGTTCGTGGTCTCAACATCGCGCTCGACGAGATCAATGCCAAAGGCGGCCTGCTCGGCAAGAAAGTCGAACTGATCGTGCGCGACGACGAGAGCAATCCTGCCAAGGGCGTCGTGGCCGCACGCGAACTCGTGCAGCGCGAGAAGGTGGCGGCGATGTTCGGCGGGCTCGATACGCCGGTGTCGATGGCCATCGTGCCGTTCGCAAACCAGAGCAAAGTACCGTTCATGGGCGTCTGGGCGGCCGGCACGCCGATCACCCGCAACGGCGCCGCTGAAAACTACGTGTTCCGCGTTTCGGCGGTCGACGTACTGGTCGATAAGGCGCTGGTCGAATATGCGGTGAAGAAATACGCCGCGAAGAAGCCCGGGATGATCCTGATCAACAATCCCTGGGGCGAGTCGAACGAGGCCGGCCTGAAGGCCGCGCTTGCCGAGAAGAATATCCCCTACGCGGCGATCGAGAAGTTCCAGGACGCCGATATCGACGTGGTTCCGCAATTGACGCGCCTCAAGCAGGCGGGCGCCGACGTCCTCTTCATGGTGGCCAACGTCGCGCCGTCATCGCAAGTGGTGAAGTCGCTCGACCGCATGGGATGGGACGTTCCGATCGTCTCGCACTGGGGACCGGCGGGCGGCCGCTTCAGCGAGCTCGCAGGCCCGAGTGGTGCCAAGGTGCACTTCATCCAGACCTTCAGCTTCTCCGGCAAGTTGTCGCCCAAGGCCGAGGTGGTGCTCGCGGCACTGAAGAAGAAGTATCCGGAGATCAAGACACTCGCCGACGTGACGCCCGCGGTGGGCATCGCAAATGCCTACGACGCGATGCACCTGACCGCGCTCGCCATTGCCAAGGCCGGCTCGACCGAAGGGCCGAAGATCCGCGAAGCCTTCTACGGCATCGACAACTATGACGGCCTGATCAAGAAATACAGCAAGCCGTTCTCGCCGACCAATCAGGACGCGCTGACCGCGGACGACTACCTGTTCACCTATTTCAAGGAAGGCCAGATCCTTCCGCTGACGAACTGATGCCGCGAAAGCGGTCGTAGTTGCAGCGCCCTCTCCCCTTGCGGGAGAGGGCTGCTCGATGTGTCAGCAAGGATGGTCGGGTGAGGGGCCTCTTCGCAACAAGATTTATCCGAAGAGACCCCCTCACCCAATCCGACTTGCGTCGAGGCCTATGAGCCCTCTCCCGCAAGGGGAGAGGACGCAATGGCGCGAGCCAATGCGCTGTAAGAAGCCGCCATGCTGCTGATTTCAGCCATCGTCACCGGACTTGCGGTCGGCAGCATGTACGGGCTGATCGCGCTCGGCTACCACGTGACGTACGTCGTCTCCAACACCGTCAACTTCTCGCAAGGCTCCTCGATGATGCTGGGGGCCGTGCTTGGGTATACCTTCGCGGTGAAACTTGGCTGGCCGCTGCCGCTCGCGGCCGCGATGGCGCTGCTGCTGTGTGCGTTGTTCGGTCTGGTCGTTGAGCGCACTTTGGTCCGGCCGTTCGCCGAACGCGGCTCGAACGGCTGGCTGATGGCGACGGTCGCCGGCGGCATCGTGATCGACAACGTCGTGCTGTTCACGTTCGGCAAGGAGCCGCGCGGCTTTCCGTCGGTCTTGGCGCAAAAGCCGATCGAGTTGTTCGGTACCGGGGTCTATCCGCTGCAACTCGTCATTCCGGCGGTCGGGCTCGGCATTGCGCTCGCGCTGCACCTTTCCTTTCAGCACACGCGGCTCGGCAAGGCCTTGCTGGCGGTGGTGCAGAACAAGGACGCCGCGCGGCTCATGGGCATCAATGTGCGGCTCGCAATTGCGTTCTCGTTCGCGCTGTCGACCGCGCTGGCGGGGCTGGCCGGCCTGCTCATAGCGCCACTGTTCAGCGTGCATTCCGACATGGGCACGCTGTTCGGCATCAAAGCCTTCGCGGTCGCCATTCTCGGCGGCATCAGTTCGGCGTCGGGCGTGATGCTGGCGGGTTTCATCTATGGATTGATCGAGGCGCTGGTCACCGCCTTCTTCGGCTCGACCTACACGCAGATCATCGCGTTCACCGTCGTCATTCTCGCGCTTGCCGCGATGCCCAACGGGCTGTTCGGGCGCGCGGCCGCGAAGAAGGTGTAGCGAGATGCGCGCGCGCATGCCTGCGGCGGTGACGTATGCGATCGTCGCTCTGACGGCGGCGGGGATCGGTCTCGTCTTCCAATCCGAGGGCTATACGCATTTCATCCTGGCGTTGGTCGCGCTCACGACGGTCGTCGGTGTCGGGCTCAATATCCTGCTTGGGCTTGCCGGCCAGGTCTCGCTCGGACATGTCGGCTTCTACGCGATCGGCGCCTACGTGGCGGCGATCCTGACGGCGAACGGCATGAACTTCTGGCTGGCGTTCCCGATCGCTGGACTGATCGCCGGCATCGTCGGCGCGCTGCTCGCACTGCCGGCGTTGCGCACCACCGGCCCCTACCTCGCGATGCTGACTATCGCGTTCGCCTTCATCGTCCAGCACGGCACCATCGAGTGGAAGGGCCTGACCGGGGGCCAGAACGGCCTGATGGGGATCGTCCCGCCAAGCATCGCTGGCCAGGCGTTCTCCGAGCGCGAAATGGCCATGCTGGCGATCATGCTCGCGGGCGTCTCACTCTATCTCTTTCATCGGCTCGCCGGCAGTGCCTGGGGCAAGGCGATGGTTGCGGTGCGCGACAGCGAGACCGCTGCGCGCTCCATCGGCCTCAATCCGGTAACGATCAAGACCTGGGCTTTCGCGCTGTCGGCGGTTTTCACCGGATTGGCGGGCGCGATCTTCGCGCCGCTGATGATGTTCGTGGCGCCCGATTCGTTTCCATTCTCGCAATCGATCCTGTTTCTGCTCGCCGTGATCGTCGGCGGCGCCGGCTGGGTGCTGGGACCGGTGGTCGGAGCCACGGTCACGGTGATGCTGCCGGAACTCCTCTCGAACCTTGCCGAATACCGGCTGCTGTTCGTCGGAGTGTTGCTCCTTGTCGTGCTGTGGCTCGCGCCCGAGGGCATCATTGGAACGCTCGCGCGCTATATACGTCGCGGCGACAAGGCGAGCGCGGATGCGCGCGGCTTCGACCTTTCCGCGCTGCTGATGACGGGCCACGCGCAGCAAAGCCTTGTCGTCAACGACATCGGCATCACGTTCGGCGGCATCAAGGCTGCGTCGCATGTCGGCTTCACGGCCGAGCCAGGACGCATCACCAGCGTGATCGGCCCGAACGGCGCCGGCAAGACGACCGTGCTCAACATGATCGGCGGATTCTATCGTCCCGATGCCGGCAGCATCCGGCTCGGCGACCGCGAGCTTGCCGGAGCGCCGGCGTGGCGCATCGCGCGCGCCGGCATCGCGCGCACCTACCAGACCACGCAGCTTTTCGGAACGATGAGCGTGATCGACAATATCCTGGTGGCGCTGCGCCGCGGGCGGTTGGGTGATCCGTTCACCGACATCGCGGCCGGTGACGACCGGCGCGCGGCGGAGGCGCTGCTCGCCTTCGCCGGCTACCACGGACCGCTCGCGACGCTGGCGGGCGATCTCCCGCATGTCGACCGGCGGCTGATCGAGATCGCGCGTGCGCTCGCAACGAAGCCGCGTGTACTGCTGCTCGACGAGCCGGCGGCGGGGCTGATGCGCGCCGACAAGGCGGCGCTGAGCGCGCTCATCCGCCGGATCGCCGATCTCGGCATCGCCGTCATCCTGGTCGAGCACGACATGTCGCTGGTGATGGGCATCTCCGACCACATCGTGGTGCTCGATGCCGGCGCGATCATCGCGGCCGGGACACCGGCCGAAGTGCGCCGCGACCCGCGCGTGCTGAAAGCCTATCTCGGCGACGGCGAGATGCGCGCACGGCCGCGCCAAGTCCCCTGGCGCGGTTCGCAGGACGCGACCCTATCGTGCCTGAAACTGTCCGCCGGCTATGGCGCGGCGCCGGTGCTCGAAGAGGTCTCGTTCCTGGTCAGGCCGGGCGAGATGGTGGCGCTCTTGGGCGCGAACGGCGCCGGCAAGTCGACCGCGATGCGCGCCGTCACCGGCCTCCTGCGCCCGGTTACGGGATCGATCGTGCTCAACGACGAGCGGGTCGAGCAACTTGCCCGCCTACAAGATCGTCGCACGTGGCGTGGCGCTGGTGCCCGAAGGCCGGCAGGTCTTTCCGGAAATGAGCGTGCTCGACAATCTCAAGCTTGGTTCATTTGCGCGACGCGATGCCGATCAGGCGGCGGAGATCAAAACGTTGCTCGACCGCTTTCCGCGCCTGCGCGAACGATTGTCGAGCCGCGCCGGACTTCTCTCCGGCGGCGAGCAGCAGATGCTGGCGATCGCCCGCGGGCTGATGGCGAAGCCGCGTATCCTCTTGCTCGACGAGCCTTCCCTCGGACTTGCACCGGCCATGATCAACGAGTTGTTCGACGTGCTGGCGGAACTGCGGGACGACGGCGTCACCATCCTGCTGGTCGATCAGATGGCCGCGCTCGCGCTCACGGTGGCCGATCGCGGCTACGTGCTGGAGTCCGGCCGCATCGTGCGTGACGACAGCGCGGACGCGCTGGCGCACGATCCGGCGCTCGAGGCCGCCTATCTCGGCCGCGCCGAAGCGGCGCAATAGCCGCCATGCCGCTCGACCTCATCATTCGCGATGCGCGTATCGCCGGCCGCGACGGCCCGCCGGTCGATATTGCCGTGGCCGACGGAAGGATCGCCGAGATCGCGCCGGCCATCCCGTCCAATGCGCCGGCGGAGGACATCGGCGGCCGTTTGGTCGTTCCGGGCTTCGTCGAGACGCACATCCATCTCGACAAGTCGTGCATCCTCGAGCTCTGCCGGTGCGAGGAAGGCACCTTGCAGGAGGCGATCACGCAGGTGGCGGCTGCCAAGCGAGCCTTCACGGAAGACGACGTGTATGCACGCGGCCGCCGAACGCTCGAAAAGGCGATCGTGCAGGGCACCACCCGCATGCGCACGCATGTGGAAGTGGACCCGCGTGTCGGGCTCGCGAGCTTCAACGCCGTGCGCCAGTTGAAGACCGACTACGCATGGGCGATCGACATCGAGATCTGTGTATTCCCGCAGGAGGGCCTGCTCAACGATCCCGGTGCGGACGAGCTTCTTGTCGCGGCCTGCGAGCAGGGTGCCGACCTGATCGGCGGTTGCCCCTATACCGACAGCGATCCTCACGGCCAGATCGCGCGCATCTTCGAGCTTGCACGGCGCTTCGACGTCGATATCGATTTCCATCTCGACTTTGACCTCGACGCGTCCTGGATGGACCTCGAAGAGGTCTGCCGGCAGGCGCAGGTTCACCGCTATGGCGGGCGCGTTGCGATCGGCCACGTCACGAAGCTCTCCGCGCTCCCGCCTGGGCGCTTTGCCGAAACGGCGCGGCGGTTGGCCGATGCCGGCGTCGCCGTCACCGTGTTGCCGTCGACCGACCTGTTCCTGATGGGGCGCGGACATGAACACAGCGTACCGCGCGGGGTTGCGCCGGCGCACAAGCTGCTCGATCACGGCGTGACATGCTCGCTCGCCACCAACAACGTGCTCAATCCCTTCACGCCGTTCGGCGACTGCTCGCTCATCCGCATGGCAAACCTTTACGCCAATATCGCGCAGGCGGGGCGCGCGGTGGAGCTTGCCGCCTGCCTCGACATGGTGACGGCGCATCCCGCGAAGCTGATGAACCTCAAGGACTACGGCATTGCGGTCGGCAATCCGGCCGACCTTGTCGTGCTCGATTGTCGCGAGCCCGCGGCTGCGGTCGGCGAACTGGCGCAGCCATTGTTCGGACTGAAGCGCGGCCGCCGTAGCTTCACGCGCACCGCGCCGATGATCCATCGGCCGGTATGACGGGCTTCAGCCCTCAGCGTCGCCAGCCCATTGCTGAGCACGACCGCATCGCGCTCCGCCACCTTGCATTGGAACGAGATGCGCGGGCCGTCGGCCCACATCTCAGTGCGAATGGTCTCGCCCGGGAACACCGGCTTGGAGAACCGCGCCTCGAAGGTTGCCATGCGCTCCGGCTGGTAATCCGCGTAGCTGCGCAGCACGGCGTGCGCCGCGATGCCGAAGCTTGCCGCGCCATGCAGGATCGGCCGGTCGAAGCCCGCCACCTTGGCGCGCTCCGGGTCGGCGTGCAGCGGGTTCTCGTCGCCGTTGAGCCGGTAGATCAGCGCCAGGTTGGTCGAGGTCGGCAGATCGCAAATCTTTTCTGGCGGTGTGGTGGGAACGGCATGCGGCACCGGCGTCTCCGTCACCTTGCCGCCGAAGCCGCCATGCTTGCGCGCAAACGTGCTGCTGTCGACGGTGGCGACCGGCGTCCCGTCGGCCGACAGAAGATCGCGGGTGTTCTGGATGATCGCGGCGTTGCCCGGCCCCTTGTCGATCACCTCGCGGATGCGCGGGCGGCTGACGAGCCGGGCCTCCGCCGGCAACGGCCGATGCAGCGTGAGCTTGATGTCGCCCGCGACCACGAGCCGCTCGTCGACACCGAACGCCGGATCGGTCATGCGGCCGGGCCAGCCCAACACCACCGCCATGGTGGGGAAGGCCACGAGCCCGGCGCGTTCGTAGACGAACTTGAGCTGTCCCCGATCGAGCGGGTCGAGGCCGAGCCCGATGCCGAGTGCGTAGATGATGCACTCGCGCTCGCCGTAGTTCACCTGAATGTCGGCAGGCCGGTAGGCCATCACCCGTTCGTAATTCAGACCCATGGGTTCATTCGACCTTGATCTTGGCGGAGCGGATCACCTCGCCCCATTTCGCGATTTCGTCACGCTGCAACTTGGCAAACTCATCGGGCGTGCTGCCGACGAGGTCAAGACCTAGCGAAGACGCGCGCTCCGCGACGTCGGGCTGGCGCAGCGCGTTCGCGACCTCCTGGTGAAGGCGGGAGACCATCGTTGCCGGGGTACCGGCGCGCACCGCCATGCCGTACCAGTTCACCACCTCGAAATTCGGCAGGGTTTCTTTTGCCGCCGGAACGTCGGGCAAGGCGGCCATGCGCTTGGGGCCGGTCGTTGCGAGCGCGCGCAACTGGCCGGAGGCGACATGTGGTTGCGCGATGGCGTACGCGTCGAACACGTACTGCACCTGTCCGCTGATGAGGTCGGTGAAGGCCGGCGCGCTGCCGCGGTAGGGCACGTGGCGCGCGGCGATGCCCGCCTGCAGGTTCAGAAGCTCGCCCGAGAGATGCGGCAAGCCGCCGCTGCCGCTCGATCCGAACAGCACGTCACCCGGGCGCGACTTGGCGAACGCGATCAACTCCGCGAGCGACTTCGCCGGCACGCCCGGATTGACCACCAGAACGAACGGCAGCGACGCGACCAAGGACAGCGGCGCGAAGTCACGCTCCATGTTCATGCCGGGACGGTCGGGATAGAGCGCTGGGTTGACCGCGAGGTTGCCGGTCGTGCCGAAGAAGATGGCGTGGCCGTCCGGCTCCGACTGCGCGACGCCCTGCGTGGCGATCAACCCGTTCGCGCCCGGGCGGTTTTCCACGATCACCGGCTGGCCGAGCCGCTCCGACATCTTCGGCGCCATCAGGCGGGCGAGAATGTCGATGCCGCCGCCGGGCGGGAATCCGATCACGATGCGGACGGGCCGCGATGGGAACGGTGCCTGCGCCATTGCGACGCGCCCGACAAAGGGCGCCGCGACCGCGCCGAGCACAAATCCACGCCGTGTCGTCAAATCCGCCAAGGCATTCCTCCCGCGCCTGCCAGCGCTCGCGCGGGCGGCATTGTCATTTCCCGCATGTTGGGATTACTCGTAGAGGACGGTCAAGGCCGGCTCCGAGAAAGCCCGGCCAGGGAGGACACCGTGACACAGACACCCGCCGCGGAGCGCGAGGTTCACGTCTATGCCGGCACCGGCGGGCATTCCGCCTGGTTCAGCGACGACGGCGGCGAGACCTTCGTGCACCCGAACAGCCATTCCGGCATGTATCTCGAAGCACGCGTCTGGTCGATCGTAAGCCACGCGGCGACCCCGGAGCGACTTTACGCCGGCACCGACATGGGCGTGTTCCGCTGGGACGAGCCGAGCGCGCGCTGGGCGCATCTCCCTTCTCCGATGCAGGATGTCTGGTCGGTCGCGATCGATCCCGCCGATCCGGACACGATCATCGCCGGCACGCGGCCGGCGCGCTTCTGGCGCTCCGCCGACGCCGGGCAGACCTGGTCGGCGCTCATCGCGCCCGGCATCATTCCGGCGTCCGACGTGAACGCCGGGCCCACGCGCGTCACCCAGATTTTGTTCGATCCGTTCGACGACGGGACCGTCTGGGCCACGGTCGAGATCGGCGGCATCTATCGCAGCAAGGATCGCGGCACGACCTGGGAATACAAGGAGAAAGGCCTCGTCTCCGGCGATGTGCACGGCCTCGCGGTGGTGAAACCGCCGGGCGGCGGCAAGGTCCTGCTGGTGACCACCAATCGCGGGCTCCATCGCAGCGAAGACAACGGCGAAACCTGGACGCTGCAGGAGATCCCATCGCCCTGGCCCTACACCCGTTCGGTGGTGCCGCGCGCCGACAATTCCGGTGTCGTATTCCTGACCAATGGCAACGGTCCGCCCGGCAACGACGGCTTCCTGCTGCGCTCGCGCGACTACGGCAAGACCTGGGAGAACGCCAAGCTGCCGGGGCCGCTCGAGAGCACGGTGTGGTGCGTCGCCACCAACGCGGCCGACCCGATGCTGCTCTTTGTGTGCACCAATCTTGGGGAGTTGTTCCGTTCGACGGACGGCGGCGAAAGCTGGAAGCGCTTGCCGCATCTGTTCGGCGAGTTGCGCGCGCTGCATTGGCGTGCGCTTCCTCCGGGCACGCGGCGCGCCGTACATTCGCTGACACGGCCGGTGCAGAAAGCAAGAGAACTCGGATGGGTGGCGGCATGAGCGGGCGAATGGCACTGAACGTCGGCCTGATGGTGCCGGTGAACAACACCACGATGGAGGTCGAGCTCTCGGCCTGGCTGCCGGAAGGCTCGCGCGTAACCACGGTGAAGATTCCGCGCGGGCAGGGGCTGCTGACGAAGGAAACGCTGCCGGCCTATCGCGCGAGCGCCATCGATTTGGCGCGGCAACATTTCGCGAACGACCACTTCGACCTGATCGCCTACGGCTGCACCGCGGCTGGCTTCCTCTTCGGCCCGGCTGGCGACGCGGAGCTTTCCGCGCTGCTCACCGAGGCGACCGGGCTGCCGGTGGTCACCACCGCGCGCGCGATGGTGAGCGCGCTGCAGCACGAGAAGGCCAAGCGTGTTGCGGTCGTCACGCCCTATCACGACACGGTCAACGCGCAGCTCGAAGCATTTCTGAATGATGGTGGCATCAGCGTCGTGCGCATGGACAGCTTCCGCGCACCCGATGTCGTCGCGCTCGGGCGCATCACAGCCGAAGAGGTGCGCGGTCTCGCGCGCGCCACCATGGGGCCGGACTGCGACGCGCTGTTCATTGGATGCTCGCAGCTTCCCACCCACGCGATCCTTGCCGGCCTGCAGGCTGAGTTCGGCCGCCCGGCCTGGTCATCGATCCGCGCCACCGCCTGGGATGCGGCGCGGCTGCCGGTGGCCGCATGACTGTACGCGCAATTTCGAATGGAAGGATGGAGCGGGCATGATGAACCGCCGCACGCTCGTTCGCGCCGCTGCGCTCGCACCCTTGGCGGCGATCGGCTCCGCCTTCGGCCAGGCCGGCTGGCCCGACCGACCGATACGCATTGTCGTGCCGTTCGTGCCGGGCGCGTTCACCGACGTTTCGGCGCGGCTCGTTGCCAACGAGCTTACCGAGCAGCTCGGCCAGCCGGTGGTGGTCGAGAATCGGGGAGGAGCGGGCGGCACGGCCGGCACCACCATGGTGGTGCGTGCCGCGCCGGACGGTTACACGCTCCTGCTCAGCGACACGTCCCTGTCTATTTCGCCGGGGCTCTATCCGAACCTGCCATACGATCCGGTGCGCGATCTCATCCAGATCAGCCGGATCGCGGAATCGCCCTCGCTGCTGATGGTGCGCAATGGGCTCGGGCCGCGCACGCTGGCGGAACTGGTGGCGCTCGGCCGGCAGAAGCCGGGCGCGCTCAGCTTCGGCTCCGGTGGCGCGGGCTCGTCGGCGCACCTCGCGATGGAACTGCTCTTGAATCTGTCGGGCGTGCAGGCGCTGCACGTGCCGTTTCGCGGCGTCGCCGCGGCGATCGGCGAGGTCGTTGCCGGGCGCGTCGACATGGCGATTGGAAGCCTCGCGGCGGGCATGGCGCAGGTGCAGGGGGGCACGCTGCTTGGTCTTGCAGTGTCCGGCACGCAGCGCAGCAGTCTCCTCCCGCAGGTGCCGACCTTTGCCGAAGCGGGCGAGCCGCGTTACGACATGACCTATTGGTGGGGCATCGCGGCGCCGGCCGGCACGCCGGCACCGATCATCGAGCGGCTCAATCGGGAGATCGTGCAGGCCTGCGCCAAGCCGAGGCTGCGCGAGGCATTCCAGCAGCAGGCCGCCGTCCCCGCCGCCTCGACGCCGCAGGAGATGACGCAGCATCTTGAACGCGAGATTGGGGTCTGGCGCGAGGTGATTGCGCGCGCCAAGGTCACGGTCCAGTAGCGCACGGCTGGAATCGAGGGGAGGGGATATTGAGCAACCAGAACGAACCGCCGCTGGCGTTCCGCGCGCCGCCGAATTCCTGCGATGCGCACTTCCATGTCTTCGGCCCCGCCGACCGCTATCCGCACGGCGGGGTGAACGAGAGCCTGCGCTATGCGCCGCCATTCGCGCCGCTTGCCGGTTATCTCGCGCATGCCAGGGCGCTGGGCGGCTTCGAGCGCTTCGTGTTCGTGCAGCCGAGCGCTTACGGCCGCGACAACTCCTGCATGCTCGATGCCATGCGCGAGGTCGGGATCGCCCACTGCCGCGGCGTCGTGGACGTGGACGAGGACGCACCCGATGCTCTGCTCGCCGAGATGAACAAGCTCGGCGTGCGCGGCGTGCGCATCAATGTCTCGCCGGTGAAGCCGCCGGCGCCCGGCTTCTCCGAAACGATGAAGCCACGCATCGCACGGCTCGATGCGCGCTGTGCCGAGCTTGGCTGGATGCTCGATTTTCTCCATCCCGGCTGGCTGACCGAGGAACTGATGCCGGTCTTTGCCACGCTGCGGTCAACCTTCACCATCGCGCATATGGGGATGTTCCGCGCCGAGGTGGGGCCGCAGCAACCGGGCTTCCGCAAGCTCATCGATCTCGTGCGGCAAGGCGAAGGCCGCGCTTGGGTGAAGCTCACCGGCGCGTATCGCATGGCGACGCTGCCGGCGCTTGCCGACGCCGCGCCGATGGCGCGCGCGCTGATCGAAGCCGTGCCCGACCGGCTGATCTGGGGCAGCGACTATCCGCACCTCTCGTTCGCCGACAAGGTGACGTCGAACCAATTGTTCAACCTGCTCGCCGACTGGGCGCCGGACGATGCAACGAGGCGACGTATCCTGGTCGATAATCCTACGGCGCTGTTCGGATTTTGACTGGGCGCGCGTTGTCGCCGCTCAGAGGTTCGCGCGCCAATCGCCGCGGCTGAGCGTCGTCCGCACCACCCGCATGAACGCCCGCACCGCCGGCGCCGCGTCGTTGCGTCGACGCGCGGCCGCCAGCAACGCGTTCGTGGCCGGCCCGGCGAGCGGGCGGTAGACGACGCCCGGAATTGCCACGGCGCGAAAAGACTCCGGCACGAATCCCACGCCGAATCCGGCGGAGACCAGCGTGAGGATGGTCAGAATATCCGGCGCGCGCCCGACGATCTTCGGCGTGAATTTTCCCTCCGCTGCGATCTCGTTGATCTGCCCGCCAAATCCAAGTTCGAGCTCCACGCTCGATGCGATCAGCGGTTCGCCGGCGAGCGACGATACCCGCACGCGCTTTTCGGCGGCGAGTGGATGATCCTTCGGGACGGCCACGATGAACGGCTGCCGCCACACCAGCGTGCCGGTCAGCCCGACCGGATAGCGGGTGGGCGGCCGGAGAAATCCGATGTCGATGTGACCATGATCCAGCGCCGCCAACTGGCGCACTGTTTCCATCCGGTGCACCTGCAGGTCGACGTACGGGTTCAACCGCCGAAACTCCGCGAGCAGCGTCGGAATGAGCCCGAGGCAACTGGCCGACGTCACGTAACCGATTTCGAGACGGCCGATTTCGCCGCGTGCGGCCTGTTGCGCCACGAGCGTGGCCTGTTCGGCCTGGCGTAACGTCTTGCGGGCCTCTTCGAGAAATCGTCGGCCTGCCTCTGTCAGCGCGACCGAGCGCCGGGTGCGTCGAAACAGCACGACGCCGAGATCGCGTTCGAGCGCCTGGATCTGTTGCGTTAAGGTCGGCGCCGCGATGTTCAGCCGTTCCGAAGCGCGGGCGAAGTGCAACTCCTCGGCGACCGCCTCGAAATAGCGAAGGTGACGCAGCTCCATGGTCGAAACCCTTCGCGTTAATATTAGGTCTAGACTAATAAAAAAGCAATTTTCCCGTAATGACATGCAACCTGCGGCGCGCAACTTTCGCGTTCGAGGGTGGCGCGTTCGCGCGGAAGGATGGATGCCGGTCCATGGCCATGACGATCGTGGAGAAGATTCTCGCACGCGCCAGCGGCGGGCAGCGGGTCAAGCCCGGCGATCTGGTCGCCGTCGGCGTTGATACGATTGTGCTGTACGACGGAAACTTTTTCCCCGCCTACTGGCGCGATCTGGTGAGCGTCAAGAATCCGGACAGCGTCGTGGTGGTGTTCGACCATCGCGTGCCGGCGCCCGACCGCGAGTGCGCCCGAGCCCATGATGTCGGCCGGAAGTTCGTCGAGCAATTCGGCATCAAGCGGTTTCATGACGTAGGCTTCGATCAGGGCATTTCCCACGTGATCGTCGCGCAACACGGCTACGCGCTGCCCGGCACGGTGCTGGTTTGCTCGGACTCGCACACCGGCAGCGGCGGCGCGTTCAATTGCGCAGCGCGTGGGACCGGCGGCCCGGACATCATCTACGCCCTGGCGAAAGGCGAGACCTGGTTCCGGGTCGGCGAGACCGTCCGCTACGATTTCACGGGTCAACTGCAGCATGGCGCGTCGTCGAAGGACCTGTTCCTGCATATCGCCGGCGGCTACGGCGACCATTCCAACCAGAACGTGGAATTCGGCGGCGGGCTTAACGCGCTCAGCATGGATGCGCGGCGCACGCTCTCGACCATGGGCACGGAGCTCAATGCCGACTTCACGATCTTCGAGCCCGACGACGCCATGCTCGACTATGTGCGCGAGCGCACGCACGCGCCGTTCGACCCGCAATATCCCGACGCCGACGCCCACTACGCCGACCGGCGCACCATCGACCTGGACACCATTGAGCCGCTGATTGCCTCGCCCGGCAAGGTCATCAACAACGTCGTCCCGGTGAGCGAGGTCAAACGCGAGCGCATTCAGCAGGCGTTCATCGGCTCCTGCGCCAATGGCAACTTCGACGATCTCGCCGTCGCGGCCGACGTGGTGAGCGGGAAGCGGGTGGCACCCGGCGTGCGCTTCCTGATCACGCCCGGATCGCAGGCGATCTATCGCCGCGCCTTGAAGGCCGGCCTGATCGAGGCGCTGATGGATGCCGGCGCTGTGGTCACCAATGCCACCTGCGGCGCCTGCCAGGGCGGTCACATGGGCGTGCTTGGGCCGAACGAGACCTGCATCACCGCCAGCACGCGCAATTTCAGCGGGCGCATGGGCGACCCGAGTGCCCGCATCTTCATGGCGTCACCCGCGACCGTCGCCGCGTCGGCCTTGACGGGCGTGATCACCCATCCGGGCGAATTCCTCCGGGAGGGCTTCAATGCTTGACGGCAAGGTCTGGAAGTTCGGCGACGACATCAATACCGACCTGATCGCACCGACGCCCTACATCTACAAGCCGGCCAAGGAGCAGGCGCGTCACGTCTTCGAGGTGAACCGCCCGGGCTGGGTCGATCAGGTGCAGGCCGGAGATTTCATCGTCGCGGGCCGCAACTTCGGCATGGGCTCGAGCCGTCCGGCCCCGATGGCGTTGAGCGCGCTGTCGCTCGGCTGCGTGCTGGCGGATTCGATCAACGGGCTGTTCTTTCGTAATTGCGTGAGTTTCGGCCTGCTCGCGCTGGAATGCCCGAACGTCTCGAATCTGTTTAACGAGGGGGACCGTGCGGAGGTCTCGTTCGAGGATTTCACGGTCCGCAACCCCGGCACCGGCGGTGTGCTGAAAGCTGTCCCGGTCCCCGCCTCGCTCATTCAGTTGATGCGCGGCGGCGGCATCTTCCCTTTGCTTGAGAGCGAGGGGTTCATTAAACCGAAGCATGCTGCCGAACAAAAAGAACGTGCCGCCGCCCAGTGATGCGCGCGGCGAGGGGATGGAGCGAACGGAGCGGCCGATGGATGCCGTCACTGGCGTCGAATTCACCGAACGTGGGGCGGAAGCAAAGGGCCCGCGCACTCCGGTCCTCACGGTCGCCGACGTCAGCAAAGAATACGAAACGCGTGAAGGCGACCGGATCCTGGCGCTCGATCACGCGTCGCTGTCGCTCGACGAGGGCGAATTCGTCAGTGTGGTCGGTCCGTCGGGCTGCGGCAAATCGACCCTCTTGAAGATCGTCGCCGGCATCGAGCCGCCGACCGAAGGCGAGGTCCGTTACCGCGGGCAAACCGTCCGGCGGCCGCAGCGCGGGATGGGCGTGGTGTTCCAGACGCCGGTGCTGCTGCCGTGGCTGACCGTACTGGCGAACGTGCTGCTGCCGATTCGGGTGCTGCGGTTGCCGCGCAAGCCCGCCGAGCAGCGCGCGCGGGCGTTGTTGACGCTGGTCGGGCTCGATGGATTTGCAAACAAATATCCGTTCGAACTGTCCGGCGGAATGCAGCAGCGCGTCGGCATCGTGCGCAGCCTGATTCACGATCCCGGTGTGCTGCTGATGGACGAGCCGTTCGGCGCGCTCGACGCACTCACGCGCGAGCGCATGAGCCTCGAGCTGCAGAAGATCTGGATGGCGAACCGCAAGACGGTGTTCTTCATCACGCACAGTATCCTCGAGTCGGTGTTCCTCTCCGACCGCGTGCTGGTGATGTCGGCGCGTCCGGGCAAGTTCATCGAGGAGTTCGGCATTCCATTTCCGCGCCCCCGGACGTTTGACCTCACGACCAAGCCGGAGTTCAACGCGTTCGTGGCGCGCATCCGCGCACTTCTGGGAGCATCGGTCGATGCCTGACCCGAAGCTTCGGCGCCGGAAGCGTCTGCGCGGGATGGCGACGGCTTTTGCCTCGCTCGCCGCCAGCATCGTGCTCGGATTCGTCCTCTGGGAGGCGCTGGTCGTCTGGTACGAGATTCCGTCCTACGTCCTGCCGTCGCCGGCGGCCGTGATGGCCGCGCTGGCGGACGGGCTCGGGCAGAGCCCGACGAGCCGGGCGAGCTTCTGGTATCATCTCGCCGACACATTGACCGCGACACTGTGGGGCTTTGCCATCGGCAGCGTGCTCGGTCTCGTGCTGGCGGCGGCGATGGCGGAATTCTCGGTGGTCGAGCGGTTGCTGTTTCCGTACGTGGCGGCGATCCAGAGCCTGCCGAAGGTTGCGATCGCGCCGCTCTACGTGATCTGGTTCGGCTATCAGATCCATTCCAAGATCGCGATGGCGGTGACGCTCGCGTTGTTTCCCGTACTGCTCAACGCGCTACAAGGCTTCCTGTCGGTCGAGCGCGACCGGCTGGAACTGATGGCCTCGCTCGACGCCAGCCGCTGGCAGATGTTCTGGCTGGTGAAGCTGCCTTCCGCTGCGCCGCTGATCTTTGCAGGCCTCAACCTCGGCATCGTCTATGCGCTGCTCGGTGCGCTGGTCGCGGAATTCATCGGCGCGCAGCGCGGCATGGGTGTCATGGTGCTGCAGCTTCAGTCGGTGAACGATACGGCGGGCGTCTTCGCGGTCCTGATCGTGCTCGCGGTCGTGGGCTACTTGCTGATCACGGCGGTACGGATGGTCCAGCGAAGGGTCGTGTTCTGGTCGGGCGGCTCGGCGCGCAACGATTACGTATGATAAAAGTCTTGGAGGAGAGAGATGCTACGTTCAATCAATAATTCGATTGCGGCGATCGCGCTCGGGATTGCGACACTTGGCTTTGCGCCCGCCGCAGATGCCGAAGAGCTGCAGAAGCTGCGGCTCGGCTTCGGCACCAAGGTCGTCTCGCCGATGATCGCCAATATCCTGATCCCGGAATATCTCGGATATTATCGCGAGGAGGGATTGACGCTGGAGTTCTTCCCGCTGGGACCGAACTCCGTGGTGCTCGAGCAGATCGCCTCCAAGCGCATCGAATTTGCCACCGGCATACCGACCGTACAGCTTCCGATCGTCGCCAAGGGCGAGAAGCTGCCGACGACCAATTTCTTCGAGTTCACCTATCCGTTCAAATACGGCCTCGCGGTGTTGCCGAAGAGCGCGATCAATCAGCTGTCCGATCTCAAGGGCAAGACCGTAGGCGTCAGCTCGCTCGGGCTCACCGACTATGCGGTATTGAAATTGATCCTTAAGCGTAATGGGATCGATCCCGACAAGGACCTGAATATCCTGGCGGTCGGGGAGGGCGTCATCGGCGGTCAGGCTTTGCAGCGCGGCGCCGTCGAGGCGCTGTTCAGCTACGACACGCAGTTCGGCCAGATCGAGGCGGTCGGCATCGACATGCGTTACGTGACCATGCCGAAGAACGTGCCGAACGTCGGCGGCTTCTATCTCGCGACCCGGCACGAGACGCTGCAGGCGAACCGCAAATGGGCGGTCGGCGTCGGCCGCGGCGTGGCGAAGGGCCAGGTCTTCATCCGCGAGAACCCGAAGGCCGCCGCCTATGCGTTCCTGAAGATGTTCCCGGAAGCTGCGCCGAAGGCCACGAGCCTCGATCAGCAGATCAAGGCCATCATGATGCCGATCACCAAGCGGTCGCCGTTCTTCAGCTCCTACGATCCGAACGTCAAGAAGTGGGGCGAGATGAGCACGGCGGAGTTCAAGGAGGAGGTCGACTTCATGGGGCTGGGCGACAAGATTTCCGACGTGAGCGGGCTCTTCACCAACGCCCTGATCGACGAAATCAATGCCTTCGACCCGGAGAAGGTCCGCGCCGACGCGCGCAATTTGAAGATTCAGTAAGAGCCGGCGCTCACTCCAACGACGTCATGGCCGGGCTTGTCCCGGCCATCCACGTCTTTGTTGAAGCAAGACGCGGATGCCCGGCACGAGGCAGCACGAGGTCGGGCATGACGGAAGGGGCTTGGCGCAGCCGCATTCGCGGCTCACCAGGCAGGCAACGCCGCTCAAATATTGCGCTTTCACGAGGTTTGCCTGCGAATTAGACTGTTCAAGAAAAGGGCAGAGCGCGGACAAATGACATGGGGACGGCAACCGGCCACCGTCTGAGGCTGGACAACATTACCCACCGGTTTGCGGACTTCACTGCGGTCAGTGATGTTGCGCTCGATATCGGCGGCGGCGAACTCGTCGCGCTGCTCGGCCCTTCGGGTTGCGGAAAATCGACGCTGCTACGGATCATGTCGGGCTTCATCCGCCAGACCGAGGGTCGGGTGCTGTTCGACGAGGCACCGGTCGACCATCTGCCGCCGAACCGCCGCGGCGTCGGCATCGTGTTCCAGAATTACGCGCTGTTCCCGCACATGACCGTGCGGCAGAACGTGGCCTATGGGCTGCAGGCCCACCACTGGCCGCGCGACAAGATCGCGCCGCGCGTCGACGAGATGCTCGATCTCGTCCATATGCGCCAGTTCGGCGAGCGGCTGCCGCGCCAGTTGTCCGGCGGCCAGCAGCAGCGCATCGCGCTGGCGCGCTGCCTCGCCATCGACCCGAAGGTGCTGCTGCTCGACGAGCCGTTCGGCGCGCTCGACAAGAACCTGCGGCTCGACATGCAGATCGAGGTCAAGCGGCTGCACCGCGACTACGGCATCACCACCATCCTGGTCTCGCACGACCAGGAGGAGGCGATGTCGATGGCCGACCGCATCGCGGTGATGAACCGCGGCTGCATCGAGCAGGTGGCGTCGCCGACCGACATCTACGACCGGCCCGCGACGCTGTTCGTCAATCAGTTCGTCGGCACGACCAATCTTATTCCCGGCAAGCTTCTTGGGACCGACGCCGGCGGTTCGGATGTCGAACTCGCCGGCGGCGTCATGCGGACCGCGCCGGTGCAATTGCTCAAGGGGATGGACGTGCTGGTCTCGGTCCGCCCGGAGCAGATGCAGATCTATCACGAGCCGGACCCGGCTCGTCTTCCCGGCACGGTGAAGATGGTGATGCCGCTCGGGCCGCAGGTGATCTACGACATCGAGATCGCCGGCGGAACGGCGATCAAGATCAGCCAGTCGCGAGAATCGGCCGATGCGCTGCTCGCGACCGGCAATCCCATTCATGTCGCGCCGTCGTCGGCGATGGCGTGCCGCGTATTTCCGCAACAATCCGCCTGACCGAAAAGGAATATCGTATGACAAACTTGATTGATCGCCGTCGTCTGTTGGGCGCGGGCGCCGCCGTCGGAGCGGCGTCAATTGTTCCGTCCTTCGCAAGGGCGCAGGGCAAGCAGCTTGTCGCCGCGACCTTTCCCGGCACCTGGAACGAAGCGCACCGGCAATTTCTCGCGCCCGCCTTCACCAAGCGCACCGGCGCGTCGGTGACGCAATCAATCCTGCTCGGCAACGATCAGCTCTCGCGGCTGATCGCCGCCAAGGGCGGCCGGCCGCCGTTCGATGTCGCCTTGTTCGATCGCCCGCAGGTGCTCGATGCCGCCAAGCAAGGCCTGATCGTCGAGTATCCGGTGGCCAAGTCCGCCAACTACAAGGACTTGGCACCCGAGTTTCAGGACAAATGGGGCCCCTGCATCTCGATGCAGATTATCGGCATCGGCTACAACCCGAAGAAGATCAAGACGCCGCCGACGAGCTGGGACGTGCTGTGGGACCCGCAATACAAAGGCCGCGTCGGCCTGACCGCGCTGAACAGCCAACTCGGCATCGCGTTCCTCGCCGAGATCAACCGGCTGCGCGGGGGCAACGAGGAGAACTTCGAGCCGGCGTTCAAGGCGCTGAAAGAGCTCCTCCCGAACGTCGGAGCGGTCGGCGCCAATCTCGGCGCCTACGCCACGCTGTGGCAGCAGGAGCAGGTCGACATCGCGCCCTACAACTTCAACTTCGTGCAGACGCTCAAGGGCAAGGACGTCCCGGTCGAGCTGTCGGTCCCGGCGTCAGGTCCTGTCGGCTGGACCACCAGCATGCACATCGTTGCCAACGCCGCCGAGCCCGACCTCGCGGTGCAATATATCGACACCCATCTCGATCCGGCGGTGCAGGCGCTGATGCTCAAGCCGCCCTACGATGTCATTCCGACCAACAGCAAGGTGAAGCTCGAAGGGGCGATCACCGGATCGCTCGCGAAGAGCAACGCCGATCTCGCCAAGGTCCGCTCGTTCGACTGGGAGAAGCTCAATCCCCAGCGCGGTGCGCTGATCGAGCGCTTCAACCGCGAGATCAAGATGTAGGGATGCTTGTGCATCCGCCTTATGCTCCGCTGTCATTGTCCGCGAAAGCGGGCAGTCCAGTCACGCTTCGACCGGCATGCCGTCACTGGATGCCCGCTTGCGCGGGCATGACAATGGAGCGGTTGCTCCAACGATGACCTCCGCCGACCTCAAGCTGGTGCTGCCGCTGACCGCGCTATTCGCGGCATTCTTCATCGCACCACTTTGCATCCTGGTCGTGCTGTCGCTCTCGACCGACGCCGGGATGAAGGGGTTCACCTCCGGCAATTACGTCAAATTCTTCACCGACCCGTTCAACTACTCGATCCTCTGGAGCACCATCGTGCTGGGGGTAAAGGCGACGCTGCTCTGCCTCCTGTTCGGTTATCCGATCGCCTGGATCGCGTCGCGCGCCAAGGCGCGCTGGCAGACCGTGCTGCTGTTCCTGGTGATCCTGCCGATCATGACCAGTGTGGTGGTGCGCACGTTCTCCTGGATCGTCATCCTCGGCCGGCAGGGCGTACTCAACCAGATCGCCATGGGGCTTGGCCTCACCGACGAGCCGCTGCGGCTCCTCTTCACCGAGCTTGGCGTCGTCATCGTGCTGGCGCAGGTGCAGATGCCGCTGATGGTGCTGCCGATCCTCACCGTGATGTCGAAGACCGATCCCAATCTTGCCGACGCGTCGCGCGCGCTCGGGGCCGGCGAATGGCGCACGCTCTGGAAGGTGACACTGCCGCTGTCGCTGCCGGGCGTGATCGCAGGCTGCATCCTCACCTATTCGGCGAGCGTCACCGCGTTCGTGACGCAGACGCTGATCGGCGGGGCACGCCTCGTCTACATGCCGTTGCACATCTACCAGCAGGCGATCGGTGCCAACAACTGGCCGTTCGCCGCCGCGATCTCGGTGATCTTCATGTTCGCCGTGCTGTTTGTCGTCTATCTGCTCAACCTTCTGATGCGGGTCACGCCGAATGCCAGGGCCTGAGATCTATTCCCACTCGAGTTTCGACTGGGAGGCGATGTCGCTGCGCATCGTGTTCATGGCGCTCACCTTGGTCGCGGTCATCTTCCTCGTCGGGCCGAGCCTGATCGTCCTCATCACGTCGCTGACCGCCTCGCAGTCGCTCAAGTTTCCGCCCGACGCGCTGTCGTTCCGCTGGTACGTCGCGCTGCTTGACGCCGACCAGATGCAGCAGGCGGCGTGGACCAGCCTCGTCGTCGCATTCTGGACCACGGTGATCTCGGCTGTGCTCGGCACGGCGGCGGCGCTCGCGATCGCGCGCTCCAATAGCGCCGGGGCCAAGGCCTTCGATATGCTGTTCATGTCGCCGCTGCTGTTGCCTGCATTGGCGTTCGGCTTCGCCGCCCTCGTCTTTATCTATCAGCTGGGACTGCGCCCGAACATTCCTTTCCTGATTCTCGGCCATGTGGTGGTGTGCGTGCCGTTCGTGCTGCGCACAACGCTTGCCGCGCTGACGCAGCTCGACCCGGCGCTGCTCGATGCATCCGCCAGCCTCGGCGCCGGCGGCTGGATGACATTCCGCCGTGTCATCCTGCCGCTGATCGGGCGCGGCGTCGGTGCCGGCAGCTTCCTCGCCTTCATGGCGTCGTTCGACAATGTGCCGGTATCGCTATTCCTGGCCGACGAGCGCACCGAAGTGCTGCCGATCCATCTCTGGCAGCAGATCGAGACCAATCTCGATGTCCGCACCGCGGCGGTCTCGGGCCTTATCGTCATCTTCACGCTCTTGCTGATGCTGGTTGCCGAGCGGTTTGCCGGCCTCACCAGCCAGATGCGATAGGGCAGGGACGATGCCGGGGATGTCCATTCACGTAGTTGACGTCTCGCGTGGTGTGGTTGCGGCCGGCATGGCGGTCGAAGTCTACGTTGTCGGCGAGAGCGAACGGCGTCTCCTCGCGCGCGGCGCGATCTCCGCGAAGGGCACGTTCGACCACCCGGCGCTCGACGCGACGCTCGGTGCGGGCGACTACGAGGCGGTGTTTCGGGTCGGCGACTACTATCGCGAGGCGAAGGTGGAACTGCCCGCCGTACCGTTCCTCGACGTGGTCACGTACCGGTTCGGCATCGCTGATCCACGGCAGCACTATCATCTGCCGTTCAAATGCACGCCGTGGGGCTATTCCTGCTTCCGCGGCGGCGCCTAAGTCTGCATGCCCCAGCGGCGTACGGTCGCGTTTTCCAGATTTCGGAAGATCAGGTTTTCCACCACGAGGCCGATCAGGATCACGGTGAACAAGCCGGCGAACACCGCCGGAATGTCGAGCATGTTCTTGTTCTCGTAGATGTACCAGCCGAGCCCGCCTTTGCCGGAGGAGACGCCGAACACCAGTTCGGCGGCGATCAGCGTGCGCCAGGCGAAAGCCCAGCCGATCTTGAGGCCGGTGAGGATCGACGGGAACGCGGCCGGGATCAGAATTTGGGCGATGAAGCGCGGGCCTTTCAGGCCGTAGTTGCGCCCGACCATGCGCAGGGTGTTCGAGACCGAGCGGAAGCCCGAATGGGTGTTGAGCGCGACCGCCCATAGCACGGAATGCACCAGCACGAAGATGATCGAGAGGTCGCCCAGCCCGAACCAGATCAGCGCCAGCGGCAGGAGCGCGATGGCGGGCAGCGGATTGAATGCCGACGTCAAAGTCTCCAACAAATCGTTGCCGAGACGCGACATCATGGCGAGCGCGGTGAAGATCATCGCCAGCGCCAGGCCGATGACGTAGCCCTTCATCAGCAGCACGACGGAGTTTACGACCTTTTCCGGGATGTCCCCGCTGGCGAAGCCGGCCTGGAACGCCTCGAGCGTCGCCGTGAAAGTCGGTACCAGCAGCGGATTGTTGAGATGGAGTGCATAGAGCTGCCACATCGCCGCGATGACGAACAGAATGAAGGCCTTGCGCAGCCACGCCTGGTTGACGAGCCGTTGCCAGATCGTCAGCGGCTTCTGCACCACGCCGATATCGCCGCTGGCGACGGTTTCGCTCAGATATTCCGGCCGCAGGGGAGGCAGTGTCGCAATGCGCCCAAGCGCCATGTGCGTGTCAGCCATGGTGCACAACCTCCTGCTCCTCGATGCGGTCGGCGAACAGCATCTCGTGAATGCGGTCGGACAGCTTGCGCCCGCTCACCGGATCGGCCGGGTCGCGGCCGTCGCTGTTGAGTTCGCCCTTGACCTGACCCGGATGCGGCGAGAGCAGCAGAATGCGGTTGCCGATCAGCACGGCCTCCGGGATCGAGTGCGTCACGAACAGGACCGTGAAGCGCGTATCGGCCCAAAGCTGCAACAGTTCGTCCTGCATCTTGCGCCTCGTCAGCGCATCGAGCGCGGCGAACGGCTCGTCCATGAGCAGCACGTCGGGCTCCATCGCCAGCGCCCGCGCGATGGCGACGCGCTGTTTCATGCCGCCCGAGAGGGTGTGCGGATAGGAGTTGGCGAACTTCGCGAGATTGACCTTCTCGATATAGCGCATGGCCTGCGCTTCGGCCGCCTTGCCGCGCATCTTGCCGGAGGCTTCGAGCGCGAACACGACGTTCTGTTTCACCGTCTTCCAGGGCAGCAACTGGTCGAATTCCTGGAATACGAAGATGCGGTCGGCGCCTGGCGCATGGATCGGCGCGCCTTTGAGCCGCATGCTGCCCTCGGTCGGCGCCATGTAGCCGCCGACCGCCTTCAGCAAGGTCGATTTCCCGCAGCCGGAAGGTCCGAGCAGCACGAACCGGTCGGCACCATAGACGTCGAAACTGACGCGATAGGTGGCGGTGACGAGATGCTTCTCGGTCTTGTATTGCAGCGTCACGCCCTGCACTTGCAGGAGCGGCGCAGGCAGTGATGGCGCGTTCATCGCGACACCGCCTGCACGTATCTCTCCCCGGTCGTCCCCGCGAAAGCGGGGACCCAGTCACGACTCGCAAGCAGCCCAACGGAGCAAGAATTGGATTCCCGCTTGCGCGGGAATGACCAGAGGGGTCGGAGAGGCGCCATCGTCAACTGCCCGGCAGCCCATGCACCTCTGGGAAGAACAGGTCCTGCCAATTGGCCGGCTTGACCTTGATCGAGCCCACTGCGTGCATGAACTCGGCGTACTTGACGGTGCTCTCCGGCACCATCGTCCATCTGACGTCCTTGCCGGAAGCGATCTGCGCCACCTTCTCGACCGGCATCTTCGACTTCACGTTGTCGATCCAGTATTGCGCGGCCGGCTTCACGTCCTTGTTGAGCATCTCGGTCGCCTCCTGGAAGGCCGCGATCAGCGCCTTGTAGAGCGCGGGATTCTTGTCGCGGAACTGCGAGGAGGCCCACGCCACCGTGAAGGTGTGCGGTCCGCCGAACACCTCGGTCGAGGTGAGCACGGTGTGGATGCCGGGCTTCTCCAGTTGCTGATACTGGAATGGCGGCACGCTGAACACGCTGGTGATCTCGGACGAATCGCTCAACAGCGCGATGGTGGCGTCGGGCGGCGACATGCCGACGGTGAGCGGATCGAGCTTGGCGAAATTGGCCTGGCCCCACTGCTTGGCGGCCGCCATCTGCAGCATCATCGCCTGCACCGAAACCTTGACGGCCGGCAGCGCGATCTTGTCCTGCGGGGTGAAGTCCGTGATGCTCTTGATCTTCGGGCTGCGCGTGTTGAGCAGGATCGGTTGCGATGAGAACGCCGTCACGCCTTTCACGGCGTTCGGCGTTCCCTGCGTGCGTGCCCAGATCGTGAGCAGGCCCGGTACGCCGCCCGAGACGATATCGACCGAGCCCGACAGCAGCGCGTCGTTCATCGCGGCCGGGCTGTTGAACGTCGCCCACACGATCTTGACTTCGGGAATGCCCAGCGCCTTGGCGTGCTTCTCGAGCAGTTGATGCTTCTCCATCACGTTGAACTGCAGGTAGCCCATGGAGAACTGCCGCGCGAAGCGGATTTCCGGCACCTGCGCAGGTGCCGTGCCCGCGATGACCGCGAGTGCAAGACAGGCGAGAATTGCAACAGCCGACAAATGGCGTGATCGTCCGCCCGCTCTCCGCATGGCATCCCTCCGAGTGTGTTTGCTTTTTTTGTTTCTTGGCCCGCCGGCTTACGCCGCCAGGCGAGCATAGTCCTTGGTCGCCATCACCTGCACGCGCCGCATATAACGTGGCTCATCGGGACCATAGTCCGGAACGGCGTTGTGCACGGTGCCGATATTGTCCCACATCAGCACGTCGCCCTCGGCCCAGTGATGGGCGTGGAAGTATTTCTCCTGCTCCTGATGCGCGAACAGGAACTCCAGAATATCGTCGCTCTCCGCCGCGTCCATGCCGTCGATGCGCATGGCGTAGCCCGGATTGCAGTAGAGGATGGTGCGGCCGGTGATCGGGTGGGCGCGGAAGACCGGCTGCGACACCGGCGGCTTCTTGGCGCGCTGTTCCGGCGTGAGCGGCGCGCGCTGCGAGCCCGTACGGCCGCGCATCATGTCCCAAAATTTGGCGAAGTCGTGCGTCGCGGTACGTCCGGCGAGCCGCCGCTTGATGGCGTCCGGCAGGTCTTCGTAGGCGAGATGCATGTTGCGGAACTGCGTGTCGCCGAGCGGCCGGCCATCGCGCTTGGGCACCTTCAGCGCATGCAGGACGTTGGCGAGCGCGATGTCCCTGCTGTAGGACATGTCGGTGTGCCAGCCCTGACCGGCGTCGGCGAGGCCCACCGGCTTGCCATCCTTCGCCATGTTCGACAGCACCATCACTTCCGGGAAGCCCGGCTCGTGGAATTGATTGGCGACGTTGACCTCAAGCTCACCGAACATGCGTCCGAAACGGGCAAACGCATCCGTCTCGAATTGCTGTGCCGGGAAGCACAGCACGCCATGGGCGCCGAGCGCCCGCAGGATTTGGCGGAAGTCACCATCCGAAACCGGTTCGCCCAGCTCGATGCCCTCGATCCTGGCGCCAAGCGCTCCGCCGGTGGGTTGGATCTTCATGCCGTGCACCAATATACCCCAGGCGATTTGATACCAATCGCAGCGGGAACGTCCAGTGGGACGAAACCGGAGGTCCAATGAGGGCGGCTGCGACAAAACAACCGCCTGCTCGAACGGCGCCACGCCAGCGGTCGGTTTGTTGCAGCGGTCGGGCCAGTCTACAATGCACCAAACGCGCGCTGAAGTCGCCGCCACAACAAACGACGGGAGATGAAGACGATGCCTGGGAGAAAGACGGATTTGCTGAGCCGGCGGCAGGCGCTGGCCACGGTGGCGGGCGGTGCCGGCGCGCTTGCCGCGCCGGCGATCGTCCGTGCGCAGACCCCTCTCACCGTCAAGTTCGCGCAGCAGCGCGGCCTCCTCTATCTTCCGGTCGACCTGATGGTGAGCGGCGGCATCCTGCAGCAGGAGGCGACAAAGCTCGGTCTCGGAAAGGTCGAGGCGACCGCCACCGCGTTGAGTGGACCCGGGCCGATCCTCGACGCGCTGCTCTCCGGCGCCGCCGACTACGGCACCGCGGCGCTGCCGTCGCTGCTCACGCTGTGGGAGAAGACGCGCGGCAGCGCCAACGAGGTCAAGGCGCTCGGCACCGTCAGCAACGGCGCGATGACGCTCTACACCATCAACCCCAACGTCAAATCCATCGCGGATTTCACCGAGAAGGATCGCATCGCGGTGCCGACGGTGCGGCTGTCGTTCAACTCCATGATGCTGCAGATGGCGGCCGAGAAATTGTGGAACGAGCCGCACCGCCTCGATCACTTGACCGTTGCGCTCGGCCATCCCGATGCCGTTGTGGCGCTGTCGGCCGGCTACGGCAAGGCGAGCATCACCGCCCACATCGCCGTGCAGCCGTTCACCGATCGCGGCCTCAAGCTGCCGGGCGCCCACGCCATCACCGACAGTCCGACCGTGTTCGGCGGGCCGCTGACGCAGATCACGCTCCTTGTCAGCAAGCCGACCAAGGAGAAGAACCCGACGTTGTTCAAGGCCGTCGCCAACGCACTGGAGCAGTCGATCAAAGTCGCGAACGCGGACAAGCGCGCCGCCGCGATACTGTGGAAAGAGGCGCAGAAGGCGCCCGACAGCGTCGACGATCTTGTCGCGCAGCTCAACGATCCGGGCTTCGAGTTCACCTCGCGCCCGCGCCGCATCGCGCACTTCACCGCCTTCCTCAACCGCATCGGCACCATGAAGGCCAAAGTCGGCGACTGGAAGGAACTGTTCTGGGAGACGGCGCATAACCAACAGGGCGACTAGCTCCTGCTGTCGTCGCCCGCGAAAGCGGGCGATCCAGTTTTCAGGGGATGTTGCGATTACGAGCGCATTGCATATGTAATGAAACAGATGCCCGCGTTCGCGGGCATGACAATCGAAAGAGCAGTACACGCGCAACTGAGGACGGCAGCAATGAAAGCAACGCTGAGCGGCCACGTTGTCGCCGAGAGCGACGATATCGTCCAGTGCAAAGGCTACGAGTATTTTCCGCCTTCGACGGTGCGGATCGAGTGGCTGGAGAAGGCGCCGAAGACGGCGTCGGATCACGAGTGTCCGCACGGCGTGCAGTTCTACGACGTGGTGATCGACGGCGTGCGTCATGACCGTGCCGCGTGGTCCTACGAGGCGCCACGCCCCGAGATGGCTCAGGTCAAGGACCGCTTCGGCTTCTGGCAGGACGTGAAAGTCGCGTAGGTCGGGTCAGCGCGGCCACCGCATATGCAATTCGAGTCAGGTCGCCGGTCCGCGCGTAACCCGACAATGGCCCAAACCCAACCTACGTCTTATCGCGTGCGCCTTTGCGCGGCCTCTTCGTGGCCGGAAATGAATGGACGGTCGCGGTGACGCCGGCACTGCGCCTTAGCGCCTCCTTGAGGCTCGTCGGACGCCCGTGCTTATGCAACAGGTCGCGAAACGCCTCGTCGGCCAGTTCCTGAAAATCCTTCATCTGGTCGCGCGCGAGCAGGTCGAGCGCGTTCCAGGTTTCCGGATCGAATTGCACGCGCTTGCCGGGCATGAACCTCGTCTCAGCTTGCGAGCTTGAGTCGCTTTTCCTTCGGCTCGAAGCGCGAGCGGAAGATCGCTGCGTCGAGTGGATCGGCGAAACAATAGCGCACGAACGCGGCGTATTCATCCTCCACATACATGTCGAACTTGCCTACATAGTTGGTGAGGAACTTCAGAACATCGGCGTCGCCGTCGAACGGGCGCCGGGGCAGCACCACCTGATAGGGGCATTCCTCGTCCAGCTTTTGCAGCCAAGCGCTGCGCTTCTCCGCATCCATCACCGCCTCCTCCGACCCACAGGGGGAGCGTATGTTCATTATTTGTTCTAAATTGTCAAGAGGGGCCTGTATCGGATCGACCACGATTACGGCGTCGGCGCCGATCCGTTTCTCAAGTCGTGATGAATTTCGCCCGTCAGTGCGAGCACCCGGCGCGCGTGTCCGCCGAAGAGATCGTCCGGCGGAAAAACCTGGAAACGCGCGCTGCGGCGGCAATCCGCGCACCTCGTAGGATTGGTCCGCCGGGTCGCGATAGATTTCGGGCGGCAGCACGAGCCTCCAGCCGTTGGGCAGCGGCTTGTTGATCGTGTCGGACAGGGCCCCGCGCGTCGTCTCGCCGATGTGAATTACGTTCGGCAGCGCGCGCATGTAGAGCACGAAGACCTCGGCCGCGGACAAGGTGATGTCGCTGGTCAGCAGGTAAACGGGTCCGAGATAGCGCGTACGCCGGGAGGGCTTCACTTCGAACGGCTGCGGATCCACATCGCGCGCGCCGAACGCGACCTTGGTGTAGGCCGGTCGTGCGCGGTCGGCGAAGCGCCCGGCAATATGCTGGGCGAGCGAATCGAAACCCCCGTCGTTGTTGCTGACGTCGACGATGACAGCCGGAGCATCCTTGAACGAGGCCATCGCGTCGTCGAGCGCGGAATCGAGCGCGGTCGAATCGTCGGGCGGGCGCCGCTTGATGCTTGAGAAGCGTTCCATGGTGAGGATGTTCAGATAGCCGAGATCGTCTGCGCGGCCCCAGAACACCCGATCGTTGCCGGTTTCGTGTCCCTTGCCCTTGAGGATGATGTCGAGCACGCCTCGGCGGTATGCGTTTTGCCACCCCTCTTCCCGCGCACTCGATGCGCCGTCGGCGGTCACGGCGCCGGCCCGAACGAGCGTGCGTGCCTGGCCCGGCATGAACGAGCGCACGGCGCCAGCGACGGTCGCGTGCAATTCGACATGCGGGTCCTCGACGCCCGCCAGTAGGGTGCGCAAGGCGTCGAACAAGGCCGAATCGCTCGAGATGGCACCGAGCTTGCGTTCGAGATCGGACGTGCGCGCGCGCCAGTCGATGCCGCGCTGTGCGAAGCTCGGATAAAGGTCCGCGAAGGTCGCCGCCACCAGCATGGCGGTCCGCGAAGGCGACCAGGGCGTGTGGTCGTCGCAGGCCGCCGGCAGGTCGGCGAGCCGATCGAAGATGTAGCGGGTCTGCCCGGGAACGCCCGAGAACGCGACCGTGCCGTTTTCCAGCGGGCGATAGAACGCGAAGATGCCGTCCGGATCGCGCCGCGGCCGTGGGTCGGCGTAGCAGAATGCGCCGGCGGCATGGAACAGCTTGAGGCCGTCCGCGGTGATCCGCAGAACGTAGCCGTATCCGCGCGAGCGCCATACGCCGTGCAACGGAGCCACCGGCCGGCCGGCGATCATGGTCGCCACATCCTGATCCTGCGCCGCCATCGCCGGTTCCGAAAGCGTGGAAAAGAACAGCGTCGGCAGAATTGCAAGAAGAAGTGTGAGGAGAATGACAGCGGGGAAGGTCGCTGGCCGGGATGGGCGCATCCTTGATCCTTGATGTTGCTTGTGCTGTCCCGGATGCAACGGGACAACTCATAGACGCCGATTTGTGCCAGGATTGTGGTCGTGGCCGTCAGCTATGATTTCTTGCATGGGATGACGGCGCGATCGGGTGGTTGGGTTGGGGGTGCCTAGCTGTGCTCAACGCGCCGCATCTTGTCGATTGATCGTTACCCTTTCGCCGATACGGCTGTGGCGAGCGCCATAGGCAAAATAAATGGCGAGACCGGCCGCCAGCCAGACCGCCAGGCGCAGCCAAGTATCGCCCGGTAGTCCCGCCATCAGAAAGACTGCGGATATGACCCCGGCGGGCGCAACAAACCATACTGCGGGCGTCCTGAACGGGCGCTTCAAGTCCGGTTGAGTGCGTCGGAGGATCAGCACGCCAAGACACACGATCGCGAAGGCGAACAGCGTGCCGATGCTGACCAGTTCGCCGATCAATTCGATGGGGAGCAGACCGGCCAGGATGGTGGCGACCAGCCCCGTGATGATCGTCGCAAGATATGGCGTGTGGTAGCGCGAATGCACGCGCCCGATCGCTTTCGGCAGCAATCCGTCCTGGGCCATGGAGAACAGGATGCGGGTCTGTCCCATGAGGCTCACCAGCACGACAGAACTCAGCCCGAGGATCGCGCCCAGCTTCACGATGGGTGCCAGCCAGCGCAATCCGACCGCATCGATCCCAATCGCGATGGGGTCTGGGACGTTGAGCTTGTCGTAGGGCACGATGCCGGTGATGACGAAGGCGACTACGATATAGAGAACGGTGCAGATCACCAGCGAACCGAGGATCCCGATCGGCATGTCGCGTTGTGGATTTTTCGCCTCTTGGGCCGCCGTGGAGACCGCGTCAAACCCGATATAGGCAAAGAACACGACGGCGGCGCCGCGGACGACGCCGCTCCAGCCGAATTGGCCGTGCCCGGTGCTCGGCGGGATGAACGCGCCTTCGGGATTGCCCGCCGTTACCCAGTTGGATGTGCTCACGAACCACACCGCGGCCGCGATGAAGGCCAGGATGATCGCCACTTTGATGATGACGATGATGTCGTTGACGCGCGCCGATTCGCGAATTCCGACGATCAGCAGCAGCGACGTCGAGGCGGTCGCGAGCATGGCTGGGACGTTCATCACGGCCGTCGTCCGGTGCCACTGACCCAGCGCAGCGTCGTATGAAAACGGCGCCTCGCTCCAGGCAGGCGGCACGATGACGCCGAAATCCTTCAGAAAGCTCACCATGTAGCCAGACCAACCGACCGCCACGGCGGTGGCGCCTAGCGCATATTCCAGCACCAGGTCCCAGCCAATGATCCAGGCGATCAGTTCGCCCATCGTCGCGTAGGCGTAGGTGTAGGCGCTCCCGGCGATAGGAACCGTGGAGGCCATTTCGGCGTAGCACAGGCCTGCGAACGCAGACGTAAGACCGCTGAGGAGAAAGGACATGACGATGGCCGGGCCGGCATTGGCGGCGGCGGCCTGTCCGGTCAGCACGAAAATACCGGCGCCGATGATGTTGCCGATCCCCAGCGCGGTCAAACTCCACGCGGACAACGTCCGCTTGAGCGGGACGCCGTCGTGGGTCGTCATTTCCTGGGTGATGGGGTCGGCGGCTCTGGCCTCAAGCGTCGCGATCGGCTTCGTCGCCCAAAGATTCATCACTCGAATTTCCTGCTGCAGGACCGGCTGCGGGGAGTGGCAGCATACGCGAAGCGCCCGATTGCACCAGGGCCGTTGCGGCGGGGTTCCATCAGGGGCGGTGGAATTCTCGAGGTTGAAGCGACTCCGAACAGATGCTCAACGAAAAATAAATGCGGGCGGTCGCAATCGCGTGAAATCTTTACGTGACGTAGATGCCGGTCTGCGACATTCCTGCCCAACGAATGACCGCGCAACCCGCGTGTCCCGTCCGTCACCTCAATCCATAGCGCATTGTGCAGGGTACCAATCATGTCGAAAGGTCTCGTGTCATCCCGTCTCGCCCGCCTCGGGCTCTCGACCGTCCTCTCCGGGTCGCTTCTGCTGACTCCGGTCGCCGGCGCGCAGGCCTGCACTTCGATGCTGCTGCCTGCGAAGGACGGCGGTTTTGTCTACGGCCGCACGCTTGAATTCGGGCTCGATCTCAAGTCGCAGCTCGTCGTCATTCCGCGCAAGCTTGCTTACACCGGCACCGGCCCGCAGGGCGTGGTCGGGCAGGGCGGCATGACGTGGACCGTGAAATACGCCGCCACCGGCGCCAACGCGCTCGGCCTGCCGGTCATTCTCGATGGCTTCAACGAGAAGGGGCTCGCCGGCGGGCTGTTCAATTTTCCGGGTCTCGCCGAGTTTCAGACCGTTCCGGCGGGCAAGGAGAAGCAATCGCTCGCGTCGTTCGAACTGCTCACCTACATCCTCACCAATTTTGCCACCGTCGATGAAGTGAAGGCCGGCGTGCCGAAAATCTTCGTCTCCGGCGTCAAGCTTCCGCAGTTCAACAACATGGTGCCGCCTGCTCACTTCTCGATTCATGACGCCAGCGGCAAGAGCATCGCGATCGAATACACCGACGGCGGAACGCTGCACATCTACGACAACCCGACGCACGTGATGACCAACTCGCCGTCGTTTCCGTTCCACCTGCAGAACCTGTCGCAGTATCAGTACGTCACCGCCGCGGTGCTGCCGCCCCTCAAGGTCGGCAATACCGAGCTGGCGGCGGCGAGCTCCGGCGACGGCATGAACGGTCTGCCGGGCGGCTTCCTTGCCACCGCGCGGTTCGTACGCGCCTATTTCGCGCAGGCCAATGCGCCGAAGCTCGATACGTCGAACGAGACGGTCGGCCTCGCCTTCCACCTGATGAACAACTTCGATCTGCCGCCCGGCTCCATCGGAACCTCCGCCAAGGGCGGTGGCGAAGGAGGCGGCGTCGACGGCTTCGAGACCACCGAGTGGATCTCGGTCTCCGATCTCAAGAACCTGCGTTATTACATCAAGACCTACGGCAATGCCGACCTGCGCATGGTCGACCTCAGCAAGACCGACCTCAATGCCGAGGCGATCAAGATGATCGATCTCGATCAGAAACAGACCGTGAAGGACCTGACGCCATAACGGCGGCGGCAACGATCGCCGGCGCGGCTGACGCGAACTGTGTCAGCGCGTCGGCTGAAGACCGAGCGCCTTGGCAATAGCCGCAATGTGCGCGCGTTGGCGTGCGATGGTTTCGGTGAATTCCTTCGCCCCGCCGCGCGTCGGCGTCTGAGCCGTGGCGGTGAGCTTGGCATCGATGTCCTTATCGTCCGCGGCGGCGACGATGTCCGCGCCGATCTTATCGCGCAACGCGGGCGAGACCGCCTTGCTGCCGAACAAGCCGACCAGGCCTTCCATTTCGAGCGCCGGGAAACCCGCTTCGGCGGCGGTCGGAATATCGGGCAGGCCGGGTGCGCGCTTGGACCCCATCTGCGCCAGGACCTTGATCCGGGCGGCCTCGCGCTGCGGCCGTTGGATCGCATACGATGACGAATAAACCTGCAGCCGTCCCTCGGCGAGATCGTTGACCGCCTGAACGATGTCGCGATACGGCACCTTCGTAAAGTTCAACCCTTCGGTCTTCGCAAGATAGTCGAATGCAAGCTCGGTGATGCCCGGCACCGCCGCCGCATTGAATTTGCCGGGCTCGGCGCGAGCACGCTGCACGAAATCGGCGAGCGTGTTGATGTTCATCGTCGCCGGCACCGCGAGTGACAGGATGGTGGAGGAGAAGCTGGCGATCGGCAGGATATCATCCGGATTGTACGGCAGCTTCTGGTACTGGAACGGATGAACGATGAAGCTGCCGCTCGGGCTCCACAGGAAGGTGTGATCGTCCTCGGCGGACAAGACCGCCTGGATCGCAATGATGCTGTCGCCACCCGGGCGATTGTCGATCACCACCGGCTTGCCCCAGCGGGTGGAGAGCCTCTCCTGCAAGAGACGCGCGCCGATATCGGCGCCCGCGCCCGGACCAAAGGGAATGACAAGCTTGACCGGACGCTGCGGCCACGCCTGCACCGAGGTCGATGGCGTCTGTGCCTGCGCCAGCGCTGCGAGCGCAACGCAGATGCCGGCGAGGCCCGCGACGATGGGCAGTGCACGCAATCGTGTCATGTCTATTGCATCCTCAAGACCCGGAAGGATGTGCGGAAACTAGGCGGTCCTCCGCCCGGGCACAACGCCTCAAGGCTTCGGTGCGGCTTCGTGGATTGCGGCGATCTGCTTGCTCTGTGCCGCGATCGCGGCGGCGAACTCTTCCGGCGTACCGGTGCGCGGCGCGGTGCCGACGCTGACGACGCGATTGCGAAACGCCGGATCGGCGCTGATGGCGCGCATATCCGTCGCGACGCGTTGCTTGATGTCCGCGGGCATGTCGCGCCAGCCGTAGATACCGGAGGTTCCCTCGAAGGTCAGGTCCGGATAGCCGGCCTCGCTCGCGGTCGGTACATCCGGCGCCTGTGGCGAACGGTCGCGGTTGGTGACGAACAGCAGCTTGGCGGTGCCGGCACGATGATGCGGCACCAAGGTCGGCACACCGGTGCCGACGACGTGCAGCCTCCCCTGGTTCAGGTCCTGGTAGGCCGGCGCGAAGTCGCGATAGGACACCTGCACGAGCTTGATGTTGGCGTATTTCTGCAGCGCCAGCAGCACGTAGTACGGAAGGCCCGGCGTTGCCGCCCAATTGAGCTCGCCCGGCCGCGTCTTTGCCGCCTGCACGAGCTCGGCGAGCGTATTGACCTTCAATAGCGCGGTTGCCGAAACGCCGAGATAATTGTCGATTACCGGAACGATCGGCACGAGCTCGCTGGGATCGTAGGGCAGCTTGTCGTGCAGCAAGTGGTTGAACGTCACGACGCCGGCGAACGAAAACAGGAACGTGTGGTTGTCGCGCGCGGAGAGGAACGCCGTGACGGCCGGAATGCCGTCGGCGCCCTGACGGTTCTCCACGACCACTGGCTGGCCCCAGCGCTCGGACAGACGCTCGGCCGAAAGCCGCGCCGAAAGGTCCATGCCGCTGCCGGGCGGCAGCGGAACGATGAGCCGCACCATCTTCTGTGGCCAGGACGATGACGGTGAAGTCTGTGCCGTCGCCGTTGACGCGGCGATCGGTACGATCGAAGCAACCACCAACAGGACAATGGCCAATCGACCGGTCGAACGCATGACGCTGTTTTGTCCGTTCGCCATGAATTCACTTACCATCGGAAGCGAACCGAGACCCCGCCGATCGGATCGACCTCGAATGCCACGCCGTCTTCGTCGCGGTCGATCGTCAGCGGCGGCACCACGGAGCCGGTAATGATGAACTCTCCGGCGCGCAGGCCTCCGCCGAAGGCGGCCAACATGTCGGCGACGTGCTGCACGATCGTGATCCATTCACCCGTATTGGCTTGCGGATCGGTCGTGCGTGCCGACTCGGTGCCGCGCCGGATGATGCGGCAGGTGAGGCCATCCGCAGAGCTGCCTGATCGCGCCGGCACGGAGGCGCCGAGCACGACATGGCGCTGATAGATGTCGTGTCCGAGAATGCGCGCGGGATCCTCCGGCGGCTCGTAGAAATCGACCACCTCGATCGCCGGCGAGATGCCGGCAATCGCGGCGCGTGCGGTCTCACGATCTGCGCCTTGCGGGACATCGCGGCCGATATGCACGGCGATCTCCGGCTCGATCACCGGCTTCGTCCAACCGGCGAACGAAACCTCGCCGCCGGATGGGATGCGCGCCGTCTCGGTGAGGAAGCCGATGAGGGGCCCGGCGATCTTCAGGCGCTCGAGCATGGCGGGTGCGCCGAAGCCGACCTTCCAGCCGATCAGCCGGTCGCCGCTTGCAAGGCGCTTCTGCCGCATCTCGGCCTGCATCTCCATGCCGGCGACGATGCGCGGGTCCTCCCACATCTGCATCGCGGTTTATTCCTTGTGGCTTGCCGGATCGACTTCGTACCCGGAGTCCTCGATAGAGCCGGCGCCCATCCAGCCCCACACCAGCACGACATCCTCGTTCGATGTGTTGTTGAAGCCGTGCCAGCAACCGCGCGGCGAATAGACCACGTCGCCTTGGCCCGACGGTTCGAGCCCCTTCTCGGAGATGATGTGGCCCTGGCCCTTCAGCACGATGAAGAACTCATCGCAGTTCCGGTGCAGGTGGCGCTCGTGGCTCGCGCCCGGCTTGAGCACGGTCCAGCCCACGACGTGGTCGGCGCCCGCCGATTTCTTGTCGATCAGGAACTGCACCTGCATGTCGATCCAGCCGTCCTGGCGCTTGAGCCCTTCGACCTTCGGCACATCGCGAATGTTGGTGCGGTACATCATGCTGCCGAGCGCGGCGCTGGTGATGCCGGTGGTCGCCTTCACGGCTTTCGCCAAGGCGGCGCCGATCTTTTCTGCTTTGGACGTCATGCTTGTCCTCCGAGGCGCCGATAGACTTCGTGCGCGGTGACGAAATCGCGGTGATCGATCCCGAGCCCGCGGCAGGCGTTCATCATCTCGTTCGCCGCGGCTGCGAGCGGCACCGGGCTCCCGAGCTTGCGGCCGAGGTCGAGCGCGAGCAGCATGTCCTTCTGCTGCAACGTCACGTCGGCGAGCGGCACCGCCGGCATCTTGCCTTCCAGGATGAAGGGGCCGCGATAGCCCAGCACCGGCGAGGCTGCGACGCTCTTGAGCACCGCGTCGACCGCGATCTCGCGGTTGACGCCGCCTTTTTCAGCGAGCGCGATCGCTTCGCCGAATGCGATGACCTCGACCATCAGCAAGAGGTTGACGGCGATCTTCATCTGCACCGCGAGTCCGCTGCTGCCGATGTACGTCACCTTCGGACCGATTGCCCGCAGCACCGGCTCGACCCGTTCGAAGGCCGCGCGGTCGCCGCCCACCATGAGCGACGCACTACCCGCCGCCAGCGTCACCGGGCTGCCGGAGATCGGCGCGTCGAGCATCGTAAAGCCGCGCTTGGCAAACTCCGCCGAGATCGCACGGCTCGCGTCGGGCGCAATCGTGCTCATGTCGACATAGATGCCGCCGGGCTTGAGACCGGCGATGACGCCATCGTCGCCGAGCGCCACCGATCTCACGGCCGTCGCGTCGGTGACGATCGAAAACACGATGTCCGACATAGCCGCCGCGTCGCGCGGCGTCTCGGCGAATTGCATGCCGGACGCGATCAGCGATTGCGCCTTATCCTTGCTGCGATTGAAGCCCGTGACGGTATGTCCCGCAGCCATGAGCCGGGGCACGATGCCCATCCCCATGGCTCCGAGACCGATAAACCCGATATGCATCGTTCCTCCTCGATCGTCGCGACGGCGAGGATTAGCACGTTTTCACGCGCATGATGTCGTTCGATTTTCGCGAAGGGGTAAGGTGAGGGCGCCCGCGGTCTACTCCACCGCGATCTTCACCTTGTCGCCCGGCGTCAGCGATTGGCCGGGAGCCAGGCCGTTGATGATGCGGAAGCGCTCGACCTGGCGATCGGAGACCGCCATGCGGCTCGCCATCCGCTCGACCGTGTCGTCCGCCGCGACGGTAACGACCTTGATGCGCAGGGGCTTGGTCGTCTGGCCCTCCGCCAGCGTCATCCGGCGGAAGGTTGAAACCGATTCACGAAAGACGCGATCGACGTCGGCGGTCATCTTCTTGCTGGCAAAGATGAAGCGATAGACCTCGCTGCCGAAGCGCACGGCATAAAGCCGGAACGACCATTGATCGCCCTTGGCGGTCGCGGTCGCCATCGGAAAGCCGTTGATGGTCAGTTCGTTGATGCTCTTGGAATCGATGTTCTCGATCCACCCGGACGTGAGATAGTCCGCAAGCTTCATTTCGGCGGGTACCGCGACGACATCGAGCCGCAAGGCCTGACCGCCGCCGTCCTTCACGCCGAGCACGGCCTGCGCGGTGTTGTCGAGAACGAATCCCTCCGGCGCCGTGAAGGCGAAGCCGAGCTTGGCGTGCAGGAATTTCCGGCCGCGCACAAAGCCTTCACTGGTGTCTTCGCCGTACACCATCCCGTCGATGCTGGCGAGATAGCTCGACCGGTCGCGCTCCCCGCCGCCTGAAACGTTGAATTGCTTGGCATTGGATTGCGCGTTCTTGATCCGCTCCGGCGTCGCGGGGTGAGACGACAGGAAGTCCGGCGAGCGCGGATCGATGCGCGTCTGCCCGGGATTTGCTTTCATGTCGGCATTGCGCCCCATCGAGGCCAGGAAGCGCGTCGCGCCGTAAGGATCGAACCCGGCGCGCGCCGCGATGCCGACGCCGATGCCGTCGGCCTCGAACTCCTGCGCGCGCGAGAAGCTCGCGAGCTTGATCTTGGATTTCGCCAGTGCCAGCGCGCCGGTCTCGGGATCGCTCAGCACGTCGTTGACGACGCGATCGACCAGCGCGGCCTCGCGCACCTTCTCCTCGCGCATCTCGGCATGCTGCGCGATCACATGCGACATTTCGTGGGCGAGCACCGAGGCCAGCTCGGACGTATCGTTGGCGAGCGCAATGAGCCCGCGCGTGACATAGAGCTGGCCGGTCGGCAGCGCGAAGGCATTGACCGAAGGCGAATTGAGAATGATGACGTCATAGTTCATGTCCGGCCGCTCGGACGACGCAACGAGCTTGGCGACCGTCTCACTGAGCAGCGCTTCGAGCCGTTTGTCTTTGTAGACGCCGTTGTAGGCCGCAAGGATGCGCTGATGTTCGCGCGCCGACGCTGCCGGCAGCTCCCGCCGCGCCTGCTGCGGCGAATTGATCGCCGGCGGTTGCGGGAGGGGCCCAAGCAGGACCGAGCTGCAGCCCGACAGCAGCAGGGTCGCGACCACGAGGCCGGTGAGCGTTATGCCTCGGCTTGAAGGACGATCCTTCGGTCTAGTCGATGTGCCGTTAACGGCCATTCCCGTGCTTTGTCAGTTCCGTTCGACGATTTCGAGCTGTTCCGGATTGGAGGCTTCGATCCGCGGCCCGTTGCGCTCCTCGACCCATCCACGCACCCGAACGTGGCGGTTTTCCAGTCCTTTCGGTGCGATTCCCGCCGCCGTAAAGATGCGCTCCTGGCGTTTCAAGATCGTAACGGTCAGGGCTTCCGACCAGCGCCGGCCGAAATTCACATATATTGTGCCCCCGCTCTCGCGGACCGACAACACCTTGCCCTGTGCCACTGTGAAACGGTCCCGCCCGGCCAGAAGCGCCGCCCCGCTGCCTGCCGCAGCAATGAAATAATACGGTTCGGCCCATAGGCCAAGCCCGGCATCGCGGGCTACGCGTTCATGACCGAACAACTCCGCCGCGCAGGCCCGGTCACCCACGCGGGCGGCCACCCGGGCAAAGCCCCGGTTGAGCATTTCGTGGGCCACCGACCGGTCCGGGCCGCCGGCGACGTAGGCATAGGCGAGAATCCGGCCGTAGCGGTCGGTCGCGGCCGCGCCACGCTGGCGCAATTCGATGGTTTGTCCGGCCAGAAGGGAAACGAGCGCCGCCCGCGCCGCGAGGCCTGCAGCCCCGCCCGGGCCGGTCTCTCCGGCGGCCGGCGGATGGGGAACCTCGATGGCGTCAAGCCGGACCTCGCGGCCGTCGGCGAGCAAGATCGTCCGACCGTCGGTCACATCGCGGACGACGCCGGTACCCACGGACTCGAACCGGCAAGCCGTCGCGGACGCCACGGGCTCGGCGCGGACCTGGCCAATCGCCGCCGCGATCACCCCCGCGACCAGAAGGACAAACACCCCACCCATCCGGTTATCCAAGGATCGGAATGGGGCGCCATAGCGGCGGTCCGCGTGTCTGAAGCGGAAGTTGCAACCGACCGGAAAGCTCTGAGCCGGGCGCTGCACGTGCCCGCGTAACCGCGATATGGTGCGGTCAGAACAAGATCATGGAGGAAATCATGCGAAGCATCCAGCTACTGGCTCTCCTGTTGCTCGTGTCCGGTGGGGGCGTCGTCCTTCTTTCGCAGCCGCCGGCACGGGCGCAGACCATCGTGGACGAGTGGGGAGCGGCCAAGTTTCCTCCGCCGCCGCAGCTCAAGCCGGTCAAGCTCGACGGCAAGGAGACCGCGCTGCTGGTGATGGATTTCACCACGCAAACCTGCACGCCGCAGCGCCGGCTGCGTTGCGCGAACTCGGTGGCGAAGGTGAGCAAACTGATCGCGGATGCGCGCGCCAAGGGCGTGTTCGTGATCTACAGCGTCGCGGTGCCGGGCTCGACCGCGGCCGATATCCTGAAGGAGGTGGTGCCCGCGGCCGGCGAACCGGTGCTGCCGCCGCTCGGTCCCGACAAGTTCATCAACAGCGATCTGGAGAAGACCCTCAAGGACAAGGGCATCAAGACGGTGATCGCGATCGGCACGCAGGCGCAGACGTCGGTCTTGCATACCGCAGGCGCCGCGGCGCTGCGCGGCTTCAAGGTCGTAGTGCCGGTCGACGGCATGTCGTCGGACGATCTCTTTCCCGAACTCTATACCGCCTGGCACCTCGCCACCGCCGCGCGGATCAGCAATCAGGTGACGCTGACCAGCATGGACATGGTCGGTTACCAATGAGCGGCAGCGCTTGTGATCGTAGCCGCTACCAGGTCTCCTAGGCGGCTTGATCCAGGTCAAAGCCGAACGCCTCCGGCGGATGTGCAATCGATGGCAAGAGACACCGGGCATCCTGGAGATCGTCATGTCGTCAGCCATCCATCCGCTGCTTTCGCATTGCGGCATTTATGTCCGCGACGTCAACAAGCAGGTCGAGTTCTACCGCCGTGTCCTGGGCTTTGTGGTTGCCGATCGTGGTGTGAGCGAGCGGCTGGGTTACGAACTCGCCTTTCTAACCGCCGCCACCGACCATCACCATCAGGTCGTACTCATCTCCGGGCGGGCGCCGAGCGGGGTCACGACGGTGAACCAGCTTTCGTTCAAGGTGGCCAATATCGAAGAGCTCAAGGAGATGTATGCCCGCGCCTGCGAGGCCGGCGTGACCGGCATCCGGCAGATGAGCCACGGCAACGCGCTGTCGTTCTACATGAACGACCTCGAAGGCAACGGCATCGAGGTCTACATGGATACGCCGTGGTACGTGCCGCAGCCGCACGGCGTGCCGATCGACCTCACGTTGCCGAGCGATCAGATCCTTGCCGAGACCGAGCGGCATTGCCGCGAGACGCCGGGCTTCCTGCCGCTCGAAGCCTGGAAGGCCGAAGTGGCGAGCCGGCTGGAGCAGCGGGCTTAGCCGGCCATCGGTACGGAAGATGGACCCACCGCTGCTGCATGCTGGATGACGCCGCCTGCCGTGCTATATTGAGCGTGCGTTCGAACTGGAATCGAGCGTATGCGCCTGGAACGGGCGTCCCCCAGCGTGGTCCCGTAGCTCAGCCGGATAGAGCAGCGGTTTCCTAAACCGAAGGTCGGAGGTTCGAGTCCTCTCGGGACCGCCAATCCGTTTTATTCGCGATAATCTCGCTTATTTTTTTCCTGAGGCATTCTGTCAATCCTGCCTGGGTATTTTCGCATCGGCGATGATCTTCGCGTATTTCGTGATGTCCGCCCGGAAACGGGCATCGAATTCCTCCGGCGTCGAGCCCACGCCCTCATTGCCGCCCGAGCGCAACCGTTCGATCACGTCGGGCAGCTTGAGCACCGCAACCATTTCCTGCTGCAGCCGCACGACGATCTCACGCGGTGTGCCGGCCGGCACGAAGTAGCCCTGCCAACTGGTCGATTCGAAGCCCGGAATGGTTTCCGCAACTGTCGGCACGTTGGGGAGCGCCGGGGAACGTTTGGGGCCGCCGATCGCCAATGCCTTGAGCCGGCCGGATTCGATCAGCGGCAGCGTGGTCGACATCGGCATCACGCCGAGCTGTATTTCGCCCGCAATCAAGGCGGCATTGGCCGGCGCGTCGCCACGGTAGGGGACCGGCTGGATGTCGATGCCGGCGGCGCTTTTCAGCATCTCCATGGTCAGGTGCAGCGGGTTTCCGATGCCGGTCGAACCGTAGTTCAGCGCGCCGGGCTTCGACTTGGCCAGCGCGATAAGCTCGCTGACGTTGCCGGCGGGCAAATTCGAGATTCGCCACCAGAATGAGCTGCGATTGGACGATCTGCGTAACTGCGAGAAAGTCCTTCTGCGAGTCGAACGGCAGCGTCTTGTAGAGCGAAGGGCTGATCGAAATGCCGTTGACGGTTTGCAGCACGGTGTAGCCGTCGGGCGGCGATTTTGCGAGCACTTCGGAGGCGAGATTGCCGCCGGCGCCCGGACGATTCTCGATAATGACCGGCTGGCCCAGGCGTTCCGAAAGCTTCTGCCCGACCAGCCGGGCCAGCACGTCGACCGCGCCACCGGCCGCGAAGGGCACCAGCACGCGAACCGGACGGTTGGGATAGCCTTGCGCGCGAGCATCACCGGAATGGAGCGCGACGAATGCGATCGCCAAGGCGAAGCAAATTCGCTTCATCGAGCAACTCCTCCCATTGTGTCCGGTCTATTCGCCGGAATTCCGGGTGAGAAAAGCAGACGCAAACGGCCGGCACAAGCTAGAACCTGGACGATGTGACATGCACGCAATCGGCGAAAAGCCGATATCGCGCATTAGCGCTGGCAGGCGGCCATTAAACGATATTTAATTGGAGTGAGAGGCAGCGAAAAATCGATGGGCTTCGACGACCAGATCTTTCACGCTAACGTACCGCTCCACGACCTGTTCCAGAAACAGGTCCGCGAAGTGCTGGATAGCTCCGACCTCGAGGAGGACGCCAAGCAGTTGATTCTAGTCGCGATGAACTGCCCCTGCTGTGGCGCCGGAGCGATGAACTACACGGCAAAGATCAATCGGCGCGCCTAGTTCTTGCGTGCGCCATTGCCGCGTCCTCGCCTGCATATCGAATTGATCCGAGAGATTGCCGCGTGGCTTGAGCCATGCGGCAAGAGTCGGATACTTCTCCCGCAACCTGTATGTGCCCGCGAGGACCGGCGGTGAACCAGTGACATCAAGGCTTTCAAACGCTCGAGGGATGGGGGTGCGGCTTGCGGCCGACATCGGCGGTACCTTCACCGACATCGCGACATTCGACAACGCCGGGCGGCTGACGTTCGGCAAAGCATTGTCGACGCCGCAGCGGCTCGTCGATGGCATCAGCAATGGTATCGCAAAGGCCGGTACCGACTATGCCTCCGCAAACCTGTTCCTGCACGGCTCGACAATCGCCATCAACACGATGCTCGAGCGCGCCGGCGCGAAGACCGCGCTGGTCACGACCGATGGTTTCCGCGACGTCTATGAAATCGGCCGCATCAACCGGCCGGACGCCTACAATCTCTACTTCCAGAAACACAAGCCGTTGATCGAACGGGCGCTCCGCTTCGAGGTGAAAGAGCGTGTACGCGCCGACGGCGAGGTGCTGACGCCACTCGACGAAGCGGAACTGGCGGTGCTGGCCGACACGTTCGAAAAGCTCGGCGTGGAAGCCGTCGCGATCATGTTCATCAATTGCTATGCCAACAGTGCGCATGAGGCGCGGGCGAAGGAGTTGCTCAGCAAGCGCCTTCCCGGCGTATTCGTCTCGGCCTCGCACGAACTGTCGCAGGAATACCGCGAGTTCGAGCGCTGCTCGACCGTGGCCGCCAATGCGTTCATCGGTCCGAAGGTGCGGCGATACATCGGTGAGATCGACGCGCATATCCGCAGCGAAGGCTTCAAAGGTTCGTTCCTGATCGTGCAGTCGACCGGCGGGCTTTACGAAAGCGAACAGGCGCAGTCGCAGTGCGTGCGGATGCTCGAATCGGGTCCGGCCGCAGGTGTGATAGGCACCCAGGCGCTCTGCCACACGCTCGGAATCAAGAATGCGATTGCCTTCGACATGGGCGGCACCACCGCCAAGGCTGGCGTGATCTACAAGGGGGAAGCGCTGACCACCGGTGCGGCGCTGATCGGAGGCTACGACAAGGCCCTGCCGGTGCAGATCGCCATGATGGATATTTTCGAGGTCGGCACGGGCGGCGGCTCGATCGCCAAGCTCGAGGACGGCGCGCTGCGTGTCGGTCCGCAGAGCGCGGGCGCGCAGCCGGGGCCTGCCTGCTACGGCCAGGGCGGTACCGAGCCGACCGTCACCGACGCCAACCTGATGCTTGGCCGGCTCGGCGCCGACCGTTTCCTCGGTGGTGAGATGAAGCTCGACGTGCAGGCGGCCGAGCGCGCGCTCGCCAAAGTGGGCAAACCGCTCGACATGAGCCCCACTCAGGTCGCCGACGGCATCCTGCGCGTCGCCGCCACGGCGATGTCTTACGCAGTGAAGGGCGTCACGACCGAGCGCGGACTCGACGCCGGCGATTTCGTGATGGTCGCTTATGGCGGTGCGGGGCCGCTGCACGCGGTCGCGGTCGCGCGCGAGATCGGCATTCGCAAGGTCATCATCCCGGGAGCGCCGGGCGTATTTTCGGCGTTCGGCATGCTTTTTTCCGACCTCCGCTACGACTACGTCCGCACGCATCTCATGCATTTGTCGGACGCGCCATTCGAGGAGATCGAAGCGGTGTTCAATGAGCTGGAAACGCAGGGGCGAAAGGCCATAGCGTCGAACTCAATCAAGCCGCGCAAGATCACGGTGAAGCGCGCGCTCGACATGCGTTACATCGGGCAGGAGCATCCGGTCACGGTCGAACTGCCGGTCGGCGTGTTTCGGAAGCGGGATCGCCAGGCGATCAAGCAGCATTTCGATGACGACCACCTGCAGCGTTACGGCACGTCCGCGCCGGCCGAGCAAGCCGAGATCGTCAGCCTTCGCATCACCGTCACCGGCGAGATGAAGAAGCCGCCGCAGGAGAAGATCGGGAAGGGCGGCAGCACGCCGCCGAAAGCCGCCTTCACCGGCAGGCGAAAAGTGTCGTTCGACGGCAAATTCCGCAATGCACCGACCTATCGGCGAGGTGAACTCGTGGCGGGAAACAAGATCGCGGGGCCGGCGCTGATCGAAGAGCATGCCTCGACCACGGTACTGATGCCGGGCGACATGATGACGGTCGATGCCTACGGCAATCTCGTCATCGCGGTTGCGGGGATGAAGCGATGACCAAGAAGGCGACCAAAAAAGTGACCAAAAAAGCGATCAGGAAAGCTCGGAAGAAGGACCGCAAGGTCGATCCCGTTATTGTCGAGATCGTGCGCAACGGCGTGCTCGCCGTGACCGAGGAAATGAAGACCAACCTCATGCGCACCGCCTACAACATGATCATCTACGAGGCGCTCGACTTCACCACCGGCTTGTTCACGGCGGAAGGCGAGACGGTATCGATCGGCATCGGCCTGCCGACGTTCATCCGCGGCATGGCGGAAACCGTGAAGGCGAAGATCCGCCACTTCGGCATCAAGAACATGAAGCCGGGCGACATCTACGTCACCAACGACTCCTACACGACCGGCAGCCACCTCAATCACTTCACGTTCACGTTGCCGATCTTTCACAAGGGCAAGCTGGTCGGCTTCTCCTGCTGCATGGCGCATTGGCTCGATGTCGGCGGCGTTCTGGGTGGCATGACGACCGACATCTATTCCGAAGGCATTCAGATCCCGATCCTGAAGTACCTGGACCGCGGCAAGGTCAATCAGGACCTGCTCGACATTATCCAGATGAACGTCCGGCTGCCGCCGCGCGCCATGGGCGACCTGCGCGCGCAGGTCACCGCGGTGAAGACCGGCGAGCGGCGCTTCCTCGAATTGCTCGACCGCTACGGCCAGCGCGCGGTGCTGGATTCGATCGCCGAAATCATGGACCGCGCCGAGGCGGCGGCGCGCGCCCGCACCAAGACCATCCCGGACGGCGTGTACGAGGCGGAGTCGTGGCTCGACGATGACGGCATCGAGATCGGCAAGCGTATCCCGGTCCGTGTCAAGGTGACCGTCAAGGGCGAAGAGATGACGATCGATTTCACCGAGGTGTCGAAGCAGGTGCGCGGGTTCTACAACTCCGCGATCACCACCGGCTACGGCTGTGCCCAGGTGGCCTACAAGTGCATCACCTCGCCGACCGACTATCCGATCAACGACGGCGCGTTCCGGAGCCTCAAGGTCATCATCCCGCCGGGCCGCATCATCAGCGCGACGCGGCCCGCGCCGATGCGGTGGTGGATGACGTTCCCGATGACCGTCATCGACACCATCTTCAAGGCGCTGCAGCCGGCGATTCCGGACCGGGTCATCGCCGGGCATCACGCCGATCTCGTGGCGCCGAGCTTCCACGGCTTCAATCCGAAGACCTCCGAGTTCTTCATCGGCACCTTCGGTCCGCTCGGCGGCGGGTGGGGCGCAAAGCGCACCGAGGACGGTGTCTCGGCGACGGTTTGCATGAACGACGGCGATACCCATAATGGCCCGAACGAGCAGGCGGAGGCGAAGTTTCCGATCCTGGTCGAGCGCTTCGAACTCATCCCCGACTCGGGCGGTGCCGGCAAGCATCGCGGCGGCCTTGGCATCGCGCGCACCACGCGCGCGCTGAGCAACGTTACGGTGAACACGCAGAGTGAGCGCTCGGCCTGTCCGCCCTGGGGCCTCGGCGGCGGTGAAGACGCGACCGGAAACCACGTGGCCTTTCGTCTTGGCACCGAATGGAAATCGGATTTTCCGAACGCCAAGGTTTTAGTGGCGCAGCTTAGGCCCGGCGACGCGTTCCGCATCAGCTCTGGCGGCGGGGGTGGTTACGGAGCAGCGTTCGAGCGGCCGCCGCATGACGTCCGGGAGGACGTCCGGCAGGGTTACGTGACGGCAACGGCCGCGGCGGAGCGCTATGGCGTCGTGATCGATCCGGAAACGTTCGATATCGACCACGATGCGACCGACCGGCTGCGGTCCGCTCGTCAGCCGGATTGAGCCGGCGCGGGGATTGGATTTCGCGCTCTTAAGCGTTCGCTCGGGGCCCCTCATTGTCCATTGCATCGCGCCCAAACGTTGCTGTCGTTGGTGCCGGCCCGGCAGGGTTGATGGCGGCCGAGGTGCTGGCGACGGACGGCGCGGCGGTCACCATCTATGACCGGATGCCGTCCGCCGGACGCAAATTTCTGCTGGCCGGTCGGGGCGGCCTCAATCTGACTCACAGCGAGCCGCTCGAAACGCTGCTCGGCCGCTACGGCGCCGCGACGCCGCATCTGCGCGCGGCGATCGAGGCGTTTCCTCCGTCGGCGCTGCGCGCCTGGTGCGAGGGACTGGGACAACCGACCTTCGTCGGGTCAAGCGGACGTGTGTTCCCGAAGGTGCTCAAGACGTCGCCGCTGCTGCGCGCTTGGTTGCGGCGGCTCGATGCGCTCGGCGTCGTCTTCAAGTCACGGCACGCATGGCGCGGCTTCGATGGCGGTGGGCTGATATTCGACACGCCAGAAGGCGGCCGCGCCGTCGAGGCGGACGCGACCGTGCTGGCGTTGGGCGGCGCGAGTTGGCCGCAGCTTGGCTCCGACGGCAGTTGGGTCGAAGCAATCACGAACGCCAGCATCGCCGTGACGCCATTGCGCCCGGCGAATTGCGGTTTCACGGTCGGTATGGTCGGAGGTATTCCGAAAGCGGTTCGAGGGCCAGCCGCTCAAGCGCATCGCATTGTCGTTCGGCGGCCGGAGCGTGCGCGGCGAAGCGATCGTCACGGCCCGCGGACTGGAAGGCGGCGGCATCTACGCGCTGTCGGCACCGCTGCGCGAAGCCATCGCAGCGCACGGGGAGGCGGTCGTGCAGATCGACCTGCGGCCGGACCTCGCCGCGAGCGATCTGGTAAGGCGCCTTGCCATGCCACGCGGCAAGCAGTCGCTCTCGACCTTCCTGCGCAAGGCCGCCGCGCTCGCGCCCGCTGCCATCGGCCTGCTGCACGAGGCGGCGATCGCGTCCTCGACGGCGTTATCGGCGATGCAACCGGCGGCGTTGAGCGAGCTGATCAAGGCTGTTCCGGTTCGTCTCACCGGCGTGGCGGATATCGCCCGGGCGATCTCGACCGCCGGCGGCATTGCGTTCGACCAGATCGACGGGAATTTCATGCTCAGGCGCAAACCCGGTGTTTTCGTCGCCGGCGAAATGCTCGATTGGGAGGCGCCGACCGGCGGTTATCTGCTGCAGGCGTCGTTCGCGACCGGCGCGGCGGCCGCACGCGGTGCACTGGCGTATTTGACGCGCGCGGGCGGCTGACAAGTTTGTGCGTAGCTCAGCGGCTTTCGATCTCCTCGCGGAGAATCTCGAGTTCAAGCCACTTTTGCTCGGCGGTTGCCAGCTCCGCCTGCGCGGCGGTAAGCGCGGTGGTGGCTTGGTCGAACGCCTTGCGGTCGCGTTCGTAGAGGCCGTGGTCCGCGAGGCGCGCGTTGAGGACGCGAACCTTGTCCTCTAGCGCGGTCATGGCTTTCGGCAATGTTTCGAGCGCGTGCTTCTCGTTGAAGCTCAGACGCCGCTTGGCCTGCTTCGGTTCGGGCAGCGATGATGCGTTCGCTCCCTTCACGTCGGAGGCGTTCTTCGTTGCGGCCTGCTTGATGGGCGTCGCGGAAAAATCCTTGCCGCGCTGTGTCAGCATGTCCGTATAGCCGCCAGCATATTCCACCCAGCGCCCGTCGGCCTCCGGAATGAGGACCGCGCTCACCACGCGGTCGAGGAAATCGCGGTCGTGGCTGGAGAGAATGATGGTGCCGGCATAGTCGGCCAGCATCTCCTCCAGCACGTCGAGCGTTTCGAGATCGAGATCGTTGGTCGGCTCGTCGAGCACCAGCACGTTCGACGACTTGGCCAGCGCACGCGCCAGCATCAGGCGGCCGCGTTCGCCGCCCGAAAGCACGCCGAGCGGCGTGCGCGCCTGCTCGGGCGCGAACAGAAAGTCCTTCATGTAGCCGATCACGTGCCGCGCCGTGTTGCCGACCAGCACGGTGTCGCCGCGGCCGCGGGTCAATGCCTCGGCCACGGTCGAGGTCGGATCGAGGCTCTCGCGGTGCTGGTCGAGCGTGGCGGTGGCGAGATTCGCACCATGCCGCACGATTCCGTCGTCGGGCGCGAGCGCGCCGATGAGCAGGTTGATCAGCGTGGTCTTGCCGCTGCCGTTCGGCCCGACGATGCCGATGCGGTCGCCGCGCTGGATGCGGATCGAAAAGTCGCGCACGACCGCGCGGCCGTCGTACGACTTGCCGATCTTGTCGGCCTCGATCACCAGCGTACCGGACGCGTCCGCGGCGGCAGCGGTCAGCGCCGCCTTGCCGACGCTACCGCGATAGCTGCGGCGTTTTTCGCGCAAGGCGTGAAGATCGCCGAGCCGGCGCACGTTGCGCTTGCGCCGCGCGGTCACGCCGTAGCGCAACCAGTGCTCCTCGGCGACGATCTTGCGGTCGAGCTTGTGCTGATCGCGCTCTTCCTCGGCGAGCACTTCGTCCCGCCAGGCCTCGAAGGCCGCGAAGCCGCGTTCGATGCGGCGGGTTTGTCCGCGGTCAAGCCAGACGGTGGTGCGTGACAAATTGGCGAGGAAGCGCCGGTCGTGGCTGATGATCACCAGCGCGGCGCGCCGACCGTTCAATTCCTGTTCCAGCCACTCGATGGTCGGAAGATCGAGATGGTTCGTGGGTTCGTCGAGCAGCAGGATGTCGGGCGAGGGCGCCAGAACGCGCGCGAGCGCGGCACGCCTTGCCTCGCCGCCGGAAATGTGGGCCGGGTCCTCGTCGCCGGTCAGCCCCATCTGTTCGAGCAGATAACGCGCGGCATGGTGATCGTCGCCGGGACCGAGGCCCGCTTCCACATAGGAGAGCGTGGTCGCAAAGCCTGCGAAATCCGGCTCCTGCGGCAGATAGCGTACTGTGGCCCCTGGCTGCACGAAGCGTGTGCCGCGGTCGGGCTCGATCAGGCCGGCCGCGATCTTCAACAACGTGGATTTGCCCGAGCCGTTGCGGCCGACGAGGCATACGCGCTCGCCCGCCGCGACCGACAGCTCTACGCCCGCGAGCAGCGGCGTGCCGCCGAACGTCAGTGCGATATCCTTGAGCTGAACGAGCGGCGCCGCCATTGCCTCGTGTTCCGGTTCCGGCGCCTGTATGCCCGTGCGGAAGGTCGGTTTACAAGCGTGGGATCAGGAACCGGGCCACGGGCGGACAGATCAGGCTGCGACGTGCCGCCGATTAAGCGACGGACACGCGCGCAACGAGATCGTCTCCGGAGGAATCCGCCGCGTTCAGTCGGATGACGGCTTCGCGTTACCGATGAAGCGCGCGTGAAACGGGTCGGCAGGTGCCAGGTTGGCGGGCGGCTTTGCAGAGAGGCTCGTGCCGTCCATCAGATCGAGGCTAACTCCCGGCCGAAGCGAAGAGCCCGTTGCGGGCTTGACGCGAGCCGTCTTGAACCGAAGTGGTGCACTCGCATCGGGCTCCGGTGCGGTTGCCGCTTCGGCTTCTGGCGGCACCACAGGCGCGGGTTCGGTCCGTCTGCTTGGAGGCTGCACAGGCTCTGTCAGCCGAGCTTCCTGCCGGGCCTTTGCAGGCCATTGGAGCTCCGATTTGGCCGGCATGGCGCCGGTCTTCTTGAACCAGCATTTGCGGCCATCAATTTCGCGCCACGAATACCAGCCGGTTTTGGGATCGCCCGCAACGCCCAGGCAATCGATTGCCCAAGCTGCCGAGTTGGCAAAGCAGCAGCAGGCCAACACAATGCCAACGATGCTCACCCGATTGACGGCAGCGGCAGCAGCGTTCTTGCGCGTCATGTGCCTCTCCCCCTCTGCGTCAAACGCATCATGCATCGGATTGCGGCGCCACTGAGGATCGCCTTCTGGCAAATCTTTACCTCTCGTTAAGCACGGTCGCATCGGCGCGGCATCCGCTTTGTGCGGACAGCGCATTCGTACTGTGAGCGCGTAGTGCGCAAGACGTGCATCAATCCGTTGAAGCGCTTAGCCATGAGGTTGCGCGCGCTGCAGGCGGCGGATCGCTTCTTCGAGAGCCGACAGGAACGCCGAACGGTCGCGTGGCGAAAACGGTCGCGGCCCGCCGGTCACCTCGCCGGCCGAGCGCAGATCGTGCATCAGGTTGCGCACCGCCAATGTCATGCCGATCGACTCTTCGGTGAACGGCCGTCCGTTCGGCGCGATGACCGCGGCACCGGCCTTCACGCAACGGCTCGCCAGCGGAACGTCGGCGGTGATGACGATATCGCCCGCGCCAGCGCGCTCAGCGATCCAGTTGTCGGCGGCGTCGGGGCTGCCGCCGGCGGCCACCCGTTCGATCAGCGGGTCTTGCGGCACGCGGATGAAGCCGACAGCCACGACGACCACCGGCAGCCGGTGACGCGCGGCCACCCGGTAGATTTCCTCCTTCACCGGGCAGGCATCGGCATCGACATAGATGCGCATTCCAACTAGTCTCCCTGGCATGCCGGTTCCGGCTGGAATCGGCAATAAGACGATTGCTTTCAACAGGTTATGCGGTTGGTCGGCGCGGCCAATGAGGGCCGGGCGCCAACATCGCTGAGCCGCAGCCGGAGTGCAAACCAGCCGTGCGTTATGTCTCGACCAGGGGCGAGGCTCCGGCGCTTGGGTTCGTCGACGTGATGCTCGCCGGGCTTGCCCGCGACGGCGGTCTCTACGTGCCCGAGTCGTGGCCGCATCTCGATGCCCAGGCGATCGCCGGTTTCGCCGGCCGGCCCTACGCGGAGGTCGCCGTCGAGGTCATCCGTCCCTTTGTCGGCGACGAGATTCCCGAGCACGATCTCGCCCGCATGGTGCGCGAGGCTTATGGAAGTTTCCGTCATCCGGCGGTCGTCCCTCTGATGCAATTCGGACCGGGCGATTTCGTGCTCGAACTGTTTCACGGTCCGACGCTCGCGTTCAAGGATCTGGCCATGCAGCTTCTCGGCCGGCTGATGGACCATGTGCTGGCCGCGCGCGGCGAGCGTACCACGGTCGTGGTCGCGACCTCCGGTGATACCGGCGGCGCCGCGGTCGAGGCCTTCCGCGGCCGCGCGCGGACCGATCTCTATGTCTTGTTTCCGCAAGGCCGCGTCTCCGACGTGCAGCGGCGGATGATGACGACGGCCGCGGATGCCAATGTGCACGCGCTCGCGATCGAAGGCACGTTCGACGACTGCCAGGCGATCGTGAAGGGCCTGTTCAACCACCACGCCTTCCGCGACCGGGTGCGGCTCTCGGGCGTGAACTCGATCAACTGGGCGCGCATCGTCGCACAGGTGGTGTACTACTTCGTCGCCGCGGTCGCACTGGGTTCGCCGCATCGGAAGATTGCCTTCACGGTGCCGACCGGGAATTTCGGCGATGTCTATGCAGGCTACGTCGCGTCGCGCATGGGATTGCCCATCGACCGTCTGGTGATCGCCACCAACGTCAACGACATCCTCGCCCGCACGGTCGCGACCGGTACATACGACCTGCGCGAGGTCGTGCCCACGTGCTCGCCCTCGATGGACATCCAGGTGGCCTCGAACTTCGAGCGCCTCCTGTTCGAGCAGTACGGCCGGAGCGGACATGCGGTACGCGCCTTGATGGCCTCGCTCGCCCAATCGCAGCGGTTCGTGTTGTCGGCGCATGCGCTGGCGGGCATCCGCGCGATCTTCTCCGCCGACCGAGCGGACGAGCACGAGACTGCGGCCACCATGCGTACCATGCTGCGCGAGACCGGCCATTTCGTCGACCCGCACACCGCCGTGGCGATTGCGGTGGCGGAGAAGGAGACCCGCGATCCGTCGGTCCCAATGATCGTGCTGGGCACCGCGCATGCGGCGAAATTCCCCGACGCCGTCGAGGCGGCCTGCGGCCTACGGCCGCGGCTGCCCGATTGGCTCGCCGATCTGAACGAGCGGCCGGAGCGCGTGACAGCGCTGCCCGTTGATCAGATGGCGGTCGAACGCCATATCCTGTCCACCAGCCGCGCCGCGCGCGAAGGAGCTATTGCATGAGCGTCGAAGTCACGCGTCTTCCCTCCGGCCTCACGGTCGTCACCGCCGCGATGCCGCACCTGGAGACGGCCGCGCTCGGCGTGTGGGTTGGGTCCGGAAGCCGGGACGAGCAGCCCGACGAGCACGGCATCTCGCATCTCCTCGAACACATGGCGTTCAAGGGCACCAAGCGGCGGACCGCGCGCCAGATCGCCGAGGAGATCGAAGCCGTTGGGGGCGACCTCAACGCCGCCACCTCGGTCGAGACCACAGCCTACTACGCGCGCGTGCTCAAGGCCGACGTGCCGCTCGCGCTCGACGTGCTCGCCGACATCCTGTCGAACCCGGCCTTCGACCCTGAGGAATTGCAGCGCGAGCAGAACGTCATCGTGCAGGAGATCGGCGCGGTCGAAGACACGCCGGACGACCTGGTCTGGGACCGCCTGCAGACCGTTGCATTCCCCGATCAGCCGGTCGGCCGCTCCATTCTCGGCACGCCCGCATCCGTGCGCTCGTTCGACCGCAGGCGGATCGCCAGCTACCTCACGCGCAACTACCAGGCGCCCGACATGGTGGTCGCGGCGGCGGGTGCCATCGACCACAAGGCCGTCGTCGGCGAGGTCGAACATCGGTTTGCTTCTTTCACGAGCGTGGCTGCGCCCGTGCCCGAACCCGCTCGTTTCGTCGGCGGTTCGCATATCGAGCCGCGCGACCTGGAACAGGTGCATGTCGCGCTCGCGATGTCCGGACTGCCGCATCGCGATCCCAACCTGATGAGCCTCGACGTGTTCGCCAATGTGCTGGGCGGCGGCATGTCATCGCGGCTGTTCCAGGAGGTGCGCGAGCAGCGCGGACTTTGCTACGCCATTCATTCCTTCCACATGCCCTATTCCGACACCGGGATGTTCGGTCTCTATGCCGGCACCGACGCGACCGATCTCCCCGAACTCATGCAGGTCGTCGTGGATGAGATTCACGGCGCCGCCGAGAGCGTGACCGAGGAGGAGGTTGCGCGCGCCAAGGCGCAGATGAAGGCCGGATTGCTGATGGCGCTCGAAAGCTCGGGGGCGCGCGCCGGCCAGCTTGCGCGGCAGATGATCAACTGGGGCCGCCCGATTCCGCTGGAGGAGATCGTCGCGAAGATCGACGCCGTCACCGCCCAGGGTGCACGTGCCGCCGGCCGCGCCCTGATCGCGCGCGGTCGGCCTGCCGTCGCGGTGATCGGACCCGGGACTGGGCTTGAACGCGCCGCGACGATCACGGAAAGTCTCTCTCGCCGGGCGGCATGAGGTTGACCGGCATCGCTCCGCGGTTCGCCGCGCGCCCTCGGCGCGGGCGGTTCGTGGTATGAATCGCCATGGCGTTCTTCCGCACCGTCAGCCTGACCGAGACGTTCCCGGCGATCACCGGCGCGGGCGTCGTCCTGCGGATGCCGCTGGTATCCGACCATGCCGAATGGGCGGCGCTGCGTGGGGCGAGCCGGGATTTTCTCACCCCGTGGGAGCCGACCTGGCCGGCCGACGACCTCGCCCGGACCTCCTTTCGCCGCCGCATCAAGCGCTATTCGGAGGATCAGCGGGCCGACCTCGCTTACGCGTTTTTCGTTTTTCGCAAGGACGACAACGTGCTGGTCGGGGGCCTGACGCTGGCCAACATCCGCCGCGGCTGCGCCCAGGCGGGCAGCCTGGGCTACTGGATGGGGGCGGCCCACGCCCGGCACGGCTACATGACGGCGGCGGTCAACGCCATCATTCCGTTCGCCTTTGGGACCTTGCGGCTGCACCGCATCGAGGCCGCCTGCATCCCGGGCAATGCGGCATCGGTCCGGCTCCTGGAGAAAACCGGCTTCACCCGGGAGGGGTTTGCCCGGCAATATCTCTGCATCAACGGGATCTGGCAGGATCACCTGCTCTATGCTCGTCTGAAGGACGATCCGCAGCCCTAGTTTGGGGGGTATCGGGGCCTTGGGGCTGCCACGGTTCCGCTGTAAGAAAGCTTCCGGGGCGTCCGTTCAAGAGCCGGGTAAGTCGATGCGCGGGTTTGGTGAGGGACGAATAGGACACGGGTCGAGGGTCGCGATGCTGGTGGGTGGAGCGCTTGCGCTGGCGGCGTGTTCGTCGGCATCGAGCGTCTCGCCTGAGGCAACGCCGTCGCCGACGTTGATGAACCGGCTGTCGAGCTACTTCTCCGGCCCGAAGGAGACGGGGCCAGGGTCGCCGGCGTCGACTGCAAAGCCGGTCGCCGCGTCCGTCGACTGTCCGGGCGTCGAAATTCGCGCCGGCACCGGTACCTTGAACATCGCCGCCAAGACCGCGAGCCAGCCGACTGCCGCCGATCTGCGCTACCAACTCTCGTTCAATCAGTTGGCCCGCGAATGTCTCCTCGCCGACAGCAACCTGACGATCAAGGTCGGGGTGCAAGGCCGCGTCATCGTCGGTCCGCAGGGCGGCCCCGGTAACGTCGACGTTCCGTTGCGCTATGCGGTGGTGAAGGAAGGGCCGGAACCGAAGACCATCGTCACCAAGTTCAAGCGCGTCCCGGTGACGGTTTCGCCGAGCCAGACCAACGTGCCGTTCGTGGATGTCGACGACAGCATGACGATTCCGATGCCGTCGACGACCGAGCTTCAGGCCTACGTGATCTATGTCGGGTTCGACGAGGTCGGCGATAAGCCGGCCGCCCCGGCGAAGGGCACCAAGCGGCCGGCCCGCACGCAATAGCTGCGCGCTTTCGGCGCTCTCCCTCGAAGGCTGGTCCGCTATTCGCCGCGCAGGGCGACGATCGCGCTCTTGAGATGGCGCATGTCGGCGACGATCGAGCGGGCACCGGCGTCCATCAATTGCTCGCCGAGACCCGGTCCGGCATGGCTGCCGCCGACGAAGCCGATCGGCGTCATGCCTGCTGCTGCTGCTGCTGCAACACCGGCAGGCGAGTCCTCGATCACGATGCACTCCGACGGCTGCACGCCCATGCGGCCGGCGGCATAGAGGAACAAGTCGGGCGCCGGCTTGCCGTTGGGCACGTCGCTTGCCGAGAACAGGTCCGTCTCGAAGAAGCGCGCAAGTCCGGCGGTCCGCAGGCTGGCCCGGATGCGATCGCGTGGCGACGAGGACGCGACGCATTTTGGTCCGCGCAGCCACGTCAGGGCGTGCGCCACGTGCGGCATGGCGCGCAAATCGGTGCGAATGCGCTTGAATCGTGGCGGCTGCAACGCCGTCGACGAAATCCTCCGGCAGCTTGCGGTGTGTCACCGTCTCGACCGTGGCGAACATGTCGGCCGGCCGGCGCCCGAAGAAATAGCGGGTGATCAATTCGGGCGTCAGCGGGATGCCGATGCGGTTGAATTCCTCCGCCGCCACGGACGCCGCGATCTGCTCGCTGTCGACGAGCACGCCGTTACAATCGAAAATGATCACCGATTCCCCTCGCGCTCGCGTCCCCGTAGCCTCGCGCAGGTCATAGCTCGTCTGCCGAATCAGCATGCCTAGAATAGGAGTCGGGGAGAAACGGCAAAAGTCGGGCGCGGCGCCCGCTGCGCCGTTTTGCACAGCTTCCTGATGTAGCTGGGGACAGGTAGGGGAAAACCCCCAGCCAATATCCTGAAATGAATGGAGGATGATGGGACTAGAGGGAGCGTCGGCTTCGTCTAATTGAGCTTGCGCTTGATGTCGTCGATGCCCTTGCCGATCAGGTCGTCGGCGACCTTGCCCTTGACCATGCGGGTCAGCAGCGCCTCGGCGGCTGCGACCGCGGCTTCGGCGGCGGAGGAACGCACGTCGGCCAGCGCCTGCGCCTCGGCCTGGGCGATCTTGCTTTCGGCCATCTTGGTGCGGCGGGCGACGAAATCCTCCATCTTGGTCTTGGCCTCGGTGGCGATGCGTTCGGCCTCGGTCATGGCGCTGGTAATGATCGCCTTCGCCTCGGTCTCCGCCTCCTGCTTCTTGCGCTCATATTGCGCAAGCAGGGCCTGCGCCTCTTCCTTGAGCCGGCGCGCCTCGTCGAGTTCGGCCTTGATGCGGTCCCGCCGGCCGTCGATGCCCTTCATCATCATCTTGTGCACGCCGAAATAGCCGAGCACGCCGACGAAGAGGACGAAGGAAACGGCAACCCAGAATTCGGCTTCGAACATCGCTTTCCTCAGCGCTTGAGCGCATCCCCGACGGCGGCGGACACATCGCCGGCGGCTGGGGCCGAGCCGGTCAGGCGCTCGACGATCGCGGCGGCGGCTTCCGACGCGATGTTGCGGACATTGGCCATCGCCGAAGCCCGGCTTGCCGCGATGGTCTTCTCGGACTCGGCAATGTGGGCATTGAGCTTGGCGTCGAGCGTCTTGCGGTCGGCTTCCGCCGCGGCGGCATGCTTCTCGCGCGCCTCGTTGGCGAGCGTCTGGGCGCGGCCGCGAGCTTCCGCCAGGGCCTTCTCGTAGGCCGCGATGGCGGCGTCCGACTGGTCCTTCATGCCCTGTGCTTCGGCGAGATCGCCGGCGATGCGCTTTTGCCGGTTCTCGATGATCGCGCCGACGCGCGGCAACGCGACCCGCGACATCAGCAGGTAGAGCGCCGCGAAGGTGAGCACCAGCCACAGCAATTGCGACGCAAAGGTCGAGCTGTCGAACGGCGGGAAGCCCTTCCCGTGCTCACTCGACGGGATGTGCTCCTCGGTGAGTATCTGTTGCGCGTTCTTTTGCGCCATCGTCAGTTCCGGCAAGACTCAGCGCGAACAGCAGCAGCAGCGCGATCAGCAGCGAGAAGATGCCGAGCGCCTCGGTCACCGCGAAGCCGAAGATCAGGTTGCCGAACTGGCCCTGCGCGGCCGACGGATTGCGCAGCGCCGCCGCGAGATAGTGGCCGAAGATGGTGCCGACGCCGACGCCGGCGCCACCCATGCCGATGCAGGCAATGCCGGCACCAATCATCTTTGCGGCTTGAGGATCCATTGCGAAAACTCCTTCGGTGTTGCGGGCTAGTCAGTGGCCCGGGTGGATCGCATCGTTGAGATAGATGCAAGTGAGAATGGCGAACACGTAGGCCTGCAGGAAGGCGACCAGCAGTTCGAGCGCGGTCAGTGCGACGGTCAGGCCGAGCGGCAGCACGGCGCCGACCCAGCCGGCCACTCCGAGCGCGCCCAGCATGGTGACGAAACCGCCGAACACCTTGAGCGTGATGTGACCGGCCAGCATGTTGGCGAACAGGCGTACGCTATGGGAGACCGGTTGTACGAAGAACGAGAACACCTCGATGAAGACCACGAACGGCAGGATGTAGATCGGGATGCCGCTCGGCACGAACTTCTTGAAGAAATGCAACCCGTTGCGCCAGAAGCCGTAGATGATCACTGTAAGGAAAACGAGCAGCGCGAGCGACACCGTGATGATGATATGGCTCGTCACCGTGAAGGTGTACGGAATGATTCCGATGACGTTGAGCACCAGGATGAACATGAACAGCGAGAACACCAGCGGGAAGAACCGCATCCCCTCGTTGCCGGCGCTGCCGCGCAGCGTATTCGCCACGAACTCGTAGGATATCTCGGCGACCGACTGGAGCCGGCCCGGCACCAGCGCGCGCGGACCGGTCGCGCCGAGCATCAGGAGCGCGATCACGCCAAGCGCGATCAGCATGTAGAGTGCCGAATTCGTGAACGCGATCTCGGTGTGGCCGATCTTGGCGATCGGGAAGAGATTGATGATCTGGAACTGGTGGATGGGATCCATGGCTGGATCAAAGTCCTTCGTCGCTTACGCGCCGCACATATCAAGCCGTGCGCGCGATCTCCTTCATTGTTTCGAGCCGGGCGGCTCCAGCGTGTTCGGCGGAATTACTCCCGCCACCCGCATCACGTTGAGAACGCCGGCGGCGAACCCAAGGAGCAGAAAAACGATCATGCCCCATGGCGAAATTCCCAGCCACCGATCGATCAGCCAGCCGATGGCTGCTCCCACCAGGACGCCGGCGACGAGTTCGGCCGACAATCGAAAACCACGAGCCATCGCCGACGGATCGCCGGTCGTACGTTGATCCGGGCTACTATCGGAGGGACGGTCGGAATGGATATGGCCGAGCCGTTCGCCGAGACGCTTGAACCGCGCTGAAAGCGCAGCCTCATCGGGCGGTGGTTTTCCGCGTTTACCGTGCTCGCGTGCGTCGCCGGCCATGCTTTCGACACCCGCGACGGTTTCCGCGGCAGCTCCGCCGCCCCAAGGCCGCGCGGAACATACGCAGTGGGTGGGGTCGAGTCAAGAATCGCCAACTTTGGTCTAAGTCATTGGCTGAACGCTGAAAATTAGCTGCAGCGCAAGCTTCGAATCCGCTCGGAAGGAGGCTCTTCCCGCGATATTGTGCACTGCGGCCTAGCGACCCCGTAAGGGTTCTGCCGATCGCCGGACGGCAGTAAGGTTTGCTGGACGATTCGACAACGCTGCGGCGCCAATAACGGGGGCGGTTTGCCGTTCGCGCAATCCAAGGAGAGACCGGATGATCATCCGCTTGTCGCACCTCTTCCTCCTGGCGGCCGGCCTCGCCTGCGCGGCACCGGCCGCCCGCGCGCAAAACGGCCAGCCTGAAGGCGACGACAACCGCTACACCTTCAACCGCGCCGACGATGGCTACCTGCGGCTCGACGGCCGCACCGGGCAGGTGTCGCTTTGCACCCGGAGGACGGTCGGGTGGGCCTGCCAGACGGTGGCCGACGAGCGCTCGGCGCTCGAGTCCGAAATTGCGCGGCTGCAGAACGAGAACGTGGCGCTCAAGCGTGAACTCTTGGCGCACAATCTTCCGCTGCCGGGCGTGGTCAAACCGGAGCCGCCGGTCGCCAAGAACGTGGAGCCTCCGTCCGACGCCGACCTCAACAAGATGATGTCATTCGTCGAAAAGGTGTGGCGCCGCATGGTCGAGATGATCGTGACCCTGCAGAAGGACGTATTGAAGAAATCATGAGCGCGGCGCGCGGAGCCGTCACCGCCGAGCGCCGCCGCTCGGCGATCATGCGCCTTGCGCCCGAACTACTGGCGAGCACGACCCTCGTCGTCGAGACCGGCGGGGCGGGTTTCACCGAGATCACCCCCGATGCCGCGGGCTTTGTCGCGGAGGCCGGCGGCCGCGACGGCGTACTGTTGATGTTCATGCGGCATACGTCCGCCTCGCTCGTCATCCAGGAGAATGCCGATCCTGACGTGCAGACGGATCTCACGACTGCGCTTGCGCGCGTCGCTCCCGCCGACGCCGGCTGGGTGCACGACGTGGAAGGCCCGGACGACATGCCGGCGCACGTGAAGACCATGCTGACCGGAGTATCGCTCCATGTCCCGGTCGCCGCCGGCAAGCTTGCGCTTGGCACCTGGCAGGGCATCTATGTGGCGGAGCACCGCGCGCGGCCGCACCGGCGCGAGGTGGTGCTGCAGTTCATCGGCAGCCAGGGCTAGCCGCAGGCCTCCATCGTCCCGCGGCAGTGGGATCAGAATTTGGGCAGGCGATGGATGTGAATTCCCGCTGGCGCAGAGCTGAGCGAAGTGCGCGATCCGCTCCGAACGGGACATGCTCGTACGGTAAGCTGTGCTATGTTCAAATTCGATACGCGGCCTGGAGACGAATGGGTTGGCTGAATCGATAGGCTATCGTCTGGTCATTGCCGACGACCATCCGCTGTTTCGCGGGGCGTTGCGCGAGGCCGTGTCCGGCCTCCTGGAGGATGTCGAGATCGCCGAGGCCGGCGCGTTCGACGACCTGGCCAAGGTTCTCGAGCATGGCGGCGATGTCGATCTTATCCTGCTCGACCTCGCGATGCCGGGTGTGCGCGGATTCTCCGGGTTGATGTACCTGCGCGCGCAGTATCCCAGCGTTCCGGTCGTGGTCGTCTCGGCCAACGATGACCCCGCGGTTATTCGCCGTTGCATGGATTTCGGCGCCTCCGGCTTCATCCCCAAGACGCTCGGCATTGATGCGATCCGCACCGGCATCGCCCGTGTATTCGAGGGAGGGGTGTGGACGCCGCCCGACATCGATCTGGGGGCCGGCTCGGACGCCGAGACCGCGGACCTGATGGCGCGGCTTGCTTCGCTTACGCCGCAGCAGGTGCGCGTGCTGATGATGCTGTCGGAGGGGCTGCTCAACAAGCAGATCGCCTACGAGCTCGGCGTGTCAGAGGCGACCATCAAGGCGCACGTCTCGGCGATCCTGCAGAAGCTCGGCGTCGAGAGCCGCACCCAGGCGGTGATCGCGGCGGCCAAGATCGAGCTCGGCCAGTGGCCGCAGCCGGCCAGCTTGGGCTCTTGACCACTCGATAGAGTTTCCGCAGCCCGAGCATGTCCCGGTAGAAGGCCTCGGCACGATCGACGTCGCTCACCGCAAATGCGATCTGCCCAATCTGGCTGAGACTGAGCGGCACCGCGCACTACTCCGCGGCGGTGGCGCGCAGCACCCGCCATTGCGTGAGCAGCGCGCGCAGCGCCGCCGGCTTGACCGGCTTGTTGAGCACCTGGACGCCGATCGCGCGCGCTTCCTCGCGGACAAGCGGACTGCGGTCGGCCGTGATCAGGATGGCGGTGAGATCGGCCCCGAATCGCCGCCGCAGTTCCTTGATCGCCTCGATGCCGTTGCCCTCGTCGAGATGGTAGTCGACCAGGAGACCGTCCGGCGACACCTTGGCCTCCAGGATGGCGGCAGTGGCGGAGGCGAGGTCGCGCGCCTTGAGCACCCGGCACCCCCAACCGCCGAGCAAGGTGTCCATGCCGTCGAGGATGGCAAGGTCGTTGTCGATGCACAGGACGGCAATGTCCGACAGTTGCACGCGATCGGCGTCGCGCGCCGTACGCGGCTGCTGCTGGCTTATCGGCAGGGCAGGGGCGAGGGGCACCTCGACGGAGAACTGCGAGCCGCGGCCGACCGCCGAGGTGACGGCGATCTTATGACCGAGGACGCGGGCGATGCGTTCCACGATCGACAGGCCAAGCCCGAGGCCGCGCGCAACCTTCGCGCCCTCGTCGAGGCGATGGAATTCCTTGAAGATCGCCTGCTTCTTCCCGGACGGCACGCCCAGCCCGGTGTCATAGACGCAAACGCGCAGCTTCGCCCTGTGGCGCCGGCAGCCGATCAGAACGCGGCCCTTGGGCGTATACTTGATCGCGTTGGAGACGAGATTCTGCAGGAGGCGGCGCAGCAGACGCCGGTCGGACCGCACGGTGAGCGAAGAGGGCACGAATGTGAGGCTCAGTCCTTTTTCCTGCGCCATGGGGGCGAATTCGACTTCAAGCTGCCGCAACAATTCATCGATGCGGAAGCTCATCACCTCGGTCTTCATGGCGCCGGTGTCGAGGCGCGAAATATCGAGCAGCGCGCCGAAGATCTCCTCGACCGCGTCGAGCGAGGCGTCGATGTTGCCGATCAGTTGCGCATCGTCGCCGCCACGCTGTCGCTCGACCAGGCTGGTCACATAGAGCCGGGCGGCGTTGAGCGGCTGCAGGATGTCGTGGCTCGCGGCGGCGAGAAACTTGGTCTTGGAAATGTTGGCGTCGTCGGCCTGTGCCTTGGCGCGGCCGAGTTCGCTGTTGAGCCGGGTCAGTTCCTCGGTGCGCTCCTGCACGCGGCGCTCGAGCAATTCGTTGGCGCGTTCGAGCTCTTCGGCCGCTTTAACGCTCGGCGTGATATCGGTGAAGGTCGTCACGATGCCGCCGTCCGGCATCGGGTTGGAGCGGACTTCGATCACGAGGTCACGCTCCGCGAAGCGCTCGAGAAACGGCTCGCTGTTCGCGATGTAGCGCGCCAATTGCTCGCGCACGAGGATGTCGGCGGCCTGTCCGCTCACATTGGCCTGTTCGCCGCCGAGCCGCAGGATCTCGTGCAGGCCGGTGCCGACTCGGGTGAGCTGCGGCGGAAGTGCGAGAATCTCGCCGAACTGCCGGTTCCAGCAGATGAGATGCAGGTCCTTGTCGAACACCGCGATGCCCTGGCGCACGTGATCGAGCGCGGTCTGTAGAATCTCGCGATTGTAATGGATCGCCGCGTTGGCATCGTCGAGCAGCCGCAGCGCGGCCTTGGTGGACACGGTCCGCTTGCGCAAGAGCAGCGACAGAACGAGCCGCGATGAAGCCGCGCCGATCGCCGATGCGAGCAGATGCTCGGCAAAGCGCAGGACCTGGAAGTCGGCCTCGCCCTTGGGATCGAGCACCACGCCGCGGGTCAGGGCGTAGCTGTCGAAGGAGGTGCGTGTGCGCTCCTCGCCGAGATAGCGGGCAACGGTCGTGGTGAGTTCCTCGACCGTCACCGAGGAGCGCCAGAGCCGGAAGCTCGGCGCCATGGGCGTGAGATCGGTGGGAACGAACAGATCGGACTGCAATCGCTCGATCGACGCCGGCGCGCGGCCAAGCGAGAACGTCACATAGGCGAGGACGTTGAGCGTCAGGCTCCAGACCACGCCATGCGTCAGCGGCGGCAGGTCGAGCCCGAACAGCGCCTGCGGTCGCAGCATGCCGAGGCCCCACGGGCCCTGGGTCAGGATGCCGTGCCCGAGGATGCCGGCGTCGACGAAGCTCGGCAGCAGCAGCGTGTAGGCCCAGACCAGAATCCCGATCGTCATGCCGGCCAGCGCGCCGCGGGCGGTGGCGCGCCGCCAGACCAGGCCGCCGAAGAACGCCGGAGCAAGCTGCGCGATCGCGGCGAACGACAAGAGACCGATCGACGCAAGTTGCGCCTCGCCGGCGAGGCGATAGTACAGATAGGCAAAGATCAGGATGACGAAGATCGCCATCCGCCGCACCATCAGCAGGAATTTGCCGACGTCATCGCGACCGCTGATCAGCCCCTCGCGCCGATGCAGGACGAGCGGCATGACGATGTCGTTCGACACCATGATGGCAAGCGCGACCAACTCGACGATAACCATGGCGGTCGCCGCCGACAGTCCGCCGACAAAGGCCACGATGGTCAGCAGATCGGAGCCGGCGGAGAGCGGCAGCGCCAGCACGAACATGTCGCTGTCGAACTGCCCGGCGGTGAACGTCAGCATGCCGGCGAGCGCGATCGGCACGACGAACAGGTTGATCAGCACGAGATAGAGCGGAAACAGCCAGGCGGCGCGCCTGATCTCGGCCTCGTTGTTGTTCTCCACCACCGTCACGTGGAACTGCCGCGGCAGCAGCACGATGGCGAACAGCGAGAGCATCGTCATCGCGGCGAAGGTACCGAGTGCCGGCTCGCGGGTGAGCACCGCCGCGGTATCGGGCCGCTCCATCGCGCGGGCAAACAGCGAGACCGGCCCGTCGAACATCCAGAACGTCACGAACACGCCGACGCCGACGAACGCCACCAGCTTGACGATCGATTCGGTGGCGATCGCCAGCATCAGGCCGTCCTGGTGCTCGGTGGCGTCGATGTGGCGCGTGCCGAACAGCACGGCGAACAGCGCCATTACCAGCGCGACGTAGAATGCGATGTCGCCGAGCACGGGCTGCATCGCGCCGCTCGCCGGCCCGATATGCACGAGGATCGTGGTGAGCGAGGAGGACACCGCTTTGAGCTGCAGGGCGATGTACGGGATGCTGCCGATGATGGCGATCAGTGCGACGGTGGCGGCTACGGTCTGCGCCTTGCCGTAGCGGGCGGCGATGAAGTCGGCGATCGAGGTGATGTTCTGCGTCTTCGCGAGGCGCACGATCCGCATGATGAGCGGCGAGGCGAGCCCGATCATCACGATCGGACCGATGTAGATCGCGAGAAACTCGAACCCGGTGCGCGTCGCGAGCCCGACCGAGCCGAAGAACGTCCAGGACGTGCAGTAGATGGCGAGCGACAGCGGGTAGATCAGATGCCGCAAGCGGCCGCCGCGGCCAAGCTGCCGCGTCTTGTCGCCATAGCTCGCGACCACGAACAGAAGTCCGAGGTAGCCGAGCGCGAAGGCGATGACCACCCAGCCTTGCAGCATGCTCCCGCGTCCGCGTTTTTCTCGGGGCCCGGCCGATCGGCGGCGGCCCGCGTAATTAATTCATATCCTACCGCATCCAGCGGCGGCGGTGCGAGGTCCCGGCGGCAGGATTAACGGCCGCGGCGGGCGGTTGGCGGCCGATTTGACGGCGCCGCGGGCAGGCGGCATTGATCCGTGAACATGCGGGTGGCGCCGCGCCGCGCGGGCCGGGAACCAGTGCGCGCGTCCAGCCATCCGGGACCGATCGATGCCGCCGCCTCAATCTTCCCGCCAGGATGTTTTCCGGGTGACCGAAACGCTGCTGATCGCGGCGGCGGGCGGCGTGCTGTTCGCCGTCCTCGGCTTTCCGGCCGGACTGGTGTCCGGCTCGATGCTGTCGGTCACCATCGCGGCGCTTGCCGGGCGTCCCATGAAGGTATCGCTGTGGATCGCGCGGGCGAGCTTCGTCCTGATCGGCATCCTGCTGGGCGCCGTGGTGACGCCCGAAATGCTCAAGGGCATCGCCAATTGGCCGATCAGCATCGCGATCCTGTGCGTGGCGTCGCTCTGCATGATCGTCGTGACCACGACCTACCTGCGGGTCGTCCACCGCTGGCAACTGATGTCCGCGTTGCTCGGCGCGAGCCCCGGTTCGATGGCGCAGGTGCTGGCGCTGTCGGCGGAGTTCGGCGCCGACCTGCGCGGCATCGCCATCGTGCAGGTGATGCGGGTGCTGCTGATCGTGATCGGCCTCCCCGCGGGTCTCGCGCTGTTTGGCCTGACGGTCCAGCCGCTCACGGTCATCGGGGATGTGGCCGACCTGAAGATCGGCCAGCTTGCGATCCTGCTCGCCGTCTCGGTGGCGTCCGCCTACGCATTGTTGCGGCTGCGGTTCCCCGGCGGCCTGATGTTCGGCGCGCTCGCCGGCTCGGCGGTCCTGCATGGCGGCGGCTGGATCCAGGTCGGGCTGCCGTGGTGGGCGGGGAGCGCCGCGGTCATCGTACTGGGTGCGGTCGCGGGTTCGCGCTTCGTCAACACCACGCCATGGATGCTGATGAGCTATCTCGGTGCTGCCTTCGGATCGTTCGCGGTCTCGGTCGCGGTGGCGGCGAGTTTTGCCTTCGTCGTGGTGTCGATCCTGCCGATCCGCGTCGCCGACGTGATCGTGGCGTTCGCGCCCGGCGCGCAGGACACCATGATGGTGCTGGCGCTCGCGCTCCATCTCGATCCGATCTACGTGGGCGCGCACCACCTTTCGCGCTTCCTGGTGGTGAGCATTACGATCGCAATCGCGGCGCGACGGGTGGTCCGCCGTGAACCCGAGGAGCCGTCCGATCAAATGAAGACGCCGGGACAGGAAACGTCCGGTGATTAAGCTAAGAGACCGGGCTCTAAGCCTTGCGCCAGCGGTCGCGCAGGAAGAACGGCGCGATGATGGCGATCAGGACGACCACCACCAGCAGTATGAACAGCGCCGACTGCTCGAGCCACGCGATCGCCGGCACTCCGCCGGCCAGGATCATCCCGACCAGGCAGACGCGCCACGATGCGATATGGACACCGGCCGTGAAGGTGCCGAGTGACAGCAGGATCAACTCCGCCAGCGCGCTGGCATCGCTGTTCATCATGGTGCGGACATCGCCGACGAACATGAGATGCATCGCCAGCACCACGGCGGCCCAATGCAGGGCCTGCGTCACGATCAGGCGGGTGCGCTGCTCCTTTGTGGTGGTGTCCGGCCAGCGGCTGACGACGCAGATCAGGCCGATGAGGGGCGCCAGAACGATCCAATAGAGCGTCATCGGCGCGCGCGAGAAGCTCGTATAGGCCACGCCGAAGAGCGCGAGGGCCAGCACCAGCAGATACGGCCACTCGCGCAGGAGGAATCCGCGCAGGCTGAAGCGCGAAGCTTCGTGGTGAGGAGTGTCCGGCGGCGCGTCCGTCATCGTTCCCGGGCCTGACGATCAGAGTACGCGCCGCAAAGGTTAGTGGCTAACGCGGAGCGGCACAACCCGACCACCTCGGCGGACAAGCGCTCCGCGGGCCGTTTCTCCGATGTGGTCAACCGTGAGTAAATCGTCAGACGCCGCAGCGCGGTCGTCCGGCCGAAGAGCTACTCCGCCGCCAGCGCGCGGCCCTTGAGCTGAAGCCCGAGCCGTTCCCAGACATCGACCAGCGCCTCGGCGAGCGCATCGATCAACGCATCCTCGTGATAGGGCGACGGCGTGATGCGCAGCCGCTCGGAGCCCTTCGGCACGGTCGGGTAGTTGATCGGCTGGATATAGATGCCGTGCTCTTCGAGCAGGAGGTCGGTCGCCTCCTTGCACTTCTCCGGATCGCCGACGAACACCGGCACGATGTGGGTGTCGTTTGCCATCACCGGCAGGCCGGCCGAATTGAGCACCGCCTTCACGCGCGCGGCGCGCTCCTGGTGGCGCTCGCGCTCGAAGGTCGAGGTCTTGAGATGGCGGATGGCGGCGGCTGCGGCGGCGCAGATCGCCGGCGGTAGCGCGGTGGTGAAGATGAAGCCGGGCGCATAGCTGCGCACGGCGTCGATCAGGTGCGAGCTGCCGGTGATGTAGCCGCCGAGGCAGCCGAACGCCTTGGCGAGCGTACCCTCGATCACGTCGATGCGCCCCATCACGCCTTGCAGTTCGCCCTGGCCGCCGCCGCGCGGCCCGTACATGCCGACCGCGTGCACCTCGTCCGCATAAGTCATCGCGCCGTAGCGCTCGGCGAGGTCGCAGATGCGGTTGATCGGAGCGGTATCGCCGTCCATCGAGTAGAGCGTCTCGAACACGATCAACTTCGGGCGCTGCGGATCGGCGTCGCGCAACAGCTCTTCGAGATGCGCCATGTCGTTATGGCGGAAAATCTGCTTCTCGGCGCCCGACTGCCGCACACCCTCGATCATCGAGTTGTGGTTCCAGGCGTCCGAGAGGATCAGGCAGTTCGGCATCAGCTTGACCATGGTCGAGATGCCGGTCTCGTTCGAGACGTAGCCCGAGGTGAAGACGAGGGCCGCCTCCTTGCGGTGCAGGTCGGCAAGCTCATGCTCGAGATTGACGAGCGGATGATTGGTGCCTGCGATGTTGCGCGTGCCGCCGGCGCCGGTGCCCATGCGGGTCGCGGTCTCGACCATGGCGCCGATCACCTTGGGGTGCTGGCCCATGCCGAGGTAGTCGTTGGAGCACCAGACGATGACGTCGCGCGGTCCGGCGGGCGAATGCCAGATGGCGCGGGGAAAGCGGCCGGCCTGGCGTTCGAGATCGGCAAACACCCGGTAGCGCCGTTCGTCCCGCAGCCGGGCAAGGGCGTCCGCGAAATACGCGTCGTAATTCATGGTTTGCAGTCTCCCGGCCGGCCGTGGCGCCTTCTTTGGAACGCTCTCAGATTATTATTAGAGGCGTTCCAGGTCCCTTGTCGAGGCACCCATGGCGCGATTTCTGGCCGCGCCGTTTGATGCTGATCAAAGGCGCGATGGAAAACCGCCGCGGGCGGCTCGCAGGCCGCCTGGCAGGGAAAATTCGAGGAAATTCAGCAGAAATCACTGTCCAATTGCGGCGCCGCGCGTGTCGGGGGTGACCTCGAAGGCGAAGCGGAAGCGGGGCAGGTCCTCGCCGGGATGATCGGCCGCATAGGTGAGTTGCGGCAGGCGATAGTTGTTGGGCCGCGTCTCCTTGCCCTTGTAGATGGCCGGGTAGAGATCGATGAAATGCCAGCCCGGCTCGCCGGTCGCCTGCAGGAAGATTTCGACGTCGCCCTGGCTGTTGAAGGCGCAGGCGTAGCCGCTGGTGCCGTTGTCGTAGACCACCGTGTAGATGTTGGCGGTCTCGCTCCAGCCGACGCCCTTGAGGTGGATGCGGAAGGTCGTTCCCACCGGCCCGCGCATCACGTCGAGCGGGAAGGCGGTTGGGGCGATCCAGAACGCGCCCTGCTTTTTCGTGCCGCCGGCGTCGACCCAGAGATTATGGACGCCGCCGAGGTCGTCCGGCGTGTTGAAGCGGAATTCCGCCCGCCCGGCCGAATCGGCTGTCGCTTGCGCGACGACCTTGGCCTTTTCCTCCCAGCCGCGGCCGCTCATGCGATTGCCGACGACGGTGTTCCAGTTCAGTTCGTAGGTCTTGCCGGGCTCGAAACCGCCGCCCTGAACCGCGACTGGCGCTCCAACCCCCGAAAAGGCCGGAGTCGCGACGAGGTCACCCTGCGGCGGCAGTGAGCGCACCTGCGTTTGCGCCTGCGAGGCGGCCGCCGGCGGCATCACCGGGTCGCCCGGCGTGATCGTGAAGGTGAGGTGGAAAACCGGCCGATCCGGCACCGGCGACTGCTGGGTGTTGCGATAGGGCGAGCCGAAGTCCGAGTGTTGAATCTCGATGATATGGCGGCCGACGTGGCCGGTGGCCGGCAGGTCGAATCGGGCAGTACCGCCGGTCGTCACGACCGACATGAAGCCGGTGAACTTGTTGTCGTAGAGGAGCACCCAGCTTCCTTCGAGTTCGCGCCAGCCGATGCCGGTGACCTCGATGCCAATCGGCGTGCCGATCGGACCGCTGTTCGCTCCGGTGAGCCTCACCGTCATGTCGAGGTTGAAGGCGGTCTGCGTGAGCAGGCGGCCCGCCTGCTGCACCACGATGTCATGCTGGAAGCCGAAATCCTCCGGAGCGACGAAGCTCGCCTTGATCCGGCCGGCTTGGTCGCTCTTCACCGTCGCGATCCGGTATGCGACCGGCGCGAACTCGCGGCCGAAATACTCGGCCAGGGTGACCTTCCAGCGCCCTTTCACCGTCCGCCAGACGACTTCGACCTCCTGCCCGGGAGCGAAGCCTTCGCCCGCCACCGTGAGCGGCGTACCCACGGGACCATGCGCCGGGCTGACCTCAAGCCGCCCGACATAGCCGCCGCTGGGCTCGCTGATCGCGACTTCCGGCCCGAGTTCGGTCGCCCGCGGCGCTGCCTGAACCGCGCCGGTGGAAGCGAACGCGAAGACAGCGAACGCGGCGGCCAACATCGTGCGCCGCGCGCTGACAAAGCCCATCGTCATGGCGGAATCCTGCGGTCGGAGGAACTTACGGCCTTAAGGCTTCTTGATCTCGATTTCGCCGGCGACGACCTGCAACTGCGACGGGTCGCGCTTGAACGGCTCCCAGGTCTGCGACTTGCCGTCGAGGTCCGTGGCGGTGACCTTGTAGGCGAACGTGCCGCTCGGATAGCTGGTCGGAATGATCCAGATCGCCGTCCAGAAATGGTCGGTGGCAGTACCCTGCGCGGGCGGCGGGTGTGGGCCGTACTTGGCGTCGAGCTTCCGGCCGTCCGGCAATTCGACCACCAGGCTCTTCAACCCGCTGCCGTCGAGCGACTTGCCGGCCTCGTCGAGCACGCGAATTCGCCAGACCACCTTCTCCAGCCGCTTGAACTGGTTGTTGAGAACGCAGAACGGGCCGGGCGCGCCCTGCTGCGCGCCGCGGACCAGGTCGCCCTCGAAGAACAGCCGCTTGGCGGCGGTCCCTTGAGCATTTGCGGTCGCCATCAGCGCCATGCTGATGCTGGAAGCGGCGGCCATGAGCGACAAATGGCGAGGCTGCATGAAATCCCCTTCGACCGAGGCGGTGCGGAAACGCTCCGCAAGCATAGTCCGCTTTCAGGAGCGATGAAATACCTGCCGGGAGAAGGGGCGGTGGACGGCCCTTCGGGTGGCGCACGGGAAGTCAGTGCATTAGCATCCGACGGCACTCGGCCGCGGCGCTGAACATCCGGCGCCGGCCGGAGTTCGCGTTCTTCGGGCAAGCAATTCGCAATGACTGACGGCATTCACGGCTTCGCGCACGGCCTCACCAACTACGGCGACCGGGATTTCTCGCTCTACCTGCGGCGGTCGTTCCTGCAGTCCATGGGCTATTCGCGCGCGATGCTGGAGAAGCCGGTGGTCGGCATCGCCAACACCGGCTCGGGCTACAACAACTGCCACCGGCATTTTCCCGAACTGCTCGATGCGGTGAAGCGCGGCGTGCTGGCGGCGGGCGCGCTGCCGGTCGAATTCCCGACCATCTCGCTCGGCGAGGTTTTCCTCAATCCGACCAGCCTGAAATACCGCAACCTGATGTCGATCGACACCGAGGAGATGATTTGCGCCCAGCCGATGGACGCGGTCGTGCTGATGGGCGGCTGCGACAAGACCGTGCCGGCGCAACTGATGGGCGCGGTCTCGGCCGGGCGGCCCGCCGTCATGCTGGTCGCCGGACCCATGATGACCGGACGCCATCGCGGCGAACGGCTCGGCGCCTGCACGGACTGCCGGCGGTTCTGGGCGCGCTATCGCGCGGGCGATGTCAGTGCGGAGGAAATCTCACAGGTCGAGGGCCAGCTCGCCGTCACCGCCGGCACCTGCGCAGTGATGGGGACCGCCTCCACCATGGCCTGCATCGCCGAGGCCCTCGGCATGATCGTGCCCGGCACGGCTGCGATCCCGGCGGTGCATGCCGACCGCCTGCGCGCCGCCGAGGCGACCGGCGCTTTGGCGGTGAAGCTCATCGGCTCGAAGCTGACGCCCGACCGCATCGTGAACGCGAAGTCGGTGGAGAATGCGCTGCGCGTGCTGCTGGCCTTGGGCGGCTCGACCAACGCGGTGATCCATCTCACGGCCATCGCGGGGCGCGCCGGCGTCACCGTGACGCTCGACCGGCTCAACGCTCTCTCCGACACCACGCCGGTGCTGGTCAACCTGAAGCCGGTCGGTAACGGCTACATGGAGGACTTCGCGGCGTCCGGCAGCATGGGCGTCCTGCTGCGCGAATTGCAACCGCTTCTCCACCTGGACTGCATGACGGTGACCGGCGAGACTTTAGGTGAGCGCCTCGCGCACGAGGGCAATCCGTGGATCGACCGTTCGATCATCGCGTCGCGCGATCAGCCATTTGAACCGCAGGGCGGGCTCGTCTCGCTGTTCGGCAACATCGCGCCCAAAGGCGCGATCCTCAAGCGTTCGGCCGCCGACCCGCGGCTGTTCGAGCACGAGGGCAGGGCGGTGGTGTTCTCCTCGCTCGCCGATCTGGCGGCGCGGGTCGACGACCCGGCGCTCGATGTGGCGCCGCAGGACGTGCTGGTGCTGCAAAATGCCGGCCCGCGCGCGCCCGAATGCATGCCGGAGGCGGGTTATCTGCCGATTCCGAAGAAGCTCGCGCAGGCCGGCGTCAAGGACATGATCCGCATCTCGGACGCGCGCATGAGCGGCACCGCCTTCGGCACCATCGTGCTGCACATCACGCCGGATTCGGCCTCCGGCGGGCCGCTCGGACTCGTCCGCAACGGCGACCGCATCGGGCTCTCGGTCAAGGACCGCCGCATCGAGCTGAAGGTCGAGGACGCCGAGTTGCAAAGGCGCGCCGCCACCACAAAGCCGGTGTTGGATGAGCCGACGCGCGGCTACTCCAAGCTCTATGCACAAGAAATCCTCGGGGCTGACGAAGGCTGCGACTTCGCGTTTTTGCGGCCGGCCGCCAGATGACGCGCGGCTGCAGCCCGGCCGACGAAGGCATTTGGCCGCGCGGGGCGCGCCTTAAATAACTTCAGCTTGCGTGCTTTGCTCGCCGTAGCGGTCATTGCGAGGAGCCCCAAAGCGGGGCCACGAAGCAAACCACACTTCATGGGTGCGGCGCCGGATTGCTTCGCTGCGCTCGCAATGACGGGTAAAGTCGGATCGGGATTTGGCTTGGGACGCACAGGGGAGGACACCGATGGCCGTTGAGAGCATTTTCTATTCCGCCGCAGGCCTGAGCTGCCGCGGCGCGCTCATCTTCGATGAGAACGTCAAGCAGCCAAGGCCGCTGCTGCTGGTGGCGCCCAACTGGCGCGGCGTAATCAAGCCGGCGATCGAAACCGGCCAGATGCTCGCCGCCGACCGTTACGTCGTCTTCGTCGCCGACATGTTCGGGGAGGGCAACGGTCCGGTCGGGACCGAGGATCCGATGGAGTTCCTGCGTCCGATCATGTCCGATCCGCCGACCATGCGCCGGCGGATCGCGGCCGCGCTCGACACCTTGACGCGTGAAGCCGACCGGCGCGCGGTCGGCGACATTACCCGCCGGGCGGCGATCGGCTTCTGCTTCGGCGGCCTCAACGTGCTCGACCTCGCGCGCACCGGCGCCGACGTGCAGGCTGTGATCTCGCTGCACGGCAGTCTCTCAACCCCGCAACCGGCGAAGGCCGGCGACATCAAGGCGAAGGTGCTGGCGGTGCACGGCGCCGCTGACCCGATCGCGCCCAAGGCCGAGCGCGACGCGTTCGAGGCGGAGATGGAAGCCGCGGGGGCGCGCTGGGCGCTGATGACCTGGGGTGGGGTGGTGCATGCCTTCACCGATGTTGGGGTGAACGTGCCGGGCGTGGCGGTCTACGACGAGGCGGTCTCCCGGCACGCCTATGCGCTCGCGCATTCGTTCATATCGGATGCGTTCGCCGGCAAGCTGTGAGCGGTCGCGCGGTTCGCAATTGCTCTCGGGCGCATCCGGCACGATAATGCCTCGAAGCGAGGCGTAACCGGAGGTTCCCATGCATCAATTGTCCATCCCGCAATCGGTCGTCGATCGCGTCATCGCCAAGCGCGGCCGCGAACTGGTCAACGAAGGCATCGATCCGGCGAAGACCGCGCTGGTCGTGGTCGACATGGCAGAACGCCTCTCATGCTCGAAGGCGTGGCGCACGCGCTCTGCCCGATGGCCGAGGACATCGTGCCCAACATCAACCGCCTCGCGCAGGCGGTGCGCGCGACCGGCGGCACTGTCGTCTGGATCAAGACCGCATGCGCGCCCGAAGTGCTCAAGAGCTGGTCGGTCTACTACGAGATGGCCACGCCGGAGAGCGGCGCCAAGCGCATCGAGGCGCTCACCGCCGACAGCAAGGGGCACGAACTGTGGTCCTCGCTCGACGTGCACAAGGACGACCTGATCGTCGAGAAGAGGCGCTACAGTGCCTTCATCCAGGGCTCGTCGAATTTCGCCGACGTGTTGCGTGCGCGCGGCGTCGACACGGTTCTGATCACCGGCACGGTCACCAATGTCCGCCGCGAGTTGACGGCGCGCGACGCCATGATGCTCAATTTCCGCACCGTCATGGTGACCGACGGCAACGCCGCGATGAGCGACGAGGAACACAACGCCTCGCTCACGTCGTTCTACCTGAACTTCGGTGACATCATGTCGACCGACAAGCTGACCGGTTTGCTCAAGCGCAATGCCCCGAAGGGCCTTGCGGCGGCGGAATGACGGGGCCGCTCGGCCTCATCCTGAGGAGGCGCGAGTGCGCGCTCGAAGGATGGCCGCGCATACCGAACATGCCGCCATGCTTCGAGACGCGGGCTTCGCCCGCTCCTCAGCATGAGGCCGGGAGAGTGCGATGGAAGCCGTAAGACAGATCAGCACGGACACCCAGACGCCTTCCGGCGCCGAGCTGATCGCGCACGCACGGGCGATGATCCCGGTCCTCGCCAAACGTTCGCAGGAGCAGAGGAAACAGCGCCAGGTCCTGTCCGAGACCGTCGTCGAAATGCAGCAGGCGGGGTTCTTCCGCGTGCTGCAGCCGCGGCGCTGGGGCGGTTACGAGATGGATCTCCACACCTTCTATGACATCCAGCTCGCCCTCGCCGAGGGCGATATGTCGTCGGCCTGGCTCTACGGCGTGCTGGGTGTGCATCCCTGGTTCATGGCGATCCTCGACGACCGCGCCGCGCAGGACGTCTGGGGCAGCGACAACACGGCGTTGATCTGTTCGTCGCTGATGCCCGCCGGAAAAGCCACGGCCGTTGAGGGCGGTTTCCGTCTGAGCGGCCATTGGCGCTACGCCAGCGGCTGCGCGCATTGCGACTGGGTGCTGCTCGGCGCACTCCTTGCCTCTCCCTCCGGCGGACCGCCCGAGGGGCGTATCTTTCTGGCGCCGCGCAAGGACTACCGGAAGGTCGACACCTGGCAGGTCTCCGGCCTGCAGGGGACCGGCAGCATCGACGTGGTTCTCGACGACGTGTTCGTGCCGGCCTATCGCACCCAGGTGATCATCGACAATTTCAAGCTCGTGGGCGCGGGCCAGGCGGTGAATACC
>CAVXOE010000014.1:0-354800 GCA_963763365.1 uncultured Alphaproteobacteria bacterium | reverse complement strand
CGACGCGCCCGTCGAGTTCTGGCCATTGCGTCAGTTCAGCTTCCAGGACGCGAAGCCTGCGCCCACGAGCGTCGGCGGGCTGGGGAAATAGTCGATCAGCTCGAATCCCTTGCTGCCGGCCGCCGCGTGGGCCACGACCCAGTCGCGGATCTCGTGCGCGCCGTTGCCGGTGCGCGGCAACGCATCGGTGAGGAATTTGGCGAGCGTTTCCTCCTCGCCATTTTGGAAATGCTTGATGCAGGCGTGATCGAAGTCCTCGTCGATCCATCCCATGGTCGTTTCGCCGATCGAGTGGCTCAGGCCGCCGGTGCCGAGGACGGCGACGCGCAGCGGGTCCGGATAGCTTTCGATCGCCTGTCGCAACACCCGGCCCCAGGCAAGGCAGCGATGGATGCTGGGCATCGGCTCTTCCAGGTCGTTCACGATGATCGGGACGATCGGCAGCGCAAGGTCGACCCCCATGCGCCAGAGCGGGATGCAGCTTCCGTGATCGAGCTTCAGGCGATGCGACAGCGCCGGTTCGAAGTCGGCATCGAGCGCCGTATTGAGCAGATGGCGGCCGAACGCGGCATGGCCCTTGAGCCGTTCGACCGGATAGACCTTGCGCATGAACGGCTCGGGCGGGCCATCGTGCTCCTCGCCGATGCCAATACAGACCGCCGGCAGATTGTTGAGAAAGAAATTGACCCAATGATCCGGCGAGATCAGGACCAGGAGATCCGGCCGGCACGCGCGGAAGCGCTTGCCGAGCTCGTCGAAGGCAGCAGTGAGTTGCTTGCGATGGCCCTCCGGCATCGTCTCCCAATCGCGTGCGATGATCGGCCCGTGGCTCGCCGCGAACACTCCGACGAGGCTAGCCATGGGCAGCAACCTTTCGGGCTTGCGACTTCTCCGGATCGATCGCGCTCAGCCGCGCCATGAATTCCTCCTGCGGCATGCCGCGGACCTGGAAGTAGAAGCGCAGCAGGTAGGCATTGACGTGCGGCGCGACGGCGGCCACGTCGTCGGACTGCACCGCCCTGAGCATCTGCGGCGAGAGGTTATAGCGCGCGAGCACCGTCCCCATGTCGGCACGGTATTCGGCCCCGAGCTTGGGGTCGTTGTGCAGGTCGTAGAACAGCTTGCTCAGGGCGTAGTCGGTCATCGCCATTCTCCGGCGGGCGCTTCGATGCTGATCACGTTAGTGCAACGGGATACGCGAAGCCAGCCCCGGCCTCCCTCTCCCTTGCGAAGAGAGCGGACGCACTGCCGTTGCGGCCTACACCTTGCCGCTGATCTTGCGGGCATACTTCTCGAAGCCGGCAAGCTGCTGCTTGATCAGGTCTATGGCCGCCTGGTCCTTGAGGTCGAGCGTCTTCTCGTCGAACTTCTGCGGTGCGAACGTGATGATAACTTCCGGCCGTCCGAAGATGTGCGCGTCGAGCGCGGTCAGCGTCATGCGCAGATGATACTGCATGCGCGAACCGCCGAGGATGCCGCCGGCGCAGGACTGCAGCGTCACCGGCTTGTCCTTGAACGGCTGCTCTTTCATGCGCGATATCCAGTCGATCGCATTCTTGAGGCCACCGGGGATCGACCAGTTGTATTCCGGCGAGACGATCACGATGGCATCCGCGCTGCGGATCGCATCGGCCCAGGCGTTCACGTCGGCCGGGAAGCCGCCCGATTGCTGGACGTCAAAATTGTAGATCGGCATTTTTTCAAACGAGGGCGCGGCGCGGAACGACATCCCGGGCGGCGCCCAGTTGGGCAACTGCCGCGCCAGCGCAGCATTGTAGGAGCCCTTGCGCAGCGAGCCGCAGATAACGAGCGTATCGATTTTTTGTTCAGCCACGATCTACCCCTGACTAACGCGGCGCCGGCGGGCGCCGTCGCCGCATTGATAGCGGAACGGCCATCGGGGGCAAGGTGCAAAACCAACCATGGCGTTCTGACCTCGTCCTGAGGAGCCCTAGCGAAGCGAGGGCGTCTCGAAGGATGGTCGCGCACACCGTACGTGCAGCCGTGCTTCGAGACGCCGCACTTCGTGCGGCTCCTCAGCATGAGGCCGAGCTCGATCAGCCTTTGGGCGCGATCCGCGTGATATGGGGTGCGAGCGCGGCGAGCTGCTGCTTGATGAAGCCGCGCGTCGTTTCATCCTTGAGCTCGCCCGTCTTCTCGTCGAACTTCGCCGCGCAGTTACCGATAAAGATTTCCGGCTTGTTGAGCACGAAGGCGTCCAAGCCCGTCATCGCCTTGCGCAGGTCGTATTGCACGCGGGCACCACCGACCGGGCCCGGCGAGGCGGATTGCAGTGCCACGGCTTTGCCGGCGAATGGCTGGTTCTGCAGACGCGAGAGCCAGTCGATGGCATTCTTGAGTCCGCCGGGAATCGAGAAGTTGTATTCCGGCGTGCAGAAGATCACCGCATCAGCCGCACGAATGGCGTCGGCGAGCGCGTTGACCGGACCGGGGAAGCCCGACGAATTCTGAACGTCGGCATTGTAGATCGGAAACTCCGCGAAGCTCGGCGCGGGCGTGATGCTCATGCCTTCGGGCGCCAGCGACGGCAGCAGACGCTGCACCATCGCGTTGTACGAACCTTTGCGCAGCGAGCCGCAGATCGAGATCACATTCATTGTCGCCATATCGTCCTCGTTGTCATGCCGGAATGGGAGGCCGCCTCGTCATGTAGCCATTGCGGCGGCGCAGGCAATGCCCGCTACTGCTCCTGCTCGATGCCGGCCTTCTCCCGCACGCCCTTCCACTTGGCGATCTCCGCCGCGATGTGGGTCTTGAGCTCGTCGGGCGTGGAGGTGCGCGCCAGCGCGCCCATCCTGAGAAACTGCTCGCGCACGTTTGGCCGCGCGAGCAACTCCCGCATCGCCTTGTTGGTCTTTTCGACGATGGCGGGCGGCGTGCCGGCCGGGAACGACAGCCCATACCAGCTCGTCACGTCGTAGCCGGCCATGCCGGCTTCCTTGAAGGTCGGAACGTTTGGGAGAGCGGGGTTGCGCTCCGGCGAGGTCACGGCGATGGCTTTGAGGGCGCCGGACTGGACCTGGCCCTGCACGGTCTGGATCAACTCGAACACGAAGCTCACGTCCTTCGAGAGGAGCCCCGTGAGCGCGGCCGGCGTTGTGCGGTAGGGCACGTGCGTCACGTCGAGGCCGGCCATCTGCTTCATCAGTTCGCCCGCGAACTGCTGCGTCGTGCCGACGCCGGCGCTGCCGAAATTGTATTTCCCCGGATTGGCCTTCACGAGCGCGATCAGGCTCGCGAGGTCTTTCGGCGGAAAGTCGGGCGTTGTCACCAGCGCGAGGCCGGCGGTGCCGATCATCGACACCATCTGGAAATCGTTGACCGGATCGTACTTGAGCGTCTTGTACATGACGGCGGAGATGGCGTGCGCGTTGCTCATCACCAGCGCCGTGTAGCCGTCCTTCGGCGACTTCGCGACGGCGTCCGCCGCGGTGGTGCCGCCGGCGCCGGGCCGGTTCTCGATCACCACCGGCTGGCCGAAGATTTCCGACAGGCCCTGCCCGATCAGGCGCGCCGCGATGTCGGTGCCGCCGCCCGCGCCGAAGCCGACCACGATCTTCAGCGGACGCGTGGGCCATTCTTGCGCGTGGAGCGGGATCGACGACAGCGCCACCAATGCTGCGATCGAAAGCGCTCCGAGCAGTCTGCTCCCGAGCATTCGAATTGCGATCGTCATGTATTCCTCCACGTTCTTTTTTGTTCTGCGCTGGCGTGCCATCTCCCCTCCCCCCGCGCAGCGGTGGGGAGGGGTCGGGGGTGGGGGGCTTCGGAATTCGCGGCAACACCCCCCACCCCGCTCGCTTCGCTCGCGACCCTCCCCACCGCTGCGCGGGAGGAGGGTAAAGCCGCGGCTCGTTCGGCGTGTCCAATGAAGCGTGTCGTTACTTCTCGTCTTCGATCGGGTTCGACAGCACGCCGATGCCCTCGATGTCGATCTCGCAGGTATCGCCCGGCTTCATCCAGAGCGGCGGCTTGCGCGGATGGCCGACGCCGGACGGCGTGCCGGTGAAACAGATGTCGCCCGGCTCGAGCGTGATGCCCTGCGTGACGTAGACCAGCGTCTCGGCGACCGGGAACATCATGTTGTCGGTGTTGTCCGACTGCAGCGTCGTGCCGTTGAGCCGCGTCTGGATCTTCAGGCCCTTGCCGCCCGGCGGCACCTCGTCGGCCGTCACCATCCACGGACCGAAGCCGCCGGTGCGATCGAAGCTCTTGCCCATGTCCCATTGCGTGGTCTTGCGCTGGAACTCGCGCACCGAACCCTCGTTGCCGCAGGACCATCCGGCGATGCACGAATAGGCGTTGTCCATCGTGAGGTGCTTGGCGCGCTTGCCGACGACGAAGATCAACTCGGCTTCGTAGTCGAGCGTCTCCGACGCTTTCGGACGGATGATCGGCTGGCCGTGCGGTACCAGCGAGGTGTTGACGCGAAAGAAGATGGTGGGAAATTTCGGAATGTTGTCGCGCTGCGAGCCTTCCTTGACGTGCTCCAGATAATTCAGACCGAGGCAGATGACCTTGCCGGGCCGCGCCACCGGCAATCCGAACTTGAGCCCCTTGAGCGGGCGGCGGGCCGTAGCCGGCGCACGCTTTGCCGCGTCCTTGAGCGACGAGAGGTCGCCGTTGTGCCGGCGCAGCACCTCGCCGAGATCGGACGGGATTGCCTTGTCGACCGCCTGCAGGTCGATCACCTGATCGCCTTCGACGACGCCCAGATGCAATCCGCCGTCTGCCTCAAACCCCACGATTTTCATTGCCGCTCCTTGCCTGATACGCGCCGTTTCCGGAGACGGCGCGTAACATGAGATCGCGGTTGCTGACAATCACGCGGCGTGCGGCAGAAAATGCCGGCACAGCAGGTCGCGGCCTGCGCGCCCGGCCTCCAGGCTGAAGGCATTCACCACCGCGAGGCGAAAGCCGCCCGGCGGCATGGCGTGCTGCGTGGGGTCCTTGTCCTCGTGGAAGGTGATCTGCACGCTCGACACGCCGGGCATGCGCCGCACCCTATCGACCAGGGCGGGGGGCGGATGGCGGTAGCTCGGGCCATGCGGCCCGAACAGAACCACGCTGAAGCCGTCGCGCCGGTCCGCGTCGGCGAAGTCCCAGCGCCGCTGGTGATAGAGCTTGACCACGGCGTCGACCCAGCCCGCGCCATAGAGATCGGGCCACTGGTCGCTCATGCGCAGGTGCACCTCGATCATCCGGCCGCCGATCGTCTCGATGTTGAGAATGCCGGTGTAGCCGCCGAGATGCTTGGCGATCCAGGCGCCGCAATAATCTTCGACCGCGGCATCGCGCGCCGCATGCACGGTCCAATAATCGAACGTACCTTCGCCGCCCGGCGCGCCGGTGACATGCCGCCACCAGCGCGGCACGCCTTCGACCACCGCGACATCGGAGCTGACATGGCGGCCTTCGAGCAGCGGCATCCACATATGTCCGGCCGTTGAACTCTTCTCGTAATCATCAGCCGAGCGCAGCACGCGGCTACCGACACCCATGCCCTTGAGATTGGTGATTGGCTTGGAGAACACCGGAAAGCGCGGCGGCGGGACGCCATGCGGCGCGGCGTCGAGCCCCTGGCTCCGCGCGATCGCGATCTTGTCATAGACCCAGCGATGCTCGGGGTACCAGAGCCAGGCGTCGCTGTCCTCGGTCGGAATATTGACATCCGGCGGACAGTTCGCGCGCTCGAAGTATTGCAGCCGCCAGGGATCGGCCTCACAGATCGGCATGCGCGTTCAACGAACGTGGCATTATTTCGCAGTTTCGCGCGCGACCTGGTCGAGGATCGGCCGCCATGTCTTCTGCTCCGACTGCACGAAGGCGGTGACTTCCTCCGGCGTCATGTATTTCACGAACGCGCCGTTCGCCTGAAACTTGCCGCGCACCTCCGGATCGTCGAGCGCGATCTTGAGATCGGCGTTGACCTTGCGCACGATCGCCTCAGGCGTACCGTTCGGCGCAAGCATCACGTTCCAGGCGCCGACGAAGAAGCCCGGCAGGGTTTCGGCGACCGTGGCCATGTTCTCGAAGCCGGGCAGCCGTTCCAGCGATGTGTTGGCAAGGCCCTTGATCAGATCGCCGCGGATCGCGGCGGCAAGGCCCGCATAGGCATCGAGCACCAGCGGGATGCGGCCGCTGATCACGTCGTTCAGTGCCTGCGCGGTACCGCCGGCATAAGGCACAAGCTGGAGCTTCACACCGGCACGCGCCTGCAGCAGCTCCATGGTGAGGTGCGTGAGCCGCCCGCGCCCCGTCGCCGCGTAGGCGATTTCGCCCGGCTTCTGCTTCGCCAGTTCGATCACTTGCGCGATGCTGGCGATGCCGGAGGAATGCGAGACGCCGATGAACAGCGGCTGCTGCAGCACGAAGCTGATCGACATGAAGTCTCGCGGCAATTCGATCGGCAAGTTCGGTGCAACACCAGATACCCCGGGCAGCGCCAAGAACGGCGAGGTCGCCGGCAGGTAGAGCGTGTATCCGTCGGCCGGCGAGGTCGCGGCGACGCGCGCCGAGATCGCACCGCCAGCGCCCGGCTGGTTGACGGTCAGGACCTGCTGGTTCCAGATCTTTCCGAGCTTGTCGGCGAGGATGCGCGAGGTCGCGTCATTCGCGCTGCCTGCCGCCGAGTTGAGAATGATGCGCACCGGCTTGTTCGGATAGTCCGACTGGGCGCGCGCGTCGCCGAGGGTAGCGATTGCGAGCAGAAAGGATAGGACTGCGAGACAGCGCACCTTCACAACGAGCCCCTCCTTTAGCCGCCATGCCCGCGCTCGCAGCCAAGCTTGCGTAGGCTGCGTAAACTTCGCCTGGTGGGCATCCATACTTTAGACGAGATCGCGACGTCGCACAAAGACGTGGATGGCCGGGACAAAGCCCGGCCATGACGTCGAGAAGTTCTATAAGCCCATCACTCGTCCTGGGCGACGAGCGCCTGCACGGAAAAATGCTTCTTGTCGTCGGTCCATACCGCCGACGGGGTCCAGCCCGAGCCGCGCGCCAGCGCGCCGAAGGCTTCGAGCGTGTATTTGTAGCTGTTCTCGGTGTGGATCGTTTCGCCGGCGCGGAATTCGATCATGTGGCCTGCCACCCGCACCTTCTGGCTTCGCTTGCTGGCGAGGTGCATCTCGACACGGTGTCGTTCGGAATTGTAGAACGCCTTGTGGCAGAAGCTCGTTGGGTCGAAATTGGCATCGAGCTCGCGGTTGATACGGGTGAGTAGGTTGAGATTGAACTTCGCCGTGACGCCGGCGAGGTCATTGTAGGCCGCGTTGAGCACCGCCGGATCCTTCACCAGGTCCACGCCGATGATCAGCGTGGCGCCGCGCCCGAGGATCTGCCGCGCGTGCCGCATGAAACGAGGACGCCTCGTGCGGCTCGAAATTGCCGATGGTCGAGCCGGGGAAAAATCCGATGCGTGGCGTCTCGGCGAGCGACGGCGGCAAGCGGAACGGCTTGGTGAAATCGGCCTCGACCGGCAGCACCACGAGATTGGGAAAATCGCGCCGCACCTTGTCGGCTTCCTGCGCCAGCATCTCGGGCGAGATGTCGACCGGCACATAGGCCGCGATGGTGGGCGCTGCCGCCAGCAGGATGCGCGCCTTGACGCTCGAGCCGCTGCCGAACTCGATCAGCGCCGCGCCCGCCGGCACGAACCGCGCAATGTCGCCCGCATGCTCGCGCAGGATCGCAAGCTCGGCGCGCGTCGGGTAATACTCCGGCAGCAGCGTGATGTCGTCGAAGAGCTGCGCGCCCTTCTCGTCGTAGAAATATTTCGGCGGCAGCCATTTCGGTTTCGCCGTCAATCCGGTCATGACGTCGTGCTCGAACGCGCTCTCGGCCTCTTCCGGATCGTAACGGCGGGCTGCGCGGGTCTGTGCGGCCATGACTTAGGCTCCATGCTCCGCGAGACGCAGCCCGCTGAACTGCCAACGCGCCGCCGGATAGAAGAAATTGCGATAGCTCACGCGCGAATGCCCTTCGGGCGTCGCATGCGAGCCACCCCGAAGCACCATCTGGTTGATCATGAATTTTCCGTTGTATTCACCAAGTGCGCCGTCCGCGGCGCGATATCCTGGGTAGGGTAGATAGGCGCTGGCCGTCCATTGCCAAGCCACGCCGAACGCATCGTCGAGCAGACATGCACGGGCGGCAACCTCCCATTCGGCTTCAGTCGGCAGGTGTTTTCCGGCCCAGCGCGCGAATGCATCCGCCTCGTAATAGCTGACATGCGTCACAGGCGCGTCAGGATCGATCGGCTTGAGGCCGCCGAGGGTCAACGAGAACCACGCCCCGTCGATCTCGCGCCAATACCCGGGCGCATTCCAGCCTTCCGTGTCGGCCGCCGTCCAGCCGTCGGAGAGCCAGAGCGACGGCGTCGCGTAGCCGCCGTCGGCCATGAATTCGAGCCATTGCGCGTTGTGGACGAGATTGCGCGCAATCCGCACCGGACCGACGAAGACCTGGTGGGCGGGTCCCTCGTTGTCGAAGCAGTAACCGCCGCCCGCAAAACCGATCGTGTGGACGCCGGGCGGGATCTGTGCGAAGGCGCCGGTTGACGGTACCGCGCATTGCTGCGGCACCCGCCAGTCGGCGTCGTAGCACGGCGAAATCGGGTTCTGCGCAAAGGCATGCAGGATGTCGGTCAGCAACAGCTCCTGATGCTGCTGCTCATGATTGAGACCGATCTCCAGGACGCGAATGACCGAAGCCAACTCGCCGTCCGCCACCGAGGAAATCAATCGCTCGACCGCCGCGTCGACATGGGCACGATAGGCGGCGATGCGCGCGCAGTCCGGCTTCGTCAACATACCGCGGCGCGGCCGAGCGTGACGCGGACCGGCGGCAACGTAGTACGAGTTGAACAGAAACGCGAAATCGTCGTCGAACACTTGATAGCCAGAAAGATGCGGGACGAGCAGGAACTGCTCGAAGAACCACGTCATGTGAGCACGATGCCACTTGGTCGGACTCGCGTCCGGCATCGATTGCACGCTCTGGTCTTCCGGTCCGAGGGGAGCGGCGCGACGTTCGGTCTCCGCTCGCACGGCGCGATAGTTCTCCCGCCAGAACGATCGCGGATCGTTCGGCAGCGTAGCTGCGTCCGAAGTTGCGATGGGCCTGTCTTCGTCGCGCAGGCGACGAAGGACAGACGACGAAGTCGCGGGCGTCATGCCCAATCCCGGGCTGGAGATGAAACTCTTATCGAGACCGAAAACGGCGGGAGACTGCCGAAAGTTCCACGCCCATACCTAATCAATCTCGCTGCGCCGGCAAAGCCTCCTCGGGCGTTCGCGCACAATTAATGGAGCGTCCTGGCGAGCGCCCCGTTTTGGCAAAAAGATAATTGTTTATAATGACTTATTCCGGATTCCAAAACGCGCTGCCGATCCGGCCGGCGATCAAAACAGCGCGAGAGTAGTTGCCCCGCCGATCATTTCGCCGCGCCGGCGCCCGCCGCCGCCGCCAGGCCGTCCTGCTGGCCGGTGCCGCCGCTGGCGCCGATTGCGCCGATGATCTTGCCGCCGACGATAATCAGCACGCCGCCTTCGGAAGCGACCGGGGCATCCGGAAACGTCATGAACGTGGTGTTACCTGCGGCATATTGATCCGCGAACGCCTTGCTCGGACGTCGGAACATCACGGCGGTGCGCGCCTTGGCGCGCGAGATTTCGAGCGACGCGAGTTGGGTGCCGTCCATCTTTTCGAAATAGACCGGTTCACCGGCTGGCCCAACGATGGTAAACGCCATGCGCCAGTTATTCTTCTTGGCCTCCGCAAACGCCGCGCCTGCAACCGCTTTGGCCTGTTCGTTATTGATCGGCGGGCCGTAGTCCAGCGGGGCAATTGGCGCCGGCGCGGCCGGCTGCTGCGCATGTGTCGCATTCCCTAATGCCAGAGCCGACGCGATGCTCAACGCCACCAATACATGAGTTCGCATGGTCCTGCCTCCGCCTCAATTCACTGCCCGCCCAAGGCGTCATGATGTTGTCGAAAATTCGTCGTCTTTGCGCGGCGCGCCGGATGGTCCATTCCATTTGGGGTCGAGATTGGCGTCGAACGCCGGCCCCTGGAACAGCATAGGCCGGTTGCGGTTCGGCGAGCAAGACGCGCGGCGGCGCAAGACGTTAGCCAGGCAACGCTGGCTCAAGGCGGGGAGCCCTACACAATGACGATGCAAGCGATGCGACGGACTTTCGTCCTCCTGGCGCTTTTGATCGGCACGCCGACCGCGGCGCTGGCCCAGGCCAACTGCAAGAATACCGCGAACTTCGATGCCTGGCTCGCCGCGTTCAAGAAAGAGGCCCTGGCCAAGGGCATTTCGCAAAACGCGCTCGCGGCAGCTTCGCCCTACATGGTCCTCGAGCAGCGCATTCTTAACATAGATCGCAGCCAGAAATTCTTCGCGCAGGACTTCCTCGAAATCTCCACCAAGATGCTGCCGAGCGGCCGCCTGACAGGCGGCGCCGCCAAGATCAAGCAATACCGCGACCTGTTCAATCGCGAGGAGAAGGAATTCGGCGTTCCAGCCTCGGTCATCACCGCCTTCTGGGGGCTGGAGAGCGATTTCGGCGTCGGGCAAGGCAAGGACCAGTCAATCAAATCGCTGACCACGCTCGCCTATGACTGCCGCCGCCCGGACATGTTCCGTGCGCACCTGTTCGACGCATTGCGTTTGATCGAGCGCGGCGACCTGCGCCCCGAGGAGATGATCGGCTCCTGGGCGGGCGAACTCGGCCAGACGCAGTTCATGCCGACGGAATACATGGCGCACGCCATCGATTATGACGGCGACGGCAAGCGCAACCTGATCAAGAGTGTGCCCGATGTCATCGGCTCGACCGGAAAATATCTCGTCGACCTTGGCTGGAAGCGCGGCGAGCCGTGGCTGGAGGAAATCAGGGTGCCGGGCAATCTGCCCTGGAAGGAGGCCGACCTTTCGGTCCAGCATCCGCGTTCGAAGTGGGTGGCGTGGGGCGTGACGCGCGCCGGCGGCAAGCCGCTGCCGTCGGACAACATGCCCACCTCCATCGTGCTGCCGGTCGGGCGCTTCGGACCGACTTTCCTCGCCTACGATAATTTCCAGGCCTACCTGAAATGGAATCAGTCGCTGAACTATTCGCTCACCGCGGGGTATTATGCCACGCGCCTTGACGGCGCGCCGGTCATGAGCCGCGGCAGCGGACCGATTCCGAAAATCACCTTCGAGGAGACGCGCGATCTCCAGCAGCTTCTGGAAAAGCGCGGCTTCGATGTCGGGCGCATCGACGGCGTGCTCGGATTGAAGAGCCGGGTGGCGATCCGGGAAATGCAGATCAAGTTCGGCATGCCGGCAGACGGGTGGCCGACCGCTGAGTTGCTCGCGCGGCTACGTACTGGCGGGTAGCCCTCACTCCGCGCGCAAACCGGCGGAGGAGACGATCCCTGGCCATTTCTTCATGTCATCGGTGAGGAAGGCCGCGAATTCTCCCGTCGTCATCGTCCGCGGCACGAAGCCCAGCGCCTTGAGATCCTCGCGTACGGCCGGATCGCGCAGCGCTCCATTGAACGCGCCGTTGAGCTTGCGAACGATGTCGTCGGGCGTGCCCTTGGGCGCGAAAATGCCAAACCATGCGCCCGCGTTGAGCTCCGGCAACGGCAGTCCCGCCTCCGCGAATGTCGGAATTTCCGGCACCATGTCGAGGCGCTCCTCGGCGCCCACGGCCAATGCCCGCACCTTCCCGGTATCGATCACGGTCTTGCCGAGCGGCGTCACCATGGTCATGCCGACGTGATTGGCGATCACGTCGTGCAGCGCCGGTGCGCCACCGCGGTAGGGCACCGCGCGAATTTTCAACCCGCTGCGCACGCGGAACAGTTCGGCCGCCAGATGCGGCATCGTGCCGGCGCCCGGATGGGCGTAGGTCAGCGCGTCGGACCCCTTGTACCGCGACATGAATTCGCCGAGCGATGCGGCGGCGAATGACGGATTGATGACGAGGATCATCGGCGCGTTCACCAGGAACGCCACCGGCACGAAGTCCTGCGTCACGTCGTACGGCACCTGCTTGTAGAGGCTCGGATTGACCGATAGCGCGACGCCGTTCTGCAGCAGCGTGTACCCGTCCGCCGGAGCCTTGGCGACCGACAGCGAAGCCGTCATCGTGCCGGCGCCCGGCTTGTTGTCGACGACGATCTGAACGCCGAGAATTTCGCCCGCACGCCGCGAGACCGTGCGTGCAGCAACGTCCTGGCCGGAACCGGGCGTGAGCCCGACGACCAGCGTAATCGGACGGTTCGGATAAACTTGTCCAAACGCGGACGAGATCGCCGCCAGTGCGAGCGCTGCGCCCACTGCCGCGGCCGTCGCCACGGCCCGGCGCACATGCCGAAGTTCCAATGACGGCAGGCGCTGCGTTCGCCTCATCGCGTTCTCTCCGCACGTGACAATTGGTCGTAACCACTGCTCGCGGGGCATCGTCTTGCAAGCCTGCGAGCGGGCAAATTCCCTTGTTCTGAACGGTTGTTAATCCACATCGCACGGATCGCGCAACAAACTCCGGCCGCAATAAGTGGCTACCTGCATTGCATCGTTGACGACGTATTTTGGAGGATCGCTTGGCTGGGTCGCACGCTGGAATCAAGATGAAACAGAACATGCGCTGCGCGTTGCTTACCGGCACGATGATGTCGGCGATCGCGGTGGCGTCATCGAGCGTGGCGGCCGAGCGATTGGCTGTCGGTTCCGAGCCGGGAACGATCGTCCTTGCACAGGCGGTCGTAAATCCGAACGACCCAAATCAGAAGGCCAAGGCGCCGCCGCCGAAGGGTGCGCCACCGGCGGCCGCGCCGCAGCGCGTTGCACCGCCACAACCACCTGCGGCGCCGAAGGGCGTGCAGATGCAGCAGCAGCAGCAGCCGGCGCCTGGACAGCCGGGCCGGCCGCCCGTGCAACCGAAGGGCCTCCAGGTTCAGCAACCCCAGCAGCCTGCACCCGGACAGCCGGCTCCGCCGCCGGGTCCCGCGCAGCGGCAACTCGGCCAGCCGAAGGCTGCTCCCGTGGCACCGCCGGCGCCCGCCATGCGGCAGGTCACGCCAACCGTCCCGCCACCGGGCTTGCCGAAGGGACCGCAGCCCGCGCTCAACCAGCCGCCAGTGCCCGGCGGCGCCCCCGGCGCGCCGCCCGTCATCGGAAGACCGACACCAGGGGTGGTTCCGCCTGCTGGCGCACCGCCGGCAGCGCTGAACCAGCCGCACGCGCCCGGTACCCCTGGCACGCCGCCCGTCATCGGAAGGCCGGCACCCGGAGTGGTTCCGCCTGGCGGCGCACCGCCCGCCGCGCTGAACCAGCCGCATCCGCCCGGCACGCCGGGAGCGCCACCTGCCGCGCCGGTCATCGGACGGCCCGCGCCGGGGCTCACGCCACCGCCGCCCGCACCCGGCACCGCGGCGATCACGCCGATGCACGGCCGCGTCGATCAGTTGCGCGGCAGCCGCGTCGAGCACAAGGAAGCCAACGGCCGGGTGGTGATCGTGGAACCCGGCGGGCGCAGCATCGTGCGCGAAGGTGGGCGCGTGTTCATCCGGCATGACGAGAGCGAACGCTTCCGTCTCTTGGGCCGCGACCACCGCGTCGAGGAGCGCGGCCCCGAGCGGTTCGTGTATGTCGGGCGCCCCGGCGGCGTCCAGATCATCAACGTCACCGGCCCCGACGGCCGGCTGCTGCGGCGCGTGCGCCGCGGTCCGGACGGCCGCGAGGTGGTGCTGATCAACAATACCGTGCTCGGCGCGGCCGTCGCGACCGGCTTCATCCTGGCGCTGGCCGCGCCGGCAATCCTGATGCCGCGCGAGCGCTACATCGTGGACGTGAGCGGCGCGCCGCCAGCGCTGCTCTACGAGACACTCGACGCACCGCCGGTGGTCGAGCTCGAACGCGCCTATGCGCTCGACGAAATCCGCTTCAACGTCAATCTGCGGGACCGCGTACGCCGAGTCGATCTCGACGGCATCACGTTCGAGACCGGCTCATGGGAGATCACGCCCGAGCAATATCCCAAACTCGAGGTGATCGCCAACGCGACCCGGCAGGTTCTTGCCCGCCATCCCGATGCGGTGTTCATGATCGAAGGGCATACCGACGCGGTCGGCAACGACGTCGACAATCTGTCATTGTCCGACCGGCGCGCCGAGTCGGTTTCGGTCGTGCTGACCGAGCAGTTCCAGATCCCGCCCGAGAACATGGTGACGCAGGGCTACGGCGAGCAGTTCCTCAAAATTCCGACCGACGGTCCGAGCCGCGAGAACCGCCGCGTCGCCGTGCGCAACATCTCCCGGCTGCTGGCCGGCAGGTAATTGCAACGACTGAATTTGGGAGCGCGTCTCGCCTATCGGCCGAGCGCGCTCGAAGCTTTTGACTCAGGCTCTGCTGCTCGATCGAGACGGGCGATTGCACTGTTCGCGCATCGAACGCCAGGGACAGGCAAAACATCAGTCCGCCCTGATGCCGGCTTTCCGGATCACCTCGTCCCACTTTCCGGCTTCGGCAACGATGAACTTTCCGAAATCGGCGGGCGACCCCTTGAACGCCGCCGCCCCCACTTCACCGAGCCGCGCCATTATTTTGGGTTCGGCAAGGACAGCGTTTATTTCGTTGTTCAACTGATCGACGATTTCAGGGGGTGTGTTCTTTGGCGCCGCGAGCCCGAACCAATTACTGGCCTCGAAGCCCGGCAAGGACTCGCTGACGGTCGGCACCTCCGGCAAGATTTCCGAGCGCGCGGCAGTGGTCACAGCCAACGCGCGTAGCTTGCCAACCCTGACGTGCTCGATCGACGACGGTGTATCGGCGAACATCATCTGCACCTGCCCGGCGATCAGATCGGTCACCGCAGCGGCATTGCCCCGATAAGGCACGTGCACCAGGTTCACGCCGGTCATGATCTTGAGCAATTCGCCGCACAGATGAATCGTCGATCCGTTGCCGGGCGACGCAAAATTGATCTGGCCCGGCCTGGCCTTGGCATAGGCAACAAACTCGAAAACGGTATGGACCGGTATTGCTGGATTGACCGCCATCACAAGAGGCCCACCACTAAGTCCGGCGACCGGCGTCGTGTCTCTTACAAATTTGAAACTGAGCTTGTCGTAGAGCACATCGGCGACCGCGTTTCCCGGAACGACCAGAAGAAGCGTATAGCCGTCGGCAGGCGCGCGTATGACCGCCTCCGTACCGATGTTGCCCGAAGCCCCCGGCCGGCTCTCAACGATAAATGGCTGGCCGAGGCGATCCGATAGCCGCTGACCAATCAGGCGCGCGAGGAAATCGGCCGGGCCGCCGGGGGGAAAGCCAACGACGATGCGCACCGGTCGCGACGGATAGGCTTGCGCCCTTGCGATCTGCGACATCGCCGGCAGTGCGGCAGCGCTGGCCAGATACAGAAATTGGCGGCGGGAAAATTTCACGACATCCTCCCAGGGAGTCCGTGAACCTGCACAAATGCTACCTCAGCACCATGGGATAAGATAGGTACCGGCGGCTGCGCGCGCGGAGATCGCCCATACGGCTATCGCGCAAAGATTCGAAGAGCCGCCGGCCTCGTTACTTCAGCCCCAGAGCTGCTTGCTGGCGATCCGTGCACCTTCGACCAGCGAGTTGAATTTCGCCCACACGATGCTCGGATGCACCTCCTTCGAGCCCGCGAAGGTCGCAAAGCCGCAATCGGCGCCCGCGATCACGTTCTCGCGCCCCACCACGCTGGCGTAACGGCAAAGCCGCTCGGCGACGAGTTCCGGGTGCTCGACCAGCACGGTCGAGTGGCTGATGACGCCGGGGATGAGCGACGTGCCAGCCGGCAGCTTCACGCTCTTCCAGAGCTTCCACTCATGCTCGTGCCGCGGATTGGCGGCCTCGAACGAATACGCACCGGCGCGGATTTTCACGATGACGTCGATGATGTCCTTGAGCTCGAGGTCGTGAATGCGCGGCCCCATGTTGATGCCGTAGCAGGTGTGGTGGCGCACCTTTTCGGGCGGGATGTTGCGCAGCGCGTGGTTGAGCGCCTCGACGCGGCCCTCCGCCCACTTGCGGTTCTGCGCCATCGTGAGATCGGGCTTCTTGATCCAGTAAGTCACGAGCTCGGGATCGTCGATCTGCAAGAGGAACCCGGCCGCGACGATCGCCTCGTATTCCTCGCGCATCGCCTCGGCGACCGCAAAGACGTATTCCTCGTCGGTCTTGTAATAGGCGTTGCGCTGCCAGTCGGCGGCGCTCGACGGCGAGATCGCCGGCATGAACGCTTCGCCCGGCTTGACGCTGTCCACCGCCGCCTTGAGGTTCGCGATATCGCGCTCAAGCTGCGCCTTGCCGCGATAGGTGACCGGGCCCGTGCACACCATGTGATTCTGGCGCGAGGCGACGTGGCCGAGCGCGTAGAATTCGGGAAACGAGCGATCCTCGCGCGTGCCGACCCACGGGCTTTGTCCCGGCTCCTTGTCGACCTCGAAGCCGCCGAGCCGCTCGTTGACGTAGCTGACGAAGCTCGGCTTGCCGTATTCGCCGTCATCGACGATGTCGATGCCGAGATCGACCTGCTTGCGCACGATATCGGCGACCGCGCCGCGCAGCCGCGTCGCGTAAGCGTTCTGATCGAAGCTACGGCCCTGTTCCTGCGCCTGCACCACGTCGAGCAGATCGGCCGGCCGCGGCAGGCTGCCGACATGGGTGGTGAGAATGCGATCGGTGCTGCGTTTCATGAACTATCTCCCGGCCTTTCCGCCCTGCTCCTTGGTCTTCGTCCGCCAAGTGTCGGTTGGCGCAAACCATGCCATCGCCCGCGGGCGAAACGCAATTCCGCAAGTGCACGTCAGAGCATCGTTGTTGTATAAGCGGCCGGATGGCCCACGCCCCGTGGGCAAGTCTCAACGCGCAACACCTGCAGTCCGCAGGCAGGTGCCCATCGCAGGAAAGCTGGCATGCCGCTCAACCTCAGACGGGTCGTCACCGGACATGACGCGAGTGGCCGCGCGGTCGTCGCCATCGACGAAACCTGCAAGAACGTGGTCTCGCGGCGGCCCCATCACGAATCCTGCGTCGTCTGGTCGACCGGATCGTTCCCGGCCGACAATTCGACCGGCGAAGACGCCGGGGCGCGGCCGGTCGCAACCGTCGATCCGGGCGGCTCGGTGTTCCGCATCGCCGTCTATTATCCCGGCGTGACGCCACGCAATCACCGCACCGAGTTGGTCGACTACGCGATCGTGCTGTCGGGGGAGATCGACATGGAGATGGACGGCAGCATGGTGCATCTGCGCGCCGGCGATGTGCTGGTGCAACGCGGCACGATCCACAACTGGATCAACAACGGGACCGAGCCCTGCACGATCGCCTTCGTGCTGATCGCCGCCAAGCCGGTCGAGCGCGCCGGCAAGGTGCTGGGCGCGGCCGGCTGACGTCACGCGCTCGGCGGAACCAGAAAAATCCAAGGGAGCACGCCATGTCCAGAATTCTGTTGCCGGTCCTCGTCGGACTTTTTCTGGGTGTCGTGCCTGCGCAGGCGCAAACGGATTACCCGACAAAGCCGGTCAAGATCATCGTGCCATCCGCGCCCGGCGGCGGCACCGATATCTCGGCGCGGGTGCTGGCGCAGTTTCTCTCGCAAACGATGGGGCAGCAGTTCTACATCGAGAACCGGCCGGGCGCCGGCAACATGATCGGCATCGAGGCGGCCGCGAAATCCGCGCCCGACGGTTATACGCTGCTGATGACGGCGAGCACGCTGACCATCAATCATCTCACCTACAAGAAGGTGCTGTTCGACGCGCTGCGCGATTTCGCGCCGATCTCGCTCGTGGTGTCGCTGCCCAGCGTGCTGGTCGTACATCCTTCGGTCGAGGCGAATTCGCTGGCGGAGTTCATCGCGCTCGCCAAGCGCAAGCCCGGTGAACTGACTTACGCTTCGGCCGGCACCGGGACGAATCCGCATTTCGCCATGGAATTGTTCAAGACCATGGCGGGTATCGACGTTCGCCACATCCCCTACAAGGGCGTCGGCCCGGGGCTCAACGACGTGATCGCCGGACAGGTATCGGCGATGATCGCCGGTGTGCTGACCACCCGGCCGCAGATCGATGGCGGCAAGCTGCGCGGGCTGGCCGCGACCAGCCTCGCGCGCATCGAGAGCCTGCCGAACATTCCGACTGCGGCGGAGGCGGGCGTCCCGAAATACGAGGCGCTGCAATGGTACGGCCTGCTGGCGCCCGCCGGCACGCCCGCGCCGATCGTCGCGCGGCTCTATTACGAAACCGCGAAGGCGGCGCGCTCACCGGAGATGAAGGCGCGGCTCGCCGCCGACGGCGCCGAGCCGGTCGGCAACACCCCTGCCGCGTTCGCCGCACATATCCGCGACGAGATGGAGAAATGGGGCGCGGTGGCCCGCGCCGCCGGGATCGAGCCGCAGTAGCCCTCGGCGCCCCCGTGTCGTCACGTCATGGCCGAGCTTGTCCGCGGCATGACGACGGAAGATGATCATTTGTTGCCTAACCCGAACATGGTCTCGGCGTTGCGGTGGCAGATTTTCTCCATGTCCTCCTTCGGCAGGTCGAGCGACTCAATCACCGCGATGGTCGAGCGGATATAGCCCCTGCCCTTCTCCGGATCGAACGGACAGTCCGACGCGAACAGCACATGGTCGGCGCCGAAGAATGACAGCCCGCAGACGGTCGGCGCGCGTGCGCCGGCGAGCGCGGTGTCGCCGTAGAAATTCTTGAAGTAGTCGAACGGGCGCTTCTTCAGCCGCTTGAGGATGAGCGAATAGTCCTCGTCCGACGTGCGCGCACCGAGCTGGTCCCAGCTATGTGCGACGCGCCCCTCGAAATACGGGATGATGCCGCCGAGGTGGTGCGTGATCACCTTGAGGTCGGGAAAACGGTCCATGATGCCGGAGAACACGAGGCGCGCGAGCGCGGCGCCCGTTTCGAACGGCCAGCCGATGACGCTGCAGATCTCGTATTTCGACTTGTCCTCGCTGCGGTAGTCCGCCATCTCGCGGGTGCGGATCGGGTGCAGCAGGATCGGCCTGCCGGACTTTTCGATAATCTCGTAGATCGGCAGGAAGGCGTCCTGGTCGATCGGCGCGCCGTCGACGTTGGTATGCATCTGGATGGCGTTGGCGCCGTTCTTCAGCACGCGCTCGACCTCGCGAATGGCCGCCTCCGGCGCGTTCATCGGCAGCGACGCCGCGTAGCCGACGAAATGGTCGGGATGTTTGGCGCACAATTCGGCGAGGCCATCGTTGCCAACGCGCGCCCATTCGGGCGTGTCTTGCGGACCCGCCAGACGGTCGAGCGACGGCATGCCGAGGCAGATGACCTGACTGTAGTCGGGAAAGCTCTCGATCACCCGCAATCGCTCGTCGACATCGTACAGCGCCGGGATGCCGCGCATGCGCTTGCCGAGGTCCTTCTGGCCCGCGGGCGAGGAGAGCAGCAGCTCATAGATGCGCGCTGGGAAGAAGTGGTTGAAGGCATCGACATAGCGCATTCTCATGCTCCTTGGCGCGAATCCCGGATGAATAGATCGCCCTTGCCTCCGCTCGTCCCCGCGCAAGCGCGGACCCGGCACAAGAAGCCATCAAGACTGGGTGCCCACTTGCGCGGGCACGAGCGGAAAGAGTAGCGCGTTTTCATCCGGTCAGGTCTGATTGTCTTGCAGAAGGTTGTTTGTATACTTTCACCGCAGACGGGGAAAATCCTTCACAAACACATCCGTCGGTTCCAAGGAGGCCGCCATGAAGCGATGGCTTGTACCGCTCATCGTCCTGCTCAGCTCATCGGCATTCGCGCAATCGCCGCCCGAAATCCCCTACGAGTTCGTTCACGACCTGCTGAAGCTGCCGCCCGACATGCACCTCGGCGAGGTCGCGGGCGTCGCGGTCAATTCCAAGGGCCACATCTTCGTCTATTCGCGCGGCGGCTCGAGCCAGGGCCCGGCGTTCGGCAACACCGCCTCGCAGGTGCTGGAGTTCGACAACAACGGCACGTTCCTGCGCGAGATCGGCAAGAACCTTTATGCCTGGGCCTACGCCCATACGGTGCGGATCGACAAGGACGACAACATCTGGGCGACCGACAAGGGCTCGGACATGGTCATCAAGTTCAATCCGCAGGGCCGGGTCGAGATGGTGTTCGGCCGCAAGTCGGAAGCCTCCGACGCGGAGGCGCATCCGCACGAGCGCAACAAGACGCCGCCGCTGCCGCATGTCGACGGCCGTTTCCGGCAGCCGACCGACGTGACCTGGGGGCCGAACGGCGAGATCTACATCAGCGACGGCTACGTGAATTCGCGCGTCGCCAAGCTCGACAAGGACGGCGAGTGGATCAAGTCGTGGGGCCAGCGCGGCAAGGGACCGGGCGAGTTCAACCTCGTTCACACCATCGCGGCCGACGCGCAGGGCAACATCTATGTCGGCGACCGCAACAATCGCCGCATCCAGGTGTTCGACGGGGATGGGAACTTCAGACGTGAAATGAAGATCGACGTGCCGTTCGACGACAACGCCAAGCCGGCGATCGGCAACAAGCCCGACCTCACCAACTACCTGCAGACCGGCGGCAGTTTCGCGCCCGGCGCGCCGTGGGCGATCTGCATCACGCCGCCGCCGAACCAAGTGCTGTTCGCCTCCGATTCCTATCCGGGCCGTATCTACAAGCTTAGCCTCGACGGCCGCGTGCTCGGCTATCTCGGCAAATCCGGCAAGCAGCTCAAGCAATTCGGCTGGATTCACGAGATCGCGTGCCCGTCCGAGAACGAGCTCTATGTGGCCGAGGTTCTCAATTGGCGGGTGCAGAAGCTGCTGTTGGGGCCCGTGCAGCAGCGGGCGGAGACCCGCTGATCGTAGCCGCACGCCGTTGTCCTCATGCTGAGGAGCCGCACAACGTGCGGCGTCTCGAAGCATGGCCGCAAATTCGGTGCTCGCCGCCATCCTTCGAGACGCATCGCACGCAAGTCGGGTTTACCCGACTTGCGCATCGTATTGTGCCCGATCCCGGGTAAACCCGGGATCGGGTGCGATGCTCCTCAGGATGAGGGTCCGAGCGAGCGTGAGCGACTGATACAAACGTAGGGCTCTGAAAATGAAAATCGTCAAGTTCGAGGACTTCCACGCCGACGGCGGCTGGGACACCTATTCGTTCCTGAAGATCACTACCGACGAGGGCATCGTCGGCTGGTCGGAATTCAACGAGAGCCGCCGCCGCGGCATGACGCAAATCATCCGCGGGCTCGGCGCATCGCTGATCGGGGCGGACCCACGCAACATCGGACGCATCGACGCGACGCTCTACGCCACCTCGCGCTCGACCGCCGGCGGGTTGCATGCCCACGCGATCGCGGCGATCGAGAACGCCTGCCTCGACATCAAGGGCAAGGCGCTCGGCGTGCCGGTCTACGACCTGTTCGGCGGCGCGGTGCGCGACCGCATGCCGATCTACTGGTCGCGTTGCGGCGTGCTGCGGGCGCGCTGCGCCGACATGTTCGACGGCAAGGTGATCGACCGGCCGGCGGTGCGCACGCTCGACGATCTCAAGGCCGCCGCCCGCGAGGCGCGCGAGCGCGGCATCAGGGCGGTCAAGACCAACGTACTGGTTTTCGACGAAAAGGGCGGCCGGCAGTTCGCACCGGGCATGCACGGATCGGGCACCGGCCACCCGGAGCTCAACCTCACCGACGATATTCTCGGCGCGACGATCAATCAGCTCGCGGCCTTGCAAGAAGGCGGCGGGCCGGGCATGCGGCTCCTGCTCGACCTCAACTTCAACTACAAGCCCGAGGGCCTCAAGCGCATCGCCAAGGCGCTCGAGCCGTTCAATCTCCTGTGGCTCGAAATGGACCTGCACGATCCCAAGGCACTCAGCCTGATTCGGCAATCGACAACGACGCCGATCGGCTCGCTCGAAACGATCCTCGGCCGGCGCAATCTCAGGCCCTATCTCGAAAACTATTCGGCCGACGTGGCGATCATCGACGCGCAGTGGAACGGCGTGTTCGAGGCGATCCGCATGGCCGCGATGGCGGACGCCTACGACGTCAACGTCGCCTCGCACAATTTCAACGGACCGCTCGCCAACGTGATGAGCGCGCATTTCTGCGCGGTCGTGCCGAACTACCGCGTCATGGAGTTCGACGTCGACGAGGTGCCGTGGAAATCCTCGCTCATCACCAATCCGTACGTGATCAAGGACGGCGACTACATCCTGCCGACCGGCGCCGGCTGGGGCGCCGACGTCAACGAGGAGGCCGTGCGCGCCCACCCGGCGAAAGGCTGAGAAGGTCTCAGTCGCGCGCCGGCACCCCGCCGAGATTGATGATGTCGAATTTCTCGTCCAGCTCCTGCATGACCTGTTCGTTGGCGAAATCCCGGTCGTTCAGCGTGGCAAGATGGGCAAGATATTGGTCGAAGCCCGCTGGCTGAAAGATCATGAGCATCTTCCCGGTTTGCCCCTGCGGCAGCGTCACCGCGTGCGGTACGCCCGGGGGAATGTGGACGGTCGAGCCTGGCGTTGCCATCATCCAATCACCGTCGATATAGAAATCGACATTGCCATCGAGGATGTAGAAGGTCTCGGCATGCTGGCGGTGAAGGTGCAGGCCGAGCGAGAACTCGAGCTTGAGATTGTCCTCCATCAAGGCATAGGCACCGCCGGTGTCGGCAGCCGAGACTTTCACGAACGTGTGGTCTTTCGACCAATTGTAGTTCGTCCCGCCTCCTGGCGGCACGAAGCTATATCGTTTCATATATCTGCTCCATCATCGCGGGGCGGCTCGGACTCGTCGGCTGCCGCCTCCTGGTAGCGCATGCCAGGTCGCAGGCGCAGACCCTTGGGGAATCCCTCAAACAGCTTGAGCTGCCGGCGCGTGCGATACCGGCTGCGAACATCCTCTTCGCTGGCCGGTTTCAGTAACGAATGAGCGACAAGGTCGCCGACGAGTTGCCCCACCTTGACGGCCAGCGAATTTCCATGATCGGAGGGCGCGGCAAACGTCGTGACCTTCCCATTGTGCCGCCGCTCCACGAAGGGATAGTCGTCCGACGTATAGAAGACGCGGCCGGACCATGCACTCTTGATGTCGTGCTCCCCGAGTACGCGCAGCCCAGGAAAAATCCTTTGTGCCTCTTCAAGGGTTTGCCGCGCGACGTTCCGGGTGATTTCAGGTGAGGCCTCCGCGGTCTCGGCGTAGCCCATGTAAAGGCGACGTCCGTGGCGGCGCGCGTAGAAGCATGGGTCGCGCACATCGGAGAGAACGGTTGTCGAAGCGAGGACGTTCGATTTCTCGGGCAACTCCACCACCACGACGTAATCGTACAGGAAGATCGCGCGCTCGAGGGCATCGCCGTTGATGTGACGCGCATAAGCATTCGCCATGAAGACGCGGTCGGCCTGAATGGCGGCGCCGTTCTCGCAGAAAACGGTCACCCGATGATCGGGAAAATCGAGCGCCTGAGCCTCTGCGTGCTGGAAGAATTGCACGCCCTTCTTTTGTAGCGCGCGGGCCAATCCGTTGAGCAATTTGCGCGGATGAAAGCTGCCGCCGAAATAATCGATCACGCCGCCGGCGTAGAAATTCTCGGCGGTCCCACACCTCTGCTGCAATTGGCCGGCGGAAAGCCGCGCGAAGAACGGCGCGTGGCGCCTGCCGACCACCGGCATAAGCGCGCGGAAATTGGCCTCCTCCATGAAATCGTAGGACGCTTCGAGGCCCGCCATGTCGGCATCGTTCATGGCCGCGATCGTCGCGCCGTGCCGGACGGAGGCGCGAAGATTGTAGTCATGATCGAGCCTGGCAGAGCCGCTGGCATCCCTCGATGGTGCGGCGCAGAAAGTCTCGCACGCGCCGATGCGCGCGGGACTGCGCCTGACCCGCGGTCAGTCCCCGATCCTGCTCCTGCCGCGTGAGCTCGGCCAGCATCGTCCCGATCGGCTTCGCCCAGCCGGTCAGGAACTGGCCCGCATTGAGCCCGGACGCGCCTTCCCTGCCGAAGTCGCCCTTCTCGATCACGATGACATCGAGCCCGCGCGCCGCCGCGGCCTCGGCGGCGCTCAGGCCGGAGAGGCCGCCGCCCACGACCAGAAACTGGCAGGTCAGATTTGCGTTCGCGCACGAGGGTGGCGAAAACGCCCGCACCTCCTCGTCATAGCCGACGCGCTGGCGCATTGCTCCAGTCCTGGCAGCCAAGACGGGCCCGAGCGTGCCCGCGCTTCGCTACAGCGACACCGGCTTGCCCATGAAATCGCCCTTGCCGAGCTCGACGCCGCAATGGCGCAGGATGTCGTAGGCGGTCGTGCAGTGGAAATAGAAATTCGGCAGCGAGTTGTTGAGCAGCAGCGACTGGCCGGTGAAATCGCGCGAGGCTCCCGAGGGAAATACGATCTTGATCTCCTTGTCCTCGGTGCCGTCGATCTGCGCCGGCTTGAGGCCCTTGAGGAAATCGATGGTCTTGGCGATGCGGTCCTTCAACTGCGGGATCGTGGTCTCGTCATTGGCAAACTTCGGAAGCTCGACGCCGGCCAGCCGTCCACCCGCGTTGAGTGCGTGATCGGTCGCCGCCCGCACCTGCCGCACCAGCGGAAACATGTCGGGCGCAAGCCGCGTGTTGAGCAGCACCGCCGGGTCGACCTTCTTCGCTTCCGCGAAGGCAGCCGCCTTGTCGAGGGTGGCGGACAGGCTGGTGAGGAATTGCACGAAGATCGGCACGGATGTCTTGTAGAGCGAGATGGTCATGGACTTGATCCTTGGGCTTTGGCGGAACATCGATTGTCGGCCGACCTTAGCGGCCTTCACCGCGCGCTTGAAGTATCATTAAGCGGCGCGATCACGACGCAAAACGGGCAAGCGCGCCGCGCACCAGCGCCGCATAGACGCGCTCGCCGAAGCTGCGCGGCCGGTCGAGCGCCATGCGGGCGAGGCAGTCCGCCACGTCCGGCGACTTGGACGCCCCGAACAAGCCGCGCAGCGCGATGCCCGCCAATTGCAGCCGCGACGCCTCCTTCAGCCGCTCCAGCGCCGGCATCAGCCGCTGCTCGACCGCGGTGAAGTCGCTGCCGAAGGGAAACGGCGGAATCAGCCCCTGCTCGGCCGCCGGCTTCAGCGCACGCGCGAGGCGCTCGGGCGTGTTGTCGCGGCACGCCGCCGGAAGTTCGAAATTGCGCTCGATCTTGCGGGCGTCCTTGGCGCGGCGCAGCAGTTCGTCCTGAAAGCGCGAATCCGTCACCGCCAGCATGGCGGCGATCACGTCGCGGTCGGATTTGCCCCGCAGGTCGGCGACGCCATACTCGGTGACCACGATGTCGCGCAGATGACGCGGGATGGTCGTGTGGCCGTAGTTCCAGCGGATGTTCGAGTTGGTCTTTCCGTGCGCCTGTCGGGTCGAGCGCAGCATGATGACGGAGCGGGCGTCCTCCAGCGCGAAACCCTGCGCCACGAAGTTGTACTGACCGCCCACGCCGCTCACGACGCGGCCATCCTCCAGCGCGTCGGAAATCACCGCGCCGAGCAATGTCGCCATCATGGCGTTGTTGACGAAGCGCGCCTTCACCCGCGCGCGGCGCTTGGCGGGCTCGTCGCCGTAAAGCTCGTTGACGTAGGAAACCGCGGTCATCCGCAGCTTCGCCCGCTCGGCCTCGGGCATCTCCCGCAGCGCGCGGTAGAACGCGCGCGAGCCGACGAAAAACGCCGCCTCCAGGACCGTGCCGTCGATCTCGCGCTTGAGGATGCCCGCCCGCATGATGTCGAGGAAGCCTTCGACGAACATCTCGCTCAGGCCGTGGAGACCGGCGTCGAACGGCGTCTCCTGACGCAGGCCGGGCGGCGTCTGCTCATACGGATCGAGCCGCGACGCCATGGTGCGGAAGTCGGCGTTCCGGCGGTGACGCAGAATCAGCGCCTGCGTGACCGCGTCGCCCAGCGATCCGATCCCGATCTGCAGCGTGCCGCCGTCGACCACGGTGCGCGCCGCATGCAGGCCGGCGGCGTATTCGGCGAGGTCGATCGGCTCACGCGGCGGCGCAAACAGCGCGAAGTCGGTCTGCGGGCTCTCCAGCATCATGTCGAATTCGCCGGCCGGCAGGTCGGCGTCGCCGGGCATGAACGGAAGCTCCGAATTGACCTGCCCGACGAATAGAAAATCGCAATCGCCTTTCCGCCGGCGCGCGAGGAGATCGAGCGTGATGTCCGGATTGCAGCTCAGGCTGAAGCGCTCCCCGCCCTCGCCGCTGCGCTTGGCAACGAGCTGCGCCGCGACGTTGACGCCGCGCTGGAGCACATAGCCGAGCGCGTGGGTGTAGTTGGCCGAGATATAGTCGCGCTGCGACTCCGCGACATTGAGCCGGCTACCGGCCTGGAAGAAAAACTCGTCGACCTCGACGTTCGGCGGCAGGCGCTTCTCATGCAGCGCCACCGCATAGGCGAGGTCCGGGTAGCCGCCGAAAAGCCGTCCCGACAGCGGCCCGACAAACCGGCGTTCGAGATCGCTGCGCGGCCGCGGGCGTTCCAGCGTCAGCGCGGTGAATATCCTGAGACGGATCGACGGATCGGCGGCCGCGCGCGCGTAAAGCGCGTTGGCGATGTGATTGGCCTTGCCGAGACCGAGCGGCAGCGCCAGCACGATCCTTTTGCCAACACGACGGATGATCGCCTCGGCAATCTGATCGGCATCTTGAAATTGCGTGGGAGGGCCGCCGCCGCGAGTCATGTCATCCGGTCCCAGCCCGGATCGGGCCGGAAGCGCTCGCCATAGAGCTGCGACAAATGCTCCAGTGTCTGCCGGACGTCGCCGCGCGTGCGGGCATAGTGCATCGGCCCGCCGCGGAACGGCGCGAACCCGGTCGCGAAGATCATCGCGCCGTCGACCGTATCCTCGTCCGCCACCACGCCCTCGCGCAGGCAGGCCACGCACACGTCGAGCATCGGCAGGATGAGCCGGTCGGTCATCACGTCGCTGGGCGGCGGCGTGTCGCGATCCTTCACCGCTTCGCCGTCCTTCCAGTCGTAGAAGCCCTTGCCGGTCTTGCGGCCAAGCTCGCCCTTCTCGACCTTGAGCCGCAGCCATTGCGGCACGTCCGGCATCGGCCGCGCGGACGATGCCTTCAGCACGTCGGCGACGTGCACGCAGATGTCGAGCCCGACCTGGTCGGCCAACTCAATCGGTCCCATCGGCATGCCGAACTTGATGGCCGCGGCATCGATCGTTTCGCGCTTGGTGCCCTCGTCGAGCATCACGATCGCTTCCATGAGATACGGCGTGAGCGCGCGGTTGACCAGGAAGCCCGGCGCGCTCTTCACCGGCGCGGGCAGCCGGTCGATCACGCCCAGGAACGCACGCGCCTGCTGCAGCACGTCCGCCGAAACCTGGTCGTGGCTCACGACCTCGACCAGTTGCATGCGCGAGACCGGGTTGAAGAAATGCAGGCCGACGAGATGATCCGGCCGCTGCAGGCCCGTGCGCAGCTCCTCCAGCGGAATACTCGACGTGTTGGTGGCGAGGATGGCGCCGGGCTTCATCTTCGGCTCGGTCGCGGCGTAGACCTTGCGCTTGAGTTCAAGCGTCTCCGGCACCGCTTCGATCACCAGATCGGCGGTGCGTACGCCCTCGCCGGTGAGATCCGGGATCAAACGGTCGAGCGCGTTTCGGATCAGGATGCCCTTGCGGCCGATCTTTCCGTACAACTCCGCCGCCCGCTTGACGGCACTGCCGAGCGGCTCGGCCTTCATATCGGCGAGCGTCACCGTCAACCCGTGCCAGGCGCACCAGGCCGCGATGTCGCCGCCCATCGCACCGGCGCCGATCACGTGCACGCGCTTGCCCGTCCATTTGTTGCCGCCGGTGAGACCCTTGAGCTTCTCGCGCAGGAAGAACACGCGCACGAGATTGTGCGACGTATCCGTAACCATGAGGCGCGCGAAGGACGCAATCTCGGCCTTCTGCATGGCGGGCGCCGGATCGCCGCCGTGCTGCTCCCACAAATCGATCAGCGCGTATGGCGCGGGGTAGTGCTCGATCGGCGCCTTCTTCGCGGCCTCGGTGCGCATGCGGCTGGCTGCGAGCTTGCGCCCGAGCGAATTGTTGACGATCGTGACCATCGGTCCGCCGCCGCGTGACGCGAGCTTGCCGGCCACCGCATCATTCACCGCCGCCCGCACGTGACGCTCCTGCGTGACGGCATCGACGAGCCCAAGCGCCCGGGCACGACCCGCGTGCAGCGTGCGTCCGGTCAGCATCATGGTCATGGCTTCGAGCGGATTGATCAGGCGCGGCGTGCGAACTGTGCCGCCGAGGCCGGGATGCAGGCCGAGCAAGACTTCGGGAAAGCCAAAGCGCGCGTCGTCGAGCGCGATGCGCTTGTCGCACGCGAGCACGAGTTCGAGACCGCCACCGAGACAGTAGCCGTGGACGACCGCGACCGTCGGGCATTTGAGATGATCGAGGCGATCGAGGATTGCGTGTCCCTTGGTCAGCCGCTCCTCGATGCCTGCCACGTCCGTCATGGCGCGGAATTCGCCGATGTCGGCCCCGGCGACGAATCCTGCCGGCTTGGCCGAGCGGATGACCAGCCCCTTCGGCAGATCGCGCTCGAGCGTCTCGAGCACGTCGTTGAGCTCGACGAGCACATCTTCCGACAGCGTGTTCGCGCTGGCGCCCTGCTTGTCGAGCACGAGCCAGGCGATACCGCCGTCATCGCGCGCGAGCTTCCAGTGCCGCCACGCACCGGTCGTGCTCGTGGACACGGGCCCGAGTTCCATATTGTCGCGGCCGATCACGTCCCAGACCTTGGTCATCGGCAGTCCCTACACCGTCTCGATCAGCATGGCACCGCCCTGCCCGCCGCCGATGCATTCCGTGGCGATGCCCTGCTTGATGCCGAGCCGCCGCATGGCGTTGACGAGATGCAGCACGATGCGGTTGCCGCTGGCGCCGACCGGGTGGCCGAGCCCGATGGCGCCGCCGTCGACGTTGAGCTTGTCGCGGGGAATGCTGCCCGCAGGGCCGTCGAGCTTGAGGATGTCGCGGCAGAAGGTCGTCGTCCTGCCAGGCCGCGAGGCAGGAGAGGACCTGCGCGGCGAACGCCTCGTTGATCTCCCAGAGCCCGATGTCCGCAAGGCTGAGCCCGTGCCGGCGCAGGATGACGTTCGAGGACAGCACCGGGCCGAGCCCCATCACCGACGGATCGAGCGCCGCCCACGCACTGTCGACGATCTTCGCACGCGGCGTGAGGCCGTGCTGCTTGATCGCGTCCTCGGAGGCGAGGATCACCCACGATGCGCCGTCGGTGATCTGCGAGCTGTTGCCGGCCGTCACCTTGCCCCAGGGCCGCTCGAACGCCGGCTTGAGCTCGGCGAGCTTCTCGACGGTGCCGTCCGGCCGCACGCCGTCGTCGAAATCGTAGACCTTGCCGTTGCGCGCGAAGGCCGGCTCCAGCTCCCCGGCGAACCATTTTTCCTTCTGCGCATTGGCCGACCGCCGTTGGCTCTCGACCGCATACTCGTCGGCTGCACGCCGCGAGATGTGGAACACGTGCGCGAGGATTTCCGCCGTCTGTCCCATGTTCAGGTCGACGATCGGATCGGTCAGGCCGCGCTCGAGGCCGATCACCGGCTTGAGGAACGACGGCCGGAAGCCGGCAAGTGCCTTGATGCGCGACCAGAGATCGCGCGCCGAGAACATCGCGCCGTACCATTCGACCGCGCTTCGGCGGAACACCAGCGGCGCATGGCTCAGGGCCTCCGCGCCGCCCGCCAGGATCATGTCGGACTGACCGTCGCGGATATACCGGTAGGCGATGTCGATCGACTCCATGCCGGAGCCGCAGTTGATCTGCACCGTGAAGGCGGTCATCGCCTCGCCCATGCCGAGGCGCAGCGCCGCGACGCGCGCGGGGTTCATCTCGTCGGCGAGGACGTTGACGCAGCCGAGGATCACCTGGTCGAACGCATCCGGCGCGAACGGCTGGCGCAGCAGCAGCGGCCGGCCGCACGCCACCGCGAGATCGACCGGCGTGAACGGCCCGGGCGCGCTGCGCGCCTTGATGAAGGGCGTGCGGCTGCCGTCGACGATATAGACCGGACGGCCGTTCATTCCGCGGCACTCGGCTGCGTGCGGGGCGACAGCACATCCCGCAGATGGGCCCGTTTGGGCGAAATCTCCTCGGGCGCAAAGTCGTCCACCGCGATAGCGGCATCGATGGCCTTGGCCAATTCTTCGAGCTGCGCCGCCTCGGCGTCGTTGATCAGGCCCTGCGCGCGCGCCTTGCCGACGTCGTGGACGCGGGCCTTGCGCAGGCGCTCGCGCACGTCGTGGCTCGCGATCTTGAGCTTGAAGGCGCGTTCGAGCAGCGCGACGCCGTCGTGTCCCTCGGGGTGGAAGAGATCGACGGTGAGACGGTCGCGCGCAGCGGAGGGTTCCAGCAGGATGCTGGAACAGGCTTCGGTCAGGCGGTCCGACGGACCGCGGCGATGGCGTCCGAACGGCAGAATCATGAAGCGCAGCAGCCACGCCACCGGCCGGTTGGGGAAGTTCGCGAAAATCTCGTCGAAGCGCGCTTCGATGGTGGCGAGCCCCGACTCCATGCACCAGCGCACCAGCGGCAGGTCGGCTTGCTGGCGGCCTTCGTCCTCCCAGCGCTTGAGCACGGCCGAGAGCAGGAACAGTTCGGAGAGGATGTCGCCGAAGCGCGCCGAGATCATCTCGCGGCGCTTGAGCCCGCCGCCCATCGTCAGCAGCGCGAAGTCGACCGCCAGAGCGAATGCCGAAGTGTAGCGACCGAGCGGCTTGTAGAAGCGGCTCGCGGCACCGGCATCGGGAGCGGGCGCGAACAGCCCTCCGGTCAGCGCGCGTCCCCAGGCACGGAATGCGTTCGTGACGCTGTGGCCGACATGCGCCCAGAATACCTTGTCGAACTCTTCGAGGCCGCGCTCACGGTCCTTGTCCTCGAGCGCCGCTATCTCCTTGAGCAGATACGGGTGGCACCGGATCGCCCCTTGGCCGAACTGGATCAGCGCGCGCGTGACGATGTTCGCACCTTCGACCGTGATGCCGATCGGGACCGAGCGGTACGAGCCGCCGAGATAGTTCAACGGCCCATCCTGCACGCCCTTGCCGCCATGCACGTCCATGGCGTCGTTGACCGACACGCGCATGCGATCGGTGGTCTGCGATTTCATGATGGCGGTGACGACCGCTGGCTTGTGGCCGTGGTCGATGCCCGCGCAGGTGAAACGCCGCGCGCCGTCGACCAGATAGGCGGTCGCCGCCATCCGGCCGAGCCGCTCCTGGATCGCCTCGAAGCGCCCGATTGGGACATGGAACTGCTCGCGCACGCGCGCATACATGCCGGTGGTGTGCGCGGCGCCCGCGCACGCGGCGGCGGCGAGCGACGGCAGCGAGATGCCGCGGCCGGCTGCGAGCGCGCTCATCAGCATCTTCCAGCCTTTGCCGGCCTGCTCGACGCCGCCGATGATGTTGTCGATCGGAATGAAGACATCGCGGCCGAAATTCGGACCGTTCTGGAAGGCCTGCAACGCCGGCAGATGCCGGCGCCCGATCTCGACGCCCGGCAGGTTGGTCGGCACGAGCGCGAGCGTAATGCCGACATCCTCGTCCTGACCGATCAGATGGTCGGGATCGTGAAGCTTGAAGGCGAGGCCCATCACGGTGGCGATGGGTCCGAGCGTGATGTAGCGCTTGTGCCAGTTGAGCCGGATGCCGAGCACCTCGCGGCCCTGCCACATGCCACGGCAGACCACGCCCGTATCGAGCATGGACGCGGCATCCGATCCGGCCTCCGGGCTGGTGAGACCGAAGCACGGAATCTCCGTGCCGGCCGCGAGCCGCGGCAGCCAGTAATCCTGCTGCGCCGGCGTGCCGAACTGATGCAGCAACTCGCCGGGGCCGAGCGAGTTCGGCACCATGGCGGTCACCGCGGTCGAGAGCGAGCGGGTCGAGAGCTTGCGGATGACCTCGGAATGCGCGTAGGCGGAAAATTCCAGACCGCCGTACTTCTTCGGAATGATCATCGCGAAGAACTTGTGTGCCTTGAGGAAGTCCCAGACCTCCGGCGGCAGGTCGCGCAGCTCCCAACTGATCTGCCAGTCGTCGACCATGTGGCACAGTTGCTCGACCGGGCCATCGAGGAAGGCCTGCTCCTCCGGACTGAGCTTGGCTTGCGGGAACGCGAGCAGCTTCGCCCAATCGGGATTGCCGGCGAACAGATCGGCGTCCCACCAGACGTCGCCCGCCTCGATCGCCTCGCGCTCGGTCTCGGAGAGAGTCGGCAGCGCATGCTGCGCCCAGCGGAAGATCGGCTTGGTGATCCAGTCGCGGCGGAATGATGGCTCGCTCATCGAGGTCCGGCTCCTGATGGCAGTTCGACTGCAACGCGGCGAATCAATTCGTCTACGATTGATACCACCACTTGGTTCCGCATGGGCCGATCAAACCTGTAAAACAGGTCAAGTTTCGGGCGGCACCGGGCGCGGCCGGCGGTCGGTGCCGACCGCCACATAGGTGAATATCCCTTCGGTGACGGCGATCTGCTCCTGCCCGTTGCCGCGCCGCACCCAGCTTTCCACCTTCACGGTAATCGAGGTGGTACCGATCTTGATGATCTGGGCATAGCAGGTCACCTCGTCGCCGATGAACACCGGCCGATGGAACGTCATGGCGGTGATCGCCACCGTGGCGGTGCGGCCCTTGGCCCGGCGCGCCGCGACCGTGCCGCCCGCGAGGTCCATCTGCGAGAGCAGCCAGCCGCCGAAGATATCGCCGTGCGGATTGGCGTCGGCCGGCATGGCGATGGCGCGCAGCGTCGGCTCGCATTGCGGCGGTGCAGCGGGGGTGTCGACGGTGGACATGAAGCCTTTCCGGTCTGCGATGAACAAGCATTGCTATCGTAACAGAGTTGGGGAAGAACAGGCGCCGAAACCACCCCAAGACCACCCTTATGACCACCATCAAGCAGGAGGAAAGCCTTGTCGACCGACATCATCACCAGCCGGAAAGGCCCGGTTCTCGAAATCACACTCAACCGGCCCGCGAACGGCAACGCGGCCTCCGACGCGATGGCGACCGAGTTGACCAAGCTCCTGCTCTCCGCCGGCGAGAACGCCGAGATCGTGGTGCTGCGCGGCGCCGGCGACGATTTCTGCGTCGGCCGCGAAAGCATGGGCAAACGTCCGCCCGGCGCGCAGCCCGATGCGCATGAGCTGCGCCGGCGCAATGACGTGGTGTTCAACTGCTACGGCGCGTTCCGCCGCTGCGAGATTCCGGTGATCGGCGTCGTCAAGGGCCGCGCGCTCGGATTCGGCTGTGCGATCGCGGCGGTCTGCGACATCACGCTCGCGGCCGACACGGCGAAATTCCAGGTGCCCGAGATGGCGCACAACATCATGCCAACGATGGTGATGTCGGCGTTGGTCGACCGCGTGCCGCGCAAGGCCATGACGTATTTCGTCTGGTCGACGGCGATCTTCCCGGCCTCCCGCGCGCGCGAGGCCGGCATCGTCAGCGAGATCTTCCCCGCTGCCGAGCTCGACGCCGCGGTCGACTCGCTGTGCGCGCAGATCATGAAGGCACCGCGGCCGGCGCGCGTCGGCTGCAAGGACTACGCGCGCACCGCGCTCGACATGGATGTCACCGGCGCGGTCGACTACGCACGCAGCATCCACGCGGTGATCAACACGTCCGAGCCGATGGTGTCGGCCGCCAAAGCCGCGGCGGGACATTAGGGCTGTTGGTTTCGAGCTGAGCCACATACTCCGCTCGTGCCCGCGCAAGCGGGCATCCAGCACTTCCCTATCTGAGCCATCGTATTGCGCTGGTCCCCGCCTTCGCCTTTCGCGAACGAGCGGGGATAGGTCTGCGTCAACTCGGAAAAGCTCAAGCCGTCTCCGGGTAGCAGGGCGTGGCGTTCAGCTCACGCCCACAAATGCGCAAACTGCGTCGCGACCACGCGCTCGAACGGCACGTCGTCCTTGAGGATGCCGACATCGCGCGAGAACTGGTTCATGCCGGCGACGAAGTCCCGTGAGATCGACGCATCGTAGTAGGGCAGGTCGCGGCGGATGAGCTCGGCGATCAATTCGGCCTCGGACGGCGGAAAGAGCTTCCGCCCCACTTGCGTGGCGCGCGACGGATCGGCCTTCAGCGCGGCCTGCGTCTTCCTAAGCGCGCGCACGGCCGCGGCCGCAGTCTGCGGCGAGCGCGCGATCAGCGCATCGGTCGTGGCGATCGACGCCATGGTGTAGTTGAAGCAAGCCTTCGGGCCGTCGCCACGGCGCACGTCGAGCACGACCGTGCCGACGCCGCGCTTGACCGCGACCTCGGCACCCATGCCGTTCGCCCAGAAGCCGTCGATCTTGCGGTCCTCCAGCGCCTTTGCGGCAGTGACACCGAAGTTGACGCCGGCGCCGAGCGAGCCCGGGACCGGTGCGATCGTCACGCTGTCGCGCTTAAGGTCGATGCCGGCTTCGACGAGAAGCCGCCGCAGGCCCATCTCGACCCACGGCGCGGCACCGATGCTCTTGCCCTTGACGACGCCGATGTCGCCCTTCGCGGCGCCGAATTCCTTGTGCATCACCAGAAACCAGTACATGCCCTGCGCCTGCGCGCAGAGGAGCTTGGCGCCCTGCCATTCCGGGAATGCCGCGAGCGCCGAATGCGCCGAGCCGCCGACGAAATCGACCGCGCCGTCGCGCAGCGCCATGTAGCTCTTGTCGACCGGAAAGATCATCTCGAGCTCGACGTCCAGCCCCTCCTCCTTGAAGAAGCCGAGCTCGATCGCCGCGATCGCCGGGAAATAGGAATTCGAGATCATGTCGGGGACGGCGAGCTTCATGCGACGGAGTCCAGGTGTTTTGGTGTGGCGGGCTAGAGCAAAGTCTTGAGCGCGCCCGTTGCCGCGAACACCGCGGCATCGCCATGCAGGAAGCCCGTGATCTGCAGGCCGAGCGGGAGGCCGTCATCCTGCATCACCGGCAGCGAGATCGCCGGGATGCCGAGCAGCGAGACATGCACGGTGCACGAGGGATCGCCGGTCGGGTTGAGCCCGACGGGCGCGGCAGCGGGCGCCGCGAGGCTGATGCAGACGTCGCATTCTTCCTGCAGTGCTTCGTAGACCGCGCGCGCCTCGTCGCGCCGCTTGAGGTCGGCGCGATAGGCGTCGAGCGTCATCGCCTCGGCTTCGGCCAGGCGATCGAGCATCACGCGGCTGAGCTTGCTCGGGTCGCGGTTGCGGTAGGTGTTGAGCGGCCAGCGTCCCTCCCAACAGTTGATGCGCATCGACAACGGCCGTGCCTGCGCGATTGCGGCTTCGGTCGCGGCGACTTTTGGATTGTTGCCGCGGGTTAAAACCTCGATGCCGGCCGCCTTGAGCCGCTTCATCGTTTCCTCGATCGCGGCCTTGGCTCCGGCCGAAGCCGCGGCCCAGCCGGCCGTCTCGATGAACGCGACCCGCTTGGGCTTCTGCGCCGCCGGCACGCTCGCCGGACCGTAGAGGCCGGGATAGCCGGGATCGCCGCCGGCGCGCTGCGCAATCTCGTACGCGACCTGCCAGGCATCCTCCAGGGTGGCGGCGAGGACGCCGGTCGAACTCTGGCTCAGGCCGTCGTAGCTGCCACCGCGATTGAGTGCGCCGACCGTCGACTTGAAGCCGATGCAGCCGCAATAGCTTGCGGGTCGGATGGTCGAGCCGATCACCTGCGTGCCAAGCGCCGCGCTCATCATGCCGGCGGCGACTCCCGCGGCGGAGCCGCTCGACGAACCACCGGGCGTGCGGCGAAGATCATGCGGATTGCGGGTGCCGCGCGGCTCGGTCGCGGCGAATTCGGTGGTGACGGTCTTGCCGACGATGACGGCGCCGGCCTCGCGCAGCGCCACGACGCTCGCGGCATCGCGCTCGGAGCGGAAGCCCACGAACAGCGGCGAGCCCTGCTCGGTCGGCATGTCGATCGTCTCGATGATGTCCTTGATGCCGACCGGCATGCCGTCGATCTTCGACAGCGGCTTGCCGTCGCGCCAGCGCTTGGTCGACTGATCGGCGGCGACGCGCGCGGCGTTGAGATTGAGATGGACGAACGCGCCGATCTTGCGGTTCGAGCCGCTCGAGGTCGGCAAGGCAGCGCTCAAGGAAATCGCGCGGCGTGTCGGAGCCGCTCGCGAAGGCGGCCGTGGCCGAGAGATAAGGCTTGGGGGACAGCTTCAGCTTTTCGTCGGTCGCCAGCATGGTCGTCGCTCCGCCGCTTCTAGGTCTGCAAGGTCATCCGAGGATCGGCAAGGTGCGCACGCGATACGCGTGGCCGATCTTGCGGCCGAGCACCGGGTCTTCCATCTCGAAAGCGAATTCCGCCGTTGGCCGCACGCCGCCGATCGCGGCGAGCGTGCCGCAGAACATCAGCGTGCCTTCCGGCAGGCGCCCGTCTGCCGCCTGCCGCTTCATGAGATCGCGCGGATCGATCATCGCCGCCACCGAGCCGTCCTGGTAGGTCACGCGCTTGCCGTTCTCGACCACCGACGAACGCAGCAGCAGGCGGTCCCAGTGCGGCGCGACCTCGTCGAAAGCCCAGAACGTCGAGGCGATCGGCTTCTCGCACATCTGCTTGGAAACGGTGACGCCGTATTTTTCCACTTCGCGGTCGGTGTGGTCGGAGCCGGTCCCAACCCACAGGCGGCCGTCGTGCTGGAGCAGCACGAACTCGACCTCGCCGCCCGAGCTTTCGCCGACCGCCTCGATCGTGGTCGCGGTTGTAATCCGGCTGGCCGACACCCGATAGAAGATCGGCGTGGTGGCGGGGCGCTTCACGCCCAGTGCCTCCAGCTCGCGGATGTGCTTCTCGACCGCGGCGGCGTCGCGCCCGGTCCAGCCGGCGACGATGGCTTGGTCGATGGCAACCTCGGCCGGCCGCGCGCCCGATAAGCTCTGCAAGGTCAGTGCGAGATTCATCGGCGCCACGACGTTGGCTGCGCGCCAAGCGACTTGGGCTGCGCGCTAAGCGACTTGGGCTGCGCGTAGAGCGACTTGCTTGACATGCGAGGTGCAACTCCTTGACATTCCACAACGCGGCAGTCGCGGACCGGCAATGGCAGCCGGCCGCGGACATCTCGAATGCGTTCCCTCACATGCGGATTAGCCCATCAGGCGGAGGAGTGCGATGAACTCATCCTGGACGACGTGCGCGATCATGGCAATCGTTTCGACATTGATCGGAGCCGTGGGCACGCGGGCTGAGACTGCGGCGAGCATCGAGTACAATTTCCACGATCGCCCCGCCAGTGTGCCGGCCGAGTTAACCCCGCAGGGTGGCGCCAATCTGCGCTTTCTCGCGATCAAGGCGATCGACGGGTTCCGCGTCGATGCCGCGCTCTGGCAGCCGGATGGCAAGACGCCGGACGCGACGACCCTCGTCGTTGCCGTCCACGGCAGCGGCGGTAATTTCGTCAATCCGCCGGTCGGCTTCCTGAGCCGCGATCTTGCCGTGAGAGGCTACGGCGTGCTCGCGATCAATACCCGCCAGCACAGCGAGCGCGTCAACACCGACAACTTTCTGGAAGTACGCCGGGACATCGAGGCGGCGGTCTACACCGCCCGCGCACTCGGCTATCGCTCGCTCGTGCTGTTCGGGCACAGCCTCGGCAACATCCAGGTGCAGTACTACGCCGCCAACAACTGGGATCCGGATATCAAGGCCGTGGTGCTCGCCGGCATGTTCGGCAATCTGCCCTGGAAGTCGCGCAACATGCTGATTCAGAATGAAGACAATTATCGGCAGTTGACCGAGGCCGCGTTCAAGGCGCTGCGGGAGGGAACGATCGGCGACATCCTGCCGGTGCATATGTTCTCGTTTACCGGCCAGCATGTCCCGGTCACCGGCCGGCACTTTCTGAGCTATCGCCACGAAGCGACCAGCACCGCCGACGGCACCTATTGGATCAAGCGCGTGCCGAAGCCTATTCTCATGGTGCGTGACGCCGGTGACGTGATCGTGCAGAGCTTCGAGCCCTACATGCTGCTGTCGGCGGCGACGTCGCCCGGCGCGCTGGCGCCGAGCGCCAAGCTGGTCGTGTTGCCGAATCCCAAGGGGCCGAGCCCACAGGCGCATTTTTTCATCGACAACCAGCAACCGCTGGTCAACACCATCACAGCGTGGCTTGCCGAGCAGAAACTCTAGGCTGCGGCGTTGCCGTCGATGTCTCTTCCGTCACTGGTCCAAGTCGCCGCGGGGCTGCGTGCAGGCCGCAAGAGCCGCGCCCTGGTGGAGGAGTGCTTGGCGCGCATCGGCGACCCGGCCGGCGAAGGCCGCCGCGTCTTTCTCAAGGTGCATGCCGAAGCGTCGCTGGCGGCGGCGGACTACTACGACAGCCTGCGCGCGCAGGGCAGCGCGCCATCGCCGTTCGCTGGCATTCCGATCTCGATCAAGGATCTATTCGATATCGCGGGTGACGTGACGACCGCTGGCTCGGTCGTGCTGCACGACGCTATGCCGGCCAGGCAGGACGCGCCGAGCGTGGCGCGGCTGCGCGCGGCGGGCTTCATCCCGATCGGCCGCACCAACATGACCGAGTTCGCGTTCTCCGGCCTCGGCATCAACCCGCATTACGGCACGCCTGCCAACGCCTACGACCGCAAGGCTGCGCGTATCCCGGGCGGCTCGTCGTCAGGTGCCGCGGTGTCGGTGACCGACGGCATGGCGGTGGGCGCGCTCGGCACCGACACCGGCGGCTCATGCCGCATCCCGGCGGCGCTCTGCGGCATCGTCGGCTTCAAGCCGACCGCGCGGCGCGTGCCGACGCAGGGCGCGTTCCCGCTCTCGACCTCGCTCGATTCGATCGGGCCGATCGCGCCGACGGTTGAGTGCTGCGCCATTCTCGACGCGGTGCTGGCCGGCGAGCCGGTATCGCAGCTTGTGGAATTTCCGCTCGGCGGGCTGCGGCTCGCCGTGCCGCAGACCATGGTGCTCGACGGCGTGGCGCCCGAGGTCGCAAAGGCATTCGAGGCCGCGCTTGCGAAGCTGAGGAAGGCGGGTGCGAACGTCGTCGATCTGCCGCTGCGCGAACTCTCCGAGCTCGGGACGATCAATGCCAAGGGCGGGCCCTCTGCCGCCGAGTCCTATGCGGCCCATCGCGCGCTCATCGCCAAGGGCGCCCAGCAGTATGACCCGCGCGTGCTGGTGCGCATCCTGCGCGGCAAGGAGCAGGACGCCGCCGACTACATCGAGCTCCTCGCGGCGCGTGCCGACTTCATTCGCCGCCTCGCGGCGATTACCGCGCCTTATGACGCATTGGTCATGCCCACGACGCCGATCACGGCACCGCGCATCGACGATCTCAAATCGGACGATGCCTATCGCCACGCCAATGCGGCGGTGCTGCGCAATCCATCGGTCGCCAATTTCCTCGACCGCTGCTCGATCTCGATTCCTTGCCACCGCGCGGGCGATGCGCCGGTCGGCCTGATGTTGATCGGCGAACATGGTGCGGACCGCCGCCTGCTGGCGATCGCGGCGGCAATGGAGAAGGTCGTCTCTCCGTCGCAGGAATTGCTACACTGACCAAGCGTGTCGTCCCCGCGAAAGCGGGGACCCAGTTTTTGCGGCGATCAGCCTGGATTCCCGCTTGCGCGGGAATGACCGGAGAGAGCGAGCCAAGACAAGCAACGGGTAGCTGATGGACTTCGCACTGAACCAGGAGCAGCAGCAGATCAGGGACTCGATCCTGAAGCTCTGCGCGCGCTTCGACGACGCCTATTGGCTGGAGCGGGATCGCAGCGGCGAATTTCCGCACGAGCTGCATGCCGCGCTGGCCGACGCCGGCTGGCTCGGCATCGCCATGCCGGCCGATTACGGCGGCGCCGGCCTTGGCATCACCGAAGCCGCCATCATGATGCAGGCCATCGCCGAGTCGGGCGCGGCCATGAGCGGCGCGTCGGCAGTGCACATCAACATCTTCGGGCTGCATCCGGTCGTGGTGTTCGGCACCGACGAGCAGAAGCGCCGCATGCTGCCGGCGCTGATCGCCGGCAAGGACAAGGCCTGTTTCGCCGTCACCGAGCCCAACACCGGGCTCGACACCACGCAGCTCAAGGTGCGCGCCGAGCGTCGCGGCGATCACTATCTCCTCTCTGGCCAGAAGATCTGGATCTCGACCGCGCAGATCGCCAACAAGATACTCATCCTCGCCCGCACCACGCCGCTCGACGAGGTCAAGCGCAGGACCGAGGGCTTGAGCCTGTTCTACACCGACCTCGACCGCAGCCGCGTGTCGATCCGCGTGATCGAGAAGATGGGCCGCCATGCGGTCGATTCCAACGAGATGTTCTTCGACGGCATGGCGGTGCCGGTCGCGGACCGCATCGGCGCGGAAGGCGAGGGCTTCCGCACCATCCTGCACGGCATGAACCCGGAACGCATCCTGATCGCCGCCGAGGCGGTCGGCATCGGCCGCGCGGCGTTGCGGCGCGCCGCGAAATACGCGCGCGAGCGCGTCGTGTTCGGCCGGCCGATCGGGCAGAACCAGGGGATCGCGCATCCGCTCGCGCAATGCTGGGCGAACCTGGAGGCCGCGAACCTCATGGTCATGAAGGCGGCTTGGCTCTACGACCAGAAGCAGGAGTGCGGCGTCGAGGCCAACGCCGGCAAGTATCTCGCCGGCGAGGCTGCGTTCCACGCCTGCGAGACCGCGGTGATGACGCACGGCGGCATGGGCTATTCGAAGGAGTTCCAGGTCGAGCGCTACCTGCGCGAAGTGATGATCCCGCGCATCGCACCGGTCACGCCGCACATGATCCTCAACTTCATCGCCGAGAAGGTGCTGGGGCTGCCGAAGTCCTATTGACGCGAAGCCACCCACGCACTCCGCTCATTCCCACGCAAGTGGGGATCCGGCGCTTTAATCATATGCGGCTAAGAACTGGGTCCCCGTTTGCGCAGGGACGAGCGGAGAGTGTCGAATCCATTGAAAAAGAGACCAACTCTAATGCATCGCCGCGGCGGCGCGCGGCATCAGCGCGCCGGGATGGCGGATGACCTGGCCGGCGAGTTGATGGGCCGCTGCCGCGGCGTCGCCCGGTCCCTTGCCGGCGAGCCGCGCGGCGAGATAGCCGGCGTTGAAGCCGTCGCCCGCCGCCGTCGTATCGACCGGCACGACCACCTCGGGCACCGGAACGAAATCGCGGCTACCACCGGCGGCGACCAGCGCGCTGTTCGGACCGTTCTTCACCACGATCTCCTGGATGCCGAAGGCCTGCATGCGCTCGACGGTCGCTTCCGGACTGGGATCGCCCCACAACACGGCCTCGTCGTCGTAGGTCGGCAGCGCGATGTCGACACGCTTGAGCGCCTCCAGGAACACCGCGCGGGTGCGCGAAAGATCGCCGCCCCAGCCATGCGGGCGAAAATTTCCGTCGAAGGCGGTCTTCACGCCCTGCTGGCGGGCCATTTCCAGAACAGCGAGGAAGCGGCCGATCCCGTTGTTGGAATAAAGCGAAAGCGTGATGCCGGAGAAATAAACGAGCTTCGCCTTGGTCAGGCTGTCGGCCACCTTCCCCCAGTCCGGTAGTTCGAACAGGTCGCGCGCCGGAGCGCCGTCACGCCAGAAATGCTGCCGCCGCTTGCCGCTGGGATCGGTATCGATCACCGCAAGTCCCGGCAAACGGCCCCCGACCCGCAGCATGACATCGTCGCCAACGCCCTCCGCGGCCGCAAGCGCGAACAAGGCATCCGAATAGGGATCCTGGCCAAGCGCCGTAGCCAGCGCAGACGCGGCGCCCGCGCGCGCGAGATAGACCGCCACGTTGAAAGCATCACCGCCCGACGCGATGCCGAAACGGCCGTCGCCTCCGCGGATGAACTCGACCAGTGCCTCACCGACACAGACGACACGGGCCTTCGGTTCGTTCATAGCGCCATCTTGTCATCAGGAGAGGTCGGACGGCCGCAACATGGACCGGGCCATACCGCCTTGGCAATTCGCGCCGATCGGGGACAGCGGCGGCGCCTCTGGCGCTGGACAGGGCGTTATGTTATATTGTAACAAATTTCCCCCATCTCTGGCGCCTTCCATGCCTCCGCACGGCCACCATCCGCATCATCACCATCCCGGCACCGGCCACCCGCCGGCGTCGATCGCGCCCTCGATGCTGCGCATGTCGGCCGTCGAACGGCTGGCGATCGCAGCCGTGCTCATCGCGGCGCTGTGGGGCGTCGTGCGCTGGGCGATGACTTGAAGGTCGAGGGAACGACGTGACGGCGGCGCTGAAATTTTGCAATGTCACGCTCGGATACGATCGGCACCCGGCCGTCCATCACCTCGACGGGACAATCGACACTGGCGCGCTGGTTGCGGTCGTCGGTCCGAACGGCGCCGGCAAGTCGACCCTGTTCAAGGGCATCGTCGGCGCCATCAAGCCGCTCGCCGGGCGCATCGAGCTGGGCAAGCTGCGCGCGCAGGACATCGCCTACCTGCCGCAGGCCGCCGAGATCGACCGCTCGTTCCCGATCAATGTCTACGACATGGTGTCGATGGGGCTGTGGCGCCGCACCGGCATGTTCGGCGGCATCGGCCGCAAGGTGCGCGACGATGTCGAACACGCGATCGCTGCCGTCGGGCTGACGGGCTTCGAGGATCGCGCGATCGGGACGCTGTCGGGCGGCCAGATGCAGCGCATGCTGTTTGCGCGGCTCCTGCTGCAGGACGCGCGCGTGATCGTGCTCGATGAGCCGTTCAACGCGGTCGACGCCAAGACCTCGGCCGACCTGTTCGACCTGGTGCGGCGGTGGCATGGCGAACAACGCACCGTGCTGACCGCGATGCACGACATCGATTTCGTCAAGGCGAATTTCCCCGAGACGCTGCTGCTCGCGCGCGAGCCGGTGGCGTGGGGCCGCACCGCGACGGTTCTGACGGCGGAAAATCTGCTCGCCGCGCGGCGCATGTGCGAGGCCTTCGACGATAGCGCCGCGCTGTGCGCCGAGCCAGGCGGGCAGTCTCTTTCACCCTCTCCCCTTGCGGGAGAGGGTGGCGAGGACAAGCGAAGCGACGTCCGAGCCGGGTGAGGGGTACCGAAAAAATGGAACAGGTACCCCTCACCCGCCTCGCGCGCAGCCGTTTACGCAGGCTGCGTAAACTTGCCTGCGATGCTCGGCACCCTCCCCCGCAAGGGGAGAGGGTTACACCGTGCCCGTTGAACGATTGCACTTTAGATGTACGACCTCCTGATCGCGCCGTTCACCGAGTTCGAGTTCATGCGCCGCGGGCTCGCCGGCACCTTCGCGCTCGCGCTCGGCGCCGGACCGCTCGGCGTCTTCCTGATGCTGCGCCGCATGAGCCTCGTGGGCGACGCCATGGCGCACGCCATCCTGCCGGGCGCCGCTATCGGGTTCCTGCTGTCTGGGCTCAACCTGTTCGCCATGACGGCGGGCGGACTGATCGCCGGCTTCGTGGTGGCGCTGCTCACCGGGCTGGTCGCGCGCACGACTGAACTCAAGGAGGACGCGGCGCTCGCCACCTTCTACCTGCTCTCGCTCGCGCTCGGCGTCACCATCGTGTCGTTGAAGGGAACCAACATCGACCTGCTGCACGTGCTGTTCGGCAACGTACTCGCGCTCGACGATCAGACGCTCCTGCTGATCGCCGTCAATGCCACGATCACGCTCTTGATGCTGGCGCTCATCTACCGTCCGCTCGTCATCGAGTGCGTCGATCCGGGATTCATGCGCTCGGTCAGCCGGGCCGGCGGGCCGGCGCATCTCGCATTCCTCGCACTGGTGGTGGTCAACCTGGTGAGCGGATTTCACGCGCTCGGCACGCTGCTCGCGGTCGGCCTCATGATGCTACCGGCGGCGGTCGCCCGCTTCTGGACACGTGACGTGAGCTTGATGATCGTGATCGCGACGGCGAGCGGCGTTGTCGCCGGCTATTTCGGCCTGCTGCTCTCCTATCATTCCGGCGTGGCATCGGGGCCCGCGGTCATCCTGGTGGCGGGCGCGCTCTACGTGACATCGCTGCTGTTCGGACGAGTCGGCGGGCTGCTGCGGCAGGCCTTTCCGGGCCGCCATCTGGAAGCTTGAGGCTGGCCGCGCGGCACATGGAGTGCAAGATGCTGAGCAGACGACAGGCGGCAGCCGCGCTTGCATTCGCACTGCTTCTTGCGACCCCCGCGCGCGCCCAGGACAAGATCCAAGACAAGATCCAGGACAAGATCAAGGTCATCGCCAGCTTCTCGATCCTCGGAGACTTCGTGCGCAACGTCGGCGGCGACCGGGTCGAGGTCCAGACCCTGGTCGGCCCCAACGGCAATGCCCACGTCTACGCCCCCTCGCCTGCCGACGCGCGCAAGGTCGCCGACGCCAGGACGGTATTCGTCAACGGGCTTGGCTTCGAGGGCTGGCTCGACCGGCTGGTCAAGGCGTCCGGCACCAAGGCGCCGATCATCGTTGCGACCAATGGGATCACCCCGCGCGAGCGCGGCGACGATCCCGGCCATCGCCACGACCACGGCCGCATCGACCCGCACGCCTGGCAGTCGGTCGCCAATGCGAAAATCTACGTGGGCAACATTCGTGACGCGCTGATCGCAATCGATCCCGCCGGCAAGGATATCTACGACGCGAATGCAGCGGCCTATCTGGCGAAGCTCGATGCGCTGGAGCGCGAGGTGAAAGACATCATCGGGAAAATTCCCGCTGACCGGCGCGCCGTCATCACCAGCCACGACTCCTTTGGCTACTTCGAGAGCGCCTACGGCATCGACTTCACGGCGCCACAGGGCGTCTCGACCGAGGCGGAGGCCTCGGCCAAGGACGTGGCGGCGATCATCCGGCAGGTCCGCGGCAAGAAGGCCGCGGCGGTCTTTCTGGAGAACGTCACCGACCCGCGCCTGCTCAAGCAGATTTCAGCCGAGACCGGCGCGAAGATCGGCGGCACGCTCTATTCCGACGCATTGACCGAGCCGAACGGCGATGCGCCGAGCTACATCGATCTGATCCGCCACAACCTGAAGCAGCTCGCCGGCGCGCTGATGAGTTGATTGCCGGCTAGGTCCTCATCCAGAGGAGGCGGCGAAGCCGCCGTCTCGAAGGATGGCGGCAGGCACCGAACGCGCGGCCATGCTTCGAGACGCCGACCTTCGGTCGGCTCCTCTGCATGAGGCGGTGCAAGTTGCCGACGCTTCCTTTAAGCGTGGCGTCTACCGCTGCTGCAGGCTGAGCATCGGCACGGCGCCACCAGGCACCATGGTGACCGGAAGCTTGCCGTCCCAGCGCTCCGCCTGCATCAGCGGGATGAGCCCGGGATTCTGGCCGAGCGCGTCGCCCTTGGCGCGGATCGCAGTTGCCTCGGCCGCGCCCTTGGCCTGGATCGCGGACGCCTCGCCGGTACCGCGCGCTTTGATCGCCGCGCCATCTGCGTCGCCGCGAAAGCGAATGGCGTCGGACTGCGCTTGCGCGTCGGCGCGCACCGCGTCGGCCTTGGCCTTGGCCTGCGTCACGACGATTTCGGCCTGCACCTTTTCGCGCGCGAGGTTTTGCTGCAGCCTCTGCACTTCGACCTCGGCTTGCATGCGCTGCTCGACCGACTTGATGTAGTCGGACGAGAAGGCGATGTCTTCGATCTGCACGCTCTCGATGGAGAAGACCGGATCGTAGGCGATCACCTCGGTCAGGGCCTTCGCGGCGTCGGCATTGAGCTGCCCGCGGGCGCTGATGGCGCGCGCGGCAGTGTACTGGCCGAACACCACCTTCACCTTCTCATTGAGGTGCGGCGCGATGGTGCGGTCGATGGCAGCCTGCTGGTCGCCGCGGAAACGCGAATACATCTCAGGCACCTTGTCGCCTGCGACGTGCAGCGTGACCGAAACCTTCAGGTTGGCCGGCTGCTGGTCGGCCGAATAGGCCTCCATCTTGCTCCAGGCGAAGGTGTGGGTCTGCATGTCGATCTTGGCGACGCTGTCGATCCACGGCCATTTGAAGTGCAGGCCGGGCTGCACGACCTCGACGAAGGCGCCGTTGCGCAGCAGCACGCCGCGCTGGGTCTGGTCGATGGTGTACCAGCTGCCGAACACGATGGTGAGGCCAAGAAGGCCCAGAAGGCCGACGATGATCGCATAGCCCAGGTTCTTGCCGCCCATGACCTGTCCCTTTCGCTGATGTTCTGATTTCGCGCTATAGCGCCATCGCAATTGTGGCAATTCGTACAGTGCGCCCACCCGGCGGCGCCGCCGTCAACGGGCGGCCGGCTGTTGGAGTTTGCCGCGCGGCTCTTATATGTTGCCCCGGCAAGGAGTTACCGAATGTCCGAAAAAATCCCCGTCACGGTGCTGACCGGCTATCTCGGCGCCGGCAAGACCACGCTGCTCAACCGCATACTGTCCGAGCCGCACGGCCAGAAGTTCGCCGTCATCGTCAACGAGTTCGGCGAGATCGGCATCGACAACGACCTCGTGGTGGGCGCCGACGAGGAAGTGTTCGAGATGAACAACGGTTGTATCTGCTGCACGGTGCGCGGCGATCTCGTGCGCATCATCGACGGGCTGATGCGGCGCAAGGGCAAGTTCGACGCCATCATCGTGGAAACCACGGGGCTCGCCGACCCCGCACCGGTGGCGCAGACCTTCTTCATGGACGAGAACGTCGGACGCAAGACCAAGCTCGACGCCGTGGTGACGGTGGCGGACGCGAAGTGGCTGCTGGACCGGCTCAAGGACGCACCGGAAGCCAAGAACCAGATCGCCTTCGCCGACGTGATCCTGCTCAACAAGACCGACCTCGTGAAGCCTGGCGAGTTGGAGGAGGTCGAGGCCCGCATTCGCGGCATCAATCCCTACGCCAGAGTTCATCGGACCGAACGCGCGCAAATTCCGATCAACGAGGTACTCGGGCGCAACGCCTTCGACCTCGACCGCATTCTGGAGATCGAGCCGGAGTTCCTCGACGGCGGCCATCATCACCACGATCACGGGCATGGACACGATCATGATCATGGCCACGATCACCATCATCATGATGGCCACGCCCACAGCAACGGCGGCCTCAAGCACTATCATGACGAGGAGATGCAATCGCTCTCGCTCAAGACCGACAAGCCGCTCAATGCCGACAAGTTCTTTCCCTGGGTGCAGGACCTGGTGCAGAAGGAAGGCCCCAACATCCTGCGCTGCAAGGGCATCCTGTCGTTCAAGGACGACGACGAACGCTTCGTGTTCCAGGGCGTCCACATGATCCTCGACGGCGATCACCAGCGCCCCTGGAAAAAGGGCGAAGAGCGCGTCAGCCGCGCGGTCTTCATCGGCCGCAACCTGCCCGAGGAGAAGATCAGGCAGGGATTTGAATCTTGTGTCGCCTGATCGACCGTCTTCGCCCGGCCTCATGCTGAGGAGCGTTGCGCAGCAACGCGTCTCGAAGCATGGCTGCAAGTTCGGTGCATGCGGCCATCCTTCGAGACGGCGCACGCAAGTCGGGTTTACCCGACTTGCGCATCATTAGGTGCCCGATCCCGGGCAAACGCGGGATCGGGCGCGCGCCTCCTCTGGATGAGGACGCAGGAGCGCCATGACCGATACGCGCGATAGCATTCCCTCCGTCGTTGACCGCACGCGCCACATCAATGCGGGCGCGCCGGTCGTCGGCGCGCATTTCCTCGGCGAGACCGCGGTCTTCGTGCTCGGCGAGGAGAGCTTGTTGCTGGCCGGTAAAGACGGCGCGGAACGGCGCGTTGGTGTGCACGCCGGCGCGATCCTGGCGACTGCCTCGGACGGAGATCGCGTCATCACCGGCGGTGATGACGGCAAGGTTCTGGCGACGGACGCGAAGGGCGAAACCAGCGTCGTCGCAACCGACCCCAAGCATCGCTGGATCGATCAAGTCGCCGCCGGGCCGGGCGGCGCGGTGGCATGGTCTGCGGGCAAGCAGGTCTTTGCCCGCACGGGCAAAGGCGATGAACGCGCTTTGGATGTGCCGTCGACTGCCGGCGGCCTCGCCTTCACGCCCAAAGGGTTTCGCCTCGCCATCGCGCACTACAACGGCGTGACGCTGTGGTTTCCGAACGTACAGACCGCGCCCGAGCGGTTCGAATGGAAAGGTTCGCATCTCGGCGTGTCGGTGAGCCCGGACGGAAAATTCCTGGTGACCACCATGCAGGAGGCGATGCTGCACGGCTGGCGGATCGCCGACCGCAAGGACATGCGCATGTCGGGCTACGCGGCGCGGGTGCGTTCCTTCGATTGGACGGTCGGCGGCAAGTGGCTCGCGACGTCAGGGTCGAACCAGCTCATCCTCTGGCCGTTCCAATCGAAGGACGGCCCGATGGGCAAGCAGCCCCGCATCCTGGCGCCGATGGAGCCGCAGGTCGAGGTGGTCGCCTGCCATCCCAAGCAGGAGGTCGTGGCGATCGGCTGCGCCGATGGGCTCGTGCTGATCGTGCGCATCGAGGACGGTGCCGAAATCCTCGCGCGCAAACCGGCGGACGCGCCGGTCACGGCGCTCGCCTGGAGCGCCAGCGGCCACCTGGTAGCGTTCGGCACCGAGGACGGCGACGCCGGCGTGCTGGCGTTGGGATAAGATGCGCGGCGCGCCGGTCAGCGCTTGATTGCGATCAGCGCTTGATCGCGATCAGCGTTTGGGCGCGTTCTTGGGGGCCGTGCGGATCGCGGGCTGCGGATCGAGCGCGTTGTCCGACAGGCGATTCCAGATCTGGCTGCGGCCGAGCAGCGCGAAGCCGAGGAAGCCGCGCACCTCAAGGTGCTTGTTGTCCGGGCTCAATTTCATCAGCGCGCGGTACACGGTTCCATCGCGCGGGTCCATGATGGTGCCGTTCTCGTAGTCCAGCCCCTTGCGCTGCATGCCCTTGATCAGCGCGAGGCCGAGCACCGGCGCGTTACGCTCATCGCCTTCGCATTGGTCGCAGAGCCATTTCTTGTTCGGGTCGTCACCCGGCTTGGGGAATATCTTGACGATATTTCCCGAGTAGACGCCGTTTTTCTCGGTGATGCGGAACCAGCTCTCGGCCTTGCCGGATTTCTCGTCGACCTGCTCCCACAGCCCCACGGCCGACGGCTCGCCCGCCGGCGCCGCAAGCAGGGGGCGCTGGCCGCGACAAAAGCAGCCAGGATCATCAATTTCACGGACGGCAAATTCATCACGACCTCGCAGTGGCTCGGCGCGCCGCTAACCCAGTGCCCCAATTCGGGTGAGCCAGAAGGCGATTCCTATTGCCGCAGACTGTGGTGATTTCGCGATGATATCAAGGAGGTAGGACAGGCTTGCGAACGCGAAGCGGGCGGACGCCGGACCGCCCTGCCCGCGCGCGCAGACCGTCAAATGACGTATTGCCTGAGCGGCGGATAGCCGTTGAAGCCGACCGACGAGTAGGTCGTCGTATAGGCGCCGGTCGCCTCGATCAGCACCTTGTCGCCGATCGCAAGCGACACCGGCAGCGGGTAGGGGTTCTTCTCGTACAGCACGTCGACGGAATCGCAGGTCGGGCCTGCGATGATGCAGGGCGCCATCTCGTCGCGATCCTTGCGGGTACGGATCGGGTAGCGGATCGATTCCTCGATCGTCTCGGCGAGCCCGTGAAACTTGCCGATATCGAGATAGACCCAGCGGATCTCATCCTCGGGCGAACGCTTGGCCACCAGCACCACCTCGGCCTCGATGATGCCGGCGTTGCCGACAAGGCCGCGGCCGGGCTCCACGATAGTGTTCGGAATGTCGTTGCCGAAGTGCTTGCGCAGCGCGCGGAAGATCGCCTTGCCGTAGGATTCGAGCTTCGGCGTTTTGCGCACATATTTGGCCGGAAAGCCGCCGCCGAGATTGACCATCGAGAGCGGCATGCCACGCTCGGCGCAGCCGCGGAAGATCGCGGCGGTCGAGGCGAGCGCGCGGTCCCAGGCCTCGACGTTGTGCTGCTGCGAGCCGACGTGGAACGAAATGCCGTATGGCACGAGGCCGAGGCGGTAGGCGTGCTCCAGAATGTCGACGGCGTAGCCCGGCTCGCAGCCGAACTTGCGCGAGAGCGGCCACTCGGCGCCGGTGCCGTCGCAGTGGATGCGGCAGATCACCCGCGAGCCGGGGGCCGCGCGCGCGATCTTCTCGGCCTCGGCCTCGCAGTCGATGGCATAGAGCGTGATCCCGAGCCGGAAGGCCGCGGCAATCTCGCTCTCCTTCTTGATGGTGTTGCCGTAGGAGATGCGGTCCGGCGTCACGCCGGCGGCGAGCACCGACACGGTCTCGCTCACCGAGGCGACATCGAAGCAGGCGCCAAGCCCGGCGAGCAGCTTGAGGATTTCGGGCGCCGGGTTGGCCTTCACGGCGTAATAAACGCGGGTGTCGGGCAACGCCTTGGCGAAGGACAGGTAATTCTCGCGAACGACATCAAGATCGACAACGAGGCATGGCCCCTCGTCGGTGCGGCTCTTCAAGAATTCGCGGATGCGTGCGGTCATCTCGACGCTCTCCCCTGATCCGTCGGCGGCGCAGCCGCCTGAAGGTGAACCTCCTGCGGCGCTCGGCATGAACGCGGAATGCGTTCAGACGCAGCACCACGCGATGTCTGCCTTAGTCCGGATAAGGGAAGGACCCATTCCGCACTGTTGGCAAAGAAGGACAAGCCTTTTCAGTCCAGGCCGGCATTCGCGCCGGCGTTACCAAAAAAGCCCGCTCCGTCGTTGCTTTAAGCCGCGTCTCCCGCTGAGGGCGGGATGCGCCGGTTTCGCCTCCGGCTGCCGATCGCATCGGCGTTCTGTCGAACACCTAGCAAGGAAGAGGTTCTCTCTTCCGTAGGCGGCTGTCCGGCCTCTTGTCCGGACCCCACCGATCGACACGCGGCCACAGGCACGTGCGAAATTGGGCGATCAACCCATTAGTCCAATTGAACGGTAAGTCAACATTTTTTGGCTCGGCCGCGCGCCGTTGCCGCGCCGCTCGCGGGGCGGAATCTGTCCACAATGTGGCGAGGCGATTGTTGCGCGCACGGGAACAGCGGGAGCATCTCACGCTCGCCGCCGCTTGCGGCCGCGCCTTACGCGACCAGCACGTTCTTGAACTGCCACGGATCGCTCGTATCCAAGTCTTCCGGAAACAGTCCAGGCCGGCCTGCGAGCGGCGTCCAGTCGGTGTAGGCGCCGAACACATTGCCGAGGTAGGGCCGCTGGATTTCAAGACAGCGGCGGAAGTCCATCTCGTCGGCCTCGATGAGGCCGCGGTCCGGATTCTCCAGCATCCACACGATGCCGGCGAGCACCGCCGAGGTCACCTGCAGGCCGGTCGCGTTCTGGTAGGGCGCGAGCTTGCGCGTGTCCTCGATCGAGAGCTGCGAGCCGTACCAGTAGGCGTTCTTGGCGTGGCCGTAGAGCAGCACGCCTAGCTCGTCGACGCCGTCCACGATCTCGTGCTCGTCGAGGATCTTCCACTCCGACTGGCGCTGCCAGGCCGCACCGCCCATCTCGTGCAGCGACAGCACCGCGTCGTCGCACGGATGGTAGGCGTAGTGGCAGGTCGGCCGGTAGACGGCCTTGCCGCCTTCACGCAGCGTGAAGTAGTCGGCGATCGAGATCGAACTCGTTGTGCGTCACCAGGAAGCCGTGCTGCGCTTGGGCAGTCGGCGTCCAGGAGCGAACCTGCGTGCCGGCGCCGGGCCGCGTGAGGTAGATCGCAGCGTCGCAGCCGAAATTATGGCGGTGGCCGATTGCCGGCATGTGCTTTTCGTGCGTGCCCCAGCCGAGCTCGGACGGCTGCAGGCCTTCCGAGCAGAAGCCTTCGACCGACCACGTATTGATGAACACGCCACGCGGCTTCGGGTCGCGCGCGCGCTGGGTGTCGCGCTCGGCGATGTGGACGCCCTTGACGCCGAGCCGCTGCATCAGGCGGCCCCAGTCCTCGCGGCTCTTGGGCTCCTCGATCTGGACGCCGGTGTCGCGGGCGATGTCGAGCAACGCCTGCTTGACCATCCAGGACACCATGCCGGGGTTCGCCCCGCAGCAACTGATCGCCGTCACCCCGCCGGGCCGGCGGCGGCGCACGTCGAGCACGCCCTCGCGCAGCGCATAGTTCGAGCGCTCCGAGATCGACGCCTTGGCATTGGTGTAGAGGCCGGGCCACGGTTCGCAGACCGTGTCGATGTAGTGAGCGTCGATGTCCTTGCAGAAATCGATCAGGTCGGCCGAGGAGGTGTCGACCGACAGGTTGATGATCATGCCGCGGCCCGGCCCGCCGGTGAGCAGCGGCGTGAGGACCTGCCGGTAGTTCTCCCTGGTGATCGAGATCTTCTCGAAGCGCAGGCCGCGCTCGTCGAGCAGGACTCGATCGCTGTCGACCGGGTCGAGGACGACAAACTTCGAGCGGTCAAACCCGAGGTGTCGCTCAAGCAGCGGCAGCACGCCGCGGCCGATGGAGCCGAAGCCGATCATGACGATCGGACCGGCGAATTGGGCGTGCAGGACGTGGCTCTCGGTCATGCGGGTCAATGCGTTCATATCGGTTACTCCAGGGCAAGGGGTTACGCCGCGCGCGATGCGAGAGGACGGTCGTTGCGGGCAAGCCCGGCAACGAGGGCGGCGAGATCGGGCTTTGGCTCGCACCGGCCGGCGGCGCTGACGAGCCCGCGCGCTCCGGCGAGCGATCCGGGAACGAGTTCGCACGCGAGCAGCCGGTGGCGCTCGTATGGCCCGGGCAGCCAAAGGGCGCCCGTCTGCTCGGTGGAGAAGCCGAAGCGGCCATAGTACGGCGCATCGCCGACCAGCAGGACGGCATCGTGGCCAAGCCGCTCCGCCGCCTCAAGCGCATGGCGCATCAGCGCCGCGCCGATGCCGCGGTTCTGGCGCTCGCCGGCGACCGCGATCGGCCCTAGCAGCAGCGCGGGCCGCTCCGGTCCGGCCGTGACGTCCCACAGCCGCACGGTGCCGACGACGCGCCGGTTCTCGGTCACGACGAACGACAGACCGTCGGCCGGTAGCCGGCCGTCGCGCAGGCGCTGCGCCGTCTTGCCGGAGCGGCCTTCACCTAACGCCTGATCGAGCAGCGCTTCGCGCGCGACAATGTCGCGGGGGGTCTCCTGACGGATCGTGATCATGGTCATCGCTTCCCCGCCTCTCAGGAGGCGTTGTCAGTCCGATGGGTTGACGGGAAGGGAGCCGGCCCAAGCCGGCTCCCGGCGATCGAGCGGCGCAACCGCTCAGATGTGATAGGTCTTCAAGGGCGAGAAGCCGTTGAAGGCGACCGACGCGTAAGTCGCCGTATACGCCCCGGTGCCCTCGATCAGCACCTTGTCGCCGATCTCCAGGCTCACCGGCAGGTCGTACGGCTTCTTCTCGTACATCACGTCCGCCGAGTCGCAGGTCGGACCCGCCAGCACGCAGGGGGCGACCGCATCGCCGTCGCGCGGCGTGCGGATCGGATAGCGGATCAACTCGTCCATCGTCTCGGCGAGCCCGCCGAACTTGCCGATGTCGAGATAGACCCAGCGCACCTCGTCGCGCTCGCTCTTCTTCGAGACCAGCACAACCTCGGCCTCGATCACGCCGGCATTGCCGACCATGCCGCGGCCCGGCTCGATGATGGTCTCCGGGATGCGGTTGCCGAAGTGCTTGCGCAGCGCGCGGAAGATCGAGCGCCCGTAGCTCTGCACCGCCGGCACTTCCTTCAGGTACTTGGTCGGGAAGCCGCCGCCCAGGTTGACCATCGAGAGGTTGATCCCGCGCTCCGCGCAGCCGCGGAAGATCGCCGCGGCGGACTTCAGCGCCTCATCCCAGGCCTGGGTGCGGCGCTGCTGCGAGCCGACGTGGAACGATACGCCGCAGGCCTCGAGCCCCGCGCGGTGCGCGTGCTCCAGCACATCGACGGCCATCTCCGGGTCGCAGCCGAACTTCCGCGACAGCGGCCATTCGGCGCCCGCGCAGTCGAACAGGAACCGGCAGAACACCTTAGCGCCGGGCGCCGCGCGGGCGACCTTGTCGACCTCCGCCTTGCAGTCGACGGCATAGAGCCGCACGCCGAGCGCAAAGGCCCGCGCGACGTCGCGCTCCTTCTTGATGGTGTTGCCGAACGAGATGCGGTCCGCCCGCGCGCCGGCCGCGAGCACCATTTCGATCTCAGCGACCGACGCGGTGTCGAAGCAGGAGCCGAGCGAGACGAGCAGGCGCAGCAACTCAGGCGCCGGGTTCGCCTTCACGGCGTAGAACACCCGGCTGTCCGGGATCGCCCGGGCAAAGGTCTGATAGTTGTCGCGCACGACATCGAGGTCGACGACGAGGCACGGCCCGTCGTCGTTGCGGTTGCGCAGGAAGTCGCGGATGCGCGTGGTCATTGGCGCTCTCCTTACCCAGGGTTCAATGGACGGCGAGCCGTCCGGATTGAAGTTCAGGCGGTCGCAAGACCGCCCGGCGTCAGCGGGTGAGGAGGCTCGGCGCCGCCGTGCGATGGAGACACGACAAGCGCAGAGGGTTCTTCACCCGACGATGCTGCCTTGGATTGGAGCGGGAAGACCCGATCCGCACGGCCGGCAAGGATGGACAAGCCTCTACGGTGTCGACCTTTGGAGGGTCGACGAGACCAAAGAAGCCCGCTCCGTCGTTGCTTTAAGCCGCGTCCCTCGTTGAGCGCGAGGTACGCCGGTTTCGCCTCCGGCTGCCGGTCACGGTTCTGAGAAAGACCCCTTGATCTTTCTCAGGCAGCGGTCCGGCCTCTTGTCCGGATGCTCACCGACCGACACACGGCCACAGGCACGTGCGAAATTGGGCAAGGACGCACTTATGCGGGACTCGCGCACAATGCAAGAAAAAATTTCACTGGCGATGCCACACGCTCGACATTTTGATCGGCAGCGCCGCGAAGATTAAGGAAGTGTAACGACGCGCGCGCTCAGCCGCGCGTCGTGAACGGCTCGATGCGCTGCGCGTGCCGCATGAAAGCGACCATGACGGCGATGCCGCAGAGGAAGAACGCGCCCTGCGCGATGTGCACGCCGTACGGACCGAGGTTGAACAGGCTGCCGACCGCCCAGCCGCCCGCGAACGCCGCGCCGAACACTTCGGCGCCGATGAGGATCGCCGCGCTGACCACCGTCGACACGTTCTGCCAGAGTATCCGGCGGCCACCGGATTGGACGGATGAGCTACTCATGACATCTCCATTCGCCGCCGACCTACCCCGAAATCTGCGGCGAGATCAAGGCCAGCGATCTTACCTTTACGCCGCGTCGCGGGCGCCTTTGGCATCGAGCAGGCCGGCCTCGACCAGCGCGGCCCGGATGCGCTCGATCTCGGCCTGCGAGAGCTTCACCAGCGGCGGCCGCACCACGGCGCGCGGCAGCCGGCCGAGCAGCACCAGCGCCTCTTTCATGCGGTTGTGCATGTCGGCAAAGGGGTCGGCATAGAACACCCCGGCGAGCGGATAAATGCGGTCGTTGAGCCGCTTCGCCTCCGCCAGATTGTTCGCCTGCACGGCGCGGAACAACTGCGCCTGCAGGTCGGCGATCACGCTGCCCGAGCCTGAAAGGAGCCCGTTGCAGCCGAGTACCAGCGAGGAGAACAGCCAGGCGCTGTGCGTGGTCAGCACGCTCACCGGCCGCGGCAGGCTCTGCAGGGTGCGGATGTGCATCTCGTGCTGCGGCACGTTGCCGGCCCAGTCCTTGATGGCGCGGATCGACGGCACCTGCTCGCACATCTTGAGCAGCGTGTCGCGCGGATAGCCCTGGCCGGTGGCAAGCGGGTACTGGAACACGATGATCGGGAGGTCGCTGGCGTCCGCGATCCGCTTGAAGTGGGCAAGCGCCATCTCGGGCGACTGGCCGAGCGTGAACGGCGCCGGCGGGAAGACGAGCAGCGCCGAGGCGCCGCCGTCCGCCGCCATGCGGGCGATGCGCGCCGCCTCGAGGCTGCCGTCGGCCCAGATGCCGTTGACGATCGGCAGCTTGCCGCCGATCTCGTCCTGCGCGATGTCGAGCACGCGGCGCTGCTCGTCGAAGGTGCAGGAGGCCACTTCGGTCGAATGGGCGTTGATCGTCAGGGCGGAGAGCCCCTTCACGGCCGCCACGTCGCGCAGATGGCTGCGGAAGCTCTTCTCGTCGATCGAGAGATCGTCGTGGAACGGCAGCAGCACGGCCGGGATGACACCGTGGGGGACGTAGGCGGCGTGACGGGGCATATCTGAACTCTCCTGAGCCGGAACCGGGCCGGATGACGAGGCCGATGGCCTCAAGCAAATCGTCAGCCGCTTATACCACGCCGCCACGGCGGAAGTCCTCCCCCGGCCCGCGCAGCTGCCTTGCTGCCGGCCGCCGGTTGCGCGTACCCTTCCCGGCGTGGAACCTCCGGGAGCATCCCATGCGCGCACAAATCCTTAAAGTCCTCTGGCTGGCGTTGCTGTGTACCGCCGTCCCCGCGTCGGCAGAGACGGTCCGCGTCTACGTGACCAACAGCGCCGGCGACAACATCCACGTGATCGACCCGGCGACCAACAAGGTCGTGCAGGAGATCAAGGGGATCGAGGCCGCGCACGGGATCGCGTTCGCGCCCGACGGCTCGCGCGTCTATGTCAGCGACGAGGCCAACGGCACGCTCGATGTGTTCGACCGCGAGAGCGGCGCGCTGGTCAAGAAGGTGCCGCTGAGCAACCGGCCGAACAACATCGCGGTGACGAAGAACGGCGACCGCATCCTGGTCGGCATCGCGCGCGGCCCTGGCGCCGTCGACGTCATCGACGCCAAGACGCTGACCGTGAGCAAAAGCATCCTGGTCAAGGGCCGCCTGCACAACATCTACGTCACGCCGGACGGCAAGCACCTGATCACCGGCTCGATCCCCGGCAAGCTGCTCACCGTCATCGATCTCGAACGCGAGGTCCCGGTCTGGGAATTGGCGATCGACAAGGGCGTGCGCCCGATGACGATCGAGGCCAACCCGGACGGCTCGACCAAGCGCATCTTCGTGCAGCTCTCCGACACCAACGGCTTCGCGGTCGTCGATTTCGCGGCCCGCAAGGAGGTCGCCCGCATCACGCTGCCGGTTGCCAAAAGCGAGTTCGAGACCGACGCCGGGCGCAATACCTCGCCGTCGCACGGCATCGGCGTCTCGCCCGACAACAAGACGCTGTGGGTCACCAGCATTCCGAACAACGCGGTGTTCGTCTATTCGCTGCAAGGCTCGTCGCCAAGCGACATCAAGCTGATCGGCGAAGTGGCGCTACCGAGTCTCGACCTGCCAGGCCGCACGCCGGCCGCATCGGTGCCGAACTGGGTGACGTTCACGCCCGACAGCAAGACGATCTACATCTCCAACGCGGCGATCCGCTCGGTGACCGCGATCGACACGGCCAGCATGAAGGTCAAGGCCGTCATCCCGGTCGGCGAGGTGCCCAAGCGCATCGGCACCATGGTGATGAATTAGTGAGCTTCGTTTTCGTTTGTCTTGAGCCGAGGCGTAAGCGGGCGTCCAGTCGCTTTCCTTTGGTCCTCGATCCAACCCCTCCGTCCGACCGATCACTGGGCTGGAACAACCAACGAACGAAGAGCCAAAATCGTACCTAGGCCACAATTGACGAAGCACTGGCCACCGGTTTGCCTCAAATGACGAAACAAAAATCTCATTTGGCGACATTCGCTTGAAACAGACGCCGGGTACGTTCTCTTCAACGACGACGGTTGTCCCCTCTCCCCCGAGACCCCAACCGTCCTTGAGAACCCCGCCTCCCCCCGGCGGGGTTTTCGCTTTTCAGACTTCGGGAAGGTTGTTGCCTGGCATTCGGCGACCAACCGCGGTTCAAGTCCGATTAGAATCTTGCGCGGTTACCTTTGCCCGTTGACCCAGGCTGCGAGCGTCTTCCAGCCCAGGTCATCCTTGCTGGCGAACTGCCTACCGCCAGAGTGGAAGATATTGCCACCACCCTCCGGCGCGAGCGGCTGCATCAGGAGGCGGCTGGTGCCGGGATCGCCCGGATTGACGAGCTTCGCCGCCATCTCGAAGTTCTTGCGCGACTGCTCGTCGTTCCACGAGGTCGCGCCGGCCGTCAGCGGCTCCAGGCGGAAGGCGTTGTTGCTGTCCGCGTGACAGACGACGCAGCGCGTGTGGGTCGGCCGCTTTTCGAGAAACACCGGCTGCACGCGGGTCTTGAAGAATTCGAAATCGAGCGCGGACGCGGCCCGCGGCGTCACCTGCCACGAGAAAGCCGCCGCCACCGCGACCGCCGCAATTGCCAGTCTTGCCGAATATGGCCCCATGAGATTCCTCCCGCGCTTTTTTCGCTCTTCGTCGATGCCGCGCAGACGGCAATGCTAGGCGAGTGGTGACCAGCTGCCAATGCCGGCTCTACGTGTTGGTCAGCCGCACGCTGCTGCGGCGGCCGACGCCGGCGAAGTCGTCGTCGGTCTTGAGGCCGACGGCGCGGATGCCGTAAAGCGCCAGCACGTCGTCCATCTCCTCCGTGTCACCGGTCACGCCGACGGCGCCGATGATCTCGCCCTGGTCGTCACGGATCAACTGGCCGCCGCCCTCGTCGAAAATCTGGTGGCCGCTGGCATTGTCGAGGTAGTCCATGAAGGCCGGCTTCTCGGCGCGGCGGATCTTGATGAGCTTCGACGAACGCCCGAGCGCCAGCGCCGCATAGCACTTGCCGAACGTCATCTCGAACCGGATCATCGAGGCGCCGTCCTCTTTCTTGAACGCCTTCACCTTGCAGCCGGGCTCGACCACGATCACGGCGAGCGGGCGAAGCTGCTGCTCGGCGCCGCGCTTGAGGATGGCGTCGATCAGCCGGTCGGCCTGGTCGAGCGTGATGTTGGACATGCGTTTCTCCGTTGTTGTTGGATTGAGCGGGCCTCGGCTGAGGTTCGCCTCAGCATACCGCCCGGCAGGCCTCTGCGAAAAGCAACGTGCACGGTTAAAGCTTCCTCAGCCGTTCTCCGTCGCCGAGCTTCTTATTTGCCGGCGAATCCGGCATGATTCGCGCTCCGTTGGTTGCGCGCTGCCCCCCCGAAAGGAGCCCATCATGTCGGACATCTCACGACGGTACGTATTGAGCGGCGTGGTGGCCGCAGGCGGCATGGTCGCCGCCGCCATGGCGTCGGATGCGAATGCCGACGGACAGCCGCCGTTCGGCCCGACGCCGCCGGTGCTGGCCGGCAAGGAGCTGCCGTCGTTCCGCTTTCCGCTCGGCGCGAACCCCATCAAGACCTGGGACGGCGGCTGGGCGAAGCAGGCGACCGTCGCGGAGTTTCCGGTGTCGGAAAAACTCGCCGGCGTCCTCATGGGGCTGGCGCCCGGCGGCTTGCGCGAGCTGCACTGGCACGCCAACGCGGCCGAATGGGCCTACATGATCAAGGGCCAGTGCCGGGTCACGACCATCGACCCGACGGGCCATTCTGAAATCGTCGATTTCGGCCCGGGCGACGTCTGGTACTTTCCGCGCGGCCACGGCCATTCGATCCAGAGCATCGGACGCGAGGACTGCCTGTTCGTGCTCGTGTTCGACAACGGCTATTTCTCCGAGTTCGGCACCTTCAGCATCACCGACTGGATCGGGCACACCTCGCCCGAGGTGCTGCAGAAGGAATTCGGCGTGCCAGCGGCGACCTTTGCCAATTTCCCGAAGAGCGAGGTCTACATCTCCAAGGGACCGGTGCCGCCGCCGCTCCCGGCCGACCCCGCGGCGGGCTCGCTCAACAGCAGTGTGCTGACGCACCGCTACCGGCTGCTGGCGCAGCGTCCCGCCGACTATCCGGGCGGCAATCTTCGGCTGGTGTCGCAGCGCGAATTTCCGATCTCCAGCACGATGACGGGCGCGGTGATGCGCATCAAACCCGGCAGCCTGCGCGAGATGCATTGGCACCCGAACGCAGACGAGTGGCAGTACTACATTTCGGGCCGTGCCCGGCTCCGCGTATTCGGATCGAACGGCCGCGCGCGCACCGAGGAGATGAGCGCGGGCGACGTGGGTTACGTACCGCAGGGCTACGGCCACTACATCGAGAATGCCGGCACCGACGATCTCGAGCTGCTGATCGTGCTCAACAACGGCACCTACGAGTCGATTTCGCTCAGCGCCTGGGTGGCGGCCAACCCGCACCTCCTGCTCGCCACCAACTTCAAGGTGCCGGAGAGCACGTTCGCGAATTTCCCGACCCGCGAGCGCTTCATGCCGACTTGAGCTGCCATACGGCAAGCTTCACTTCGTGCTGCCCCGGTCGTCGGCGGAAAAGCCGGCGGCCTTGACCAGCCGATTCCAGCGCACCTGCTGCGCCTTGATGTCGGTCATGAGCTGCGCTCCGGTTTCGCCGGTCACCTCGTAGCCCTGGAGTTCGAGCTTCTTTCGTACCTCGGGATCGTTGTGGGCAGCCTTCGCGGCATCGGTCAGGCGGGCAACGATGTCGGGCGGGGTGCCGGCCTTGACCAGCAGTCCGAACCACACGCGCGTGGTGAATTCGGGAAGGCCGAGTTCGACGAAGGTCGGCACGTCCCTCATGCTAGGCCAGCGCTCGGCGCTGGTGATGCCGAAAGCCTTGAGCTTGCCTGCGGCGACTTGCGGCGCCGAGTTGTTGACCTGGGCGAATCCGAACAGCGAGTGACCGGCGATCAAGCCATTCACCTGCAAGCCTGAGCCGCGGTAGGGAACATGGGTGAGGTCGAGGTCGTACTTCTCGTTGAGCTGGAAGCCGAGAAAGTGCGACGGCGTGCCGGCGGTGTAGGACGAATAGTGCTGCTTGCCGCGATTGGATTTCGCCCAGGCGACGAACTCGGCGAAGTTGGTCGCCGGAACGCTTGGGTGAGCTACTAAGACAAGCGGCGCCTGAACGCCCTTGATGATCGGCATGAACTGGTCGATCGACCAATGCAGATTGGAATAGACCGAGGGATTGATCTCGGTCAGCGCCATCGTGCTGACCCAGACCAGCATGCCGTTCGCCGGCGACTCGATCATGTATTCCGCCGAGAGGTTGCCGCCGGCGCCGGGCTTGTTTTCCACGACGATGGTCTGGCCGAGGGTTTTCGACATCTGGTCGGCAATCACCCGTGCGTAGGGATCGACCGCGCCGCCGGCGGCCAAACCGACGAGAAACCGCATCGGGCCGCCTTGTCCCAGGCTGGGGGTGGCGGCGATCGACAGCAGCGGAATGACCGAGAAAAGAAACGCGAACCGCGTCAGGCGGCGAGTGTTCATGCAACCTCCCCAGAAGCATTTTGGTTGGAGCCTAGCCACCGCTCCTTGTGTTGTCTAAGCCGGAACGTGCTTGCCGTCCGCCCCACTCCAAGACTCTGTGCTTGATTTCAGCAAGGCGACCGATCGCCACGCCGAACGCGCCGCGTCAATCGGCTGGGGTGCGGGCTAAGCACGGGCGATGTGTTTTGTCCGCGCGATTGCTTTAGGGTGCGCTTCGGCAACCGCGACCCCATATGACGCTCATGACCCAGCATTCCCAGGCACTTTCATCAGGCGACGGCGGCGACAACCCCCTGCTGCAGGACTGGACCGGCCCGTTCGGCGTGCCGCCGTTTGGGCTGATCGCGCCGGAGCACTTCCGCCCGGCCTACACGGCGGCATTCGCGGCGCACACGGCGGAAGTGGCCGCCATCGCGGACGATCCGGCGGAGCCAACCTTCGCCAACACCATCGATGCGCTGGAACTGAGCGGGCAGGCGCTCACGCAGGTCGACAGCGTGTTTCACGTGCTCGCCGGCGCGCACACCAATGAAGCGATCCAGGAAATCGAGCGCGAGATCGCCCCGCTCAATGCGCGGCATTGGGACGGCATCTACATGAACGAGCCGCTGTTCCGGCGGATCGACGCGCTGCACGGCAAACGCGACAAGCTCGAGTTGACGGACGAGCAGAAGCGCGTGCTTGAGCGCTATCACGTCAAGTTCAAGCGCTCGGGCGCGGCACTCGATCCGACCGCCAAGCAGCGGCTCGCCGCCATCAACGAGCGGCTGGCCACGCTCGGCACGACCTTCAGCCAGAACGTGCTGGCCGACGAACAAGGTTACACGCTGATCCTCGAAACCGAGGACGACCTCGCCGGCCTGCCGGATTTCCTGCGCACGGCGCTACGCGCCAATGCCGAGGAGCGCGGTCTTGCGGGCAAGCACGTCGTGACGCTCGGACGATCAAGCGTGGAACCATTTCTGCAATTCTCGGCGCGCCGCGACCTGCGCGAGAAGGCCTTCCGCGCCTGGATCGCGCGCGGCGACAACGGCGGCGCGACCGACAACAAGGCGATCATCGCCGAGATGGTCAAGCTGCGCATCGAGCGCGCCGGGCTGCTCGGCTACAAGACGTTCGCGGACTTCCGCCTCGACGACGCCATGGCGAAGACACCGCAGGCCGTGCGTTCGCTGCTCGACCGGGTCTGGGCGCCGGCGCGCGATCGCGCCATGGCGGATCGCGACGCCATGCAGGTCATGGTGCAGGACGAGGGGCACAACTTCGCGCTCGCGCCTTGGGACTGGCGTTATTACGCCGAGAAGCTGCGCAAGGCGCGCTACGACGTGGACGAGGCCGCGATCAAGCCCTACTTCCAGCTCGACCGCATCATCGAGGCCGCCTTCCACACCGCGAACCGCCTGTTCGGCCTGACCTTCAAGCCGCTCACCGGCATCCCGGCCTGGCACGACGACGTGCGGGTGTGGGAGGTGCGCGCCGCCGACGGCCGCCACATGGGGCTGTTCTTCGGCGACTACTTCGCGCGGCCGTCGAAGCACAGCGGTGCCTGGATGACCACGATAAGGGACCAGGAGAAGCTCAAGGCCGACATCCGGCCGCTCGTGATCAATGTGATGAACTTCAACAAGGCGCCGGCCGGCGAGATGACGCTGTTGTCGTTCGACGACGCGCGCACGCTGTTTCACGAGTTCGGCCACGCGCTGCACGGGCTTCTCTCCGATGTCACCTATCCGGCGGTATCGGGAACGAGCGTGCTGACCGACTGGGTGGAGTTGCCCTCGCAGCTCTACGAGCATTGGCTGCAGCGGCCGGAGATCCTGCGGCAGTTCGCCGTGCACTATCGCACCGGCGAGCCGATGCCGGAGGAGCTGCTGCGCCGCCTCCTGGTCGCGCGCACCTTCAACCAGGGCTTCGCGACGGTGGAATATGTCGCCTCCGCGCTGGTCGATCTCGACATTCACTCGCAGGCGAACGCCGACGGCTTCGACATCGGCGCTTTCGAGAAGGCGTCGCTCGACCGCATCGGCATGCCGGCCGAGATCGTCATGCGTCACCGGCCGACGCACTTCGGACACGTGTTCTCCGGCGGCGGCTACGCGTCGGCCTATTACAGCTACATGTGGTCGGAGGTGATGGACGCCGACGCATTCGCGGCGTTCGAGGAGACCGGCGACATCTTCGATGCCGGCACGGCGAAGAAGCTGCACGACAATGTCTACGCGGCGGGCGGCTCGCGCGATCCGGCCGAGCTCTACACCGCGTTCCGCGGCCGGCTGCCGACGCCCGACGCATTGCTCAAGCGGCGCGGGCTGGTGGATGCGCCGGCACCGGCGTGATTTCCGGTTGCGCGCGTTACGCAGATACTCTCTCCGCTCGTCCCCGCGCAAGCGGCGACCCAGTGCCACGAACACCGAATGCTTTGCCCTGGGTTCCCGCTTGCGCGGGAACGAGCGGGGATGGGTCTGCGTCAACTCGAACGTGGAGCTCTATCCCTCGATGCGGGAGAAATCGGCGACCGCGCGGGTGGCTTCGCGGATTTCGTTGAGAAGGAGCAGGCGGTTTTCGCGCAGCTTGTCCTTCTCGGGGCCATCGGCGACGTTGACCGTCACCTTGTCGAAGAACGCATCGACATGCGGGCGCAGCTTCGCCATCGCGTGCATGGCGGCTCCGAAGTCTTCCTTGGCGACGGCGGCGGAGGCTTCCGTCCTTGGCGGCGTCGATCGCGCGCGCCAGCGCCCATTCCTCTTCCTGGCGGTAGTATTGCGGGTCGGGCGCGCCGACATATTGCCGCCCGTCCTTCTTCTCCTCGATGCGGATGATGTTGGTGGCGCGCTTGTAGCCCGCGAGCAGGTTCTTGCCGTCGTCGGTGTCGAGGAATTTGCCCAGCGCCTCGACCCGGCGGACGATGAGCACGAGGTCGTCCTGACCTTCGAGCGCGAACACGGCATCGACGAGGTCGTGCCGCGCGCCCTGCTCGCGTAGTTGGACCTTGAGGCGGTCGGCGAAGAAGGCGAGAAGATCAACGGTCAGCTTGCATCGACTCCTTCGTCAGTTCCAGATCGGCGGACTGCACGTGGCCCTACGCCAGAGGTCTGCCCAGAGCTCACGATAGCACCTTGCTATGGAGCCGAAGTGCACGTCTCGATATCTGCCGATTGAACAGTCCGATACGAAGGTTCAGACGCAATCTGCGTTCTCCAGATATTAGCCGAATCACACCCAGCGCAGCGCGGCGTAGCGCATACGGGTCCTTGCTGCCTGTCGGCTTCTCGTCGATCGCCCAGAAGTCGACCAGCGTGTCGATCTTGTCGGCGAGCGCGACTGCGACCGACACCTTATCGGCCGGCACGAGATCGTCCGGGCCCTTCGGCCGGTAGTGATCCTCGCAGGCATGCGCGACGGCTTCGTCCTCGCCTTGCGCCTCGGCGTAGTATTTCCCCATCAACCCCTGTAGCTCGGGGAATTCGCCGACCACTTCGGTCAGCAGATCGGCCTTGCACAGCCGCGCCGCGCGCTTGGTCTTCTCCGACGTCGGCGTCGACGATGGGCGCGAGATGGCCGGCCAGCGCCTCGATGCGCGCGATGCGCTCCGCCTGCGTGCCGAGCTTCTCGTGGAACACGATCTGCTCGAACTTCGGCAGCCGGTCTTCCAGCCGCGTCTTCAGGTCGGTCTCGTAGAAGAACTTGGCGTCCGACAACCGCGCGCGGATCACGCGCTCGTTGCCGGCGACAATGACGGCGCCGCCGTCCTCGGCCTCGTTGTTGGAGACGAGGATGAACTTGTTGGCGAGCCGCGCGGTGTTGGGGTCGCGCAGCACGAAGCACTTCTGGTTGTTGCGGATGGTGGTTCGGATCACCTCGGGCGGGATCGAGAGAAACGCCTCGTCGAACGAGCCCATCAGCACCACCGGCCATTCGACCAGGCCCGCCACTTCGGCCAAAAGCCCCGCGTCCTCGATCAGCTCAAAGCCCTGCGCGAAGGCGAGGTTCTTGGCGTCCGCGAGGATGATCTCCTTGCGGCGCTCGGGGTCGAGCACGACCTTGGCCTTCTCGAGCTTCGCCATGTAGTCGTCGAGCCGGCGCACGCGGAACGGCGCCGGCGCCATGAAGCGATGGCCGCGCGTCTCGTCGCCCGCCGCGATGCCGTCGATCGAAAACGCCACGACATCCGGCTCCTCGGTCTCCGGCCCGAAGGTCGCGACGATGGAATGCAGCGGCCGCACCCACGGCAGCGCGCCGGGCTTGGCGGATAGCTCGCCCCAGCGCATCGACTTCGGCCACGGGAAAGCCGCGCACCACTTGCGGCACGATCTCGCCGATCACCTCGATCGCCGGACGTCCCGGCTTCTCGATCACCGCGACGTAGAAGTCGCCCTTCTTGTCGGGCACGACCTTCGCCTGTTCGATCGACGTGAGACCTGCGGCGCGCAGGAAGCCCTTGATCGCGCCCTCGGGCGAGCCGACGCGCGGTCCCTTCTTCTCTTCCTTCAGATCGGGCTGCTTCGCCGGCACGCCCTGCACGGCGAGTGCGAGCCGGCGCGGCGTGACGAACGCCTTGGCGCCCTCGTAAGGCAGCCCCGCCTCGACCAGCGCCTCGGTGACGAGCTTCTTGAGGTCGTCGGCGGCGCGCGCCTGCATGCGCGCGGGGATTTCCTCGGAGAAGAATTCGAGCAGAAGGTCGGGCATGACAACGTCACTGCGGCAGGTGCGGGTGACCGCAGGTAGCAGGCGGCCGCGCCCTTGTCACGTTGCCTAAGCCGGCAGCCGCTTGTGGCTGCCGTCGCACATCGGCTGCTTGTTGGTGCGCTTGCAGGCGCAGAACCAGGCCTCTTCCGACTTCTCGGCCTTCCATTCGACCGGCGTGAACGCCGTGCCCTTGTGCGAGCCGTCGCAGAATGGCTGCTTCTTCGAGCGGCCGCAGGCGCACCACCAGTAACTCTTGCCGGCTTCGACATTCTTCGCGATCGGCTGCCGTCCGCCGATGTCAGGCACGTTGGTCATGGTCCTCTCCCTTGTTGCGCGGCCGTGCGCGCCACGACAGAAGGTTTTCGCGAAACGCGATCAGCAGCGCCAGGCCGGAGATCAGCAGAGCCAAGAGCATCAAATTGATTTCGACCCAGATGAAGCGGGCGAAATCAATCGACTCGCCCTCGAAATTCTCCGCCGACAGATCCGAGTTGATGTTCCACCAGACGAAGACCGCGAACACACAGGCACAGGACGGCGGCTGCGACGAGGATGCCCCGGAAAACCTGCCGCCGCGTCAAGCGGCTCCTCCGGCTTCGGTCGCAAGCCACGCTGCGCCGCAGGCCTTGGCGAGTTCGCGCACGCGCAGGATATAGCTCTGCCGTTCGGTCACCGAGATCACGCCGCGCGCATCGAGCAGGTTGAACGCGTGGCTCGCCTTGATGCACTGGTCGAAAGCGGGCAGCGCCATGAGGTGCTGACGCTGATTGTGCCCCGGACCGTTTGTGTTTTCTTGCCAGCCGGCTGCGAGATATTTCTGGCAGGCGGCTTCCGCCATCTTGAACTGCGCGAACAGCATATCGGTGTCGGCATGTTCGAAGTTGTGCCGGGAATATTCCTTCTCGGCCTGCAGGAACACGTCGCCGTAGGTGACTTTCTTGGCGCCCTCGCGGCCGTTGAAGTTCAGGTCGTAGACGTTCTCGACGCCCTGCACGTACATGGCGAGGCGCTCAAGGCCGTAGGTCAATTCGCCCGCGACCGGCGCGCATTCGAAGCCCGCCACCTGCTGGAAGTAGGTGAACTGCGACACCTCCATGCCGTCGCACCAGCACTCCCAGCCGAGCCCCCAGGCGCCGAGCGTCGGCGATTCCCAGTCGTCCTCGACGAAGCGCAGATCATGGAGCTTGGGATCGATGCCGATGGCGTAGAGCGACTTGAGATAGAGCTCCTGCAGGTCGGGCGGCGACGGCTTCAGGATCACCTGGAACTGATAATAGTGCTGCAGGCGGTTCGGGTTCTCGCCATAGCGGCCGTCCTTCGGCCGGCGCGAGGGCTGCACGTAGGCGGCGTTCCAGGGCTTCGGCCCGAGCGCCCGCAAGGTGGTGGCCGGATGAAAGGTGCCGGCGCCCATCTCCATGTCGTAGGGCTGCAGGATGACGCAGCCGTAGTCGGCCCAATAGCGCTGCAAAGCCAGGATCAGACCCTGGAACGACCGCTCGGGACGCATGTGGGCGGGAAGATCGTCGTGCAGAAGATCGTCGTGCATGTGATCCGGAGGAGGCAAAATGCCGGCGCGGGTGGCGGGCTAGACCTAACGGCCTCGCCGGAAACGGTCAAGAATGGTTGGCTTTGCAGGAACCTGGTCCAGTCCAATATGCCTCATGCTGAGGAGGCGGCGAAGCCGCCGTCTGGAAGCATGGCCGCGCATTCAGCAAATGCCGCCATCCTTCGAGACGCATCGGTTTGCGATGTCCCTCAGGATGAGGGCGGAGCAACTCTTACGATTGCGACACCCGCCATTCGCCGGTGCGCGGATCGCGCCGCAGCGTCGGCATCGCCTGGCGCGCGGCCGCATCGACGGTCGGTTTCGCCTGCACGCGACCAAGCTCTTCGTTGATGCGGCGCGTCTCCTTCACCACCCAATGCGCGAGCGCCGCCGCTCCGAATGCGCCGAACGCGAACTTGACGAGCTGCGGGATGATGATGGGCGGCATGGCCGGGGCTCCTGACAACTTCTAAAGCGAACGACCGCTTCCTGGTTCCGTTGGAATATTCGCTCGAAATCAAGGTTTTTTCCAGGCTTTCGAGCGTCCGTGCAGTCTCGTCACAGTCCGTAGCGCGCCCAAAGGGCGCGCGCTTCGATCGCCGACACCACATCCTCCGCCAATTGACCGCCGGCGTCGAGACCGGGCTGCGCACGGCCGAGCCAGCTTCGCGGCGGCGAGACGAGCGGCGTCGCCACCTTGTCGCCGAAGCGTTCGCGCAGCGTTGTGCGCAGATCGCCAAGGCCGTCCGCGAGACCCAACTCGACCGCTGTTTCTCCCGTCCAGTATTCGCCGGAGAACATCGCCTGCTCCGAGCCCTTGAGACGCGTCCCGCGGCTTCCTTTCACCAGACCGATGAAGCCCTCGTGGATCTTCTGCTGCACTGCTTTGAGCTTCTCGACCTCCTCGGGTTTCTCCGGGAGAAAAGGGTCGAGCATCGCCTTGTTGTCACCGGACGTATAAAGGCGGCGCTCGATGCCGAGCTTGCCCATGAGTCCGGTGAATCCGAACGATCCGCCCACCACGCCGATCGAGCCGACGATCGACGAGGGGTCGCAGATGATCTCGTCCGCCGCGCACGCGATCATGTAGCCGCCGGACGCGGCGACGTCCTCGGCGAATGCAATCACCTTGAGTTTATTCTCCGTGGCGAGCGCGCGGATGCGCCGGTAGATCAGGTGCGATTGTACCGGCGAGCCGCCCGGTGAATTGATCAGCAGCGCCACGGCCCGTGCCTTGCGCATGGTGAAGGCGCGTTCGAGCGGCTTGGCGATACTCGCAAGCGTGAGGCCGGGCCTGAGCGGCGTCGAGAAACCGATGACGCCGGAGAGCCGCACCACCGGGACGACAACGGAATCGCCGCGAAAACGCTGCGGAATCAGCGTGCGCAACTGCTCGCGCCCGCCCGCGAGCAGTTGCTTCCAATGTTCGGTCGCGTCTCGATCGGCCATATCAATCCTGTCCTCGCCATGCCGGGAAGATGTAGGGCGTGCGGCGCCGGATACCGCCACTCTGCCACGCGGCGAGATGCCGCGTCTCTAGGCTCGCCGCGCCCGGCCCTGGGGTTACGGTTCGTCAACCATTGGAACGCTTATTGCTTCGCATGAACGGGGTGCTTCGTGACTGGGATGGTCACGGGCGGGATGTCGAGGGGAGATGATGAAGATCTACATTCTGATGGCGCTGGTCAGCGCGATCGCGGCGCTTTCCCACCTGCCCAACACCAGGCACTCGAACGGGAGATCTGCTCAAACTTTGCCCAACGGAAGCCCGGCGCCGGCCCGCAGTATCGCTTCGGCTTCCACCGTCGGATGACCAGCGCCGTCGGCTAGCGCGAGGCCGGGCAGCAGCACGAGCGGCGCCCGGCTTGCCTTGGTGGCACGTACGATAATTCGGATCGCCGGCGCTCCAACCTTCGGGTGAACCGGCAGCACCGCAATCGTGCCGAAGGCTCCCTCGAGTACACTCAGCACTTCGGCAAGAGCATCCGCCCGCCAGATCAACGTGAGCGTGCCGCGCGGACGCAGCAGCCGCGCCGCGGTCTTGACCCATCGTGCGAGCACGTCACGCGAGGCGACATGTGCGAGGCGGCGCTTTGCATCAGGTGATGATCTCTGCCGGGCCGGGTCGTTGAACGGCGGGTTCATCATCACGCGCATGACCGATTCGGCTGCGAGCCCGGCCGCCGCGAAGGCGCGGGGCGCAGCGGCGACATCGAGCGCCACCGCGCGTACGCGCGCGGCAAGGCCGTTGCGTTGCGCATTCTCGGCGGCGAGTGCCGCAAGCTGTGGCTCGATCTCGACCAGCGTCACGATGCTGCCCGCGATGCGGGTAGCGAGCGCGAGGCCCGCTGTACCGACCCCGGCGCCGAGATCGACGACGTGCTCGCCCGTGCGCGCCGGCGTCGCCGCCGCCAGCAGGATGGCATCGTGCCCGAAGCGATGACCGCGCTTCGGCTGCACGAGCCGCAACCGGCCTCCCAGCGCGGCGTCTTCGGTCAGGTCGGCCGCGCGAAGCTCACTTGCCATCGGGGCGCAGCTCGTGCCCGAGCCCAGCCTCCGTCAGCAGTTCGCGCGCCTCGGCCACAAGGTCGTCCGCCACCAGCACACGGCGCGGCAGAACGCCGAGCGAGCCTTCGAGCACGCTCATATGTTGATCGAGCACGACGTGCGGGATGTCGGCACCGTCGAGCAGCGCCTGCACGGCCGAGATCAAAACAGCATTGTTGGTGCGCACGAGTTCGCGCAACGCCGCGTCTCCTTACACTTGCCGCCGGTCCGCCTCCGCTCCCGGCGCGCGCTGCCCGAGATAGGCGAGCAGCTTCATCTCGCGCCGGCCGCGGGTGACGGTATCGAGCACCAGGCCGGCGACGGCGGACAGCGAGGCCAGCAGCATCAGGCCGGTCGACAGGATCGCGGTCGGCAGGCGCGGAACGATGCCGTCCTCGAAATAGGTGACAAAGAGCGGAATAGCGAGCCCGACAGCCACCAGGGCGAGCGCGATGCCGATCCCCGAAAAGAACGCGAGCGGCCGCTCGGATCGATAGAGATTGATGATGGTGGCGAGGATGCGCACGCCGTCGCGCCAAGTGCTGAGCTTCGATACCGATCCCTCCGGCCGGGCGAAATACGGCGTTTCGATCTCGGCCACCGCAAGCTCCAATTCGAGCGCATGAACGACCAGTTCGGTCTCGATCTCGAAGCCGCGCGAGAGCACCGGAAACGATTTCACGAACCGGCGCGAGAACACGCGGTAGCCCGACAAGATATCGGTGAACGAGGCGCGGAACACATTGGCGACGAACGCGGTGAGCAACCAGTTGCCGGTGCGATGTCCGGGACGGTAGGCCGCCTCGCTCTGGTCGACGCGCGCCGCGACCACCATGTCGAGCCGGTCCTCGACCAGGCGATCGATCATCCCGCGTACGCTCGGCGCATCGTAGGTGGCGTCGCCATCGACCAGCACGTAGACGTCGGCATCAACGTCCGCGAACATGCGCCTGACCACGTGACCCTTGCCTTGGCGCAATTCCTTCCTGACCACCGCACCGGCCGCGCGGGCAACCTCCCCGGTACGATCGGTCGAATTGTTGTCGTAGACGTAGATGGTCGCCTGCTGCAGCGCGGCGGCGAAATCCTTGACCACCGTGGCGATCGCAATCTCTTCGTTGAAGCACGGCACCAGCACGGCGATGCGGGGCCGGGTGTGAGGAAACAATCCCTCCACACGCGGTGCGATCCCCTCGACTTTGGACATCAGTTCGCCTCTTTCGCAATCGCTCGATCGCGCACATATGCAAGCTTGTCACAACGTCTAATCGTGACTTGCCGGCCCACCATAGCGATTCTATGTTCGCGCGTCCTTCGCTACCGCTTTGTTTCAACGCATGATCTTGTCCGAAAAGTCTGCAAATTTTCGGGATCATGCTTTAGGAGATGCCGTTTTGGCCGTTGTCGTACCGTTCGAAAGCCGATCTCCCACCTCCCTCGACCGTCTGAACGATCTCGTTGCCGCCGATCTGGAACGCGTGAATGCCGCGATCCTGTCGCGGACCGGATCGGAGGTGACGATGATTCCGGAGGTCGCCAATCACCTGATTTCGTCCGGCGGCAAGCGGCTGCGCCCGATCCTCACCCTCGCCATGGCGAAGCTCGCCGGCTATCCGGGGGACGGGCATATCAAGCTCGCGGCCGCGGTCGAGTTCATGCATACCGCGACGCTGCTACACGACGACGTGGTGGACGAGAGCGACATGCGGCGCGGCCGGCAGGCGGCCCGCATGCTGTGGGGCAACGATGCGAGCGTGCTGGTCGGCGATTTCCTGCTCGGCCAAGCGTTCAAGATGATGGTCGAGGTGGCTTCGCTCAAGGCACTCGACATTCTCTCGTCGGCCGCCGCCGTCATCGCCGAAGGCGAGGTGATGCAGCTAGGCGCCGCGAAGAACACCGCCACCACCGAGGATGCGTATCTGGCGGTGATCCGCGCCAAGACCGCCGAACTGTTCGCGGCCGCCTGCGAGGTCGGCCCCGCATTGGCCGGACGGCCGAAGGACGAGCGCTCGGCGTGCCGATCGTTCGGGATGAACCTCGGCATCGCGTTCCAACTGGTGGACGACGCGCTCGACTACGGCGGGAAGGCCGCCAAGCTCGGCAAGAACGTCGGTGACGATTTCCGCGAGGGCAAGATCACGCTGCCGGTGGTGCTGTCGTTCCGCCGCGGCTCGGAGAGCGAGCGCGCGTTTTGGCGGCGCACGCTGGAAGAAGGCGAAGCGAGCGACGCCGATCTCGAACAGGCGATCGGGCTGATGACCAAACACCGTGCGCTTGACGCTACGATTGAGCGCGCGAGCCACTACGGCGCCATCGCCCGCGATGCGCTCGCTCTGTTTCCCGCCTCCGCGATGAAAGAAGCGCTGGAGGAAACGGTCGAGTTCTGCATCAACCGGTCGAACTGACGCGATCGTCAGCCGAACACCGTCGCGCGTATCCACCAGTCTGGGTGATTGCTCCGCAGTGCTTGCGCCGCGACCTTGGCCGCGCGTCCGGAGGCAAACAGCCCGAAACAGGTCGCGCCTGAGCCCGACATGCGCGCGAGCGCGCAGCCTGAGGCAGCGCGAAGCTCGGAGAGCACATTGGCGATCACGGGCTGAAGCGATATCGCCGGCGCCTCCAGGTCGTTGCGATCGCTCAGCAATGCCGCCACGAGTGCGGTGCGCTCCCCTCCCCCGCTCGCGGGGGAGGGTTGGGGTGGGGGAAGACCTGCTAGATCGTCCTTGCATGCCCCCTCCCGACGCCTTCAGCGCCGACCTCCCCCGCGAGCGGGCGAGGTAAAGCAAGCGCCGCGAACACATCCTTGGTGGGCACCGCCACGCCGGGATTGACCAGCACGGCGGGAAGCCGCGGCAGATCGAGTGGTGCTGACAGCACGTCGCCGATGCCGCGCATCACCCGTGGGCGCGGATCGAGACACACGGGCACGTCGGCGCCAGTCGCACGCGCCGCCTGTATCAGCCGCGGATCGTCGAGCGTCAGGCGATTGGCCCGTGCCAGCAGCCGCAACGCCGCGGCGGCGTCCGCCGAGCCGCCACCGAGGCCCGCCGCCACCGGAAGTCGCTTGGACAGCTCGAATCGGCCAAGCTTGAGCCCGGGCACGCGATCCGCGAGCGCGCGCGCCGCTTTGAACACGAGGTTGTCGCTGAGATTGCCGGCCGCGCCGGCCGTCGGCCCGCGCACCTTGAGATCGAGAGCCCGCGCCGGCGCAAAGGCGAGGCGATCGCCGACGCCCGCGAACACTACTAGACTTTCGAGGTCATGATAGCCGTCGGCGCGGCGGCCGACGACGCGGAGCGTCAGGTTGACTTTGGCGGGTGCCGCCTCGACGCGCGCAGCCGGCACGGCTTCGAGCCCTTATGCGTTCGTGCCCGCGTCAACGAGAACCCAGATTTTCGGGGCATGCCGAAACAACTGGGTCCCCGCTTTCGCGGGGACGACCGGAGAATTGGATCGTCGCGCCAAAGGAGGATCAGCCGCCGCCCGGCTTCTTCGTCTGCTCGGCGGTCGCGGCCGAAGACGTGTCCTCCGGCAGGCCAGCCTTGAGCTTGGCCTCGATCTTGACCAGTTCCTCGGGCTCGGGCTTGAGATCGCGGGCGTGCGACCATTGGAACTGCGCCTCAAGCACGCGTCCGACCCGCCAGTAGGCATCGCCCAGATGGTCGTTGATGGTCGGGTCTTCCGGCTTGAGCTCGACGGCGCGATCGAGATGCTTGACCGCTTCCTCGTAATTGCCGAGCCGGTAATAAGCCCAGCCGAGCGAATCCACGATGTAGCCGTCATCCGCGCGCTGCTCGACCGCGCGCTTGATCATGCGCATGCCGTCGTCGAGGTTCAGGCCCTGATCGACCCACGAGTAACCGAGGTAGTTCAGCACATGCGGCTGATCGGGGAAGAGCTCGAGTGATTTCTTGAGATCGGCTTCCGCCTGCGGCCACTGCTTGGCGCGCTCAAGGCAGATGCCGCGGAAGTAATAGATCACCCAGTTCGATTTCTCGTCCTTGGTGAGGGTCGCGACGCCCTTGGAATAGACCTCCGCGCACTCGGCGAACTGCTTGCGACCGCGCTGCACATTGCCGAGCGCCATGATCGCTTCGAGATCCTTGGGATTGGCCGTGATCAGCTTTTCGAGGTTCGCTTTCGCCTCGTCGGTGCGATCGAGGGTATCCATGTCCATCGCCGCCTGGATCAGCGCGTTGCGCTGCAGCGGCGACGTCAGCGGCACCCGCTCGTAGGTCTTGATCGCGAGCTCCGGCTTCTTGATCGCCTCGTAGAGATCGGCGAGCGAGAGCAGCGCCAGCGGATGCTGAGGAACCAGGTAAAGTGCAAGCTGAAGATAAACCAGTCCGAGGTCCTCGCCGCCGCGCCGCCCGAGCGCCGCGCCGAGGCCGTAAAGCACCTCGGCAGCGCCCGCCTGCGGCGTGTCGACCAGCAGCGGGAGCCGCTTGCCGGCCTTGATGTCGGCCATCGATTCCACGACCAGCGGATGACGCGGCAGCGACTCGTCAAACGCCGCGAACACCTTGAGCGCTTCGTCCTTGCTGCCCTGCCGCGACAGGAAGCCGCCATAGGACTGCACGACGCGCAGCGCGGTGGCGTCGTTCTTGTAGGCGCGCTCGTAGCGCTTGCCGGCTTCTTTCTTCTGTGCCGCGAGATCGAGGATCAGGGCGGCGTGCATGTCCTTGAAGATGGCATACCAGTCCGCGCCGGTGAGCTTGTCGATCGAATCGACCGCGACCTTGGCTTCGCCCGGCGTCGCCTGCGTCCACGCGGACAGCAGCGTGGCGGCGAGATCGGTGATCGGTCCGCGCACCGACTGCGCCAGCTCGCGGCGCGCCGCCGGATACTGCTTCAGCTTGAGCGCGCGCACGCCAAGGACGAGGCGCGCGACGCGATCGGTCTTGTCGAGTTGGAGAACGCGCTCGGCAAGCTTGGTTGCCTCTTCGACCTCGCCGTTGGCGAGCACCGCCAGGAAGGCCTTGTTGAGAATTTCGCCGTTACGCGGGTCGCCGCGCAGCGCCGCGCGGTAATAGGTCGCGGCGGCGCCGGCGTCGCGCTCAAGACTGGCGTGCCGTGCCGCCAGATAGCTGCCGGCGGAAGACACGCGCGAGAAGTTCGACGGAACCTGCGCCTGCGCAAACTGCGGGGCGATCGACTGAATCGCAAAAGCTGCCGCTGCGGCCAGGGCCGCGTGGCGTAGGCGAGGCAAAATGGTCACTGCTCGTCAACTCCATCTGGCGGACGAAGCGACTGCGGCGCGTCCGCGTTGACCGGGCGAGAATGGCCTGTTTAGGCCTGCCCCGCAATAACCGCCCCGGTGAAACCTGTCCATTGCACTTGAAGGCCCGGATAAGGGCAGCATCGTGACGCTTAAAGCCTTGGCCGGGCACATATTCGGTGCTTCCCGGAACTCGCGCGACACGCCACCGCAGGGCCGTCGCCCCTGATTCGAATACCGCGATTCAGGCGATTTACCCACCGTTACCCACCGAGTCTCACAACGTCCGATCGGGGTACGTTCACATATTCGGATAATTCGGCCCCCCGCCACCCTCCGGCGGCAGCCAGGTGATGTTCTGGTTCGGATCCTTGATGTCGCAGGTCTTGCAGTGCACGCAGTTCTGCGCGTTGATCACGAAGCGCGGCGAACTCCCCTCCTCCACCCACTCGTAGACGCCGGCCGGGCAGTAGCGCGCCGAGGGCCCGCCATAGATGTCGTGCTCGGACGTCTTCTGCAACGACATGTCGGCGACCTTGAGGTGGGGCGGCTGATCCTCCTCGTGGTTGGTGTTGGAAAGAAAGACCGACGACAGCCGGTCGAACGTGAGCTTGCCGTCGGGCTTCGCGTAGGCGATCGGCTTGCATTGCGCGGCCGGTTTGAGCGTTGCGAAATCCGGCTTGCCGTGACGCAGCGTGCCGAACAGCGAGAAGCCCATCGTATTCGTCCACATATCGAGGCCGCCGAGCCCCACGCCCAACAGCGTGCCGAAACGCGACCAGAGCGGCTTGGCGTTGCGCACCCTCCAGAGATCGCGGCCGACATCGGAGGCGCGCCAGGCGGCCTCGTAGTCGGCGAGTTCGTCGTTCGCCCGGCCGGCGGCGAGCGCGGACGCGACATGCTCGGCCGCCAGCATGCCGCTCAGCATGGCGTTGTGGCTCCCTTTGATGCGCGGCACGTTCACGAATCCCGCCGCGCAGCCGATCAGTGCGCCGCCCGGGAATGAGAGCTTGGGCACCGACTGGTAGCCGCCCTCGGTGATGGCGCGAGCGCCGTACGCGAGCCGCTTGCCGCCCTCGAACGTGCCGCTGATCAGCGGATGGGTCTTGAAGCGCTGGAATTCCTCGAACGGCGCGAGATAGGGATTGCGGTAGTTGAGATGCACCACGAAGCCGACCGACACCAGGTTGTCGTCGAAGTGATAGAGAAATGAGCCGCCCCCGGTCGAATTGTCGAGCGGCCATCCGAACGTGTGCTGCACCAGCCCCGAGCGGAATTTGTCCGGGGCGACCTGCCACAGTTCCTTGAGCCCAATGCCGAACTTCTGCGGCTCGCGGCCGGCGTCGAGGCCAAAGCGCTTGAGCAGCATCTTGGTGAGGCTCCCGCGCGCACCCTCCGCGAACAGCGTGTACTTGGCGCGCAGTTCCATGCCGCGGGTGAAGCTGTCCTTGGGCGCCTCGTCCTTGCCGATGCCCATGTCGCCGGTGGCGACGCCCGCGACCGCGCCGTTGCTGTCGTAGAGCACTTCGGCGGCCGCGAAGCCCGGGTAGATTTCGACGCCCAAGCCTTCCGCCTGGGTGGCGAGCCACCGGCACACGTTGCCCAGCGATACGACATAATTGCCGTGGTTGTTCATGAGCGGCGGCATGAGGAAATTCGGCAGCCGCAGCGCGCCCGACGGGCCGAGCAGGTAGAAGCGGTCGGCGCTCACCTTGGTCTTGATCGGCGTGTCCTCGTCGCGCCATTGCGGCAACAGCCGGTCGAGCCCGATGGGGTCGATCACCGCGCCAGAAAGGATATGGGCTCCGACCTCGGAGCCCTTCTCGACGACGACCACGGAAATGTCCGGCGACACCTGCTTGAGGCGGATCGCGGCGGCGAGACCGGCGGGACCGGCGCCGACGATCACCACGTCGAACTCCATCGCCTCGCGGGCGGGGGCTTCGGGTGCGCTCATAGCTCCTCCAAATCCGAACGCCGACGGCAAGTCGGCGTTATTCCCACGGGCCCGGCGGGACGATCGAGCAACGATTTAGCATGGTTCGATACTTGCCAGCCAAGGCATTGCGGCGTCTGTCCTATTCCGCTTGGCCGAACCGGAAATGATCCGCAAGCCGACGGCAAGACCCGAGATTTTCTCCACGCAGCTGAGGGTCCGACCTCAGGCACGATAAATTTTGCTGATAGCGAATACAATTTGCGAGCCAACGAAGAAAAATTCGCGTAAATTACCTCCGGACCGGGGGGTTGGAGGACTCAACTCATGTGTCGGTTGTCCGCGCTCGTCGCGCATTTTTCGTCACTTCATTTCCCCTCCGACAACATCACGCAAGCCCCCGACATCAGGCAGCCTCGCGCGCAGATCGAACCGCGTGGCGCATGGCTTTATCGCGCTCGCGACGGCCGTTCTGACTTGGCTATCGGCCGGTCCGTTGCTCGCGCAAAACAACAGCGCGCTTCAGCCGGGCGAAGCCTACGTAACGCGCTTCTCGGGCACGACGTCGACGCCGGGCGCCTCCGGGCAGCCGCAGGTCCAGATCGACGTGAACGGCACGGTCGGCAGCATCATCGACGTGCGCGGCCCGGGGCGGCCGCCGACCGGCACGCAATGGATCAACGAGCCGCAGCGCAATCCGGTCACCGCCACTGAAGTCGGCCAGGTGTTCGGCGTCGTGCTCGACGACGCAACCCCGCCGAACGTCTATCTCAGCGCCACCTCTGCGTTTGGACTGCACCTTGCGCCCGGCACGCGGCAATGGATGGACGGTATGTGGGGCAACGGCGGGGGCCCAGGCACGATCTACCGGCTCGATGCCGCCAATAACTACCGCCCGCAGGCGTTCGCGCAGGTCACGCTGAACAACCGGCAGAACACCGGCGCAGCGCTCGGCAACATGGCGTTCGACCGGACCAACAAGCAGATCTTCGTGTCCGATCTCGAAACCGGCATGATCCATCGCATTCGCGCGTCGGACGGCGCCGACCTCGGTTTCTACGACCACGGCGCGCAGGGACGGCCCAACTTCTTCGACGTCACGTCCGGCATATCGCGAGGCCTTGCGCCGATCCCATTCAATCTCAACTCCGGCGCGTTGCTGAGCAATTGCCCGAGCGGGAATTTCGAGCAGTCGCCGGAATGCTGGAATTTGGCGGCGTCGGGACGGCGCGTCTGGGGGCTCGGCGTCAGGAAGGATGCCCGCAAAGGCGACGTGCGCCTCTACTATTCGGTCTGGAGCAGCCCGGCCTTCGGCAACACGGATTGGGCGAGCCTGCCGCTACGACGAGAAGCGCAACTCGGTCTGGTCCATCGGTATCGCGGCAGACGGCTCGTTCAACACGGCCGATGTCCGGCGCGAATTCCTGCATGCCCGACTTCTTCACCAAGCCCGAGGACATTGCCCGCGCCGGCTACAGCCAGCCGGTGAGCGACATTGCCTTCCCGGAATGCGGCGATCGCAACGTCATGCTGGTGTCGGAGCGCGGCGGCCTGCGCAATCTCGGGCTCGCCGCCGAGAACGCGTTCGCCACCCCGCACGAAGCGCGCTCGCTGCGCTACGAGATCAACCGTGCCAATGCATCATGGCAGCCGGCCGGGCGTTACGACGTCGGCTTCTACGATCGCAGCAACGAAGGCCAGCCGTACCTGCGCGCCAACTGCGCCGGCGGTGGCGCGTTCGGATACGGCTATACGCACGATTTCCGGACCATCGATCAGGGCAAGCCGGACCAGACGGTGTGGATTTCCGGCGATGTGCTGTGTTCGCCGCTCGGCCCCTGCTTCAATCCGGCGAGCGGCCGGCTCGAGGACGGCTCGCACGTGCATGGCATCCAGGGCACGCCGGACCGCGCGTTCGACGAGGTCCTGCCGGCCGGCGCGGTGCGCGCCTATCCGGCCGACGGGCCACCCTATCCGCCGAAGGGACCGATGCAGTCATGGATGATCGACACCGACATCAACCTCGGCGTCGACGACCAGATCATCATGGAAAGCTTGGTGCGCAACGACGCCACCCGCATCGGCGACATCGTGATCTATGAGATATGCGCGCCGACCGCTGCTGCCGTCGCGCCTGCGCCAGCACCGTCCACACCCGCGTCCGAACCGGCCCCCGTCACACCCGCGTCGTCGAACGGTCCCGACCTGGTGATCGAGAAGGGGCAATCGCAGGCCTATTGCGTCCTTGGCGGTACCTGCATCTTTGACCTGTGGCTGACCAACCGCGGGCCCGGCACGTGGAACGGAATACCGCGTATCACCGACGTTCTGCCCGAAGGTCTGACGGCCGTGGCGGCTTCCCCGCCTTGGGCGTGCGAACAGAACGGCACCGAGGTGAACTGCCAGTTTTCCCCTGTCAGCCTCGACCCCAACGCAACGCTGACGCTGTCGCTGACCGTGCAGATCCCGCCGGACGTCACTGTCGGCCTGCAAAACTGCGCGCGCATCGATCCCCCATCCGACGATCCGCCGGACGCCGACGCCGATCCCGACCCCTCCAACAACAGCTTCTGCATCCCGATCACGACGGCGCCGCCGCCGTCGGACCCGCCCGACACGCCGACCTACACGCCGGCCGATTCGCCGCCGGACACGCCGACGCTACCGCCCGACATCGTGGTCGTGAAGGCGCAGACCCAGACCAACTGCGATCCCGGCGGCGTTTGCACGTTCGACATGTGGATGATCAACCGCGGCCCCGGCGACTACACCGGATCGCCGCGCCTGATCGACACGATGCCGCCCGGCGCCACCGCGGTGAATGCATCGGCGCCGTGGACCTGTGCACCGAACGGCGCCGAAGTCGCCTGCGAATATCCTCCCGTCAACCTCAAGCCGAACGACTTCCTGCAACTGACGGTGACGCTGCAATTGCCGCCGGGACTGCCGCCCGGCAGTCCGAACTGTGTGCGCATCGAGCCCGCCGCCGGCGATCCGCCGGATGCCGACCCGTCGAACGACAGCGTCTGTATTCCAGTCAACATCGCGCCGCCGGCTCCGCCGCCTCCGGTCACGCTGGTCAGCCTTCCAACGCCGGCGCCGCCGTCCCATCCGCTGCCGCCGCCGAGTTACGACCCGCCGCCGATCCACATCTCGCAACCGCCGATCGTCGCCGCCACCGTCGATCTACGTGCTGCCGCCCTTCCTGGTGCCGCCGCTGGTCTATCCGCCGATCCACTGCCCGCACGGCACCTATCGCGTCGGTCGTTTCTGCTCGCCGTCCGTGGTGACCCCGCCGTCGGGATGCCGGCATCCGTCGGACTGCGGAAAGCCGCCACTGCCGCCGATCGTCTGGAAACAGCCGCCATCGGCGCCAACGCCGTGCCGCCCGAGTCACGGAAGCGGCAGCTCGTGCAATACGCATCCGCAACCGCCGACGCCGCCGGTCACGAAAGTGAATTTGCCCTCGCCCGGCTATCCGAAGCCGCCGGTGCCTCCGTCGAACGCAACGGGCACGCACCCACCGGTGAACGGGCACGCGGCCTGCGACTCCGCCCGTGCCACCGACGACGCTGATGACGCCGCCGAACACGACAACCCGCACCCCTGGTCCGGCCGTGCATCTGCCGACGCCGCCGATTTACGTACCGCGTCCACCGGCGGTGACGACAACGACACCAACGACCATCAAGCCGCTAACGCCGCCGACGACTCCGACCACCATCTCACGGCCGCCAACGACAACGACGGTGACTCCGGTGGTGCCCGCGTTAACCCCACCACGACCACCGACACCCCCCGTGCCGGCGACCACGATGACCCACCCGACGCCGGCCGTTACCACGCCGCCGACGATCGCGAAGCCCCCGGTGCCTCCGCCGGTGGCGGCAAAGCCGCCGACACCGGCGCCCGTGACGACCAGGTCGGCACCAACGCCCGCTACGGTGTCGAAGCCGCCGACGCCCGCTGTGGCATCAAGGCCGGCGCCCTCGACGCCGGTCCACACGCCCCGGCAATCGTCGCCCCCGGTCACCCGGTCGGCTCCAGTGACCCGGTCGGCGCCGGTTCACGCGTCTCGGCCGGCGGCGGTGTCTCGGCCGGCCGCTTCGTTCCGGCCTGCGGCCGCCCATTCGCGCCCGGCGCCAAGGCCTAGCGGACCGGCGCGAAGACGGTGACTTGAACGGTGATTTGATCTGAATATGGAGCGCGCGCCGGTATAGACTTCGCCAGTCATGACATCCGACTGGAACTTGGCGGCGCGCGAACTCCTCACCTTCTACCGGGAGGCGGGGGTCGACGCTCTGCTCGACGAAGCGCCGGCCGACCGGTTCGCCGAGCCGGCGGCCCCTGTCAACGCGAACGCAAGCGCAACTCCGCCGGCGTCGCCCGCCCCCTCACCGGTCGCGAGGCCGACTGTAGCGCCCACGATGCCGGCGGCACGCCCCGCAGTGGCGCCGCCATCGCCCGATGCCGCCATCATGGCGGCCCGCGAAGCGGCGCGCAGCGCGCCCGATCTTCAGACCTTGCGCGACATTCTCGATCGCTTCGAAGGCTGTGCCTTGCGGGCAACCGCGTCGCGGCTGGTCTTCGCCGACGGCAACCCCGAAGCGCGCGTGATGTTTGTCGGCGAGGCGCCGGGGCGCGACGAGGACATCGAAGGGCTGCCGTTCGTCGGCCGCTCCGGAAAACTGCTCGACCGCATGCTGGCAGCGATCGGGCTCGACCGCACCCAGGTCTACATCGCCAATGTCGTGCCCTGGCGGCCGCCCGGCAACCGCACGCCGACTCCGCAGGAGACCGCGATCTGCCTGCCGTTCGTCTTGCGGCAGATCGAGCTCGCCAATCCTGACGTGCTGGTATGCATGGGCAATCCGTCGACGCAGACCCTGCTCGGGACCAAGGACGGGATCACCAAGACGCGCGGACGATGGTTCAAATTCCAAACCGGGACGCGCGAGATTCGCGCGCTGCCGACCTACCACCCGGCGTTCCTGCTGCGCAGCCCGTTGCAGAAGCGCTTCGCCTGGCGCGATTTTCTCGCGATCAAGAAGGCGCTCAGTTCGTAACCGGCGCTCGACGGCGCCGCCGCGTCGTGCGGACCAAGCTCGGACGCGTGAGTCTTGCGTCGCGCGGTTGCCATAGGCCAGGAAAAACACCAGCGCGAACGGCAGCACGGTCAGCGCAGCGAACGTCCCATCGACGATACTCAGCATGATGGCAGAGCCCCTTTTCCCCAGTGGCGGCATCACGCCACCGGAAATGGTTCGATTTGTGCAAGCTTTGTGATTTCTCCTGCCTTGAATGTGAAGAACCGTTGACGATTGCCGCTTCCTTCTTGAGTGTGGCGCGGATGCAACGGTGATGGAGGCGAGCGATGGCCAAGTCGATCGAACACGTGCATTGGCCGAACGCACCCGAGATGTGGATGCCGTATGCGCCGGCCATCAAAGTCAGGGGCGGCACGACGGTCTATCTCGCCGGCGTCACAGCGGCGCCCGTTTATCACCATCATCCGCATCGGCCGGAGGAATTCGACGCGATGCCGCGCGACATGGCGGGACAGGCGCGCGCCGCGCTGGAGAACCTGAAGCGCGGCCTCGAAGCGGTGGGCGCCAGCTTCGCCGACGTAGTGACCGCCGACCGTTTCGTCACCGACCTCACCGATCAGGACGCGCTCAACCGGGTGTGGGGCGAATACTTCGGCGACACCAAGCCCGCAACCACGACCGTGCAAGTGGTGCGGCTGGCGACCGATCCGCGTTGCCTGGTCGAGATCAACGCGGTGGCGGTGGTCGACTGATCCGCCGCTACAGCGCGACAAGCACCGCGCCGAGCGCGATCAGGGACACGCCGGCCCAGTTCAGCAGCGAGAGCTTCTCGCCGAGAAACAGCACGCCGAAGATCGCGACCAGCACCACACTCATCTTGTCGACAGGCGCCACCTGCCCGGCATTGCCGAGCTTGAGCGCGCGGAAATAGCAGAGCCACGACGCACCGGTGCCAAGTCCGGACAACGCGAGAAAGAGATAGGTGCGGCCGGAAATCGCGGACGGACTCTGAAACTGGTCCGTCGCATAGACGATCAGCGCGAGCGACAGCAGGACCACGACGGTGCGAATGAGCGTGGCGAGGTCGGAATTGACGTTCTCGACGCCGACCTTGGCGAAGATCGCGGTCAGTGCAGCGAAGATCGCCGACAGCACCGCCCAGAATTGCCAGGACGAGAAGACAGCCGTGCGCATTTACCGCTCGCGCATGTAAGGCGGCAGGCCGCCGGCGAGAAAATCCTCGCGCGGTGGAGAAAATACGTCGACCACTTCGGTATCCTCCGGCCACCAAGCCTCGTGCTCGACGCCACTCGGGATCACCGCGATGTCGCCCGGCCCGCAGACCCGCCGCTCGTTGCCGAGGCGGAATTCCATGCGGCCCTTGAGCATCCAGAAAATCTGCTCGTGCGGATGCTTGTGGGCGGCGGCATGCGCGCCGGCCTTGATGCTCCACCACACCACCATGCCGTGGCTGCCGGCGACCAGCCGCCGGGTGATCTTGTCGGTGATGCGCTCCTCCGGGAGGGCGGCGAGCGAGCTGTAGCCGGAAAGCTTTGGCATGGCGGCATCCCACTAGAAGGATCGCAATCGATTATCCCGGCTCCATTGCTGCGAGGGCCCCGCAGAGGTGCATTGCGCGCGATCGTGGCGCAAAGCATTTCTCCGTCACCCCGCCGGCCGATACGTCGCAGGCCGGCATTCACAAATCTATTGTAGCCGTGCGAGCCATCAACCGCCATGGATTCGCTGCTTGATCGCTGGCAATCGCCCGGGCTGGCGCGCTCGATCGTTATGGGCGATCATGGATTCGCGCCAACACGGTGCGAATATGCGCCTCGCGTTCGTGAGGAATGACGATGGACCTCGATCCCGTCCTGCTCGCCCGGCTCCAGTTCGCGTTCACGATCGCATTCCATATCATCTTCCCGAGCTTCACCATCGGGCTGTCAGCGTTCATCGCGACATTACTGGTGCGCTGGTTCGTGACCGGCCGCGAGCATCTGCATCGCCTGGCGCGGTTCTGGACCAAGATTTTCGCGGTCTCCTTCGGCATGGGCGTCGTGTCGGGGATCGTGCTGAGCTACCAGTTCGGCACCAACTGGAGCCGTTTCTCGGTCGTTGTCGGCAACGTCATCGGCCCGCTGATCGGCTACGAGGTGCTGACCGCCTTTTTTCTCGAAGCATCCTTCCTCGGCGTCATGCTGTTCGGCTGGAAGCGCGTGCCGCCGTGGCTGCATGTGCTCTCCGCGATCATCGTCGCCGTCGGCACCGCGATCTCGGCGTTCTGGATCCTCTCGGCCAATTCCTGGATGCAGACCCCGACCGGGCACGAAGTGCGCGACGGCATCGCGTTCCCGGTCGACTGGCTGGCGATCATCTTCAATCCGAGCTTCCCCTACCGTTTCGCCCACATGCTCAGCGCCGCGTATCTCACGACCTCGCTGGTCGTGCTGGCGGTCGGCGCGCGCTACCTGCTGGCCGGCAAGCATGCCGTCGAAGCGCGCACCATGCTGCACATGGGCATCGGCATGCTGGCGCTGCTCGCTCCGATCCAGGCTTTCATCGGTGACCAGCACGGCCTCAACACGCTCGAGCATCAGCCGATCAAGATCGCCGCCATGGAGGGTCATTGGGACGGCAGCAAGCCGGGCGACCTCGTGCTGTTCGGCTGGCCGGACGAGAAGACCGAGAGCAACTTGTTCCAGATCGCGATCCCGCATGCGGGATCACTGATCCTCACACACTCGTTCGACGGCCTCTATCCCGGCCTGAAAAGCGTGCCGCCAGCTGACCGGCCGCCGGTCGTGCCGGTGTTCTTCGCCTTCCGCATCATGGTGGGCATCGGCTTTCTGCTGATCGGCATTGGCTTCGTTGGCGCGTGGCTGTGGTGGCGAGGCAAGCTCGAAACCGCGCGCTGGTATCTCTGGCCGGTCGCGCACGCCTGGTGGCTTGGCTTCGTCGCGGTGCTGTCGGGCTGGATCGTCACCGAGACCGGACGGCAGCCATGGATCGCGCACGGCATCCTGCGCACTGTCGACGCCATCTCGCCGGTGCCGGGCGCGAGTATCGCAACGACGCTGGCGCTGTTCGTTCTGGTCTACGGCGTCGTGTTCACGATGGGCATCTACTACATCAACCGCCTGATCGACAAAGGACCCGAGGGCGCGGCGATCGAGCCGCCCGACATGCGTCAGCCGCGGAGTCCGCTATCGGCCGCGCAGCAAGCCGGGCGCGAGGCGCTCTCGCCGCAACGCTGACGCCAGGAAACGGCACAAGGGAGAGGCACATGGAATGGTACCTCCCGGTGATCTGGGCCGCGCTGATCGGCACGGCGGTTGCGCTTTACGTCATTCTCGACGGCTTCGACCTCGGCGTCGGCATCCTGTTCCCGTTCGCGCGCAGCGAGAACGAGCGCGACCAGATGATGAACTCGGTCGCGCCGTACTGGGACGGCAATGAGACCTGGCTGGTGCTGGGCGGCGGCGGCCTCTGGGTCGCGTTTCCCAAGGCCTACGCGGTGATCATGCCGGCGTTCTACCTGCCGGTGATCGTGATGCTGCTGGCGCTCGTTTTCCGCGGGGTGGCATTCGAGTTCCGCTGGGTCGCGGTCACCAGCAAGAAGTATTGGAATTTCGCGTTCGCCGCCGGATCGACGCTGGCGGCGTTCTGCCAGGGCGTGATCCTCGGCGGACTGGTGCACGGCATCCACGTGGAGAGCGGTGTGTTTGCCGGTGGTCCGTTTGATTTCGCCACGCCGTTCGCGGTCCTGTGCGGCCTTGGAGTCGTCGCCGGCTACGCGCTGCTTGGTGCGACCTGGCTCGCGATGAAGACGGACGGCGTCGTGGCGGCGCGTGCACGCCTGCATGCAAAGGTGCTCTTGCTGGCGGTTCTGGCGTTCATGGCCGTGGTCAGCCTCTGGACACCGCTCGCGTTCGACCGCATCGCCCAGCGCTGGTTCTCGATGCCGAATATTCTCTTCCTGTGGCCGGTGCCGTTGCTCGCGGCGCTGACCGGGCTGCTACTTTGGCGCTGGCTCGATGCCGGGCGCGAGGTGCCGCCATTTCTCGCGGCGATCGCGCTGTTCCTGCTGGGCTATCTCGGGTTGGTGATCTCGAACTATCCGTATCTCGTGCCGCCCACGCTGACCGTGTGGGAGACCGCGGCCGCGCCGGCAAGTCAGATGTTCATGCTGATCGGCACCGTCGCGCTCCTGCCCATCGTGCTCGGCTACACCGTCTTCGTGTACTGGCTGTTCCGCGGCAAGGTGCGCGCGGGCGAAGGCTACCACTAGTCTAGGTGCGATCAGGATTCGGCGCAGGGGCGGGCGGCGCGGGCTCGGGCGTCACGGGCGCAGGCTCGGGCGCGGCCGGTGCGGCCGCTGGCGGAGGAGTGGGCGCCGGCTGCTGCGCCTGCGGACGGATCACCCCCCAGCCGATGCGCATGAGCGGCAGCCGCCCCTGCGGCACGCGAGGGAAGGCGCGCGGTGGCACTTCCGGAACGAGATCGGGGAAGCTCTGCTTGATGTAATCTGGGGGCGTCCCGGTCACGTCGGTGGTCGGCCAGACCACGATCGCACCTTTGGCCCTGATGGCGTCGGGCGTCACCCAGGGCGAGCGCTGCGGCGCTGCGTTGAGGTAAAGGCTCGGCCGGCTCGGTGCGCCCATCGCAACGAGCGCTGCGGTGCGCGGTTCGCCGGCGACGATCTGCAGCGGCGCTCCGATCCGGCGTTCGAAACTCTCGGCAAAGAAGCGCGCGATGGCGCGCGCCGGCTGCGTCACCTTCAGGTCGATGTTGAACCAGGGCGCCGCATAGAGCGCCGCGACCGTCATGATCGGCGGAATGAACAGAAAGCCGAACCAGGCGGCGATGACGATGTGCTGACGGCTAAGCTGAATGGAATCGCCGGCCACCACTACCACCGCGAGGCCGGACAGCACGACGAGCGGCGCCACGCCACCGACCGGCCCTGCCACGCCGGTCAGCACGGCCGCAAGCGTGCCGGCGAAGGCCGGCAGGATCGCGAAGAAATAGACGTACTGGCGGGCAAAAGGATCGACCGGCGTGCGCACGATCACCGGCGCAGGCTCCTGGCTGGGCCACAGCCATCCCGCAACCAGCGCGACCATGACCACGAGCCCCGCATGCGCCGTCAAGACCAGTGCGACCTGTCGAACCCACGCCGTGAAATTCTCCGACACTGCTTCCGGCGAGCGCAGGCGCGCCAGCACCGACATCACACCGCTTCCCGAATCCGCGAGCCAAACGAGATGCGGCAGCATCACGATCACCGCGACCACGGCGGCGATCCACGGGTCGGTCGAACGCAGCGAGCGCCGCGCCTGCGGGTTCGTCACCGTGAACAGCACCAGCAGTCCGACCAGGATCAACCCGACGTAGGTCGTGAGCAGCAGCAGGCCGACTTCGAGCGCCAGCACCAGCCAATATCCCCGCCGGTGCTCACCCACCGCGCGCCAGTAGTGCAGCAGGATCACGGCCCAGAGCGGCATTGTCAGAATAACGGGGCCGAAGTCCGGCGTCGGTACCGTAAACGCCGTGACGCCCACCATCAGCAGAACCGCAAGCGCGGCGTGCTGCGCGCCGACGATGGCGCGGCCCAGTTCGAACACCGCCCAATAAGTGGCGACGACGCAGATCTGCGAGAGGAAGTAGACCCCGATCAGCCGCCCGCCCACGATATCGTACGCCAGTTCGGCAAGCCAGAACGCCAGCGGAGGGCCGAGATAGGTGCCAAGCTGGAACTCATGGCCGACCGCGAGCACGCCGGGCAGGTCGCCCGGCGGACCCGAATAGAACAGCGTCGGAACCAGGAACCAGAGTGCCGCCTGAAACAGCGCGGCGATCCACACCGCCAGCGCCGGACGCGAACGGACGAGTTCGACCAGGATAGATACATAAAGCATTGGACCGCCGCCGCCGGGCTCCCGCAGACCGGCAGAGATAAGGCCCTGGCCTCAGAGAGGCAACACGTCCCGCGCAATCTCTTCCGCGAGAATGACCGATTCCGCCAGAACGCCATATGCGGCGGCCACCGGCGCGAAGGAGCGGCGGTGGTGGACGGTCGGACCAAGGCGGGCAAGCGCGTCGACGTGCTCCGGCACGCTGTAGCCCTTGTGGCGCTCGAAACCGTAGCCCGGATGGAGCAGGCCCAATCGTACCATCAGCCGGTCACGGGTGACCTTGGCGACAATCGACGCCGCGGCGATCGACGCGATGATGGCGTCGCCGCTGATCACCGCCTCGCAGTCGCAGCAGGTCTCGATCCGGTCGCGTCCGTCAACGAACACGAGCTTCGGCTGGACCGGCAACGCCGCCACGGCGCGTGCCAGCGCCCACAGCGAGGCGCGCAGGATGTTGTCGCGGTCGATCCGCGCGGGCGGCGCCACCGCGACCGCCACTTCGGCACTGGCGCAGATCTTGGCGTAGAGCTTCTCGCGGGTCTCCGGGTCGAGTTTCTTGGAATCGTCGAGACCGCGCGGCACGCGCTTCGGATCGAGGATCACGGCAGCGGCGACGACCGGACCTGCCAACGGTCCCCTGCCCGCCTCGTCGCAGCCCGCCACCGGCCAGACGCCGCGATTCAGCGCCCGCCGCTCGCGGCGGAAGGTCGGGCGGATGGGTTCCTCGTCAAGCGGAAGGCGGACGATCCGGACGGTAGCTGAGCGACTCATGTCGTGATGGTGCGCGCCACAGCGTCCAAGTCAACGGTAGGCGCTATGCCCAGTGAATATTGGTGATAGCCCTTGCGCTTCGGATCAACATTCAGTCGGGAACGGCGAGCAGGCCGTCGTCTGAAACCAAAAGACCGGGCGCCACCACGATCTCCCACAGGTGGCCATCGGGATCGGCGAAATAGCCCGAATAACCGCCGTAGCTGGTTGGATGCGGTGCCTTCACCGGTCGTCCTCCAACCGCAAGTGCGTGCGCCATGGCGTCGTCCACCTCGGAACGCGATGAGCAATTCCATGCGAGCGTCACGCCGCGAAAGGCCTGCGGACGCGGCTGGTCCGGCACCTGTGCATCTTCCGCAAGCTTGTCCCAGGGATAAAGAGCAAGCACGGAACCGCCGGTATGCAGGAAGGCGACAGCGTCGCCGGTGGCACGCATCTTACGGACGAAGCCGAGGGCTTCATAAAAGCGCGAGCTCGCGCCGACATCGGCAACACCGAGCGTGACCACCGTGAAACGGGCGACGGGTGAATTCTTGTCCATTGCGCGCGACTCGCCGAACGTCTTTGGACGATGATGCGCCGTGCCCGTCCAAGTCAACGGCGTTGGCGATACCCGCAAATCTCCCGCCCTTGTGGGCACTAGCATCCTTTGGTATGCAATTTGCTATTGATCCTCTTACTCGCCGACCACAGGACTCCGCCATGCGCTCCAGCTTTGTCCGCGCGATCATCGCCGCTCTTTCGCTCGTTCCGACCGCGGCCTTCGCGCACACCGGCGTCGGCGACGGACACGGCTTCGTGCATGGCTTTGCGCATCCACTCGGCGGCCTCGACCATATTCTGGCGATGGTCACGGTCGGCCTGTTCGCCTGGCAGCTTGGCGGGCGCGCGCTCTGGCTCGTGCCGGCGAGCTTCGTGCTGGCAATGACGGCGGGCGGTGCGCTCGGGATGGCAGACATCTCCGTGCCGTTCGTGGAACTCGGCATCGCGGCGTCGATCCTCGTGCTCGGTATCATCGTGGCGGCCGGCGTGAAGGCACCGGTCGCGGTCGCCATGGGACTGGTCGGCGCATTCGCGATCTTCCACGGTCACGCCCACGGCACCGAGATGCCGATCGACGCCTCCGGTGCCGCCTATGCGGCGGGTTTCGTGCTGGCGACCGCGCTGCTGCACGCCAGCGGCATTGCGCTCGGCATGCTGATCGGACGATTCAGCGACGCCTATGGCCGCATCGGCTATCAGGTCAGCGGCGGCCTCGTGGCGCTCGCCGGCGCCGCTATTTTGACGCACCTGATCTGAATGGTTGATTGATCTTCGTCATGGCCGGGCTTGTCCCGGCCATCCACGTCTTTCTTTTCCGCAAAGACGTGGATGCCCGGCACAAGGCCGGGCATGACGGTGGCCGATTACACGGCGCCCAATTCCTCGCGCACGATCTGCGTGCCGGCGACCATCGCCTCCATCTTGCGGAACGCGACCTCACGCGGCAGATATTTCAATCCGCAATCCGGCGCCACCACCATCCGCTCGAGCGGCACGTAATCGAGCGCGCGGCGGATGCGCGCCGCCACCGTCTCGGGCGTCTCGATCGCCATGTCGGAGAGATCGAGCACGCCGAGGATGATGGTCTTCATCGGCAACTTCTCGAGCACCGAGCAGTCGAGATTCGACTGCGCGGTTTCGACTGAGATTTGACGGACCGACGAACCGGCCAGCTCGGGCAGGAACGAATAGCCCGACGGCCGCTCGTGGATGATTGCCGCGTAGCCGAAGCAGATATGCACGGCGGTGCGGCCGTTAACTCCGCTCAGCGCGGCGTCGAGCGCGTCAAGACCATACCGGCGCGCCTTGTCGGGCCGCGCCTGCATGTAGGGCTCGTCGATCTGCACGATGTCGGCGCCGGCCTCGAACAGATCCTTGATCTCGGCATTGACGGCCGCCGCATAGTCGAGCGCCATCTCGGCTTCGTCTTGATAAAAATCGTTCTGCGCCTGCTGCGACATGGTGAAGGGGCCGGGCACCGTCATCTTGATCATGCGGTCGGTGTTGGCGCGCAGGAATTTCACATCGCGCACCTCGACCGGATGCCGGCGTGAGACCTTGCCGACGACGCGTGGCACCGGGTTGGGATGGCCGGAGCGGTCGAGCGCGGTGCCGGGGTTGTCGACGTCGACGCCGTCGAGCGCGGTGGCGAAACGATTCGAATAGCTCTCTCGGCGCATCTCACCGTCGGTGATGATATCGAGCCCGGCGCGCTCCTGGTCGCGAATCGCCAGCAGCGTCGCGTCGTCCTGCGCCTGTTCGAGCCATTCGGGCGCGACCCGCCAAAGGTCTTGCGCACGCACGCGCGGCGGAAACCGGCCGGCAAGCTTCTTGCGGTCGATCAGCCATTCGGGCTGCGGATAAGAACCCACAAGCGAAGTGGGAAGCAGTTTAACCGGCATGGACGTCACTCAGCAGGCACGGCCTGACCTCTCGCAGATTACCCGGCGGCGAGGCTCATCGCCAGCACGCGCGCAACATGCAGCGGCTCCCGGCCGGTGCCGTCCTTGATCTGATGGCGGCAGGAGGTGCCGTCGGCGACCACGATCGCCTCATTGTCGGCCTTGCGGATCGCGGGAAGCAGCGACAGCTCGGCCATCGCCATCGATGTGTCGTAGGTATCGGCCCCATAGCCGAAGGCGCCCGCCATCCCGCAGCAGCTCGTCTCGACGGTCTCGACGGCGAGATTGGGCACGAGCTTGAGCGTCGCCTCGACCGCCCCCATGGCGGCGAACGACTTCTGATGACAATGGCCGTGCAGCAGCGCCTGTTTGGCGATCGGCTTGAGCGGCAGCGCAAACCGGCCGGCCGCGGCCTCGCGCGCGACGTATTCCTCGAACAGCAGCGCGTGAGCCGCGATGTTGCGCGCCGCTTCGGTCTTGACCAGCGCCGGGATCTCGTCGCGGAAGCTGAGGATGCAGCTCGGTTCAAGTCCAACGATCGGAGTGCCGCGCTCTGCGAACGGCGCCAGCGCGGCGACGCAGCGTTCGGCCTCCTGTCGCGCCTGCTTCACCAACCCGACCGACAAAAACGTGCGCCCACAGCACAGCGGGCGTTTCTCTTTGGCCGGCGGCATCGGCAAATGCACCGCGCGGCCGGCGGCGGTGAGCACGGCAAGCGCGTCCGCCATGTTCTCCGGCTCGAAATAGCGGCTGAAGGTATCGGCAAACAGCACAACCTCCGGCGCGCCCATGGCACCGACCGTTCGCGCGCTCTCCCAATAGGGATCGGACGACCACTGCGGCAGCTTGCGCCGCGCGCTGAAGCCCGCGATTTCCTCCGACCACTGCATCAACCGCGCGCTATCGTTGCGCCGGTTGACCAGCCAATAGAACCGCGACGCGATCGGCGCGTAGTGCGGCAGGTAGCCGACCATCCGCTCATGCAGCGTAAGGCCGTGCTTGGCGACGCGCGCGGCATTCACCTCGATCTTCATGCGCGCCATGTCGACGCCGGTCGGGCATTCGCGCCGGCAGGCCTTGCAGGAGACGCAGAGCTTCATCGTCTCCGCCATCTCGTCGGAGGTGAACGCACCCGGCCCGAGCTGTCCGCTGATGGCGAGCCGCAGCGTGTTCGCCCGCCCGCGCGTGACGTCGCGTTCGTCGCGAGTGACGCGATAGCTCGGGCACATCACACCGCCCTGCAGCGCGCGGCAGGCGCCGTTGTTGTTGCACATCTCGATCGCGCCCTGGAATCCGCCGCCCGCGCCCGCATAGGCCGACCAGTCGAGTTGGGTAGCCACGTCGTCGACATGGTAGTCCGGGCGGTAGCGCAGCAGGCTGCGGTCGTCGAACTTCGGCGCGCGCACGATCTTGCCGGGATTGAACAGCCCTTTCGGGTCGAAACTATCTTTGACCTCCTCGAACGCGCGTACCAACTCCGGGCCGAACATCTTCTCGTGAAATTCCGAGCGCACGATGCCGTCGCCGTGCTCGCCGGAATGCGAGCCCTTGTAGGCGCGTACCAGGTCGAACGCCTCCTCGGCGATCGCCCGCATCGCCTTCACATCCTTCTCCAGGCGGAGATTGAGTACGGGCCGCACGTGCAGACAGCCGACCGAGGCGTGCGCGTACCAGGTGCCGCGCGTACCGTTCTTTTCGAAGATCGCAGTGAGCTTGTCCGTGTAATCGGCGAGGTGATCGAGCGGCACCGCGCAGTCCTCGACGAACGAGACCGGCTTTCCCTCCTCCTTCATCGACATCATGATGTTGAGGCCGGCGGTGCGCATCTCGGTGATTGCGGCCTGCAGCTTGGGATCGAGCACCTCGATCACGCCGCCCTGCTTCGCGCCGGTCTTGTCCCAGGCAATCCCCAGGTCGCCGATCAGTTCGGTCAGGCGCAACAGCCGGCGGAAGCTCTCGTTCCAGTCATCCTCGGCGAACTCGACGAACAAAATCGCTTCGGGGTCGCCGTGCACGACCGCGTCGATGGTCGGCTGGAACATCGCGATCTCGCGCGCCAGCCCCAGCATGGTGCGGTCGACCAGCTCGACGGCGATCGGCCCGAGCTTGACGATATGCTGCGCGGTATCCATCGCGGTGCGGAAGCTGCCGAAGTGCACGGCGCCGACCGCGCGCCGGCCGAGCAACGGCGAGAGCTTGAGCTCGATGCGGGTCGAGAAGCCGAGCGTACCTTCCGAGCCCACCAGGATGTGCGCGAGGTTGAGCTCATTACGGCCCGGCAGAAAAGCGTCGATGTTGTAGCCGCCGACCCGGCGCTGCACCTGCGGAAAGCGCTCCTTGATCAGCTCCGCGTCACGCGTGCCGAGCGCCATGAGATCGCGCGCGATCGGCTTGAGCGGCGAGTTCTCGGGAATATCGGAGAGGTCGGGCGCGACCGGGCCGAAATGCGCGCTGCGGCCGTCCGCCAGCAGCGCGTCGACCGAGATGACGTTCTCGCGCGTATTGCCGTAGCGCAGCGACCGCGCGCCGCACGAGTTGTTGCCGACCATGCCGCCGATGGTCGCGCGCGAGGCGGTCGAGATATCGACCGGGAACCAAAGGCCGTGCGGCTTGAGCCTGCGATTGAGCTCGTCGAGCACGATGCCGGGCTCGACCACGCAGCGCTTCTGCGCGACGTCGAGCTCGACGACGTGATCGAGATATTTCGAGCAATCGACGATGAGCGACGAATTGATCGTCTGCCCGCACTGCGAGGTGCCGCCGCCGCGCGCGGTGACTGCCACGCCCTCCTCGCGCGCCAGCGCGATCGCATGCTCGGCTTCCTTGACCGAGCGCGGCGCGACGACGCCGAGCGGCGTGATCTGGTAGTGCGATGCGTCGGTGGCGTAACGCCCGCGCGCGAACGGGTCGAACGCCACGTCACCCAGGAGCTGCGCCCTGAGCCGCCGTTCGAGACCGGGGAGGACTGTTTCCGTCATCGGTTTAGGCGTTCCCCGTGACAATACCGCGCCCCGCAAAGAGCCTTGACTGAATGTCGCATTCGTCATTCATGGCGGCAAGCTGCGGCCGGGTCCGGGACGTATTTCCGAGCAAGGCCTACGATAGACCGCACCTATTGAGGGATTGCTGATGTCGAAGAACTCCGCGCGCCCCGTCGGCCGTCACTTCCTGCAGATTCCGGGGCCGACGCCGCTGCCCGACCGCGTGCTGCGCGCGATGGACACGCCGATCATCGACCACCGCGGGCCCGAATTTGCCAAGCTTGCCAAGCGCTGCCTCGAAGGCATCAAGACCATCTTCAAGACCGCGAATCCGGTCATCATCTACACCGCGACCGGCACCGGCGCGTGGGAAGCCGCCCTCGTCAATACGCTGTCGCCAGGCGACCGCGTGCTGATGGTGGAGACCGGCCAGTTCGGCACGCTCTGGAAGGTGATGGCCGAGAAGATCGGCCTCAAGCCCGAATTCATCAAGACCGACTGGCGCATCGGCGCCGACCCGAAGGTGATCGAGGAGCACCTGCGCAAGGACAAGGCGCACGAGATCAAGGCGGTGTGCGTCCTGCACAACGAGACCTCGACCGGCTGCCTCTCGCCGATCGCCGAAATCCGCAAGGCCATCGATGCCGCCGGCCACCCGGCGCTGTTCCTGGTCGACACCATCTCGTCGCTCGCCTCGACCGACTACCGCCATGACGAGTGGGGCGTCGACGTTTCCGTCGGCGGCGCGCAGAAGGGCCTGATGATGCCGCCCGGCATGTCGTTCAACGCGGTCAGCGACAAGGCGCTGGCGGCGTCGAAGTCCTCGAAGTCGCTGAAGTCGTTCTGGGCCTGGGACGACATGCTCAACATGAACAAGATCGGCTTCTTCCCCTATACGCCGGCAACGCAGATGCTGCACGGGCTCGCCGCCGGCGTCGACATGCTGCACGAGGAAGGGCTCGACAACGTCTTTGCCCGGCACGACCGCCTCGCCGAGGCGACCCGCCGCGCGGTGCGCGCCTGGGGTCTCGAGATCATGTGCCGCGATCCGAAATATTACTCGCCGACCATCACCGCCGTGATGCTGCCGGAGGGGCACAACGCGGATGCGTTCCGCAGCCTTGCGCTCGAGACCTTCAACATCTCCTACGGTGCGAGCTTCGGCGCCTATTCGGGTAAGTACTTCCGCATCGGCCACCTCGGCGACATCAACGACGGCACGCTACTGGGCGCACTCGCCAACACCGAGATGGCGCTGGCGCTCGCCGGCATCCCGTACAAGAAGGGCGGCGTGCAGGCGGCGATCGACTATCTGATCTCGGCCCACGCGAGCCCCGCGCGGGTCGCCGCCGAGTAGCGCGGCCGCATCTCCCGCTGGCTGGCCGGCCGCGGCCGGCAATTGCCAAGGTCGCGCGGAAGGCTCATATTTCGCACGATGACTCAGGCATAGCGGAGACGGCCCATGTCGATCGAAGGTCTCGGATACGTCGGCGTCCGCGCCAAGTCACTGGAGGACTGGTCGAACTTCGGCACCCGCTTCCTCGGGATGCAGCTCGTCGACAAGAGTGCCAAGAGCCTGGCGCTGCGCATGGACGACCGCAGGCAACGCGTCGTCGTCAGCGAGGACGGCGGCGAGGGCGTCGGCTTCTTCGGCTGGGAAGTCCCCGATGCGGCGGCGCTCGACGCCATGGCCGCCCGCCTGGAGAAGGCCGGCGTGCAGGTCGCCCGCGGCTCGCGCGCGCTCGCGCAAGAGCGCCGCGTGAAGGACCTGATCGTGTTCAACGATCCGCTCGGCAACCGGCTGGAGATTTTTTACGGGCCCGAGACCACCAGCGAGCCGTTCAAGCCCGGCCGCTCGATCTCGGGCTTCCGCACCGGCCCGCTCGGCATGGGACACGCTGTGCTCCACGTGAAGAACATCAACGACGCGATCCCGTTCTATCGCGACGTGCTCGGCTTCAAGCTTTCCGACTACATGACGCGGCCGTTCAACGCCTATTTCTTCCACGCCAATCCGCGCCACCACTCGATCGCCTTCATCGAGACCGGGCGCAGCGCCACGCACCATCTGATGGTCGAGCTCTTCAGCCTCGATGACGTCGGCCAGTGCTACGACCTCGCGCTGACCGATCCGGACAAGCTGATCGGCGTGACGCTCGGCCGCCACATCAACGACGAGGTGACCTCGTTCTATTCGAACTCGCCGTCGAACTTCATGTTCGAATACGGCTGGGGCGGCCGCGTCATCGACGTCGAGAACTGGCGAGAGGAAGAGGTCACCTGGGGACCCAGCATGTGGGGCCACGACCGCATGTGGATGACGCCGGAGAAGCGCGTCGAATCCCGCAATATCCGCATCCAGGCGGCCTCCACCGGACTACGTAAGCCGGTCAACGTGATCGAAGGCAACTATCACGTCATGGACGGCATCTGCCCCTGGTGGGACGCCGTCGCGCGCGGCGAAGCGGCGGAGTAGTTGAAAGCGCGCGTGCTTGCGTCCTGGCAGGCAAGCGCGTAGCGCGAGCCGGGCAACACGCTAGGCGATTGCCGTCGGCAACCTTCTCTGGGCATGGAGCACAGATGCGCGGCTGGACGGCGCGCTGGCGGGTTTCTTGCATGTGAAAATTTCAGCGAACATGTGTAGCAACTGCTGAAAGGATGACGCGTGAAGCTTCTGCGCCGTCGGTTCTTGCAGATCGCGGCAAACGCCGCTCTGTTTCCACTCGCTAATCGAGATTCACACGCACAAGTCTATCCGTCGCGACCAATACATCTCATCGTCGGCTTTGCGGCGGGCAACGGACCGGACATCGTCGCCCGCCTGACGGGTGAATGGCTTTCGCAGCGTCTTGGCCAACAGGTCGTCATTGAAAACCGGGTGGGTGCCGCCAGCGATCTCGCAGTGCAGGCAGTCGTCAAGACCCGATGGTACACAGCTGCTTCACAGCGTTTCGCCCTCGAACGCGATCAACACACTGAGCTGGTGGGATAGACAATTTCATCCGCATTGATGATCGTTGGACACCAGTCGTCGGGCGTGCGCGTGGCTTTGTCGTGGGGGATCTCGTTTCCGGCCAAGACCGGATGTGATCATTCGCCTTCGACAACCCCGATAAGGTCATCGGCCGTCCGGCGTCGGATCCCGATCTCTGCCGATAGTGTTTGTAAATGATGCCGATCCCATCGGTACGGGCTTCGTGAGTGAATCTCGCGCGGCCCGGCGGCAACATCACCGGCTTCACGAATTTCGAGTACACCATCGGCACAAAATGGCTGCAATTGCTCAACAGAAATCGCGCCCGACGTAACCCGCGCCGCTCTGGTCGCAAATTCCGCAGATCCTAGTACGGCTGTCTATCGCAATGCGATTGAACCAGCGGCGCCAGCGATGGGGCTGGAATTGACGCATGGCCGGCGTGGACACCGCCTCCGATATCGAGCGCGCGATTGAATCTGTTCGCGCGTCAATCGAATGGCGGTTTGCTAGTGGTCCCCGATCCCGTCACTATCAGCTATCGCGATACGATCATCGCACGGGCTGCGCAATACCGCATGCCGACGGTCTATGCATATCGCTTTTTTGTCGCTAGTGGCGGCCTCATGGCGTACGGAACCAACACGGACGATATATCTCCGGCGAGCGGCAGGTCATCTGTCGATCGCATTCTCAAAGGCGCGAAAGCGGGTGACTTGCCGGATTCAGCAACCGACCAAGTACGAGTTGGCCATCAATCTGATGACCGCCAAGACGCTTCGCCTGACGCTGCCCGACAATCTCCTCGTGGCCGCGAAGAGGTGATCCAGTGTCGACGCCGTTTGGTGCACTGCATAATGCTCGCGACAATCTGCATGCAAGAAATGCCTCCGCTTTCGGCACCGAAGCGGAAACAGTCTCGCAATTGCGGCTGATCGCGCCGGCCTAAGCTGCGATCTTCACGTACTCGAAGTCGCCCGGCTTGTTGTCGATGCCGACGCGCGGCGGCGCGATCCAGCCCGCGAACTGGCCGGGCTCGGTGACCGGCTTCATCAAGCTCTGGATGAAGTCGCCATCCTCGGTCGTGGGCAGCCACTTGCTCTTCTCGCGGTTCCAGGTCGCCTCGTCGACGATCACCCCGCTCGGCGAAACCTTGACGTCCTTGAACTCGCCGATCAGGCGGTGGAACCCGACATGCGGCAGCGCAAGCTTGAACGGAACGCCGACACGCTCGATGATCTTGTTCCAGCGCTCGAGCCCGCGCTGGCAGTCGGCGGTGTAGTCGTCGCGCAGCCGCATGTTGATCGCGGTCAGCGCCGGCTCGTCGACCCGCTTGATCTCGCCATCGACGAATTTCAGCACCGGATAGATCGAATGCTCGAGCCGGTGGTCGTCCTCGATCTTGGTCTCCTGGAAGCGGCCCTTAAGCCCGGCGTTAAAGCAGTTGGCGGCGTTGGTCGAGACCTCCGAACCGAACAGGTCGAGCGAAAGCGTGTAATGCAGGTTGAGCTTCTTCTGCATGGTGGGCAGGTCGATGACCCCGAGCGCCCGCACCTTGTCGATGTCGTTCGGATCCTCGACGCCGGCCTCCTTCATGGCCTCGCAGGTGCGCTGAAGGGTGCGCCCTATGCCGGTCTCGCCCACGAACATGTGGTGCGCTTCTTCGGTCAGCATGAACCGGCAGGTGCGTGAGAGCGGATCGAAGCCCGATTGCGCGAGGCTTTCGAGCTGCATCTTGCCGTCGCGATCGGTGAAGAACGTGAACATGTGGAACGAGAGCCAGTCCGGCGTCGCCTCGTTGAAGGCGCCGAGCATGCGCGGCTTGTCGGCATCGCCGGACCGGCGCTGCAGAAGCTGCTCGGCCTCCTCGCGGCCGTCGCGGCCGAAGTATTTCTGCAGGAGGTAGACCATCGCCCAGAGATGGCGGCCCTCCTCGACGTTGACCTGGAACACGTTGCGCAAGTCGTAGAGCGACGGCGCAGTCTTGCCGAGATGGCGCTGCTGCTCGACCGAGGCCGGCTCGGTGTCGCCCTGGATGACGATGAGGCGGCGCAGCATGGCGCGGTATTCGCCCGGCACCTCCTGCCAGACCGGATTGCCGAGGTGCTGGCCGAACGGAATCGTCCGCCCTTCTTCCTGCGGCGCGAGCAAGATGCCCCAGCGGTATTCCGGCATCTTCACGTAGTCGAACTTGGCCCAGCCTTTGGGATCGACCGAGACGGCTGTGCGCAGATAGACCAGCGCCTCCTGAAAGCCCTCCGGCCCCATGGTCTTCCACCAGTCGATGTAGCCTGGATGCCAGCCTTCCAGCGCACGCAGCACGGTGCGATCTTCGGTCAGGCCGACGTTGTTGGGAATCTTGGTCGAGTAATCGACGTTCTGAATATTCATGCCACTCTCCTCATTCTTATTTCTGTTCGCCGCCATTCTCTCCGATGTCATGCCCGCGAAAGCGGGCATCCAGTCATTGTTCAACACACTGGATCATCCGCTTTCGCGGATGATGACGAGCAGCGGGTGTCGCGGGTAAAGTGTTCATCACACCCGCCTCGTATCGAACACCGGCTTCTGGCCGGTGCCATAGCGCTTGAGCGCGCCCTCCTCGCCGACCGCGTTCGGGCGCTGGAAGATCCAGTTCTGCCAGGCGGTGAGCCGCGCGAAGATCTTCGATTCCATCGTCTCGGGGCCGCCGAAGCGCAGATTGGCTTCGAGGCCGGTGAGCCCATCGGGCGAGAAGCTCGCGCGCTCCTCGAGGAAGACGCGGATTTCGTCCTCCCAGTCGATGTCGTCGAGCGCGAAGGTCACCAGGCCGAGTTTCTCTGTTGCCTCTGCGTCGAGCGGCTTGCCGATTTCCGCCTTGGCGCGATCGAGGTCGGCCGGATCGGCGAGGAACCGGCTCGCCAGCCGCGACAGCCCGTTCGACATCGGATAGGCGCCGAAGTTGACGGCGGCGAGCGAAAGCGTGGCGGGCGGCTTGTTGTCACCGGCCAACTGCCCGATCAGCATGTACGAGCGGTCGGTCGCGAGTACGAGTTCTGCCAGCGTCCCCGCGAAGCACGACCCTGGCTCGACGAGGGCGACCAGCGAGCGCGAGGTGAGATCGACCCGTTTGAGCGTGCGCTTCCACAATCCCCTGATCTCGCGTGCCAGCCAGTGATCCCTGTTGGCATCGAGGAACGCGTCGTAGGCCAGCACCTGCGCCGGATCGCCGGACGACTTGAACACCAGCGCCGCCGTGTCGAATTCGTTGGCACGAATGTCCAGGATCGCATCATCGAGCTCGCGCGCGAGCTTCAGCGGCCAGAACTCCGCGCCTTGTGCCAGCATCGCGTCCGCCGAGGCGGGCGGCGGCGTTTCGGGTCCGCGCAGCGTGATGGTCGCAAGACGATCCGGCCGCGCCAGCGCCACCGACACGAACTCATACTCGACGCCATCGGCCGAGCGTTCGCGCTTGAGCGGCGTCAGCGCAACGCCCTTGGCGCCGGCGGGGCGCGCCGATTTGGCGGCGAATTCCCTGGCACGCGTTGCGACCGCGTCCTCGAACTTGGAACCCGGCACAACTTCATCGACCAGCCGCCAGTCGACCGCGCGCTTGCCTTTGATGCCTTCCTCGGTGGTGCAGAAGACGTCGGCATGATCGCGCCGCACCTTGCGCTTGTCGGTGACGCGCGTAAGGCCGCCGGTGCCTGGCAGCACCGCGAGCAGCGGCAGTTCCGGCAGCGACACGGTCGAAGAGCCGTCGTCGATCAGCATGATGTGGTCGGCGGCGAGCGCCAGCTCGTAGCCGCCGCCAGCCGCGGTGCCGTTGATGACGCAGATGGTCGAGAGCCCGGAATTCTCGCTGGCGTCCTCGATGCCGTTGCGCGTCTCGTTGGTGAACTTGCAGAAATTGACCTTGTGAGCGTGCGTCGCCCCCGCCAGCATGCGGATGTTCGCGCCGGCGCAGAACACGCGCGGCTTGCCCGAGCGCAGCAGGATCACGCGAACTTCCGGATGCTCGAAGCGAAACCGCTCGATCGCGTCCGCAAGCTCGATATCGACGCCGAGATCGTAGGAGTTCAGCTTGAGCTCGTAGCCGTCGAACAGCGTGCCCTTCTCGTCCACGTCCATGACAAGCGTGGCGACATCGCCGTCGATCTTGACCTTCCAATGGCGATAGCGCGACGGATCGGTCTGGAAGTCGATCCGACTGTTGCCATTGCTCAATTTACGCTCTGCGTCGGCCATCTGATCCTCACAACCTATTCAGCAGCGCGAGCTGCGAAATCGCCCTCGTGGTGGTCTTGCAGCAGCCGGTTGGCAAATTCCGCGATTGCCGCCAGCGTCGCCTGCGGCGCTTCGCGATAGGGTGCATGCCGCGTCTCCGGCAGCAGCGCGACCTCGACCGGGCAGTAGCACTCCTCCCGCGCCACCTCGATCTGCCGCGCGGTGCCGTACTGATCGTCCTCGCCCTGCACGATCAGGATCGGCACGCGGATGTAGCCAAGAGCGTCGGTGATGTCCCACTGACGGAAGCCCGGCAGCAGCCAAGGGCCGCACCAGTTGTAGAACGCGTTGTCGACGTCGGCGTGCGAGCGCGCGAGCTTCGCACGCAGCGACCCCTGCTCGAACGCCACCTTGGCGCGGGCGATCTCCTCGATGCCCATGTCTTCGGTGAAGAAGTGCGGCGCCATCAGAGCGAGCCCGCGTACGCGATGGTCCTGCACGCTGCCCGCATAAATCGCCGCGATCGACGCGCCGTCGCTGTGCCCGACCAGGAGCCCGCGGCGGAAACCGATAGCGTCGAGCACGCGCGGCAGCACGTCGCGCGCCTCCTCGTGCATGAACGCGACGGTGCGCGGCAGCTTGGACGGCGAGGAGCTGCCGTAGCCGGCGCGCGAATAGGAGAACACGCCCGCGCGGGTCGCATCCGCAAGTTCGTCAGCGAAGCTCCCCCAGATGCCGGCATGGCCGAGCCCTTCGTGCAGCATGACGAGCGTGGGCGCGGCATCCGGGCGCGGACCGGTCATGCGGTATTCGAGCCGCATATCGCCGAGATCGACGAAGCCTTGGTCAGCCAGCGTCATGCACGTTCTCCGGCCGCATAACGCTTGGTGATGCGAACGAGTTTCGCGAAGCTGTCTTCGACGCTGTCGCCCGACGTCTCCAGTTCGGCTTCGGCCCGCGCGTAGTCAGCGCTGCGCGCCTCGAGGATGGCGACAAGATCCGCCATGGCTTCGCGGTTCTGTGCCATAGGACGGAAGTCGCCCTGCTCCATTACGCGGCTCATATGCTGGTCCGGCCGGGCCTTGAGCCATACGGTGTGGGTCCGGCGCAGCAGCAGCGCGTAGGTCTCGGCATTTGCCACGATGCCGCCGGCAGTTGCGATCACCGCCGCTTCGTTGTCGGCAATGACGCGCTCCAGGCAGGCGCGCTCGTAACGGCGAAACGTCGCCACGCCGGCGATCTCGATCAGGTCCGGGATGCGCGCGCCGTACTCCTGCTCCACCAGCCGGTCGAGTTCGATGAAGGGGCAGCCAAGTTCGAGCGCGAGCCGCTGCCCCAAGGTCGACTTGCCGGCGCCGCGCAGCCCGACCAGCGCGATCCGCCGCGCCCGGTCGTTCACCGCTGACTGTTGTGCGCGCGCCTCGATCAGGTCGGCGACCGCGGGAAGCTCGGACAGCGGCATGCGGCCCAGGAGATCGAGGATATGGGTCATCGCGGCGGCGCGGCCGTTGCTGCGCGGCAGAAGTTCGACCACCGGAACGTCGAGCGCCTCGGCAATCGACTTGAGCATGACGACCGACGGGTTGCCCTGCCCGGCTTCGATCTGGGCGAGATATCGTTCGGACGCGCCGGAGCCCTGGGCAAGCTGCCGCCGTGTCATGCCGCGCTTGGCACGGCACAGCCGCATGAGGCGGCCGACCTCGGCGGCAAATGCGTCTACGTCCTGGCCGGCGTCGCCAGCGTTGAGGGGTGCGCGTTCACGCGCCTTGCCCTTGATTTTGGCCTCTGACACGCAGAATGAACCCGGATGCAGGAAATATATTTCATGCACTATAGTTCATATCTGGAATCGTGTCAATTCACCCGGAATTCGTTGGCCCACAGGTCGTCGAGCTTGGCAATCGCGGCGGACGGGAGCGGACCGCGCGCCGCTCCTTCGAGCGCCTGTTCGAGCTGGACGATCTCGGAAATTCCGATCACCCGCGCGGTGATGTCGCGATTACCGAGCACGAACCGCAGCGCGGTCTGCGCCGGCGTCCCATAAGTGTCGCCGAGCACCTGACGGATCGCCGCCGCGCAGCGCATCTCGTTGTCGAGATCGGTGTCGCTCGTCATCATGAACAGGCCGTCGGGCCGGCGCGAGCTTGCCAGCGCGCCGCCCGCCCAGACCCGGATGTTGAGCACGCCCATGTTCTGGCGGAAGCAGGCCGAGATCACGCCGCAGAAGTCCTGCCCCTTCCAGGCGTGCGGCACACGCGTCCAAGCCGCACTCGGATTGACCATGTTGTAGTAGACCTGCGCCGCGTCGAAGCGCCCGCTGTTGATGACCTCGAGGCAAGCCTTGGTGTCGCCCGCGACCGTAATGCCGGCCGCCTGAATCAGCCCATGCGACTTGAGCTTGTCGAAGGTGTCGGCGACGCCGCCGCGACCGAGCACCTGCTCGACCGACACCGCCGCGCGGCCGCCCAAGCGTCGTGCCGATATGATTGTGCAGTTGGAACAGCTCGACCTTCTGCGATCGCAACCGCGTCAGGCTCGCCTCCAGGCTGCGCAGGATCGCCGTCGGAATGCTCTCCATGTCCTCGGCTTCGAGCCGGACTTTGGTTGAAATCTGCGGCCGCGGCACGAGCGATTCCAGGTGCCGCCCGATCGTTTCCTCCGACGCGCCGTTGCCGTAGATCGGCGCCGTGTCGATCCAGTTGATGCCGCCCATGATGGCGCGCCGCAGCGCGTTGAAGCGGGTCGCGTCATCGGCATTGATCAGAATGCCGCCGGTGACGCCGCCGCCCAGCACGATCTCGGAGATTTCGAGTCCCGTCCGGCCGAATATCGCCTTTCGCATTTTCCCAGCCCGCGCGCGGCGCAGCGCCGCGCGAAATTTTCCACCTGCGAAGTGGTGACGAGTCGAGGTTGGCAGTCAAGCAATACCGGCGGCGGAAAGCTCAGGACTGCCGGGGTCCAAGCTCGGCCCTCAGCATGAACCGCTGGATCTTCCCGGTCGCGGTCTTCGGCAGGTTGCTGCGGAACTCGATCCAGCGGGGATATTTGTAAGGCGCGAGCTTCGCCTTGACGTGGTCCTGCAGCTCACGCGCGAGCGCATCGCAGGCCTTGTCGGCGATCTTGAGCACGACGAACGCCTTGGGCTTGATCAGCGCCTCCTCGTCCGGCCAGGCGACGACGGCGGCTTCCAGCACCTCGGGATGGCTCGAAAGCGCGCCCTCGACCTCGAACGGCGAGACGTAGATTCCTCCGACCTTGAGCATGTCGTCGCGCCGGCCGCAGGACACGTAGTAGCCGTCCTCGTCCAGCAAGTACTTGTCGCCCGAGCGCGTCCATTCGCCCAAGAACGTATCGCGCGTTTTCTCGCGATTGCTCCAGTACATGATGGCGCCGGTCGGGCCGCGCACCTGCATTTCACCCATCTCGCCCGTCTTGGTGATCACATTGCCGGCGTCGTCGATGAGACGGATGTCGTATCCGGGTACCGGCTTGCCGGTGGTGCCGTATTTCACGCCGCCCGGGTGGTTGGAAATAAAGATGTGCAGCATCTCGGTCGAACCGATGCCGTCGAGCAGGTCGACGCCGTAGCGATCCTTCCAGCGCTGGCCGACCTCGGGCGGCAGCGCCTCGCCGGCCGAGATGCACAAACGCAATTTGACCTCGGAACTTTGCGGGGCGCTCGGGCTCGCGAGGAACGCCGCATAAAAGGTCGGCACCGCATAGAACACCGTCACCGGATGCTCGCGCAGGATTTTCGCGACGCTGTCCGGCGTGGGGCGTTCGGGCGAAAGAACCGTGGTCGCGCCCGCCATCAGCGGAAACGTCATCGCGTTGCCGAGCCCGTAGGCAAAGAACAGCTTGGCAACCGAGAAGCAGACGTCGGTTTCCCTCAGCCCCAAGACGGCTTGTGCATAGAGGTCGGCGGTGAGCGGCAGGTTGCCGTGGGTGTGAACAGCCCCCTTGGGCTTGCCGGTCGAGCCCGAGGTGTAGAGCCAGAAGCACATGTCGTCGCAGGTTGTCGGCGCCGTATAGGAGCCGGACGGAGCGCTCGTGAGCAAGTCTTCGAACCGGCGATGTCCCTGCGCATTGGCGCCCGAGACGATCACGTGCGCGAGATCGGGGCTCGCTTCGATCAAGTTAGCGAACTTCGGAAACAATTCTTCCGATACGATCAGGACCTGGGCGCGGCTGTCGGCGAGCATGAAACGGTAGTCGTCCTCCGTCATCAGCGTGTTGACCGGAATAGGCACAACGCCCGCCTTGACCGCGCCAAGGAAAGCGGTCGGCCAGTCGATGGTGTCGAGCAGCGCCAGCAGGATGCGCTCCTCACGCCTGATCCCGAGCGCGCGCAGCCCGGCTCCAAAGCGATCGACCCGCTCGGCCAGTTGACCGTAGGTCCAGCTTCCGCGCGGATCGATATAGGCCGGCTTGCCGGTACGCCCGGCCTTGAGGTTGCGCGCCAGAACATCGGCCGCGAAGTTGTAGCTGCGCGGAATGGCATCGACCGCCGCGCGGGCGTCGATTTTCGGCGCCAGCGAAGCCGTTTTTCCGGTTGGCGGCATCTGCGCGTTTCCCTTTGAAATCTCGACGGGCATTCGCCCGATTCTTGGCGGGCATTCGCCCACTCATTGATTATGCAATCGACCGGGGTGCATCGCAACGTGCCCGCGGCTCATCATCTGACGGGACCGCTTTGTGCCGGTCCGCGGTCCATGCCAAGTTGCCGCGCCGAGTGCAAGGAGTGCCCGGGCATGATCTTCAGCCGCGACCGCATCTTGACCACCCATGTCGGCAGTCTGCCGCGCAACGAAAAGCTGTCCGGGCTCCTGGTCCGGCGCGAAGCCGGCGAGCCTTACGACGCCGCCGAGTTCGACCGCGAGATGAACAACGCCGTGCGGCACGTGGTCGACAAGCAGAAGACCGCGGGCATCGACATCGGCAATGACGGCGAGCAGCAGCGGGTCGGCTTCCAGACCTACGTGCCGCAGCGCATGACCGGCTATGCCGGCGCATCGAAGCGCCGGCGCGGGCGCGAATTCGACGAGTTTCCGGAACTGATGCACTACCTGATGCGCCGGTTTCCGTCCGGCAGCAAGCAGGTGAACGCACCCGAGGCGCAGGCCGAAATTCACTACAAGGACACGAGCGCGATCGAAAGCGAGATTGCGCGTTTCAAGGCGATCGCATCACCCGCCGGTTTCACCGAGCTGTTCATGACGGCAGCTTCGCCCGGCATCATCGCCAGCACCATGCTCAATGCCTTTTACCCGAGCCAGGAGGCCTATCTCGTAGCGATCGCGCGCGAGATGAAGAAGGAATATCAGGCGATCCACAAGGCCGGGCTGATCCTGCAGATCGACGCGCCCGACCTCGCCATGGACCGCACCATGTTCTACCGCGACCAGTCCGACGGCGAATTCGCCAAGACCGCCGAGATGCTCGTCGCCATGATCAACAAGGGCATCGAGGGGATTCCGCGCGAGCGCGTGCGGCTTCATGTCTGCTACGGCAACTGGGAGGGCCCGCACATCCACGACGTTCCGCTGGCGACGATCTTGCCTGCGCTCTATAAGGCCAAGGTGGGCGCGCTCTCGATCGAGTTCTCCAATCCGCGCCACGCCCATGAATACTCGGCGTTCAAGCAGGCCCCATTCCCAAAGGACATGATCCTGATCCCTGGCGTGGTGGAATCCACATCGAACTTTGTCGAGCATCCCGAGGTGGTGGCGCGGCGGCTCGAGGAGGCGGTGGCGGCGGTCGGCGACCGCGAACGCGTCATCGCCTCGACCGACTGCGGCTTCGGCACCTTCACTGGGCGCGAATGGGTGATCGAGCCCGCGGTCTGGCTCAAGCTCAAATCGATCCGCGAGGGGGCCGATATCGCCTCGACGCGGCTGTGGGGGAAGAAGGTGGCGTAGCAAGACGCTGCGCCTTCGACGCGCTATATTGCCGCGAATCTGCCGGTCCGCCGGCCACGAAGATCCAAAGGAGGCCCCCATGGACGAGATCACGCGCGAGCCGAAGCAAATCCGCGCCGAGGACATCAACCCGCGCTTCAACTGGGGGCGCGCGCTGCCGGCGCTCGGCACCATGGGGGTCGACTTCGAGGAACGCGTCGATTACCGCCGCCTGCACCGCTATCGCATCGCGCGCGTGCGGCAGGCGCTGGAAAATTCCGAGGTCGGTGCGCTGCTGACGTTCGACGTCAACAACATCCGCTACATCACCTCGACCAAGATCGGCGAGTGGGAGCGCGACAAGCTCTCGCGCTGGGCGCTGCTCGCGCGCAACGGCGAACCGATCCTGTGGGACTTCGGCTCGGCCGCGGTGCACCACAAGCTCTACACGCCGTGGCTCAAGCCGGAGAACTGCAGGGCCGGGCTGATCGGCCTGCGCGGCACCGTCGACCCGTCGTTCGGGCTGATGAAGCGGCACGCCGAGGAGATCGCCTCGCTGTTGCGCGAGGCCGGCGTCGCCAACATGCCGGTCGGCGTCGACATCATCGAACCGCCGATGATGTTCGAACTGCAGAAGGCCGGGCTTAAGATCGTCGACGGCCAGCAGATCATGCTGGAAGCGCGCGAGATCAAGTCGGCCGACGAAATCGCGCTGCTCAATCGCGCGGCCGCCATGGTCGACGGCGCCTACCATCTGGTCCACGAGCAGCTCAAGCCGGGCGTGCGCGAGAACGACATCGTCGCCAACGTCAATCAGTTCCTCTACACGCACGGCTCCGACGACGTGGAGGCGGTCAACGCGATCTCGGGCGAACGCTGCAACCCGCACCCGCACAATTTCACCGACCGCATGCTGCGCCCGGGCGACCAGGCGTTCTTCGACATCCTGCAGGCGTTCATGGGCTACCGCACCTGCTACTACCGGACGTTCAACGTCGGGCGCGCGACGCCGGTGCAGCACGACGCCTACAGGAAGGCGCGCGAGTGGCTCGACAACGCGATGGAGCGCATCAAGCCGGGCGCCTCGACCGCCCATATCTGCAGCGCGTTTCCGAAGGCCGGCGAATTCGGCTTCCCGGACGAGATGAGCGCGTTCGGCTTGCAGTTCGCCCATGGCCTCGGCCTGGCGCTGCACGAGCGGCCGATCATCTCGCGCGTGGTCTCGATGGATCACCCGACCGAGATCAAGGAGGGCATGGTGTTCGCGATCGAGACCTATTGCCCGGCGACCGACGGTTTCTCCGCCGCCCGCATCGAGGAAGAGGTCGTGGTGACCGACAAGGGCTGCCGCGTCATCACGCTGTTCCCGGCCGAGGAGTTACCAATCGCTAACCGTTACTGAACATCGGGCGAAAAAAAGCCAATATCCACATGCAGCACCCACGGTTCGCTGCGCGAATCTGCGCCAGCGCCTGCAAGTGGGGAAACCTAGATATGGACGTCCGCAACCGCCGCTCGGTCCGGCAGATCTTCTTTTGCGTTGCCGTACCGGCCAGCCTCGCGCTGATGGTGGCGTTTGCGCCGTCAACGGCCGCCGCCTATACGGCGGAGCAGCGCTCCGCCTGCGAGGGCGATGCCATGCGGCTCTGCAGCGCCTATGTCAGGGACGTCAACCAGATCAAGGCATGCATGTCGCGCAACCGGCGTAATCTTTCGTCCAGCTGCCGCGCGGTGTTCGATGGCGGCTCGAAGCGGCGCGTTCAGGCCAATTAAACTTTAAGGTCATGCCCGGGCTTGACCTTAGGCTTGACCCGGCCATCCGCGTCTTGATTCGACTCGAAAGCAAGACGTGGATGCCCGCGACAAGCGCGGGCATGACGAGTCATCCATTGCGAGGTTCGGTATAAGGCTGATCCGAATTCGTTCAGTTCGCCTTCTTCACGCTCCGGATGATCGTCCGAATCGCGTCGTCATGCTCCTTGTCGCCTTGCGGGCTCGCCCAATAGGTGAACAGCGCGCCCTTGGTCGGCGTGATGGTCAGAATCATAAGATGGACCAGGACATCGCCGTCCTTGTCCTTGCCGGCCCAGCCGATGTCGTTCATCTTGAAGCCGTTGACCGTTCCCTCGCTCGATTTTTCGGTCGACTTGTCGACCGTGACGCCGGCGCGGTTGAGGAACTTCACCGCGTCCACGGTCAATTCCACGAGCCCCTTCATCTGGGTGCCCTCGATCGCGAGATAGACCTCGTCGTCGTCGGACATCAGTTCGATGCCCTTGTCGATCTGCGTCGCGGTCCATCCGTCCGGCACGGTGATGGTCACGATCGGATCGTCGTCCGGAATCTTGAAGGTTTCCGCCAGCACAGGCACTGCCAACGCAGCCGTCAGCATAACGGCAAGCAAGAATGTCTTCACGGATATCTCCTGAAATCGCCCCAAGTCGCGGCGTGATAGCAACTTCGGGCCACCGCTGAAAGCGCAATTGCAATGCGCCTCGTGCGCAATCGCAGGCGTAAATTGACCGTATCCGGACGGCGGCGACCGCGCCGGCTAAGCGACCAACGGATGGGTCATGTCAGCCGGACGCACCCACTGGTCGAATTGTTCGGCGGTGAGGAACCCGAGCTTGAGCGCGGCTTCCTTCAGGCTGATGTCCTCGTGATAGGCCAGGAGCGAAATCTGCGCGGCCTTCTCGTAGCCGATATGCGGGTTGAGCGCGGTGACCAGCATGAGCGAATTGTCGAGGTGCTCCTTGATGTGCTTGATGTTCGGCTCGATGCCGCGGGCGCATCTCGCATCGAACGAACGGATTCCCTCCGCCAGAAGCTCTGCCGATTCCAGCACGTTGTGCAGAATGACCGGCTTGTAGGCGTTGAGCTGGAAGCTGCCTTGCGAGCCCGCGAAGGCGACCGCGTGGTCGTTGCCGAACACCTGCACGGCCACCATGGTCAGTGCCTCGCACTGAGTTGGATTGATCTTGCCCGGCATGATGGAAGAGCCCGGCTCATTCTCCGGAATCTTCAGCTCGGCAAATCCGGCGCGCGGACCGCAGGCATAGAAGCGCACATCGTTGGCGATCTTCATCAGCGCCCCGGCAAGCGTGCGCATCGCCGCGCTGGCATTGACCAGTTCGTCGTGCGCGGACAGCGCCGCGAACTTGTTCGGCGCCGAAAAGAACGGCTTGCCAGTCTCGCCGGCGATCTTCGCGGCCGCCACGTCGCCGAAGCGCGGATCGGCGTTCAGTCCAGTGCCGACCGCGGTTCCGCCGATTGCCAACGCGTACACGCCCTTCACCGCCTGCTCCAGCGCAACGATGGCGTGGTCGAGTTGCGCCGCCCAGCCGGAGATGACCTGGCCGAGCGTGAGCGGCGTGGCATCCTGCAGATGCGTACGCCCGACCATCACGACGTCGCCGAAGACTTTGGATTTGGCCGCCAGCGTGTCGCGCAATTCCTTGACTGCCGGAATGAGCACGTTCGTCATCTGCTCGACGGTCGCGATATGCATGACGGTCGGGAACGTGTCGTTCGATGACTGGCTGTGATTCACGTCGTCGTTCGGGTGAATGAGCTTCTTCGAACCGAGGTCGCTGCCGCCGAGCTGGCTGGCGCGGTTGGCGATCACCTCGTTGGCATTCATGTTGGTCTGCGTGCCGGAGCCGGTCTGGAACACCACCAGCGGGAACTCGCGGTCCCACTTGCCGTCGATCACCTCCTGCGCGGCGCGCACGATGAGATCGACCTTCTGCTTCGGCAATTGCCCGAGTTCGCCATTCGCGAGCGCCGCGCATTTCTTGAGAATTCCGAGCGCGCGGATCACCGGGCGGCCCCAATGAAACCGCTCGACGCCGATCGGGAAATTGAGATGGGAGCGCTGCGTCTGCGCGCCCCACATGTTCTCGGCCGGGACCTCGACATGGCCGAGGGCGTCCTCCTCGATCCGCGTGTGCGGATGAGCTGCAGGTTCGTTCTTCATCGGGGGCCTCCTCAAGCCGGCAGTGCGCGTTCGATTTACGCGGCGGTCGGATATTCCGGCTTGTACATGTGCGAGGCGATGAACGCAGCCATGTCCTTCGGCCTGGCGACGCCCGCGAGCTTCATATCGAAGATCGCCTCGGCAACGCGTACCGCCGCATGCATCTCGGTCTCCAGAATGTCGCTCTGCGGCGGATAGAGCAGTCCGGTATCGAGCTCGCCCTTGGTCACCTGTTCGGCCACGCCGCGCGCGGCGGCGATGAACAACTCGTCCGGCACGCGTTTCGCCTGCGTCGCGTAGACCGCAAGCGCGACCGCCGGGAACACATAGAGATTGTTGCCCTGCCCCGGCACGAAGACCTTGTCCTTGTAGCGGACGGGTCCGAACGGCACGCCGGCGGCGAACAGCGCACGGCCGTCCGACCACGTATAGGCCTCCTCGGCGGTGCATTCGGCGTGATCGGTCGGGTTCGACAGCGCGAAAATGATCGGCCGCTGGTTGATCCTGGCCATCGCGGACACGACGCGCTGGTCGAAGGCCTTCGCCGAGGTGCTCACGCCGACGATCGCGGTCGGCTTGATCGCCTCGATCACGGCGGCGAAGTCCTTGCTTGGCGCATGGTCGTGCGCATAGGGCTTCTGGAACTCCAGCAGGTCCGTGCGGCTCTTCTCGATCAGGCCGTTGATGTCGAACATCGAGATGCGCGCCTGCGCCTCCGCCTCGCTCAGCCCTTCGAGCATCATGCCCTTGACGATCATGCCGCCGATGCCGGTGCCGGCCGAGCCCGCGCCGAGGAACAGGACGCGCTGATCCTTCAGGCCGCCGCCGGTGACGCGCAGCGCGCTGAACAGGCCGACCAGCGCGGCGCCGGCCGTGCCCTGGATGTCGTCGTTGTAGCAGCAGACCTTGTCGCGATAGCGGTCGAGCAGCCGCACCGCATCGACTCCGGCCCAGTCCTCGAAATGAATGCAGCAGCGCGGGAAGACCTCCTGCACGGCTGCGACGAACTCCTCGACGAACGCGTCGCGTTCGGTGACCGAGACGCGCGGCTGCCGAATTCCGAGATAAAGCGGATCGCTGAGAAGCTGCTCGTTGTTGGTACCGAAATCCATCTGCATCGGCAGCAGGAACTGCGGCGGCACGCCCGCACACGCCGTGTAGAGCTGGAGCTTGCCGATCGGAATGCCCATGCCGTTGGCGCCGAGGTCGCCAAGCCCGAGAATGCGCTCGCCGCTGGTTACGCAAATGAAGCGCACGTCCTGGTCCGGCCAGTTGCGCAATATCTCCTTTACCCGGCCGCGGTGCTTGATCGAGAGATACATGCCGCGCGGACGGCGGAAGATGTGGCCAAATTTCAGGCAGGCTTCCCCGACGGTTGGATCGTAGACGATCGGGAGAAAGCGCGCAGGATCCGACATCAACGTGCGGTAGAACAGCGTCTCGTCGTGATCGAGCAGACCGATGAGATAGATGTAGCGGTCGATATCGCTGGTCTTGTGCCCCAGATGCATCAACACCCGCTTGAGCTGGATGTCCTCGCTCTCCACGACATCGGGCAGGAGTCCGGTCAGGCCCAGCGCTTCGCGCTCCTCGGCCGTGAACGCGGTCGACTTGTTGAAACGTGGCTCCTGCAAGAGGGCCATGCCCGTCGCACGGGATGCGGCCGATTGCGCCATGATGAATGATCCTGTCGAGGCGTGAAGCGTTGTCGGTCGGGCCGACCCGTTATGGCTCGCCGGATTGTGCATTCTATTAATGGATGGGCCGGCGGACCCGGGGATTCCTACGAACGGTCAAGAAACGCTTAACGGTAACGCCGCGGGCTAATCAGTTCGGGCGCCCGCTGCCAGGACGATAGTTTCGGCAGAGTCAGCAGAAGATGCCCGTGCGGTACGCGCTCCGCCGATCAGGACTTTTTCTCCCGCAAATGCGGGAATCGCTCGGTGAGCAGCGAGCCGAAATAATAGGTCGGCTTGAACGCCGGATGGGCGCGAATTTCGTCGTACCAGCGCGCCACGCGCGGCCTGTCCTTCCACATCGTGGCGAGGCCCAGGTCCGCCATGCGCACCAGCGCAGGCATCAGCGCGATGTCGGCGAGCGTCGGCGCCTTGCCGAGCAGCCATGGCCCGCCGCTCGCGCCGATCTCGTCGTCCATGCGCTCGTAGGTGCGCTGCATGCGGTCGAGCGACGCATTCATGTCCTTCTCGGGGAAGCCCTTGCGGCCCATCGCCAGCATGAACTCCTTGCGCAGCGGCTTTGACTTCCGCGAACGCCAGGAACTCGTCCTCGCTCATGGCGGCAAAACGCGGCAGGAACGCGAGGTTGAAGGTCGGAATCCGCACCGCCGCGGCCGGCATCTCGTCGATGAAGCGCATCAGCGAGCGCATGTGCGCGCGCTCGACCGGTGCGCGCGGCGTGAAGCTTTGCTCCGGCGAGATCTCGTCGAGGTATTCAATGATGACGGACGAATCGATGACGACACTGCCGTCATGGTCGAGCGTCGGCACGACGCCATTGGGATTGAGCCTGAGATAATCCGGCTTGAGCTGGTCGCCGGCGAGCAGGTCGAGCTTCACCTCCTCGAACGGCAACTGCTTGGCGTTGAGCACGAAGCGCACCCGCTGGCTGCAGGTCGATTGCGGCGCGTTGTAGAGCGTGAAGGCCATGTTGATTCCATTTGGAGATTACGCGAGTTACAAAGGCCGGAGCCGCGAACGCTGTACCCCGCCCGGAAGAGCCCCCTCACCCGCCTCGCTCCGCTCGGCACCCTCTCCCGCAAGGGGAGAGGGTAACCGCGCACGCGGCGAGATTTCAGAACGTCGACTTGAGCTTGAGATGATCGAGCCGGTTGATCGACTTCACGTCGATGCGCTGTTTCTCGTTGTTGTGCAGAACGTCGAGCGGAATGCTCGTGCCGGCTCCGCCCACCGCCCAGACCTTGCGGTAGAAATCCGCGAGCGAACCGATGGACGCGCCATCGACGCCGAGGATGATGTCGCCACGCTGGATGCCGGCCTTCTCGGCCGGGCTTTCCGGCGTGATGCGGCCGACCATCAACCGTCCGTGCACTTCGGTGGCATTGATGCCGAGCCAGGGACGCGCCGGACCGGCGGCGCGGCCGTCCGCGATCAGATCGCTGAGGATCGGCGGCAACCGGTCGATGGGCACAAACATGTTGCCCTGCACGTTGTCGCCGCGGCCGGTCGCGTCTCCGACCTGGAGCGAGCCGACGCCGACGAGCTTGCCCTCGCGGCTGATCAGCGCCGCCCCGCTCCATTGCGGATGCCAGGGCGCGGTGAAGATCGCCTCGTCGAGCATGTATTCCCAGTTGCCGGCGAATTCGCGCTTGGCGACCACGAGCGCGCGCGCCGCGCGGTCCGGCCCGCCGAAGCTCGCGACCACGACGCCGTCGCGTTCCTTCACGTCGGCGGATTTGCCGAGGGCGAGCGGCCGGACCTTGAGAGGCAAGGTCGCCTGCAGCAAACCAAAACCGGTCTCGTTGTCGTAGCCCACCACGTTCGCGGGCAACGTACGCCCATCGTTGGTCGTGACTTCGGCCGCATAGGCCTCGACCATCAGATAGCCGATGGTCAGCACCAGGCCGTTGCCGTCGATGACGATGCCCGAACCTTCGCGCTCGCGGCCAAGGTTCTGCAAGGTGCGGCCGTCGGGATTGATGAAGGTCTTGATCCGCACAACGGCGGAAATCAGTTCGTCGAGTGCCGGCGTTTCCGCAAAGGCGGTGGGAACATTCGCCATCATGAACGCGGCGGCGAGCGGCAACGCGAACAGGGTCGAATGGCGGGCGGCACCTTTGCGCATGTCGGCTCCGATGCGAAGACAGCGGCCTCTTGCAACCCCACTATATCCGTCTCACCCGCGGATGCGACGGGATAAAGCAGATGTGACGGGATAACTTGCCCAGGTCCACTGCGCCTCATGCTGAGGAGCCGTGCGCAGCACGGCGTCTCGAAGCATCGCGGTATGTTCGGTTCTGGCCGCCATCCTTCGAGACGCTCGCTGCGCTCGCTCCGCAGGATGAGGATCCTAATTCTGCACGTGCTCCGGCCGGAAACCGACGCCCACGATGCGCGCCGGAATCCATTGCAGCCAGGGGCAGCGGTCGACCACCCGCAGCGGCCAAGGTGGCGATAGCGCCTGCTGTGTCTTCAGTACGCGGGTGAGGATGCGGTTCTGAATCTGGACCTGCAGCCATTGCGTGGCGCGGGTCGGGAAGGTGCGCCGCTGCTGCACGGCCGCGAGATCGTCGAGGGTCAGGGTTTTCGCGCGCAGCGGACCGGCCAGCCTATTGGCGGTCGCCACTGCATCCTGGACGGCGAGGTTGATTCCCACGCCCCCCACCGGCGACATCGCGTGCGCGGCGTCGCCGATGCAGAGAAGTCCCGGACGGTACCATTGCCGCAACCGGTCGACCGTGACGGTGAGCAGCTTGATGTCGTCCCAGCTTGCAAGTTCGCCGACGCGGTCGCGCATCTGCGGCGCGATCTCCGCGATGGCGGCGCGGAAGGCGTCGAGACCGGCGGCCTTGACCGCTTCGTAGCCGCCTTTTGCGATCACATAGGCGCACTGCCAATAGTCGCCGCGATCGATCATCACGAGGATCTTGCCGGCGATCATCCGGCCGAGCGGCTCCGCGCCGTCGCTTGGCCGCCGCGTGAGCCGCATCCACAGCACGTCGATCGGCGCCCCGACATCGTCGACCACGAAGCCCGCCCGTTCGCGCACCACCGAGTGGCGGCCGTCGGCACCGACCACGAGATCGGCCGTGATCGCGAGGTCTCCGCTCGGCGTGTGCACGCGCACGCCCGTGACGCGGCCGTTCTCCTCGATCAGGCCGGTCGCCTCGGCCTCCATCCGCAGATGGAACGAGGAGTACTGCCCACCTTTCTGGGCGAGGAAATCGAGGAAGTCCCATTGCGGCATCAGCGCGATGAAGGGGCAGCGAGTCGACAGACGGGTGAAATCGGCGATCCGCAGGCTCTCGTTGCCGATGAATCCGGAGAGCCGGCGCGCCTCCTGGTGCGGAAGCTTGAGGAAATCGTCGAGCCAGCCGAGCTCGCCGATGACGTCGAGCGTGGAAGGATGAATGGTGTCGCCGCGAAAATCGCGCAGGAAGTCCTTGTGCTTTTCCAGCACAACCACGTCGACGCCGGCGCGCGCCAACAGCACGCCGAGCATCATTCCGGCCGGACCGCCGCCTACGACCGCGCAGGTCGTGCGAATCGTTTCTGTCATCGCATCATCATGGGCGATTTTGATCCGGTCTCTAAGCCGGCCACCGCACATGTTCCCCGGGACATGTACGCATGGGACGCGAGACACGAATCGGGACGCGGCGGTTCCCCTCCCCCCGCGAAGCGGTGGGGAGGGGTCAGGGGTGGGGGGTCAGGACGAAGAGCTGACTCTTGCGTCAGTAGTCCGTGATCCGAAAAGGAAGGAAGCGCCCCCCACCCCGCTCGCTTCGCTCGCGACCCTCCCCACCGCTCGCTGCGCTCGCGGGAGGAGGGTAACGCTGCGGCGCTGTCTTTCCTAAATCGCTGGCAGTGGTCGCGACGTTGCGCCCGCGCCGCCTACCGGCGGCACTCGCCGATCCATTCCGCCTCGATGGTCACGCGCGACTTCTGCATGAGTTGCCCGGCCATCGACGCCTCGGTCGTGACGATCGCGGTGTAGCGCTGGGGTGTCTCGAACACGAATTCCCCGGCCACGTCCATGTCGAGCTGTCCGGTGCATTGCAGGCGCCACTTCAACCGCTGCGGCGTCGACTCGCGCTCGACCTGCTCGCAGGCGGAATTGGTCGTACGGCTGACCGGACTGAAGGTCTTCTCGAGATCGGCGACCGCCTCGGCGGTCAGGCACCGCAGGTTCTGCTGGATCGGGCCGGAGATATCGTTGATCACCGGCGATTGGCGCACGCTCCAAAGTCCCTCCAGCAATCCATCGGCCAAGATGGGTGATGACGGGCAGACCATCAGGGCGCCGGCCGCGACCATGGCGCGCACGCAACAATGCAACGACCGAATCACGCCCTGCTCCATTTATTTTCGCGCCCCAGGGTCACCTTACCGCCCGCGTTAACCATTCGCTAACCATAAACCGGGCAAATTTTGCCGAGGAGGCATGTTCTTTTCGCGCAAGCGCACGGGGGTACCCCTTGGACGCCAGCACGGTTCCTCTAGCACGCATCAGCGGCCTGCCGCCGGCCGCGCAGTCCTTCCATGCCCACGACCGGGCGAAACGAGCATCATCGGAACAAATGAGCGACGCAGCGGCAAGCGGAGGCGGCGGCGCCAGCACCGGCGGAATGGTCCTGTCGGGCTTGAGCGACATCGGCGGCATGCTACGGCGCGCCGACCTGGCGCTGGCCATCGGCGTGATGGCGATCCTCGTGATCCTCATCCTGCCGCTGCCGCCGACGCTGCTCGATATGGCGCTGGCGATCTCGATCATTCTGTCGGTGCTGATCCTCATGACGGCGCTGTTCATCCAGACGCCGCTCGAATTTTCCGCCTTCCCGACCGTGCTGCTGATCGCCACGATGCTGCGGCTCGCGCTCAACCTGGCCTCGACCCGCCTCATCCTGGCGCGTGGCCACGAGGGCACCGCCGCCGCCGGCCACGTCATCGAGGCGTTCGGCAACTTCGTGATGAGCGGCAACTTCGTCATCGGCATCATCGTGTTCACGATCCTGGTGATCGTGAACTTCGTCGTCATCACCAAGGGCTCCGGCCGCATCGCGGAAGTCGCCGCCCGCTTCCACCTCGACGCCATGCCGGGCAAGCAGATGGCGATCGACGCCGATCTCTCCGCCGGCCTGATCGATGAAGTGACGGCACGTACCCGGCGCAAGGCGCTGGAAGACGAATCCGGCTTCTTCGGCGCCATGGACGGCGCCTCGAAATTCGTGCGCGGCGACGCCATCGCGGGCCTGCTCGTCGTCTTTATCAACGTCATCGGCGGCATGATCATCGGCATCGCCCAGCAAGGCATGCCGTTTGCCGAAGCGGCGCGCACCTACACGCTGCTCACCGTCGGCGACGGTCTGGTCACGCAGGTGCCGGCGCTGATCGTCTCGACCGCCGCCGGCCTCCTGGTCACTAAGGCGGGCATCTCGGGTTCGGCCGACAAGGCGCTGATGAAGCAGCTGTCCGGCTATCCCAAGGCGCTCGGCATGTCGGCGGCCGTGATGTGTGTGATGGCGCTGCTGCCGGGCATTCCGATGCTGCCTTTCCTGGCGCTCGGCGGCGGCGCGGGCGCGCTCGCCTACATCATCGACAAAAAGCAGAAGCGGCAGGTCGTGGCGGAGACGAAGAAAGTCGAAGCCGCCGCGGCAGCGCCCCCCACCGAAGAACCGATTTCGACTGCCCTCAAGATCGACGAACTCAAGATCGAGCTCGGCTACGCGCTGCTCCCGCTGGTCAATGCCGCGGGCAGCAGTGATCGCCTCACCGAACAGATCAAAGCCTTGCGCCGTTCGCTCGCGATCGATCTCGGCTTCGTCATGCCGGCGGTACGCATCCTCGACAACGTCCAGCTCGAGGCCAACACCTATGTGGTCAAGATCAAAGAGGTCGACGCCGGCACCGGCCGCATCTGGCCCGGCCAGTTCATGGTCATGGACCCGAACGGCGGGCAGGTGTCGCTGCCCGGTATCCACACCAGCGAGCCAACCTTCGGGCTGCCGGCGACTTGGGTCGATGTCGCTCTCAAGGAGGATGCGGCGATCAAGGGCTACACGGTGGTCGACTCGGCAACCGTGCTCTCGACCCACCTCACCGAGTTGATCAAGGCCAACGTCTCGGAGCTTCTCTCCTACGCGGAGGTGAGCAAGCTCATCAAGGAACTGCCGAAGGAGCAGAGTGAACTGATCAAGGACATCGTGCCCACGCAGATCACCCTGTCGGGCATCCAGCGCGTGCTGCAGTTCCTGCTCGCCGAGCGGATCTCGATCCGCGACCTCTCGACCATCCTGGAAGGCATCGCCGAAGCCATTCCGGGGACGCGCAACCCGGCGACGCTCGCCGAACACGTACGGGCGCGGCTCGGCCGCCAGATTTGCGCGCAGCACACTACGCCGTCGGGTTACCTGCCGCTGATCGCGCTGTCGGCCAAGTGGGAGCTGACCTTCGCCGAATTGATCGTCGGCCAGGGCGACGACCGGCATCTTGCCATGCAGCCGTCGAAGCTGACCGAGTTCGTCACCCTCGTTCGGCAGCGGTTCGAGGAGGCCGCGCAGGGCGGCGAGGCGCCCGTGCTGGTGACCTCGGCCGGCATCCGGCCGTTCGTGCGCAGCATCGTGGAGCGGTTCCGGGCCCAGACCCCGGTCCTTTCCCAGGCCGAAATCCACGCCCGGGCGCGGCTTAAGACGGTCGGCAACATCTAGCCCGGGGCGATCAGTTAATCCTTTGGAATCACGAGATAATCAACCCTTTGTGAGCGCCCTTACAAGCCCCCGGACGAGCCTTACTTCCAGGGTGGACGACCCCCGTGAACCTTTCTCCGCCCCGCCACGACTAATGGGCAGAACCCTGGGGAGGGTGTGATGAACAACTCTTCGCTTTTGACTGCCGACCGGATGACCCACCTGAAGATCGTGGTCGTGGCGCTCGTTGGCGCGACCCTGGTCGCCGGTATCGGCGTAGCGTCACGCTTCTCCGACTCCGGCGTGATGGGCAACAATGGGCGCCTTGAGGCGACCACGCCGGTCGTGAAGGCCGGCAAGCCGATCACCGCGGCGACCGACGAGCAAAGCGTCATCCGCTGACAGCCGTTTTCGATCTCAACCCCCAAACTCAAAGCGCCCTCCGCGGGGCGCTTTTTTTCTTGGACCGGATGTTGATGCGCCGCGCCTACTCCTCGTAACGCGACTCCGGCGGCGCCGGCCGGCGCGGAGGCGCGCCACCGACACTGACCGGCACCGAAATCCCTATCGAGCGCAGTACTTCGACCGGCCGCAACGGCGGCGGCACCTGGTCGGGGACGAACCGCCAGGCGGCCACAAGTCCGGCCAGCGCCAGCAAAACCAAAGTGAACAGCCAAGCGATTGTCCGCGCCAGCCACCGACTCTTCGGCGGCGGCGCCGGACGCGGACGACGCTCGGGCCGAATTGCCAACGCCGGGCTGGGCGGCGCGACCGGCGGCGGCACCGGAACCGACAGGGTCGCGGGCGGTGATGGCGTCAGCGTTAGCGGCGTCGGTTTGGTGGCGGTGAAGGATTTTGGGAATGGCGCCAGCGGTCCGGAGGGCGTCGGCTCCGGCATGTCGTCGAACACCCCGCTCGGCGTCGGCTCCTCCTCAACGGCCGGCGGAGGTTCGATGACCTTGGCCGTCTCGACGAGGGCACTCTCGACATCCGCGGTCTTGGCGCTCTCGACGGTGCTCTCGGTGCTTGCGGTACCTTCCGCGACCTTCTCGGCCACGACCGTTTCAACCGTGTCGACCTTGGCCGGCGAGACCTCAACCTGCTCCACACCTCCCCCAGCGTCGGGCTTGCTCACCGGTTCGTCCGCGGTCAGAGCAGCCACGATGGCCTCGAGACTCGGTGTCGCGCGCGGCATCGACGGTGGTAACGCTTCGGGCGGCAGCGGTGCCAGCCCGATGACCGGTTCCGGCGTCGGCGGTACCGGCGGGGCAACCGTTTCGGGCAGCGGCGGCACGACCGGACTAGGCGCGACGAGCGTCATCTTGACCTTGATGCGATCCCAGATCTCGCCATCCGGATCGACCGGCTCGACCATCAGGTGAAGTTCGCTCAGCCGGCGTTCCCAGATGCGCACCTTGGCGGCGAGCGCCTGGTCGACCGTCAGCATCGCCTGCGTCTGCGCGCGCTCGCCCGCGTCGAGCGTGCCGAGTACATACTCGGCGGCGAGCGCATCGGTGTCGCCGGTTTCGCTCATGTTTCGCTCATATTGCGTTCATGGCGTCAGACACTGATCGACTTCGGCGAGGCTGCGCTGCAACGACGAGCGCAGCACGGAGATCGGCATGTTGAGCTTGCCGGCCAGTTGCTCGTGGGTGAACGCACCGTAGTAGGCCAGCAGCAGCATGCGCTGGCGATCCGGCTCCAGCCGGCCGATGCAGGTGAGCAGCTTGCGCAGGTCGTTGGTCATGGCGTTGCGCGGAACGGCGCCCGGGCCGTCTTCGTCATCGGCGATCTCGGGCTCACCCTCGCCCGCGGCGCTGCGCGACTGCCGGACGAGATCGATGGCACGGCTGCGGGCGATCGCCACCATCCAGGCGACCGGCGATTGAATGGTCGGATCGAATTCGCCCGCCCGCTGCCAGATCTGCAGGTAGGCGTCCTCCATCACGTCGGCCGCGAGGTCGGGCCGCCGCAGGATGCGCAGCACCACGCCGTAAACCTTGGCGCAAGTGGCGGCATACAGCCGCTCGAAGGCCTGCGCGTCGCCTTTGGTGACGGCCGCGAGCAGCCACGTGATTTCAACTGGCGTCGACGACATCACAGACTCAACTGACCCCACCTACTCGACCGGGCCGGCGCCGCCTCCGGCTCTCCCACGATCTTATTATCGCAGGGGAATCCGTCCCCCGTCGAGACGCAATTACGGGAGATTCGGCCCTCCGCGATGGCTAAAGTCCAAGGTCTGGGCCTGATTCACGCCGAACAGGCGCGGGCGATGGCGAGGAAGTGCTCGCTGACCTGGCCGCGCGACACCTCCATGCGGGTCACGCCGGGCCCCTCGTCGACAAACGAAATTTCCCACCCGGTGTCCGACCGCACGCGCACCCGGCCCTGCTCCTCGACCTTGCTCAAACGCCCGGCCTGTCGCCGGGTGAGCTGCGTCACGGCGCACGCCGCGAGCGTCTGATAGTTGCCCTCCAGCGGCTCGATGTTGGTCGGCCCCTGCGCCAGCATGCCGTTGAGGCTCGAGCAGCCCGCAAGCGCGAGCATCGCCGTCACGAGCGCGAGGCTCGCCTTTGCCGGCCGTTGCAACCGCCGTTCCATCGCCGGAGTGTTACAGCAACCCGGGCCGAGCGGCAAAGACGCAAACTCGTCGGGCTAGCGCGCAGTGCCGGCGTGGATTGCGCGACCTGAGATTGGCAATACAATAAAGCTGGGGCGCTTTCGCACCACGGTCACGATAGAAACCGACCCGGCTACGCCCCCGCCGCCGATACAAAAAGACCGGAGGGAGGACGTGATGGGAAGGATTGTCGCCTTCGCGTTGTTGATCGGCCTCTTGGGAATGGGACCGGCAACCGCGGGTCCGGAGGATGAGGCCACCGCGGTCCGTCGCAACTTTGAACAAGCCTTCAATTCCAAGAATTGGGACGGCGTGGTCAAGCTTTTCACCAACCCATTCCAATACTGGGGGGCCGGAAAAAATGAACTGATCGTGAACCCGGACGATTTGCGGGCATACTTCTCGACATTGCCGCGCGATCTGAAGATCGAACTTGGGGATCAAAGTGTCTTCCAGGCGACGCCGAACACATTGCTCAGTGCAGGGTTTGCAGTCCTTACGTCGAATAGCCAATCGAAGCCGGTTGTCCTCCGACAGACACTCGTGATGGTGAATGTCGATGGCAGGTGGCTCATCGTTCAATTTCACACATCGTTCATGCCGAGGAACTGATGAGGTCGATCACCGCGGAGCACGATCGCAACACCGCGTAAGAATCATCGGGCGCCCCGTGCATCGGCAATGCGCGCCAGCGTTTCCGCAAATGCCCGGACTTTGAATGTGGCATTGGCGTTTGCGGCAGCGTCCATTAGGCTGCGCGCTTTCGTGAGGGAGAGAGATGTCGATGAACAAGCTCAAGGCGCGGCTGAAGTCCGGCAAAGCCTGTGTCAACGCGTGGCTCGCGATCCCGTCGGGGTTCTCGGCCGAAGTCATGGCGCAATGCGGCTTCGACAGCGTGACGGTCGACATGCAGCATGGCGTGCAGGATTACCTGTCGATGATCCAGTGCTTCCAGGCGATGGACAAATATCCGATCACGCCGCTGGTGCGCATTCCGTGGAACGAGCCCGGCATCATCGGCAAGGTGCTCGACGGCGGCGCCTGGGGCGTCATCTGCCCGATGGTCAACACGCCGGCCGAAGCAAAGGCGCTGACGAGCGCCTGCCTCTATCCTCCGCAAGGCAAGCGCAGCAACGGCCCGATCCGCGCCGCCGCCTATGGCGAAGCGAGCCCCTACCAGTCGATCGCCAACGACGAGGTGCTGGTGATCCCGATGATCGAGACGCAGGAGGCGATCGACAACATCGACGCCATCCTCGACGTGCCGGGCATCTCGGGCATCTATGTCGGTCCGAGCGACCTCGGTTTTTCGCTCGGCCTCAAGCCGGTGCTCGATCGCGAGGAGCCGCAGATCCTGGCAATCTACGAGAAGCTGATCGGCGCAACAAAGAAGCGCGGGCTGTTCGCCGGCATCCACAACGCCACCGGCGCCTACGCGGCGCGCATGATCGGCATGGGCTTCCGCTTCGTCACGCTGTTCAACGACAGCGGGCTGATGGCGCGCGCCGCCCGTGCCGAGATCGCGACCACGCGGAAGACCGCGGGCGAGGTTGCGAGTTGAGATACCGGGCTTGCAACTCGCGAGCCACGCGGAGTCTTTGGTCGCGCCATCTCTCCCCAGTCGTCCCCGCGGCGGCTTGTAGCGGGAGAGTTACAGCAACAGTCGGACGTGTTTTTGGGGCCATGCGTCCGTTTGATTGTCGCAATCAGTGGCGGCCGGGGTGCGCCTGATGCGGCGGATGATTGCCGCTTTGGTCCATCATCACGATTCCTTCAAATGTCGATAGCAGCGCAACGTAACCTGCGGACAATTGCGCCTCTTGCTCCGCAAGCTGACTGGACAACACCCTGGCGTCGGCACTGGAAATTCCGACCTGCTCCAATTGTTTTGCATCCTTGAGCGAATCGCCGCTGCATAAGATCAGCGTCCATTTGCCCTGCTTCTTTCGCAAGAGCGCCCGTCCACCCTTGTCGTCCTGCACCCAGCCGGCGACCGAATTGTCGCCAACGATGGCGACAGGAGCGACCTGGAGACGGCTCTCCGGCTTGTCGAACGTTGCCATGAGCAAATGCTGAATGTGCTCGCGATCCGATGCGGGCTGAGCCGCGCTGACAACAACAAAAACGGATGCGAACATAAATCCCAACAAAGATCGCTCCATTGTAACTCCTCATTCTTATGGTTCGACCCTGTCGCAACCGGTTCTACGACGTTATGCGTCAAACCCGAACCGATGTCATGATGCCCTTTGGAAAGAGTTCCTCCGGCTTAGCATGCCGGTGGGCGATGCCTTGCTCGTAGGTGTAGCGGCAGAATTGCTCCAGTGTCGGGCGGTTCTCCTCGATGCCATAAGGGAAGGTGTCGCCGCCGAACATATCGCGCATCTTGCGCATGTAGGTCGGCAGCCAGGCGACCGGATAGCGTGACACCGCCGGATCGAGTAGCCGCTCGACGCTGCGCCGCTTCGACTCCTCGAAGGCGTTGAGAAGGTTGCGGGCCACCCACGGATGCGCGTCGAGGATCGGCTTCTGCACGCAGATGATGTGCATGATCGGCCACACCTTGGTGCGCGCGTAGTAGTCCTCCTCCATCGACCAGTAGTCCGGGAATAGTCGCTCGACGTCGGGATGCCCTTGCAGAAAGCAGTTCGGTGGCCGGGCGATCAGCGCGCAGTCGATCTCGCCGGCGGCAAGCAATTCGCTCAGCGATTTGTCGGAGACGCGCGTGAGCCTGACCCCATCCGGCAGGGAGAGCTCCACCTTCTCGATTCGGCCGGGCTCGTTGGCGCCGGCCTGATACCAATGCACGTCCTTGAGAGCGACGCCGTGCTCGTCGTTGAGCCAGCCGCGCATATAGACGGCGGCGGTATGCGCCCATTCCGGCGAGCCGATGGTCTTGCCCTTGAGGTCCTTGGCGGTTTTGATCTTGCTGTTCTTGTTCACGTAGAACGACGAGAAGCGGAACAGCCGCGAGCAGACCACCGGCAGTCCGACGATATCCGAATCCTGGCGCGTGACCTGCGCCATGAACTTGGCAAATGACAGTTCCGAAACGTCCCATTCGCGATTGAAGGTGAAACGTGCGAACACCTCGTGGTGGCCGAGCGTCAGCCAGGTGTGATCGATCCCTTCGGCCCTCACGAGACCGAGACGAAAATCCCGGAAGTGGTCGTAGTCGGTCGTCGCGATGGTGAGCTTGAGTTGACGCATCCGCTTCTTCTCCTGCTTCACCTGGCGAGATGCCGATTGCGGGATTTCACTGCCGCGGCAGACCGGCGTCGCGGACGACCTTGCTCCATTGGCGATGTCAGAGCGCGACTAGGTCGGGTTATTTGTTCTGCTTGCCAAGCCGGCGTACCAGATAGTCAAAGTTGATGGTGAACTGGTCGAGACGGCCGATATCGTCTTGGAGCTTTCTGATGTCGGCTTCGGGGAATTCCGGGCCGCAGCCGCCCGCGGCCTCAGCGATGAGCTGAATCCGCGCAGCCTCTTCCAGCATAATCGCGCTCACTATCAGTTCCTCGATCGTCCGTGCGGTTACGACGATGCCATGGTTTTTGAGCAGCACGGCTCGATGCGGTCCGAGGTCGCGTGCAACGCCTGCTCCCATGTCCTTGGAGCGGATCAGGTTGATGGTGTCCTGGTATCGCCCCAGTGATTTGTAGAACAGCGCGCCACCCTGGTTGAAGCATTTCAGCGGCCGATCGGTCGAGGAAAGCGCGACCGAGTACGGCGGGTGGGTATGCAGGACGCACTGGACGTCCGGGCGTACCTTGAAGATTTCAGAGTGGATGTAGACCTCGCTGTGGCGGCGCGACGCGCCGGCCACCGCCTCGCCTTCAAGATTGATCGTCAGGATGTTTTCCATCGTGATCTCATCGAGGCCGAGGCTGTGCGGCTTCATGAAGAATAGCGATGGGTTGTCCGGCAGCCGCGCGGAGATATGGCCGCGCGTAAAATCGTCCTGTCCTTCGGCCACCAGGACCCGGCCGGCATCGATCATTTTTCGTTTAAGCTCGTTGTGGTTCATTCTGTTTCTCGACCAAAAAAGTACGTCGGATCGCCCAGGCGGCTTTAGCGAGTGTCGGCCATGGCGGCCAACGCGGCGGATGGTTCGATTGCGAATGGTTGATTAGAACAAATTGTAAAACCGCGCCAACGGCTACCGCTCCGCGCTTTCATGAGGCGCAAGCGTGCATCAAGAAATGCCGATCTCGGGTAAACCCGAGACCGGGTGCGCTCCATTCCCGTGTTGGGGAAAGGAAAATAGGGACGATCGGCGCGCCCGCGCCGCAAACAACCGGGCCGGTGGAGCCTTGCCTTACGCCCTGGCGTGGCTGCGCATCAGCCCGATGGCGTCGAGCTCGGCCTGCTCGCGCGCGTCCATCTCGGCGCGCTCGCGCGCCTGGTCCCGCTCGTCGAGCAGCTCGACCTTCTTCAATTCCTCGAAGGCCTCGCCGAGTTGCGCCTGGGCATCGTCGAGCTGGGCCTTGAGTTCGTCGGCCGAGCGCTTGAGGTTCTCCCGCCGGTTCATCGCGGCCTTGGCGTAGGTCGGATAGGCGAAATGCCCCGGATCGTGGATGCCGGCGCGGTCCTGCTCGGTCTTGATCTCGCGCTCGAGATCGACCGCCATGCGGTCGAACTCGGCGATCATGCCCTCGATCTGAGCGACCCGCCGGCGCTTCTCGTCGACCTGGAATTTCTTCAGACGAATCAACGTCTCACGTGATTTCATCGGCTCTTACTCCCCCGACGCCCTGCCCCCCCTGGGGCCACTTTGCGAAAGCAGCCTTTGGGCGAGAGGCTGCGACGATTGCCGGCACTGCCCAAGCCAGGGCCACGCCAGGAGCGTGAGTGTGCGGCCACAGTGTTATTATTCTGTTTCCGTGGGGCCGAGAATTTCCTTAAGATTTAGATAGGCTTGAACGAGCGTGGTTGCTTCTTCCTTACCTTGCGCGAGAAAGCCTTCGAGCGGCTTGTGCAGCCGGATCGCCTCGTCCACCTCGGCGCTCGAGCCCGCCCGATAGGCGCCAAGCCGGATCAACTCCTCCATATCCGCGTAGGTCGCCATCACCTGGCGGGCGCGGGTGAGCACCGGCAGATAGGCCGGATCGGCCGCCCGCGGCATGGTGCGGGAGACTGATTTGAGCACGTTGATCGCCGGATAGCGGCCGCGCTCGGCGATCGCGCGCTCCATCACGATATGGCCGTCGAGGATCGACCGCACGGCGTCGGCGACCGGCTCGTTGTGGTCGTCGCCGTCGACCAGCACGGTGAACAAGCCCGTGATGGTGCCCTCCCCGGTCCCGGGTCCCGCACGCTCCAAGAGCCGCGGCAGTTCGGTGAACACGGTCGGCGTGTAGCCCTTGGCGGTCGGCGGCTCGCCCGCCGAGAGCCCGATCTCGCGCTGCGCGATGGCAAAGCGCGTGACCGAATCCATCAGCGCCAGCACCGCCTTGCCCTGGTCGCGGAAGTATTCCGCTATGGCAAGCGTGAGGTACGCGGCCTGCCGGCGCATCAGCGCAGGCTCGTCCGAGGTCGCGACCACCACGACCGAGCGGGCGAGGCCGGCCTCGCCGAGGTCGTCTTGGATGAACTCCTGCACCTCGCGGCCGCGCTCGCCGACGAGCCCAATCACCGACACATCGGCCAGGACGTTGCGGGCGAGCATGGAGAGCATGACCGATTTGCCGACGCCGGAGCCGGCAAAGATGCCCATGCGCTGGCCACGGCAGCAGGTGAGAAAGGTATTGAGCGCGCGCACGCCGAGATCGAGCGGGCCGCCGACGCGCCTCCTGGCATGCGCCGGCGGCGGCGGGTTGCGGAACGGGTAAGGCGAAGGACCAAGTGGTAACGGACCTTTGCCGTCGATCGGCTCGCCCATGGCGTTGACCACCCGGCCGAGCCATTGCGGCGACGGACGCACCGCCGACGGCGCCGACACCACCACTGCCTTGCAGCCGCGGCGGACCCCTTCGAGCACGGCGAACGGCATGAGCAGCGCGTTCGCGCCGGAGAACCCCACCACCTCGCACGGGATGGGCCTCGCCTGCCCGGTTTCGATCAGCACCCTTGCGCCGACCGACATCGCATGGATCGGCCCCGCGACCTCGACCATCAGTCCGCGCACCCCGACCACCCGGCCGTAGACCTCGACCGCGTCGAGTTCGTCGATCTGAGTGGCGAGCGCCTTCATGACGCCATCCGGCTTCGCGCATCAAATGTGAGGCATTCGCGCCACACTCGGCGGCGACAATTGCCACTTGCCGGCCAATTCTTAACCTCGTGTTTACCCGCGTCGTTAATCATTGCGTCACCGTTTTGGGGACGTTCAGGCGGCGACCACCGGCCTGGACGGGGGTGTGAGTCGTCAGAATCGGTTACCACCGAGTCCTAAAGCTGAACATGAACCGGCGCTTGGCTCAAAAACCTGTTCCGTGCAATATCTTAGGGCGATTTGTCGGAGTTTGCCCAGAGGGCCTGTGCACGTGGGAATCAGGATTTGTTAACCACGCGGCGTTAATGTTCGACTCAGGTTTGTCCCAAAGCGTTTTCGAAGGGCCGCCGCGGCGGCGTGCCGACCTTAAGCCGGTGCGGCGAGGAAGGGGACTGGCATGCGCGTTTTGCTGATCGAGGACGATAGCGCCACCGCTCAATCCATTGAGCTGATGCTGAAGTCCGAAAGCTTCAACGTCTACACGACCGATCTCGGCGAAGAGGGTGTCGATCTCGGTAAGCTGTACGACTACGACATCATCCTGCTCGACCTGAACCTGCCCGACATGTCGGGCTTCGAGGTTCTGCGCTCGCTGCGGGTGTCGAAGGTCAAGACGCCGATCCTGATCCTCACCGGAATGGGCGGCATCGAGGACAAGGTGCGCGGTCTCGGCTTCGGCGCCGACGACTACATGACCAAGCCGTTCCACAAGGACGAGCTGGTGGCGCGCATCCACGCCATCGTGCGCCGCTCGAAGGGCCATGCGCAGTCGGTGATCAACACCGGCGACCTCGTGGTCAATCTCGACACCAAGACCGTCGAGGTGAACGGCGCCCGCGTGCATCTGACCGGCAAGGAATATCAGATGCTCGAGCTGCTTTCGCTGCGCAAGGGCACGACGCTCACCAAGGAGATGTTCCTCAACCATCTCTACGGCGGCATGGACGAGCCGGAGCTCAAGATCATCGACGTGTTCATCTGCAAGCTGCGCAAGAAGCTTGCGAATGCCTCGGACGGCAAGAACTACATCGAGACGGTGTGGGGCCGCGGCTACGTGCTGCGCGAGCCGACCGAGGAAGAGTTGCGCATTCCGGCGTAGTCAGAAGCGACAGCCGCGAGATACGAAACCCCGCCGCGAGGCGGGGTTTTTGTTTGCTAATACGTCGAGATCAAACTGCCAGCCTTCCGCCCCGATCACTTCGCCGGCAGGCGCAGGCTGGTGAGATCGGCGCCGACGATGATGTTGCCGGTGAATCCGCCGGCGACGGCGGCTTTGCGGAAATCGTCCGCCGTCAGCGGCCCGCCCGGCACCTTGTAGGCGCCTTGCCGCGCAGCGCCGATCGATGGGCCGAGATGCGTGAGCATCAGGTGCTTCGCCCCGGCACGCTGCGCCATGGCGCCGAGATCGTTCGTGCTGCTCTGGCGGTTGAAGACCTCGGCCGGCATCCCGCTGTCGCGCTCCGGCCCCATCACCGGATGCATGGTGGAGTGCACGATGACGTCGGCGCCCTTGGCCAGCAGTTCGACCTGGTCGGACGTGGAGTGGCTGCGCGGCAAGGTCAGCAAATCGTTGGCCGCATCGCCGCCGATCACCACGCTGCCGGCGGGCGTGTCCACGCGATACGAGGCGTGGCCGGGAATGTGGGTCGAGCGGATCGCGCTGACCTTGACGTCGCCCAGCGACCAGACCGTCTGCGGCTCGTTCTTCGGCGCGAAGGTGATGAGGTGAGCGAGCTCGGCAGGTCCGCCGGTGAGCCGAACCTCGCCGCCGCCTTCGGAGCGCCGCTGCGCGATCTCGCCCGAGAGCAGGAAGGCGTCGCCGATGTGCGCGACAAATTTCTCGCAACTGACCGTGTGGCCAAATCGCGATGCCACGTCGGCGCTGCAGACGATATCGAGCTTAGGCCCGCGCGAGTTCCAGGCCCAGCGGTGCTGCATGATGTCGGCAAAGCCCTCGGTATGGTCCGAGTGCATGTGGGTGAAGAATATCGCGTTCAACTGCACCGGCGTGACGTTGAGTTGCGAGAGGCGCATGTTGGTGCCGCGCCCGGCATCGATCAGCAGCCGAACGGCCCCGCAGTCGTTGCCGTCGTCGCCGTAGCTGACCAGCGTGCCGGCTCCCGCCTGGCCGTTGAACACGGCCGGTCCGCTCTGGGTGCCGGTCAGGGTCACGACCAGGCATGGGGCTGCCCGCGCGGGCGATAGTCCGGACGCGCCGACAGCCAGCACGAATGCCAGCGCCACGACTCCAACCGATGCCCGCGTCATCGCCGAACCTCCGCGCGAAACCAAGATGCCGAACCTGGCACGATCATTTTTCGAATTTCCGCACGGTCACTGTCTCGCCGATCTCGAACGTCATCAAGTCTTCGCCGAGTTGCAACGGGCCATCATAGGTCTGCCGCGTCTCGTTGACCACGTCGTCGAGCGTGGGTGGCTTGACGTGTTCGCTCGCCAGCATGACGAAATGCGTATAGGCGGCAAGCTTCGGGCGCGCCTGTGCGAACACGCGTCCGGCAACGTCCGGCGTGACATGATGCGCGACGATGCGCTGGATGTAGGCTTCCTTCATCAATTCGGGCCGTGCAGCCGCCACCTCGTGCACCAGGAGGTCGGCGCCGGTGCCGTACTTGATGACGTTGAGGTTGTAGCGGGTGTCGCCGGAGATCACCGCGGCGCGCCCGCCGTATTCGATGCGATAGCCGTAGGCCGGCTTGATCACGTCGCCATGATCGACCTCGAAGGCGATGACCTTGACGCCGTTCTTCTCGTAGATCACGCCGTCGCGATCATACTCCTCGACTTCGACCGCGATGCCCTCCGGCGGCAGCTTCTCGTCGGCGATCCGGATCTTGATGTCGAGCGCATAGGCGCGCTCGAGATTCTCCATCAGCGTCCTGGCTCCAGTCGGGCCGATGACGCGAAACGGCTTGGTGCGGGTGCCGAAATGCGACGTGAGCCAGCCGGTCAGCCACACGTCGGGAATGCCCGAGGTGTGGTCGGAGTGATAGTGCGTCAGCAGCAGCGCATCGAGCCGTCCGATCGGCACGCCGAGCTGGTAGAGGCGGATCGCGGCGCCACGGCCGGCGTCGATCAGCAGCTTCTGGTCGCCCGCCTCGACCAAGGTCGACGGGCCGAACCGCTCCGGGCTCGGGATCGGAACGCCGGTTCCGAGCAGCGTCACTTTGAAATCGGCTGCCATGGTTATTGCTGCATCCTGATGCCGGCGTCTTTCACGACCTTGCCCCAGTGCGCCACCTGCGCCTTGACGAGATCGCCGAAGCTTGCCGCACTGCCGCCCGCAGGCTCGGCGCCGACCTTGGCGAACGCCTCGCGCACCTTCTCCTTCGCCAGCGCCTTGTTGATGGCCGCGTTCAGCCGCGCCGTGACGTCGGCCGGAGTACCGCGCTTCACCGCGAAGCCGACCCAATCTTCGACCACGAGGTCGGGGAAGCCCTGTTCGACGATGGTCGGCACATCCTTGAGCGCCGGCACCCGCTTGGGACCGGTGACGGCCAGTGCGCGCAGCTTCCCGGCGGCAATCAGGTCGACCACCGGCAGCGTGGTGATGAACATGAACTGATTGGTGCCGTTGAGCAGATCGCCAATGGCCTGCGGAAACTGCTGGTATGGCACGTGCGTTGCCCGCGTACCGGTCTGCAGCTTGAACATCTCGCCGATCAGGTGCGCAGGCGTGCCGAAGCCGCCTGACGAAAACGTCAACTTGTCGGGCTGGCTCTTGAGGAGCGCGACAAGCTCGGTGACCGATTTCGCCGCGATCGAGGGGTTCACGACCAGAACGTTGTACGAGGTCGAAACCTTCGTCACTGGATCGAAATCGCCGGTCACGTTGAACGGCATGTTCGGCAGGAAGGCCGGCGCGGCACTCACAGGCAGGCTCAACGCGAAGATCGAATAGCCCTCGGCCGGCTGCTTGAGAACTTCGCTGCCGGCGATCGTCTGCACCGCACCGGGCTTGTTCTCGACCACGACGCGCCAGCCCTCGCTGTCGCTGAGTTCGGACGCGACCACCCGGCTGATGATGTCGGGCGGCGTGCTTGGCGCGGTCGGCACCAGAATGCGGATCGGATTCGTGGGAAATGACTGGGCCTGCGCCAGCGCGGGTACGCACAGGAACACGCACAGCGAAACCGCCCATCCAACAAGCCGACGATGACGTCTCTCCATTAGGCCCTCCCCGAAAAAGGTCGGAGCGGCAACGAGGCCGCTCGCGCTTTTCTGTCCTCTGTTGTGAAATCGGCGGAGACAGTCTCATCGCCGCCGAGAATTTCGCGCACACGCGCACGTTTCGCCGCCGATCAATCCATGATCGATTGATAAACCAGCGCGTTGATCATCTGACGATAGTGCCAGCGGATCGGGCCGGGCGAGTGTGCCATGAAGACCACCGCAAGCTCCTCCTTCGGGTCGGCCCACCAGTTGGTGCCGCTCGCGCCCGGCCAGGAGAAGTCGCCGACCGAGCCCATCATCCGCACGACGCCGGGAGTGGTGCGCACCGCGAGCCCCAGCCCAAAGCCGTAGTCGGCGCGGGTCGGGTCGGCATTGCCGATAAGGTTCTTGACCTCGGGGCCGAGTTGGTTCGACAGCATGTATTCGGCGGTCTTGCGGGCCAGAATTCGCGCGTCGCGATACTGTCCCTTGTTCAGCAGCATTTGCGCAAAGCGCATGTAGTCGCCGGCCGTCGACGCGAGGCAGCCGCCGCCGCATTCGAACTTCAGCGGCTTGTCGAGCGCCATCATCGATTGCGGCCGACCGCTGTCGGGATCGTTCGGCAGTGCTCTGGCGTAGCGCGCCACTTTGTCGGCCGGCACATGGAAGCCGGTATCGACCATGCCAAGCGGCTTGAGGATGTTGTCCTGGAAATAATGACCGAGCGTCTGCTCGGAGATCTGCTCGACCAAGAGCCCCAGTACGTCGAGACCGAAACCGTAATCCCACACCGCGCCTGGCTGGTGCAGCAACGGTTGCGCGCTCAGCTTGTCGAGGAATTCCGCCGCCGTCAGGTTGACCGCCGCCGAGCCGCTGCCCTCGGGGTAAAGCTTGTGTACCGCAGTCGCACCGCGCCCGCCATAGATCAGCCCCGAGGTGTGGCGGAAGAGATCCTGCACGGTGATCTTGCGCCCGGCGGGCACCGTTCCGGTGATGGTCTCGCCCTTGGCGTCAAGCTGCGCGACCTTCATGTCGGCGAATTTCGGAAAGTATTTCGCCACCGGCTCGTCCATCAGCGGCCGGCCCTGCTCGTAGAGCTGGAGCGCCGCCACTGCGGTCATCGGCTTGGTCATGGAGGCGATGTTGAAGATCGTATCCACCGTCATCGGTACGCCGGCCGACTTGTCGCGGAAGCCGAACGGCTCGAAATAGACGAGCTTGCCGCGCCGCGCGATTGCGATCACTGCGCCCGGAAGGCGCCCGCGCGCGACATCGGCGTTGAGAATCTTGGCGATCTCGCCAAGCCGCACGGAGGACATGCCTACTTCTTCGGGCTTGGCGCGCGGCAACGGCGCGTCCTGGGCGAACCCCAAACCGCCAAGAGCTCCTGTCAGCATGAGCGTGAAAACTCCCTGCCTTATCATCGTCGCGCTCCCTCGCCTTGCCGCTCCTTGTCCGGAGCTTGGTCTCAAATGCGGTTGGCAGCGTAGTCCGAGTTTTTTGCGGGTCCAATCGATTTCGCGCACATATCACGTATCGGGCTGTGTCGGTTGACCAGAGCCGCCCCGGCCGTAAAGTGCGCCGGCATCTCAATCCCCTCGCCCATTCTTCCGCACGGCTTATGGTCTCTCCAACAATCCCCATACTGGCGGCTGGCGGCGCGAATATCCCCGCCATCGGCTTCGGCACGTCGTCGCTCGGCAATTGCGGTGAGATCGTCGCCCATGCGCTCAAGCTCGGCTACCGCCACCTCGACACCGCCTGGAAGTACGGCACCGAGCGCGGCGTGGGCGAAGGCATCCGTGCGTCCGGCGTCCCGCGTGACGAGATATTTCTCTGCACCAAGGTTTCGCACGAATATCTGCGTACGGACGAGTTCGCCCGCTCGGTCGACGAGAGCCTCGGCAATCTCGGCGTCGACTACGTCGACCTGCTGCTGGTGCACTGGCCGAATGCCGAAACCCCGCTGCAGGAGACGATGGACGCGCTTGCCAAGGCCAAGCGGCAAGGACTCACGCGCCACATCGGGGTGGCGAATTTCAATATCGCGCTGCTCGACGAGGCCATAGGCTTATGCCCGGAACCGCTGGTGAACCTGCAGGCCGAGTATCACCCGTATCTCGACCAATCGAGACTGCTCGCCGCTTGTCGCGCGCGCGGAATTGTCTTCACTGCCTATTGTCCGCTCGGCCGCGGCCGCATCATCGGCGATCCCGTCCTCAACGAGATCGCCAAGCACAAGGGACGCACGCTGGCGCAGGTGGCGCTGCGCTGGCTCATTCAGCAGGGCAACGTCATTCCGATCCCGCGCTCCTCGAATCCCGAGCGCATGCGCGAGAACCTCGGCGCCTTCGACTTTGCGCTCACAGACGACGAGATGACGCAGATTGCCGCGCTCAAGCGCCGTGACGGCAGGATCGCCAATCCGATCGGGCGCGCACCGGCCTGGGACTGACGTCAGAGCCGCCGGAGTCTCATCGCGCCGACACGATGCGAAGCGTTGGCACGCCCATGTTCGGGGCGTACAGCCCGCGCCGGTCGGAGACCGGCTTGAAGCTCTCGGTCAATCCCACCACCGTCTCGGCCGCGCCCAGCACGAGATAGCCGTCGCGGCCGATCACGCGCGCGACGCGGTCGAGCACGCCGGTCTTGGTCGCCTGGTCGAAATAGATCAGCACGTTGCGGCAGAAGATCACGTCGAACGTGCCGAGATGGCCAAAATCGGAGATCAGATTGAGCGTCCTGTATTGCACCATCGCGCGGAGGTCCGGCGCGACCTGCCAGGTGTCGCCGATGCGGCTGAAATACTTGATGAGCAATGCGATCGGCAATCCACGCTGCACTTCGAACTGGCTGTAGATTCCGGCCCTGGCTTTTTCGAGTACGTCATTGGAGAGGTCGGTGGCGACAATCTCGATGCGCCAGCCGGCCAGACGGTCGCCCATCTCCTTGAGGGCCATGGCGAGCGAATAGGGCTCCTGGCCGGTGGCGGCGGCGGCGCACCAGATGCGGATGCGGCGCGAGCCCGCACGCGCGGCCAGCAGCGCGGGAATCATCGTGTTGCGAAAATGCTCGAAGGGAATCTTGTCGCGGAAGAAGAAGGATTCGTTCGTGGTCATCGCTTCGACCACTTCGACGGCGAGCGGCTCCGCCTTCGCGCCTTTCTTGAGCTCCTGCACCAGGTCGGCCAGGCCGGCGATGCCGGCGCGCCGCGCCACCGGCAGAAGCCTACTCTCGACCAGGTACTGCTTCTCGGCGGAGAGGACGAGGCCCGAGCGCGCCCGCAGGAGGTTGCGCAGATAATCGTAGTCGAGCGGTGTCATCAACGTCCCCCTGAAAACAAGCGCACGATCCTCGGCGCAATCTGATCGATCGGAAGAACGGCCGAGCACAGGCCCGCGTTCGCCACCGAACCGGGCATCCCCCACACCACGCTGCTGGCTTCATCCTGCGCGATGACGCTGCCGCCGGCAGTGATAATGTCGGCGGCGCCGCGCATCCCGTCGGACCCCATGCCGGTGAGAACGACCGCCAGGTTGCCTGCGCCCCACACCGACGCGGCCGAAGCGAACAGCGGATCGACGGCGGGCTTGCAGAAATTGATCAGGGCGCCGTCGTCGAGCACGATATGCGCGCCGTTGTCCTGCCGGACGACGCGCATGTGCCGGCCCCCCGGAGCGACATAAATTCGGCCGGCATAGACCGCCTCGCCATGCTCCGCCTCCCGCACCACCCGGGTACTCGAGCGCGCAAGGTGCTCGGCGAAGATGGCGGTGAAAGTCGGCGGCATGTGCTGGGCGATCAGGACCGGCGCGAGATCGATCATCGATCCGAGGCCACCGATCAAAGCGTTGAGCGCCTGCGGGCCGCCGGTCGACGAGCCGATCAGCAGCACACGCGGCGCCGTCAGCGAGAACGGCCGCAACTTCGGCGTCGGCGCCTCGCCGGCATGCGGCGACGCATCGGGCACGAGGCTGGGGCTTCTCTCAAAACTACGCGCACGAGCGGGCGCCGTGGCGGCTGGCGGCACCGGCACGCCAGGAGCAGGCGTGGAGGGACTTGGCCGGCCGAGCTTGCGGGAACCCAGCGCGCGGATCTTGTCGACCAGTTCACGGCGGAACGACAGGGAGGTGGTGAACTCTCGATTGGTTTGCGGCTTCGGAATGTAGTCGATCGCTCCGAGCGACAGCGCACGCAGGCTCACCTCGGCGTTGCGGCGCGTCAGCGTCGAAGCCATCAGCACGACGAGATCGCGCTTTTTCTCTAGCAGTCGTGGGAGCGCCGTAATCCCGTCGATATCCGGCATATCGACGTCGAGGATCACGACATCGGGCTGCACCAGTTCGATCTGCTCGATCGCTTCGCGCCCGCTGCGCAACGAGGCGACGATTCGCAGATCGGGTTCGGTCTCGAGCCAGCGTGCAATCATGCCGCGGACGACGACCGCGTCGTCGACCACCATCACGCGGATCGCATCGTGCGTGCGCGCGGGGCTCAAAGTCGGCGCGGTAGTGATGATGCCCATCGCGGGAGACGCACCCTGTGACGGAAGCGATCGGACCGGCGGCCGGTCAGATCAACCCGACTTCCTGGAATTTCGCCTCGACGATTTCGCGGTCGAACGGCTTCATGATGTATTCGTTGGCGCCGGCATGCAGCGCGCGGGCGATGTGCGCGACGTCGTTCTCCGTGGTGCAGAACACCACCTTCGGCCGGTCCCCGTCGGGCAGCCGGCGCAGCATGCGCAGGAACTCATAGCCGTCCATTCTCGGCATGTTCCAGTCAAGCAAGACGGCGTCCGGCATCTGCGCGCGGCAGACATCGAGCGCCACCTCACCGTCTTCGGCTTCGCTGATCTGAAAATCGAGCCCTTCAAGAATCCGCCGCGCCACCTTACGGATGACGCTCGAATCGTCCACGATCAGACATGTCTTCATTACTGCCTCGTTGTTGCGCGGGCGAGCCCGCTAGCACAGTCACTTCACATTCCTTCGCATCGCATTCCTCACGCAGCGCGGCGTCGCCTCATGCGGCCTGCGCGCCCGCGGCAACGTCGAGCACGCGGTCGACGTCGAGAATGACCATGAGCCGTCTGTCGAGCCGATAAACGCCGCCCGCCACCCGCGCGAGACGCGCGTCGAGGTTGACCGGATTATTCTCGCGGTCCGCGACCGGAAGCATCAGCACCTCGCCGATCTCGTCGATCAGCAGGCCGTAGGACTCGCCCTTGCATTCCACTCCGACCGCTATTGGCGCGCGCTTTTGGCCCGAGACACCCAGATCGAGCCGGCGCCGCATAGCAATCATCGTGACGACGCGGCCGCGCAGATTGATCAGGCCCGCGATCTCAGGCGCGGCGAGGGGCACCGGCGTCATTCGCGCGGGGACAAACACGTCCTGGACCCGGGAGATCGGCAACCCGAACAACTGCTCGCCGACCACCGCGGTCACGTATTCGGTTGTCTGGTTGCTGCTCGCGGTCATCGCCATGTCGATCACGCCGCAACAACCATGTCGGCGGTCTGCTCCTTGAGCGCGGCGATCAGGCCCTGGCGATCGAATTTGGCGACATAATCGTGCAGGCCGACGCGTTTGCCGCGCTCGATCGCTTCCGCCGAAACGAGTGTCGACAAGCCGATGATCGGCACCCCGGCGGCGCCCGGGTGTGCGTGCACGGCGGTCGCCAGCTCGAACCCATCCATGCCGGGCATCTCGATGTCGGTAATGACGACATCGAAGCGGCGGCCGGCGTTCAACAGCGCCAGCGCTTCCTGCGCCGAGGCAGCCGGCGTGACGGCGTAGCCGGCGGCCTTGAGCACGGGTGCGAGCATGTTGCGAAAGAACGCCGCATCGTCGATCAGCAGCACGTGGCGTATGGCCTTGCCGGCGGGCTGCCTCTGCAAACCGAGCCAGTCCTCGAAGGCGAGTGGCAGGAAATGCGCGATGTCGATCACTTCGGTGGCCCGGCCTTTGATCACCGCGGTGCCGATGGTGCCGGGCTGTTCACTCACCAGTTCGATGTCGAAGCGGCTTTCGACGATGTCGATGATCTCGTCGACCACGAGCGCCATAGAGCGATGCTCGTCGGAAAACACCAGGAGCGGCTGGCGGCCGGCGGTCTTCATGCGGACCTCGTCGCTCGCCAGAACGAGCGGCATGAGCTGACCGCGATATTGCACGAGCGCATGGCCGTTCGACGTTTCGATCTTGCTTACGTCGATCATTTCGAGCCGAGTGACCAGTGACAGCGGCACCGCCCGTGGGTGCATTGATCCGGCCCGGAACACGAGGAGCAACTCGGCCGCCGCTTCCGGCTGCTGCTGCTGATCGCCGGCGCGCAACTCATCGATCGCCTGGCGGATTGTCTCGGCAGTTCCGACCGTGCGGCCCACGCTGTTGGGGTCGATGATCAGGATGACCGAACCGTCGCCCAGAATGGTGTTGCCCGAGAACAATTGAATCTGGCGAAGCTTGCTCGACATCGGCTTCACCACGATTTCCTCGGTATGGAAGACCGAGTCCACCAGGATGCCGAAGGTTTCCCGTCCGACCTGCATGACGACGATGAAGCCGCGCTCGGCCTCATCATTGCCCGGCCGGTCGATTTCCAGCACCGCCTTGAGGTCGACGAGCGGCAAGAGCTTGTCGCGCAGCCGCAGCACGAGCGCATCCTTGATCCGCTCGATGCGATGTTCCGAACCGCGGCGCGCGCGCACGAGTTCGACCACGGCGAGCTGCGGGATGGCATAGCGCTCGCCGGCGACTTCCACGATGAGCGCCGAGACAATGGCAAGCGTGAGCGGAATCTTGATGAGGAAGCTCGTGCCACGGCCGCGCACCGATTTTACGTCGATCATCCCGCCGATCTGATCGACGTTGGCACGCACCACATCCATGCCTACCCCGCGGCCGGACACGGTTGTGATCTGCTCGGCCGTGGAGAAGCCTGGCGTGAAAATGAAACGCCGGATCTGCGCCTCGGACATCTTTTCGATGTCGGCTTCCGGCGCGAAGTCCCTTGGCGATCGCCTTGGCCCTGATGCGTTCGATATCGAGGCCGCGACCGTCGTCGGCAATCTCAATGATGATGTGACCGCCTTCATGGCAGGCGGAGAGCCGGATCATGCCCCGTTCTGGCTTGCCGGCGGCGCGGCGTTCCGCCGGCGTCTCGAGGCCGTGATCGGCGGCGTTGCGCACCATGTGCGTCAGCGGGTCCTTGATGAAATCGAGCACCTGGCGGTCGAGTTCGGTGTCGGCCCCGAACATCTCGAACTCGATGGGCTTGCCGAGTTCGGCAGATAAATCTCGCACGATGCGCGGCAGTTTCTGCCAGGCATTGCCGATCGGCTGCATGCGCGTCTTCAGGACGCCCTCCTGCAGTTCGGCCGTGACGTTCGAGAGCCGCTGCAGCGGCGCCTTGAATTCGGAATCCTCGTGCCGGCGTCCGATTTCGACGAGTTGGTTGCGCGTGAGCACCAACTCGGAAACCAGGGTCATCAGTTGTTCGAGCGTTTCGACGTAGACACGGATCGATTGATTGGCGAGCTTGTCGGGACGGTCGTCGTCCTGGCCTTCCGGCCGTGCCGTCACATTCGCGCCGTCGGCGGCTGCTGCCGGCGGCTTCGGCGCGGGGTCGGGCGAGACCTGCGGCGTGGCGGCTGCGCGATCGGGTCCGGGGGCCGCCCGGAACGTGCGCTCGAGTTCGTCGAGCGACACCTCACCGGGGCGCAAAGGCCGCTCCAGCACCTGCGGCACGAGCGTGCCGACGACATTGCCTTGCGCCGCTGCGTCGCGCCGGCCGGCTGAAACTGCCATCCGCTCAAGCTGCTCGATCAGATCTCGATCGCTGCCCGGCGCTTCCGCCTGGGTTCGCTCCAGCTCATCAAGTACGTGTTTGATACGATCGATGGTCGCGAGAATAAGCGCCACGGCTTCGGCAGTGACCGGCGCGCCGTCGCGGAAGTTTCCCATCAGCGCTTCGGCTGAATGCGTCAGCGCTTCGAGCCGCGGCAGCCCAAGGAAGCCGCAGGTCCCTTTGATGGTGTGGACGAGGCGAAAGAGATTGCCGAGTATCTTGGCGTTGTTCGGATCCTGCTCAAAGCGAACCAGTTCGACATCGACAACGTCAAGACTTTCGCCCGTCTCCGTCAGAAATTCGCGCAGCAGTTCGTCCATGGAGATTGAGCTTTCGCTGCAACATGCAACAGCCGCACCGGCCTCGCCATCGAGCGCCGGACCGGCCGTTACAAGCGTCTGCAGTGTGTTGGTAAACGGTTTAATTTTGGTTGCGGGTCCGCAACCTGAAGCGGCAGGCCTTAATAAGGCGTTAGCGCACGGCTATTGTTCCGCGCCGACTGAGAACCAGCGCTCGAAATCCACGCATTTTCGACGAATATTGCGCGCGACTGGAATGAACCAGAGCGATCGAGTTAATGCGTCTTCACCACGATATGATCGCCCTCGACCGCAAGCTCGACCGCGAGCCCGCAGGCGCGCGCGAGAAGACCCGTATAGAACGGCTGGATCGCGTGCGCGTCCACGCCGCCGCTTTCCGAATTGCCCGCCAGCAGACCCGGGATCGCTTGCGGAATTCGCGAGCTGATGCCCGTGCAGGTGATGCGGTATCCCATCGTCTCCCCCTCCCCGACCGGGTCGACGATGAGCATGCCTCCGCGCGGGATCGTTTGCCCGGCGATCAGCAGCATGTTGAGCAGGAGCTTGACCCGGTTCTTCGGCAACAGCACCCGCGGAAGATTCCAAGTGAGCTTGGTCTTGTCGTCCTCCATGAAGGCCCGCGCCATGTTCTGTGCGTCGCCGAGATCGATCTGCGCGGTCGACGAGCCGGCGGCGCCGAAGGCCAGCCGGCAGAATTGCAGCCGGGCCGAGGCCGTCTTCGCGCTTTTCTTGATGAGTTCGAGCGCGAAGGTCTTGGTCTCCTCGTCACTCTGCTTCTCTTCCAGCACCTCCAGACCGTTCACGATGGCGCCGGTCGGGCTGATCAGGTCGTGGCAAACGCGCGAACACAGCAGTGCGGCAAGATCGAGCGCGTCAAGGGCAACGGCTGCGGACATGGAGGTCCCTCCGGTCAAGGTCTCGGATACGCGGAACTGTGGTGCTGGAGTTGCGACTCAGTACATAGCATCGCGGCGCGGGTGTGATACACCGCGCCCGCTCGACCTGCCAAGCGGATCGTAAAGGCCTGGTCGTCAAATCAGGTCGACCAAGTCCGAGCACCACGGTCGGCAATCAGGCAGGGATCACCTCGAGGAGACCAGGGCACGATGGACGGCGGCAATTTCGGGACAGATCGCCTGCTGGACGATCTCACCACCATCGTGTCGACCGCGGCGGCAGCCATCCTCGCCGCCCGCGCGGGTTCGCTCGATCCCCGCACGAAATCCGACCAGTCGCCGGTGACGGCCGCCGACGAAGCCGCCGAAGCCGTCATCCTTGCCGGTCTGGCGCGCGTGCTGCCCGGTGTGCCGGTGGTCTCCGAAGAAGCAGCCGGGAGCGCGCCGCCCGCGCTTCTCGGCGATCGGTTCATTCTGGTCGATCCGCTTGACGGCACCCGCGAACTGCTGGCCGGCCGGGATGAGTTCACCATCAATGTCGCGATCGTGGACGGGGGACGGCCGACGCTTGGCATTGTCGCGGCGCCGGCGATGGGAATGCTCTGGCGCGGACGCGAGAGCGCGGGCGCCGAGCGGCTGCGGCTCACGCCGGGATCGCCGGCGAGCGACGCCCGCGAACATACCTCCATCCGGACGCGGCCTTGTCCGGCCGAGGGTGTCATCGCGACCGTCAGCCGCTCGCACCTCGACCAGGACACGCAGGCATTCCTCGCGCGGCTGCCGGTGGGTTCGACTCTCAACTGCGGATCGGCGATCAAGTTCTGCCAGGTCGCGGAAGGAGGCGCCGATATCTATCCGCGCTTCGGGACGACCTGCGAATGGGACATCGCCGCCGGCCACGCTGTGCTCGCGGCGGCGGGCGGGAGCGTGACGGCGCCGTCGGGAGGGCCGCTGGAGTACGGCCGCATCGCTCAGCGCTTCAGGGTGCCGAGCTTCATCGCCTGGGGCGATCGATCGGCGGCCGTTAGGTTTTCGCCGGTCAGGGGGTGAGCTCTCTCTGGAGCGACACCCACCTTCTATCTGCGGTTGCAGAAATTCGCTCAGGGTCGGCCGCGAATTCTTCCTGCGACGCGGTGGTATGGAACAGGTAGAGCCGGTCGCCCGCGATCAGCCAAATCCGCGGGTTGCCCGCCACCGCCACCCCGCGGGCGACCGCAACCGGGTCATAGCCGCCAAACCGGGGCATATAGACCTCCGGATTCGCCAGAAACGCCGCCCGGTTGCCCTGGTTGCGGAACCGCCAGATGGTTCCTGCAAGAATGCACTCGAATTCATTCGTACCCGGAGTCGCGGTGCGATCGGCAAAGTATGCGACCGGATCGAAGCCGTGGACGGCAAGGCCGGTGTTATGATCGACGACAGTCAACTCGGTGGTGGCCGCCCCGATCGCCTGCGATCCCACAAAAGCGCTGAGAATTCCGGCCGCAAGCCCCGCGCCGAGGTCCAGCCGGGATAACTTCCGTCGGCGCCGTGGTGCGGTCATAGTATTGTCAATGATGCGGCGATTCGGTTGCGGTTTGGCCGTAAAGGTACGGTAACCGGGTGAGCGGCGGGTTAAGCCGTTTGGCACCCCCTCGATTGCCATGGAGCATTTGATGCGCGCCGTCCTGCGGACAGTTGCTCTCACACTTGTTTTGGCCGGCTGGGGAAGCGGATCGCTGTGGGCGCAACAACCTTACCCGGCGCAGCAACAGCAACAACCGCCGCCGCCACAACAACAACCGCAGCAACAACAACAACAGCAGCAGCCCGGTGGCTATTCGTCGAACGAAATTCTCGACACCGGCCACCGCTTCTTCGGCACGGTCGCGCGCGGGCTTGCGCAGATCATCGAACGGGCCGGAAGCCAGTGGGGCCTTCCCAACGGCTACGTGCTCGGCCAGGAGGCCGGCGGCGCCTTCGTGGCGGGACTGCGCTACGGCGAGGGCGTGCTTTACACCAAGAATGCCGGCGACCTGCGGGTCTACTGGCAGGGTCCCTCGCTCGGCTTTGACGTCGGCGGCGAAGGTGCGCGCACCATGATGCTGGTCTACAGCCTGCCGGCGACCGAGGCGATCTACCAGCGCTTTGCCGGCATCGACGGCTCGGCCTATTTCGTCGGCGGCCTTGGCATGACCGCTCTGACGGCGAGCAACATCGTGGTCGTGCCGATCCGCTCGGGCGTCGGGTTCCGCCTCGGCGCCAATGTCGGCTACCTCAAGTTCACGCCGTCGGCGACCTGGAATCCGTTCTGACCGTTGCAGGCGTTTCGCGGATCGAAGCCGCTCGCCGCCTTATGCCGCATCAAGGCGAGCGGCTGAACGGAACTCCGGCCGTTTCCTTGATTGACCCGCCTCGCGGCGCCCGGTTTAGGTTAACGTTCGCCCTTACTGGAAGCGCGTGGCCGGCCGTGCCATTGTGGTAAAGATAGCGTTGATGCGGTCTGAGGAGGCGTAACCATGATCGAACCGATCATGTTTGTCGGGATCGGGTTCCTGGTCGCTGGCCTGCTGGTTATTGGCGTTATCCCTCTGGTGCATGCGCGCGCCGTGCGGCTCACCATGCGGCGGCTCGAGGCCCTCACGCCGCTCTCGATGGCGGAAATCCAGGCCGACAAGGATCAACTGCGCGCCGAGTTTGCGATGTCGACGCGGCGGCTTGAGATGAGCGTCGAGCAGTTGAAGGCAAGGACGACGAACCAACTCACCGAAATCGGCAAGAAGAGCGAGGCCATCGCCCGGCTCAAGCACGAGCTCGACAATAGGACCGCGCAACTGCTGGCGCTCGAAACGAAGGAACGGCAGCTCAGCGAGGACGTGCAGGCCTCTCAAGCCGATCTGACCGCGCGGATCATGTCGTTGAGCGCGGCCGAAGCCAGGCTCGCCGAAGCGCAAACGAAAATCACGGATATGACCTATAACTTCAACGAGCACACGGTCGACCAGGACAGCCAGCGTATCGACCTCGTGACGTTGCGCGCACAGGTCGAGGTGCTCAAGGCCCAGATCGAAAGCTACGAGATCGAGAGCCGGACCTTGCAGGAGCGTCTGACCCGCAGGACCGCCGAAGCCGAAAGTGCGAACCAGCAACTCGCCGAAGAGCGCATCCGCTCGGAAAATCTCTCAACCCGCGCGGGCGATCTCGAACGCCAGATCGTCGCGCAGACCACCGAGACGGAAATCCTCGGCCGCCGCGTCCAGGAACTGACCGCGCGGCTCGACGAGCAAGGCCGCTTCCTCGCCAATCGCGAACACACCACCGACCAGTTGCGCCACGAAGCCAGCAGCGCGCACACGACGGAGTCGCAGGTCCGCGCCGAGCTTGGCGAAGCCGAAAATCGCCATCGGCTTGCGACCGAAAGCATCCGTGCCGAAAAGGCGCTGCTGGAGGACGAGCTTCGCAAGTCCGAGGAAGAGCGCGGCAAGCTGCAGCGTGACATTTCCGGGATGAAGCGCGACGCCGAGAGCGTCTGGGCGAACGAGCGCATGGAAAACGCCGTGCTGCGCGAGCGCATCAACGACGTGGCCGCCGAGGTCGCGCGCCTGACCGCCACGCTGGAAGGGCCCGGCTCGACAATCGACACGATCCTCAGCAGCGATCCCCGCCACGACGCCGCCGCCAACGGCACCGGCGACAAGGCGGTGCCGTCCATTGCACCGAACGGCGACACCAAGGGCACACTTGCCGACCGCATCCGTGCCTTGCAGAGCCGGGCCTCCGCGCGCGTTTCGCAGGCCGGCTGAGGCAAGACGGCTGAAGCAATGCGGCGCTTTCGCTTGACTTGACGCCGGGCTTCCTTAAATCGTGTTCCGGTTCCCGGGCGCTTAGCTCAGCGGGAGAGCGTTCCCTTCACACGGGAGAGGTCGCAGGTTCAATCCCTGCAGCGCCCACCAGCCTTCGCCGCTTCGCGGCTGCGGCTGGTAAGCCATCCCAAAACTCTTGCGCGCGAAGCGGCAAAGGCTGCCCGCCATAGCCCGCAGGGCGAAGGCGGGCTACCAATGAAATTCGTCCACCTGCTGCGAAGCATCGAGCATCCGGACGAAACATATGTCGGACTCACCGACGAGCTGCGAGCACGATTTCTCGCACACAATGCGGGACGCTCACCACACACGGCCAAGTTCAGACCCTGGCGTTTGGTTTCCTACATTGCATTTTCCGACGAACGCAAAGCCGTTGAATTTGAGCGTTATCTGAAACTGGGTCCGGCAGAGCCTTTGCCAAGAAGCGTCTGCGCTAGTCCCGGGCCCGAGGCCCTCCTTGCGCTTGCGTCAATGCCAGCAAATTAGTGCCGCGATACCGAATAATCGATACGCCTTTACGCCCGGCGAGCAGCTTCGGCGAGCGCGTTTGCAAGCGAGCGGCGCGGCGCAAAAAACTCAAAACGAAGGATCGCGAACATTACCGCAATCCTTGGTTTGAAAAAGAACAAAGGCCGCGAGAAAATCTAGCGGCCTACTTAATCAAAAACGCTTCCTTCTTGAGCTTGCCGGCCTTCATTTCATTGCGCATCCAGATCGGAGTTGCGCCACGCCCGGCCCACTGCAATTTCGGATCCTTCTTGCTGCGGTACTTGGGCGGAACCTTGCGGCCCTTGAGGCTCGTGCCGCGCTTGCCGACTCGGCCGTTGCCAGAAGCGCCATTGGAAATACCCAGCCTTTCAAGCTGCTTTTGCAGGGTCTGCTTATGTTCGCCGAGTTTCGCGTCGATCTTTGAACGCAACTCAAGCAGGCTTTCGACATCCAATGTCGAGATGTTTATCTTTGCCATTGCGGCCTCCTATTAACGGTTGTGCGGGGTGTGACGCTTATCTGCCTCGAACGCAAGCACGTGAAAGTGGTAAGGGTATTGAAGTACTTACCTCCGTGAGCATATTGCAAAGCACCGGCGCTCCGATAGCAACCGGTAACAATCGGCAGATGACAAAAGCGTCGCCCGGCGCGGGTAAATCATACTCAGTTTTACCCTGGTTTAATCTGCCCTATAGACTCACAATCGCTTGTGAAACCAAGTCCGCAGGACGGCAAAGATCACGCCGTGCCACCGCGGACTATGTCGATCGCCCCGCACCCAGACCGCAAACGCGTCAGTCATACCCGCGGCGCATCGTGCGATGCCAGACGGACATCGACCTCGTGCGCCAGCCGCGACAGCGCATCGGAAACCTGCACTGGATATGGCGCCGTCGGCTCCAGCCGGCGCAGCGGCTCCGGCAATCGCGCAAGCTCGCGCGCGGCGCGCGCGCGGATGTCGGCAAGCGACGGTGACGGAGCAATACGCCGGCCGCCTTGCATCACCAGTTCGATCAGCGGCTCGCCATCCTGGCGGTCGCTCTCGATTGAAATAACGTCGCCCCTCATCCGGCCGTCAGCTCCATACCGGCGCCACACCTGCTTGCGGCCCGGCCACGTCGCCTTGCCGGCGGAGCGCTTGCGGCGGGCGAGCCCGGCATATTCCTCGAGCTTGTAGACGCAATCGAGCGTCGGCGCGTCCGACGATGTCGTCAGGCTGGTGCCGACGCCAAATCCGTCGATCACCGCGCCGCCTTGCAGTAATCCAGCGATGCGATCCTCGTCGAGGCCGCCGCTGGCGAATATCTTCACCTCGCCGAGCCCGCCGTCATCGAGGATGCGGCGGACCGCCTTCGACAGAACAGTCAGGTCGCCGCTGTCGAGCCGCACGGCGCCGATCGTGATGCCGCGCGCCTTGAGCCGTGGCGCCAGCGCGACGACTTTGCGCGCCGCCGCTTCGGTATCGTAGGTGTCGATCAGGAGCGTGAGGTTTTGCGGACGCAGACTCGGCATAGGCTTCGAAAGCGGCGGTTTCGTCGTCGAAGGATTGCACGAACGAATGCGCCATGGTGCCGAACGTCGGGATCCCGAACCATTTTTCGGCGAGCACCGTCGCGGTCCCGGCAAATCCCACGATATAGCTCGCGCGCGCCGCCATCATGCCGGCCTCGGCGCCGTGTGCCCGGCGCAGCCCGAAATCGACCAGCGTCTTGTCGGGCGCCGCGAGCCGCACGCGCACGGCCTTGGAGGCGATCAGCGTTTGAAAATGCAGAATGTTGATAAGCCGGGTTTCGACCAGTTGCGCCTCCGGCAGCGGCGCTGTGACCCGCAGGATCGGCTCGTTGGCGAAAAACACCGTGCCTTCCGGCATCGCGTGCACGTCGCCGGTGAAGCGCAGCGCCGCGAGATAGTCGAGCATGCCTTTCCCGAACCGGCCATTGCGCGAAAGCCAATCGATCTCGCCGGCCGTGAAGCGCAGATCCTGCAGAAAGTCGAGGGCCTGTTCGAGACCCGCCGCCATCAGGAACTGCCGCCGGGCGGGAAGCGAGCGGACGAAAAACTCAAAGACCGCGGACTCCGTATGGCCGTGATCCAGGTAGGCCTGGACCATGTTGAGTTGATAAAGGTCGGTGAGCAGAGAGGACGTCATGTCGTTCATGCCGGCGCCTAGCCTTGACGAATCCGCGTTCGCGTTGTCGAAGGATATAATGACGTTGTGTCAGGCACCAAACGGAACGCGCGATCTCATCTGAAATGAACGCAACGTTCACTCGTCGTCGCGAGGAGCCCGTACGGGGCTACAAAGCTATCCAGACCTCGCGATCCTGGATTGCTTCGCTGCGTTCGCAATGACGGGCTAATCAGACCGGAATCCGCGCTAGGTCAAGCTGCCGACAGGCCGCCGCTTCAATCGGCGACGTTCGGCTCCGGCCGCCGCAGCGGGAGAGCGCGCAGTTCCCGCTCACGCTCGCGCAATCCCGCGAGCGTATATTCCATGATGCCGAGCAGCCGCTTCGCAGGACCGGCCGCATTGAACTTGAGAAGATCGTCCACGATCTGCCGCTGGCGAGCAATGCGCTGCTCGCAACGCACGATCAGACTGGGTACCGAATACCGATCTTCGACCTGCTGAGCTTCGGCCATTAACTACCTCTCGATGCGAGGCACTTAAGGCTCAGCAATGTGGCCGCAAGCGTTCAGGCGCCGAAGTTTTCCACAGGGGCATCCGCGCGACCGCCCGCATGCAGGAGTACGATGAAACCCCGAGCGAGCGCGTTGAATGCTCCGCCCGACGGGCTCACCCCAGGAACGTGCCGCCGTTGACCTGAAAATTCTGTCCGGTGATGAAGCTCGCCTCCGGGCTGCACAGGAACCGCACGGCGGCGGCGATGTCGCTCGGCTCGCCGCGGCGGCCGACCAGCGAATGCACAAGCGAATGATGCTGCGGCTCGGGCTGTCCCGGCGGGCGCGGCGCCGCCATCAGGCCGGGCGTCACCGTGTTCACCCTGATCCGGGCGTCGGCGAGTTCGTGCGCGAGCGCGCGCGTGAGCCCGATGAGACCGGCTTTCGCCGTGACAACATGCGGGCGCCGCGCCGCGCCGGTATGCGCGGAGAGGCCGCCGATGTTGATGATCACGCCCGCGCCGCTCGCCTTGAGCGCCGGCAGGCACGCCTGCACGCAGTTGAACGCGCCGTCGAGGATGATCGAGGTGACGGCTCGCCACTGCGCGAGCGTCATGCCCTCGAACGCCTGCTCGGCACGCACGGCCGCGTTGTTGACCAGGATGTCGATGCGCTGAAAACGCGCGAGCGCGGCCGCCGCCATCTTGTTGACCGCGTCCGGATCGGCAACGTCGGCGGTGACCGCCAGCGCCTGGCCACCCGCTTGCTCGATCTCGTGCGCGACGCCCTGCGCCTCGGCGAGATTCGAACGGGCGTTGACCACCACGGCGGCGCCGCCGGCCGCGAGCGCAAGCGCGATGCCGCGGCCGATGTTGCGTCCGGCCCCGGTGACGATGGCGACGCGGCCGGCGAGTTCGTTGCTCATGACGTTATGTCCGCTGGAGGTTGCCGCCGCGTTCGCCACACTTAGCTTGCCGTGAGCACGAGCCTCGATGCTATTGCGTGGATTGATAGAAGGCCTTGGCGTCCGCGCTGAATGCCTTACGCGATTCCGCGTCGATGTAGAACATGTGCCCGCCGCGGTAGACCCGCAGTTGCGCGCGCGCGGGGTCGCCGATCGGCGGCATGTGGTCGAGCACATACCGGCTGACCCCGTACGGAGTGACCATGTCGCTGTAGCCGTGCGCGACCATCAGACGGAACGACGGCGTCATCGCCAGCAGCTCCCGCAGGTCGTCCGATATGCTGGCCTGGCTGCGGCCGGAGCGTTCGCCCCAATCCCATTTGCCGCTGATATCGGCGGCGAGCAGGATGTAGGTCATGTCGGTCTTGAAGCCGAGTTCGTCGCGTGCGTAGTTCGAATAGGCGCTGCCGTAGGCGCGGGTGAGGCCTTCGAGCATCGGATCCGGACCGCGCGACGTTTCCCGGTCCGGATAAGGATCGGCAACCGCGTAGGTCGCATCGTACGCACTGACGATCTTGCCTTCGGACGAACGCAGATGCTTGACGTAGGCATCGCGGATGAAGCCGCGCGACTTCGTCACGACGTCCTCCGGCAGTCCGCTGACCTGCGCCAGCCGCGCATAGAAGTTGCGCGCGGCGTCGCCTTTCGGCGGTGCGCCGGCGAGCGTGGTGAGGTACTCGTTGAGGGCGAAGCGCTCGGCCTCGGCCTGCGCTTCCTTGGTGAATTTGCCTTTGCGCTCGAGTTCGGCGGCCGCCAGCGAGGGCAATTGCAATGCCGCGCCGAGCGCGAAGCGGTTGCTGCCGAAGATCAGCCCGGCCTCGATCAGCGGCGACACCATCACGATGCCCGACACCGTCACACCCTGCTCGTGCTGCAGCGCGCGCGCCACCTTGGCGGCGCGGAAGCCGCCGTAGCTCTCACCCAAGATGAACTTGGGCGAGACGCCGCGGGCATTCTTGGACAGATAGAGCGCGACGACCTTGGCGAGAGAGTCCGCGTCGCTCTGCACGGCGTAGAACGCTTTCGCGCCGTCGGCCTTGGCCGCCCGGCTCCAGCCGGTTCCCACCGGATCGATCATGACGAGATCGGTGAAGGCGAGCCAGGTTTCCGGATTGTCCCGCATCCGCGTCGCCGCCGGATCGTTTCCGACGAACTCCGCGATCCGCGGGCCGACCAGCCCGAGCGTCAGAAAGGCGGATGCCGCGCCGGGCCCGCCGTTGAACGCGAAGGTGATGGGGCGGCTCGCCGCTTCGGCGTTCTTCGCCACATAGGCGGTGTAGTAGACGGCGGCCGAACGCTCGCCCGACTGGTCGAACAACGTGAGCGTCCCGGCGGTTGCCGTATAGGCGAGCTTGCCGGCCGGAATATCGACGGTGCGCTCGGTGACCGAATCTGCCGGCAGCAGCCGGAGGACGCTGTCGCGGGATTCCGCGGGACGTTGTTCGGCCGGACGCTGCTCGGCCCCACGCTGTTCGGTCTGGGGCGCCTGCGGCCGGCGCGGGCGTTCCTGCGCCGCCACCGTGCTGGCGGCCGCGGCGATCAACAGCGCCAACAGGAGGCGGGTGAGTTTGGTCATGTCTGGGAATGGCATTCCGGGCGTCCTGAACTCTACGAGCGCCCCCCGAAGTGGAGACACCATAGCGGAACAAAGCCTGCCGGCTCAAACCCCGTGATGCGGTAGACAATCCCCGGTAGATCGGGGAATGTCACCCTCCCGGCACCCGGCCGGACCAATGAGAACCCCCATAACAGGGTGTCGGAAATGCCGTTTCCCAAGGCTTCGCGTGCGCTTGAGCGCTTCACCGTCCTCGACCTGACCCGGGTCCGGTCCGGGCCTACCTGTGTGCGGCAATTGGCCGACTGGGGCGCGAATGTCATCAAGATCGAGTTACCGCCCGATCCGAACGCGGGCGAAGGGCTGGGCGGGCCGCGCGAGGGTTCCGATTTCGCGAACCTTCACCGCAACAAGCGCAGCATCACGCTCAATCTAAAGGCACCCGAGGCAGTGGCCGCGCTCAAGCGCATGGTCAAGAAGGCCGACGTGCTGGTCGAGAATTTCCGGCCCGATGTGAAGCGGCGCCTCGGCATCGATTACAAGACGCTGGCCAAGATCAATCCCAAGCTCGTCTACGCCAGCATCTCCGGCTTCGGACAGGACGGCCCCTATGCCAACCGGCCGGGCTTCGATCAGATCGCGCAGGGCATGGGCGGGCTGATGTCGGTCACCGGGCTGCCCGGCCAGGGACCGGTGCGCGTCGGTATACCGATCGCCGATCTCTCCGCCGGACTGTTCTGCGCACTCGGCATCATGGTCGCGTTGCTCGAGCGGGAGAAGTCGAAGAAGGGCCAGCACGTCACGACATCGCTGCTGGAGGCGCAGATCTTCATGCTCGACTTCCAGGGCTCGCGCTGGCTGATCAACAAGGAAGTGGCGAAGCAGGCTGGCAACAATCACCCGACCTCGATTCCGACCGGCGTGTTCAAGACCGCCGACGGCCACATCAACATCGCCTCGACCGGCGCCGCCATCTGGGCGCGCTTCTGCAAAGCCGCTGGCGCCAAGGACCTGCAGGAGCATCCCAATTATCAGACCGGGGCGGATCGCTCGAAGCACCGCGACCAGCTCAACGCCGACATGGAAAAGCACACCGTCAAACGCACCAGCGCCGAATGGATCGAACTTCTGGCCGAGGCCGGCGTGCCGGCTGGACCGATCTATTCGATCGACCAGGTCTATGCCGATCCGCAGGTCAAGCATCTCGGCCTGGCGGCGTCGGTGAAAGGCTCGAAGCTGCACATGGCGCGTCAGCCGATATCGCTGTCGCGCACGCCGAGTAAACTCGTCGCGCCGCCGCCCGACCTTGGCCAGCATACCAACGCGGTGTTGAAAGAGCTTGGCTTCAGCGCCAAGGCCATCGCGGCGCTACGCAAGGCCAACGCAATCTAAGTTCGTACGACGCAAACAAATGCAGGTTTTTGTCGATGCCCAAGCCACAGCCAACCTCCCCTTGAAAAGGGGAGGTCGACCGCGAAGCGGTCGGGTGGGGATCATTGCTTCTGCCGTAGACCCCCGCCCCGACCCTCCCCCTTTCAGGGGGAGGGAGCGCACCGCCGGTGCAGAATGGCTGCCTTATTCTCGTGGAGATGAGCCATGGATGACGTGACCAAGACCGACAAGATGCTCTCGCGCAAGGAGGGCGGCGTCGGCTACATGATCTTCAACAATCCCGAGCGCCACAATGCCGTGTCGCTGGAGATGTGGGCGGCGACGTCCCGCATCCTCGACGATTTCGCCAAGGACAGCGATATCCGCGTGGTGGTGATCACCGGTGCCGGCGGCAAGGCCTTCGTCTCCGGCGCCGACATCTCCAAATTCGAAAGCGAGCGCTCCTCCAAGGACGCTCAACGCATCTACAACGAGACGGTCGAGCGCGCCTATCTCAGCGTCCAGGAATATCCCAAGCCGACGATCGCGATGATCCGCGGCTATTGCATCGGCGGGGGGCTGGGCCTGGCGGTATGCTGCGACCTGCGCATCTGCTCGGACAACTCGAAGTTCGCGGTGCCCGCCGCGAAGCTCGGTCTCGGCTACGGCTATCTTGGGCTGCGCCGGCTGATCGACCTCGTCGGGCCGGCCTTTGCGAAGGAGATTTTCTTCACCGCGCGGCAGTTCGACACCGAGGAAGCCCGCGTCATGGGCCTGGTCAATCGCGTGCTGCCGGGCGCCGAGCTCGAGAGCTACGTCAAGAGCTACGCAGATACGATGGCCGGCAACGCGCCGCTCACCGTGCAGGCCGTCAAATATATCGTCGGCGAGGCGATGAAGGACGAATCCAAGCGCAACCTCAAGCGCTGCGCCGAGATGGTCGATACCTGCTTCGCCAGCAAGGACTTCGTCGAGGGCCGGACGGCCTTCCTGGAGAAGCGCAAGCCGGCGTTTACGGGAACGTGACGGGATACCTGCGCTTCCTCATGCTGAGGAGCGACCGCAGGTCGCGTCTCGAAGCATGGCGGCGGATTCGGTGCCTCTTGCCATCCTTCGAGACGGGCGCACGCAAGTCGGGTCTACCCGACTTGCGCTTCATGAGTTGCCGATCCCGGGTAAACCCGGGATCGGGCGCGCCCTCCTCAGGATGAGGGCGGAACGGATGGCAGCAAAAATGAACGGTGGCGGCAAGCTGTCGCGGGGGCCGGCCGGCGGATTGGTGTTTCAATAGCGTAAGAACAGCGCGCAGACGTATTGCGCGGCGGGAGGAGACGGCGTGGCGTCGGTTGAACTGCGGGGATTGACAAAGCGCTACGGCGATCTCGCGGTGGTCGACGACGTGTCGCTGACCATCGAGCACGGCCGGCTGGTATGTCTCCTGGGGCCTTCGGGCTGCGGCAAGACCACGACCTTGCGGCTGATCGCCGGCTTCGCGGAGCCTTCGGCCGGCGAGATCCGCGTCGGCAATCAGGTGGTCTCGTCACCGAGCCGCACCGTGCCGCCCGAGCGGCGCAACATGTCGATGATCTTCCAGAGCTACGCGCTGTGGCCGCACATGACGGTCGCGCAGAACGTCGCTTACGGGCTTGAGCTGCGCAAGCTCGACCGTGCCACGATCAAGAGCAAGGTCGCGCAAATTCTCACGACGACGCAGCTCGGCCAGCTCGCCGAACGCTATCCGGGCGAACTCTCCGGCGGCCAGCAGCAACGCGTCGCGCTCGCGCGCGCGCTGATCGTCGAGCCGGAGACGCTGCTGCTCGACGAGCCGCTGTCGAACCTCGACGCCAACCTGCGCGAGGAGATGCGTTTCGAGGTGCGCCGCCTGCACGACGAATACCGCTACACCACGGTCTACGTCACGCACGACCAGTCGGAAGCGATGACCACCGCCGACATCATCGCGGTGATGAACCACGGCAAGATCGAACAGGCGGGTTCGCCCGAGGAAATCTACGACCGCCCGCGCTCGGAATTCGTCGCCCGCTTCATCGGCTCGAGCAACGTGGTCAAGGGCAAGGCGGTGGACGAAAACCACATCTCGTTCTGCGACGCGGTGCTGCGCTGCGTCGGCGACAAACTCGCCGCCGGCGCGGCCACCGCCATTTCGGTGCGCCAGCACGTCATCAGGCTGTGGGCGGCGCAGCCGCAATCGATGGAGAACGTGGTGCCGGCGACGGTGGTGCGGCAGGTCTTTCTCGGCAACAGCCGCGACTATCTGGTGACGGCGGCCGACGGAACGCAGCTTCGCGTCGTGACGTCGCCGGCGGAGAGCATCGCGCAAGGCGCGCCGGTCTGGCTTCATCTGCCGCCGGAGCGTTGCCGCGTGCTGAGCGGTTGATCGAGCTTGAAAGCGGGCGACAGAACGAGGCGAGCAGGAGAGCAAGGATGACACAGCCCACGATCTCAAGGCGTGCAGTGCTGGCGGGCTCGGGGGCCCTCGCGGCATCGAGCGTCTGGAACACCCGCGTGCTGTCGGCGGCGCCGCCGACGAGCACGGTGACGCCGGCCCTGATCGAGGCGGCGCGCAAGGAAGGCAACGTGGTGTTCTACACCTCGATCGACCTGCCGGTCGCCGAGCGCATCGGCAAGGCGTTCGAAGCGAGGTATCCGGGCGTCAAGGTGCGGGTCGAACGCACGGGAGCCGAGCGCGTGTTCCAGCGCATCGGCCAGGAATATTCCAGCAAGCTCTACAAGGTCGATTCGGTCAGTTCATCGGACGCCGCGCATTTCATCGTCTGGAAGCGCGACGGCATCCTGGAACCTTACGTCCCCGAGGATGTCGCCGGCTTTCCGGCCGAGCACAAGGACCCGGACGGAACCTATGCGACGTTCCGCTCCTGGGTCTGCACCATCGGCTACAACACCAATCTGGTGAAGGCGGAAGACGCGCCCAAGAGCTACGCCGACCTGCTCGAACCGAAGTGGACGGGCAAGATCGTCAAGGCGCACCCGAGCTATTCGGGCACCATCATGACCGCGACCTATCAGATGTCGCGCGACCTCGGCTGGAGCTTCTTCGAAAAGCTCGCCAAGCAGAAGGTAATGCAGGTGCAGTCGTCGGCCGACCCGCCGAAGAAGCTCGCGCTCGGAGAGCGCGCCGTGATGGCCGACGGCAACGAGTACAACATGTTCATCGAGAAGGAGAAAGGCACGCCGGTCGACATCGTCTACGCGACCGAGGGGTCGCCCCTGATCGTCGGCCCGATCGCGATCTTCAAGAACGCGCCTAATCCGAACGCCGCCCGGCTGTGGCAGAATTTCATGCTGTCGGCGGAGGCGCAGCAACTCATCATCGACACCGGCGGGCTGCGCTCGGTGCATCCCGGCGTCAAGGAAAAGCCCGGCCGCAAGCCGTTCGGCGAGGTCAAGAAGATGAAGGACGACCCGGCCGCGGTCGAGAAGATGAGCGAGGAGATCAAGACGCGCTACGCCAAGCTGTTCGGGGTGTGATTCCTCTCGTCATTCCGGGGCGCTGCGAAGCAGCGAACCCGGAATCCATCTCGACTGCGTGAACTGGATTCCGGGTTCCGGCCTTCGGCCGGCCCCGGAATGACGGAGCGGAGGGCCCGGCGTCATGACAGTCAAATTTTCCCGACGTGACGTGCTCAAGGCATCGGCCGCGGCGGCCGCCGGCGTCTATGCCTCACCGCTGCACGCGGCGGCACCTGAAGCGACCACGATCACGCCGGCACTGATCGAGGCCGCGCGGAAGGAAGGACGCGTCCTCTACTACACCTCCGTCGATCTGCCGCTGGCGGAGCGTATCGCCAAATCGTTCGAGGCGAAATTCCCCGGCATCGCCGTGCGGGTCGAGCGGACCGGCGCCGAGCGCGTGTTCCAGCGCATCGGCCAGGAGCAGGCGAGCCGCATCTACGGCGTCGACGTCGCGCAGACCTCCGACGCCGCGCACTTCATCGTCTGGAAGCGCGACGGCTGGCTCGCGCCCTTCGTGCCCGAGGATGTCGCCAAGCATTATCCTGCCGAATATCGCGAGCCGGACGGCATGTTCGCGCCCTTCCGCATCAGCCTGAGCGCCATCGGCTACAACACCAATCTGGTCAAGGCGGAGGACGCGCCCAAGAGTTTCGCCGACCTGCTCGATCCGAGATGGTTCGGCAAGATCGTCAAGGCGCACCCGGCCTACAGCGGCACGATCATGACGGCGACGTTTCAGATCGTGCGCGAGCTCGGCTGGGGCTACTACGAGAAGCTCGCCAAGCAGAAGGTCATGCAGGTGCAGTCCGCCACCGATCCGCCGAAGAAGCTTGCGCTCGGCGAGCGCGCCATCATGGCGGACGGCGGCGAATACAATCTGATCCAGACCAAGGAGGCGGGCGGGCCGGTCGAGGTGGTCTATCCGGCCGAAGGCATACCGATGGTGATCGGCCCCAACGCGGTGTTCAAGACCGCGCCGAACCCGAACGCGGCGCGGCTGTTCCAGTGCTACTGCTTCACGGCCGAATGCCAACAGCTCATTCACGATGTCGGGGGCTTGCGCTCCGTGCACTCGCTGGTGAAGGAGAAGGCCGGCCGCAGGCCGTTCGGCGAGATCAAGAAGATGCGGGAGGATCCGGCCGGCGTCGAGAAAATGAGCGAGGAGATCAAGACGCGGTACGCCAAGCTGTTCGGCGTGTGACGACGTTGACTGTCGTCCCCGCGCAAGCGGGGACCCATAACACCGATCTTGAAAAATGGATCCCCGCTTTCGCGGGGATGACCAAAAAGGTGACTGCGCGGGAGGCGACCATGGCTGAGATTCAAATTTCCAGGCGCGATGTTCTCAAGGCCTCGACCGCCGCCGCCGCGGCGAGCGTCTTTGCGTCGCCGATCAAGGCGGCGCCGCCCGAGGTCTCGCCCATCACGCCCGCGCTGATCGAGGCGGCCAAGAAAGAGGGCAAGCTCGTCTTCTACACCGCCATGGACCTCATTTTTGCGCAGCGCCTGGGCAAGTCGTTCGAGGAGAGGTTCCCCGGCATATCGGCGCGCGTGGAGCGCAACGGCGCCGAGCGCATCTTCACCCGCATCGGCCAGGAATATTCCAGCAACATCCACGCCGTCGACGTGGTCAACACCTCCGACCAGGCGCATTGCATCATCTGGCAGCAGAACGGCTGGCTCGCGCCGTATCTGCCGGAGGAAGTGGTGAAATACTACGACAAGGGCTATTACGATCCCGACGGCCTGCACGTGACCACGCGCGTGCTGGTTTCACCGTTCGGCTACAACACCAACCTGGTCAAGAAGGACGATGCGCCGAAGAGTTTCGCCGACCTGCTCGACCCGAAATGGGCCGGCAAGATGGTGAAGGCGCATCCGGCCTATAGCGGCACGATCATGAATGCGACCTTCCAGATCGCGCGCGACCTCGGCTGGGACTATCTCGAAAAGCTCGCCAAGCAGCGCGTCATGCAGGTGCAGTCGGCGACCGACACGCCGAAGAAGATTGCGCTCGGCGAGCGCGCCGTCATGATCGACGGCGCGGGCTATCTGGTGATCCGCTACAAGGAGGAGGGCCAGCCGGTCGACGTGATCTATCCGGAGGAAGGAACGCCGGTGGCGACGAGCCCGAGCGCGGTATTCAAGGCCGCTCCCAATCCGAACGCCGCGCGCCTGTTCCAGAACTGGATGCATTCGCGCGAGGGCCAGCAGATTCTGATCGACTACGCCCGGCAGTATTCGCCGCATGCCCAGGCGGTGGAGAAGCCCGGCGTGCGGCCGCTCAAGGACATCAAGCTGATGAAGGAAGACCCGGTGGCCACCGAAAAGGCGAGCGAGGAGATCAAGACGCGCTACGCCAAGGTGTTCAAGGTGTGATGCGGCCTGTGGTCGGATATTTGCAGACGTTCCCCTTCGTCATGGCCGGGCTTGTCCCGGCCATCCACGCCTTTCTTGAATTGCCGGGCAGTAAAACGTGGATGCCCGGCACAAGGCCGGGCATGACGGCGGAGAGGCCTGAAGGGCGTTCGCCATGACCATCGCCCTCCCCGCCCAACCGGCTCGGCTGCGCCACAAGATCGACCTGTCGTGGCCGATCCTGCTCCTGTTCGCCGCGCTGCTCTGCGTGCTGATCATCCTGCCGATGTCGTGGCTGATCTATTACAGCTTCGTCGACCGCAGCGGCGCGTTCACGCTCGACAATTTCAAGAAGCTCGTCACCGACGACACCTTCGTCGACCCGCTGATCACGACCGTGATCCTGGCGACGAGCTCGGCCATCGTCTGCTGCCTCGTCGCCGCGCCGATGGGCTGGCTGGTCGCGCGCACCGACATGCCGCTGCGCCGCACCGTGCGCGCGCTGGTGACCGCCTCGTTCGTGACGCCGCCCTTCCTCGGCGCCATCGCCTGGGAGCTGCTGGCAGCGCCCAACAGCGGCCTCATCAACAAGACCTGGCGCGCGCTCACCGGGATGCCGCAGGACGAATACCTGTTCAACATCTATTCGCTGCCCGGCCTGATCTTCGTCATCTCCTGCTACACCTTCCCCTATGTGTTCGTGCTGATGGCGAACGCGCTCGACCGCATCCCCGGCGATCTCGAAGACGCCTCATCGATCCTCGGCGGCCGCACCTGGACGACGGCGCGGCGCATCACCATTCCGCTGGTGCTGCCCGCGCTCCTTGCCGGCGCGCTGGTCGCGTTCCTGCAGGCGATGACGCTGTTCGGCTCGCCCGCGATCCTCGCGATCCCGGCGGGCTTCCACACCATGACCACCAAGATCTGGAGCCTGTTCAACTATCCGCCCAAGCCGGAGCTGGCGGCGGCGGCATCAGTGCCGCTCCTCATCCTGACCATCGCTCTGCTGCGCGCCGAGCATCTGATCCTCGGGCGGCGCGGCTATTCGGTCGTCGGCGGCAAGCAGGGCAGTCCGCGGCTGGTCCGGCTCGGCGCGCTCAACTGGGTCGCGCTCGCTTTTGTCTTCGTCGTGCTGATGTGCCCGGTCTTTCTGCCGTATGGGGCGCTGCTCAATGCGACGTTCTCGAAGGTCGCCACCTCGTTCGTGTGGTTCGACAACTTCACGCTGCACAACATCTATTTCGTGTTCTTCGAGCTCTCCGCCACCAAGCTCGCCGTGCAGAACACTTTCATTCTCGGTGCTTCGGCTGCGACCATCGGCACCGTCATGGCGGTGGTCATCGCCTATCTGACGACGCGGCGCGCCATCCGGGGCCACCGCGCGCTCGGCTTCCTCGCCACCGCGCCGGTCGCCATCCCCGGTATCGTGCTCGGCGTCGGACTGTTTCTCAGCTACGCGCGGCCGCCACTGGTGCTCTACGGCACGCTGTGGATTTTGCTCATCGCATTCATCACCATTGCGCTGCCGTCGGCCTACCAACAACTGCAGTCGGCCTTCCGTTCGGTGCACACCGACCTCGAAGACGCAAGCCGCATCCTCGGCTCGACGCGGCTGAACACGCTCTGGCGCATCACCGCGCCATTGCTGCGGACGAGCGTGATCGCCACCTGGTGCTTCATCTTCGTCGGCGTGATCCGCGAACTCTCCGCCGCCATCATGCTGTTCACCTCGGAGACCAAGGTGATCTCGGTGCTGATCTTCGACCTCAACGAGTCGGGCGATCTCGGCGCCATCTCGGTGCTCGGCATCATCATGCTGGTCGTCACCTTCGCGGTGGTCATCGCGGTCAACCGCATTCCCGGCTTCGGCGACACCCGCCTGCGCAACGCGTGATGTCTCTCTCCTCCGTCATTGCGAGCCGAAGGCGAAGCAATCCAGAACCAGTTGCGTCGCCAGATGAGGCTGGTTTGCTTCGTCGCTGACGCTCCTCGCAATGACGGGAACCCTCAAGGCCGGTCACAACCCTATGAATGCTCCCCTTCCCAAAATCGCCATCGCCGAAATCCTCGCGCAAAAAGTCGCCGCGCTCGATCCGGCGCGACTGCCCCCCGCCTTGAAGGAGAAATGCGAGGACCTGCTGGCCGACGTGGTCGGGCTCTGTCTCACCGCGCGCCACGAGGATTACGTCAAGGCGACGCTCGCGGGCTGCGACGACGACGGTCCCTGCACGGCGATCGGACACACGCGCACGCTGAGCGCAGCCGCCGCCGCCCTGGTCAACGGCACTGCCGCGCACGGCGAGGATTTCGACGACACCTTCGAGGGTGGGCCGGTGCACGCCGGCGCCGTCATCGTGCCGGCGGTGCTCGCCGCCTGCGAGCGGCACAATCCGGACGGCCGCGCGGCGCTTCTGGGCATCGCGGTCGGATCGGAGACCATGTGCCGGCTCAGCCTCGTCGCGCCGACCCGCACGCACAAGGCAGGCTTCCACCCGACCGCGATCTTCGGCGCCATGGGCGCGGCGGCCGGCGTCGCCGCGGCGCTCAAACTCACACCACGTCAGACGGTCGATGCGCTCGGCATCGCGGGCTCGATGGCGAGCGGCATCATCGAATATCTCGCCGAAGGCACCTGGACCAAGCGCATGCACGCCGGCTGGGCGGCGCAATCCGGCATGCGCGCAGCGCTGCTCGCGCGCGCGGGCTTTCGCGGGCCGCGCACCGTGTTCGAGGGCGTGCACGGGCTCTTTCACGGGTTCGCGAACACGACGGAAGGCGACTTCGACGCCGTCGCCGGCGATTTCGGCGAGCGCTGGGTGACGGAGACACTCGCGTTCAAGCCCTATCCGTGCGGGACCATGACGCATCCCTACATCGACTGCGCGCGGCGGCTGGCGGCGCGCGTCAAAGCGGAAGACGTGAAGGAGATGGTCTGCGAAGTCGGCGAAGGCACCGTGCACCGCCTGTGGGAGCCGCTCGCCGCCAAGCAGCATCCGCCCAACGGCTATGCGGGGAAGTTCTCCACGCCTTACTGCATCGCCGCCGGCTTCGTGCACGGCAATGTCGGGCTTGATGCCTTCACGGACGACGCCGTGAAGGACGCTCGCGTCATCGCGCTCGCCTCCAAGGTGCGTTATCAGATCGACCCGCAGAACCCCTACCCGAAGAACTTCACCGGCCACATCCGCGCCGTGCTCAACGACGGCAGTGTCGTCGAGGAGCGTCAGCCGCACATGCGCGGCGGCGCGCACGAGCCGCTGACGCGGCAGGACATCGAGGACAAGTTCATGCTCTGCGCCCGCCACGGCGGCTGGGACACGGCGCGCGCCGCGCAGGCGCTGAAGCATCTCCGCACGCTCTACGACGGCCGTATCGACCTCTCGCCGTTGCGCGGGTGAGTTGCTCGATCCTCATCCGAGGAGCCCGCGACAGCGGGCGTCTCGAAGGATGGTCGCAGGCACCGAACTCGCGGCCATGCTTCGAGACGCCGCCTTCGCGCTCAGCATGAGGGACGGTGCAACTTGCGCGTAGCGAGCGTTACGCCGTCCCGGCATATTCCAGAATGTCGAACCCCACGTGGCGGTCGACCACGTAGATCAGCCCGCGATCGTCGAGCGCCACGTCGTTGCTCTGCGGCGCCGAACGTCCGCCGCACGGCTCGGGAATGAAATGAGCCGACCTCGCGCGGGCTGAGCGGATCGGCGACGTCGACGATGCGCAGCCCGCCGCCGAACCAGACCGCATGCACCAGCGTGCCGTGCATCGCCTCGCAATACTGGTGCGCCCCGAAGCGCGCGCCCGGCGTGCGGCTGAACGGCGAATCGAGTTCGCTCACCTGGAACTGCCCGAGCGGCTTGATGTCGGAAAAATCGCTGGCGTCGAACGTGAGAATGCAGGCATGCGCCCGGCCGCGGCGTGCTTCCTCTTCGTTGGCGCTCTGTGCCTGATCTTCCTCGTCGATCGCAAGCGCGATGCGCCTGCCTCCGATCCGCTCCGGCACCGGCATGATGGTGTGCGTCGGCTCGGGAAACAGCGGATGGTAGTTGTAGCTGCCGACGGTCTTCGGCTGCGCGAGGTCGGACACGTCGATGACGCGGAAGCCGCCGTGCCAACAGCTCGCCCACATCTCGCTGCCGCGGCGCAGTGCGTGATGCAGGCGATGGCGCTTGCCCGACCAGGTCGGCGTCTCGCCCGCCGCGATGTGCTGGCCGTTCATCCACCAGCGCGACACCTCCTGCGGCTTGGCCGGGTCGTGCATGTCGTAGATGACGAGAATGTTGCCGACATAGCCCTTCATCTCGGTCGAGATGTAGGCGTAGCGCGCATCCATGTCGAAGCGGTGCACGCCGATGCCGCCGGTCTTGTGGTAGCAGATCGGCCTGGGCTGCGCGGGCTTCGATACGTCGTAGACTTTGAAGCCGCCGTTGTCGTAGCCGCGCTGCTCAAAGTCCTCAAGCGTCCGTAGATCGTCCTCGGTGACGTTCATCCGGGCGGCGATCTCGGCGCGAGTGGGTTCGCGCTTGAGTTCGTCGGCCAGCACGCGCCGCGTCGCCGGCAACTGCTCGGCGCGGCGGCCGATATTGCTCATGTTGCGCTCGTGATTGACGATCAGGATGTCGCCGACCGCGCGCGCCTTGTGGCTGTGCGAGGTCGGATCGTCGAGCGTGATGGTCGAGGCGACGCGCGGGTTCTTCGGGTCGGACACGTCGATGATCGAGGTGCCGAGCTGGCTCGGGCTTGGGATGTGCCCGACATAGGCATGACCGCCCGACACGCACACCTGCCCGGCGCCGGGAAGATCGAGATGGCCGACGCGGCGGACGTTGCGGGCGAGGCTCGTGCCGCGGTCGATCTTGTTCACGACCTTCTCCTTGATGGGTCGGTTTGACGGGTGAGCCGTGCCCGCGGCTACTTCACTCCGATCCCGGCCGCCTTGGCGAGCGCGATCGCGATCGGCGCCTCCTTGGCGATGCGCGCGTCGAAGGCCTCCGGCGTCATCGTCAACCGCTCGACGCCAAGCTTGGCGAGCTTTTCCTGCACCGAGGGGTCGTCGAGGGCCTTGAGGGTCGCGCGATGAATCAGCGCAACCATGTCGCGCGGCGTCTTCTTCGGGACCGTGAGGCCGATATAGAAGTCGAAGTCGGAATCGGGGAAGCCGGCTTCCACGGTGGTCGGAACATTCGGAAGCGCGGTGGCGCGTGTCGAACTCGACACCGCGAGCGCCAGCAGCTTGCCGTCCTGGATGAACGGCATCGCCGGCGTGATCGGACAGAAGTACATATCCAGGCGTCCGCCGAGAATCTCCGTGATCGCTTCGGGCGCGCCGCGGAACGGCACCACCTGCCCCTCGAAGCCCGCGACCATGCGGAAGCGCTCCATGGTGAGGTGCGGCGGCGTACCGATACCGGCGGCGCCGTAATTGAACGAGCCCGGCTTCGCCTTGGCGGCATCGACCAGTTCCTTGAGCGTCTTGATGCCGCGGTCCGGCTTGATCACCAGCACCAGCGGCACCGCGCCGAGCGGCGTGATGCCGGAAAAATCCGCCACCGGATCATAGGGCATGGCCTGGATCGCCGGCGCCGTCACCAGCGCGTTGGAATGCACCAGCAGCGTGTATCCGTCCGGGTCGGCCTTGGCGACCGTGCCGACGCCGATCGCGCCGCCGCCGCCCGGCCGGTTTTCGATGATGATGGGATGACCCGCCCGCGCCGACACGTTCTCGAACACGGTGCGCGGCAGGAGATCGGTGGCGCTGCCCGGGCGTGAACGGCACGATCACGCGCGCGGTCTTGGTCGGCCATCCCTGGGCCAGCGCCGGCGGCGCCATCAACGCACACGCGACCGCGACGCCTGCGAGAATGGAACGCAGGCGCGCAGACGGCGCGATCCACGAACACGTCATTGTCGTCCTCCCTCGCCTGCTCTTGAGGTCATGCAACTTCGACCGGCAGGCCCGGAAAGCCTAGCCGATCGATTTTCGCATCACCACTGGCAAAGCGGCGCAGGGTCAGCGCATCAGGTCAGCGCGTGAGGACGACGAAGTCGGTTCCGCGACCGGTCTCCCGGCCGAGGCCCTCGTCGGACACCACCAGCGACGAGCCGGGGGTGAGGAGTTCGGAGATGCGCTCGATGGCCTCCGGCGGGAACTGGATGCGATCGAGCGCTTCGGCGGCGCTCGACGGCGCCCGGCCACTGACCGGCACCTGCACCACGGGCGCCTCGCCACGGCCACGGCGGCGGCTTTCGCGCACCGGCTCGGCGCCATGCGACGCATCGGTCGGGACGGTGATGAGGTTCCAGCGCATGCCGGTGCCGTCCTCGGTCATCCCCATCGCGGTGAAGACGTGCGTGCCGAGGGGATGCTCGGGCTGGTCGATGGTGATCGGCATGTCGAACAGCGGTTGGAAGCCCTGCCGCACGAAAATCTTCTTCTCCTTGCGGCTCACGAACACCGCCACGTGACCGTTGCGCTTCTGCGGCTGATCGGCCGCCTTGACGCGGGGCGCAACCGGCTTGGGCGGGTCGATGACGTTCGGCTCCGGCTTGGCCGGTTCGGTGCTGGCAGGCACCGCGTCGGCGGGCTTCGGCGCCACTTCCACAGCCTTCGGTGCTTCGACAGCCTTCGGTGCTTCGACAGGCTTCGGTGCCTCGACAGCCTTAGGCGCTTCGACAGCCTTGGGCGCTTCAACAGGTGCGGGTACTTCGACCGCCTTGCGCAGTTCAATGGCGCCGGTCTCTTTCACATCGTCCGCAGCAGTGTCGGTCGACGGCGCGGGTTCGGCGGGCTTCGCCACCGTCTCGGCCGGGGCGGCGGGCGCCTCCATCACCACGGGCTTCGGCGGCTCAACCGGCGTCGCACCTTCGAACATCGGCACCGGCGTCACGTCGATGACCGTGACGCCTTCCTCGGTCGCGGTCCTGACCTGCGCGAGCCGGATCGGCGCGTCCACGGCGGCGACCGACGACCCGTCGGGCTTCGGCTTCGGCGTGAACAGCTTGGCGTGCTCGAACTCGACCGGCGAGACGTCGCCGCGCGCGACGATCACGCGCACGCCGAGCTTGGTGACCGGCCACAGCTTCTGAGCGAAGTCGTGCGACATGCGGATGCAGCCGTGCGAGGCCGGATAGCCCGGCAGCACACCCTCGTGCAGCGCCACGCCCGACCACGTGATGCGCTGCATGAACGGCATCGGCGCGCCGCTGTAGATATTGGAGTGGTGATGGCGGTCCTTCTCGATGACGCTGAAGACCCCCATCGGCGTCGAGTGGCCGGGCTGGCCGGTCGACACTCCGCCCTGCGCCACGCGCTGGCCGTTGCTGTAGAGCGTGACCTTCTGGCTGCCGATCGACACGATGATCTGCAGCGGCCCCTTCGGCATCTCGCCGAAGCCCGGATCCTTCTTCGGCTCGGCGCGGTTGGTGCTGACCGCCTGCCGGACCGGGCGCTGCACGGCGCCCGTATAGCCGCTGTAACCGCTGTAGCCATAGAAATACGAAGAGAGCGACCGTGACCGGCGCTGGGCGGCATCGGCCGGATCGGCGAAGCTCGCCAGGAACGCCAGGCCGGCACTCGCGACCAGCAGCACCCGCAGCTTCGGAAGGATGCGGTCAGATTCAGACAGGACGACCCCGACGAATTTCGCCAAGACACTCTCCAGGATTTTCTCTGATACGACGACGGCCCGAGGGACCGCTGTGCAGCCGCTGATTCCTACTCTCACATTACGCGTCACTCGCGACAAATGTCGATTGGCTTGTCGACCCGCGCGCTGCACCGATGTCCGCGTATTTTGCGCTGATTCGGTAAACAAATCGGCGTACGCGCCGAAACCGGCGTACCGATTCATCCCGTTGAGGTTAAAGAATAAATGCGCCCGGCGCGGCCCGCCGGGAGACGCCGGCCGCGGCTATTTTCCGAGCGCGCGCGTGGTGTCGTCGTAGAGTTCCTCGACCTCGATTTTCCGCCCGATGAGGTTTTGCTGCAACGCGTAGTTAATGACCGTCTGCAGGGCCGGCCGGCAGGCGTCGAAACCGAACGGCAGGAAGTCGATTGCGCCCGGCGCCGGACCACCTGCGGCAGCTTTGCCACGGGCAAGTAAACGATACACTTCCCGCACAGCATCCGGATTGGATTTCGCGAGCTTCTCGGTCACCACCACCATGTGGTTGATCGGCACGACGTGATGCTTGGCGAACCATTGCCGTGCCGCGGCATCCGGATCGGGAATGACGCTGGTCAGCGTCGGGTCGTTCGGCAGGTTCGCACCATAGATCGCGGCGTCGATCTCGCCCTCGCGCAGCATGGTCAGGAGGTTCTTGTCCGGCGCGACCCGTTCCACGCCCTTGGGCTCATGGTATTGGGCGACATGGCCGTCCTCCTGGGTCACCCAGTGGATCGCGTTGACGTCGACGCCGTAGTCGTTCTGCAGGATGCCCCGCACCCAGACGATGGTTGTCTGGCTGTAGGATCGCACGCCGACGCGCTTGCCGGCCAGATCGGACGGCCGCAGCGGGCTCGCGGCGCGGCACAGCATGGTGCCCTGCTGGAACCGCCCCATCATGGTGGCCGGCAACAGCACGAGCGGGGCGCCGTAAGCCTTGGCCTGAATCAGCGTCGCGATCGCCATCTCGCTCACATCGAATTTGAGCTCGCGCACCATCGGCTTGAAGAACCGGTTGGCCGGCTTGATGTCGCTGAAGGCGAGCGCGAGGTGCGGTGAACCGATCTCGCCACGCTTGATCGGCAGCGTGTGCGGGTAGTCATCCAAGGCGATGTTCAGCGTAGTGACCTCGGCGGCGACGCTCATGGGCACTGGCTCCTTTTGCGGGACTGTTGGCCGCGGGCGGACGCAGCAGGCACATTTTGAAACATTTTTGCATGGGCAAGGCGAGAGGCTTGTTTACTCCGCATGCCATCCTGCGCGTCCAGCGATGCTGCGGAAACTTGCAGCGCCGGCCGTAGCGCAAGGTGCCGACGAGAGTAGAGTGGCTCTGCTTGCACCGCAGCCGCCGTGCTCGACCGCAGGTCCCGATCAAAGAACGCACAAGAAGAGAGACAGCCATGCCGAAGCTTGCTTGGATCGTCACGTTCGCAACACTCACTGCCGCGACGGCCGCTCTGGCCCAGACCCCGGTCCCCGACCTGAAGGGCACCTGGAAGGGCGACAGCGAAATCGATCATCATGGGTGCCGGCAATCCGCACCATGCCGCACCTCCATCAGGACCGCGGTTGAACAGCGTTGCGTTCACGCTGACGGTCGACAAGCAGGACGGCCGCCGCTTTTCCGGCACGTTTTCGTCGGCGCGCGGCAACGACCCGATCATTGCGGTCATCTCGCAGAACGGGACCATCTACCTGGTCGATGACGACGGCTACACCATCGGCACGATGCTCGCGCCCAACCGGCTCGAGCTTTGCTACATGATGCTGTCGCCGGCCACGCGCATCGCGTCCTGCACGGTGCTGACCAAACAGCCGTAACCCGGCCGGATTGCCCTCTTCCGCGTGGCAACGCGTGGGCTGACAAGGGCTCACGGACGCGCTACCGCGGCCCGCGCCCTGCGGCATCCGAAAATCGAGCGGAAACAATAACTTCGAAAGCCAAAGGCCGGTTTCCGGCGGCATTTTCTTTCGGCCGGTTTTGAACCGCCGCCACCCCTTTGGCGACTAATGGTCAAAGGGGAATTCATCATGAACAAGTTCTGCCGCCTTGCGACGGCCACGGCCGTCCTCGTCGCCGCGACTGCTTTCGTCACGGAAGCGTCCGCCAACCCATTCGCCTGGCTCGGCCTCGGCTATGTGCCGACCGACAACGGCAATCAGGCGCGCGCCGACCTGCAGCGCCGGGTGGTCGACTATCCGAGCAGCGAGGCGCCCGGCACGATCATCGTCGATACCGGCAATACCTACCTTTATTACCTCCTGCCCGGCGGCAAGGCGATCCGTTACGGCGTCGGCGTCGGCCGCGAGGGCTTCACCTGGTCCGGCGTAAAGTCGGTCGAGCGCAAGGCCGAGTGGCCCGACTGGACTCCGCCGCCCGAAATGATCGCTCGCGCGCCGTACCTGCCGCGCTTCATGGCCGGCGGCGTCACCAACCCGCTCGGTGCGCGCGCCATGTATCTCAGCGGCTCGTTCTACCGCATCCACGGCACCAACGCGCCGTCGACCATCGGCAGCCGCGCATCGTCGGGCTGCATCCGCATGGCCAACGAGGACGTCGTCGACCTCTACGAGCGCGTCAAGGTCGGCACCAAGGTGATCGTGCTGCCGGCGGCCGACCGCCACGCCGCAATTGGTTTCGGCGCCGACCGCTGAGCGCGGCTTTAACGTAACTCTGAGCGGCCGCACCATTGAGCGGCCGCTTTTCATTTTGAAGCTCGGCCATACGCAAACGCCTCCTCCCCGCAATTGAGCGAAAAGGCGCGGCGCCCGGCGAAATCCGTGACGGCGATCACAGCCCCATAACTGCGCACTCGGCAATGTGCCGCTCGGAGAGGGCCGTCGGGCCCTCCACGAGACCCATTGCCGGGCCGCTTCGCGGCATCCCGGCTCGATCCGCACAGGGCGTGCGCACTGCGCCTGCCCGCAATGGAGGTTGGCGATGTTCAATAGCTTGGCGCGTGGCTGGTCCATGGCACGGGGGACCTTCGCGATGATGCGGCGATACCCGATGCTCGCGGTGTTTCCGATCATCTCCGGCGCGATCTTTCTCTTGATCGTCGGCCCCATCGTTCTGTCGCTGCTGCCGCAGTTGAAATCGATGTACGCGGTCAGCGGCCCGATCTGGCAAAAGATCGGATCGACCGACATGAACCGAATCGAGTTCTATATCGCGGCTGCTCCGGTGGTCTACGCGCTGAGCGTCGTCGGGATGTTCTGCAACGTGGCGCTGATCCACTGCACTCTGCGCTGCTATGCCGGCGAGGAGCCGAGCGTGCGCGCCGGCTTCGCCGCCGCGAAGGGTTGCCTGCCGCAGATCCTGGGCTGGGCATTGGTTTCGCTCACCGTCGGCGCCGCGCTTGCCGCGCTCGAGAGCATGTTGAAGGACAAGCTCGGCTTCCTCGGATCCCTGATCGGCGGCCTGTTCGAATTCGGCTGGGCCGTGGTGACCTATTTCGTGCTGCCGGTTTTGGCAGCGGAGAAGCTCGGGCCGATTGCCGCCGTCCGCCGCTCATCCGCCATCGTGCGCAGCAAGTGGGGCGAGTCGCTTGCCGGCGAGACCTGCTTCGGGCTGGTGGGCTTCCTGTTCTTCGTGCTGGCCGCCGCGATCTTCTTCGCCGGGCTGGCGCTCCAGTTGTCGTTCGGCGCAGCGGCGCTTGGCCTTGGCCCGGTGCTCATGGTGCTCGGCGCACTCGGCGGCATCGCCGTCATGGTCGTGCTGCCGGCGCTCAGCACGATCTTCCAGGCCGGTGTCTATGTGTACGCCACGACCGGACAGGTGCCGGCGATGCTCGACGCCGACCTCGTGGAAGGAGCGTTCCAGCCCAAGAAGTGACGGCACGCGCTGTCGCTGGCAGACCTAGCGGGATAGTTTTTCCGCCTCGGGAAATGACTGATAGGTCGCCCCTTCGCACTGCTCGCGATTGGCCTCGATCATCTGATCGAGCCTGCCGTGGAGGAAATAGGCGACGTGTTCCTTGGCGGCGGCATAGTCTCCGCTGCTTTTCCTCACGCTGAGGCGGACGCAGACGGCATAACGATTGCGCCCGCCGACCGGCTGGATAAAGGGCTCCGTCAGGCCGGCCTCGCGCACATTGGTCGGGTCGTTGAGATAGACCCGCAACATGGCGAGGACATCGGCCTTGTAGTTCGCCGGAAGTGGATTGATCGCCTCATCCGCGCGCGCGGCGGCTTCTCCCGACTGACGGCCGTCGCGACCGGAACAGGCCGCAAGCGCCGCCGCGAGCAGCAAAATCAGCGAGAACGCCGCAACCCAGCGCATTGCCGTTTGACCTTTCTTGCGGCTCGCACCATCGCCCCCGATGGTGGATATTAGTGCATATCCGGCAATGCTGGAATCATTCAGAAAGCACAGTCATCCCGTGTTTCATCTCTCGCCTCCGCGAAGGATAAAATCGCCGTGGGCCGGCAGGTTCAATCACCGCTGCTTCCTGGCGACCTCGTCGAGCACCGGCTGCCACATCCGCTGCTGCTGGTGAATGAACGCCGTCGCTTGCGACGGCGACATCGGGATCGGGTAGCTGCCGAGGGTCGCGAGCTTTTTCTGCAACTCCGGTTCGGCGGCGACCTTGCTCAGATCGGCGCTGACCTTGTTGATGATCGCTTCGGGCGTGCCGACCGGCGCGACCAGGACGGCCCAGCCGGTCGCTTGAAATCCCGGGATCGTCTCGCTCACGGTTGGAACGTCGGGGAAATCCGCGAGGCGTTTCGCCGACGCAACCGCGATCAGTTTCACCGCACCGGAGCGCGCCGCACCCGCGATACCCGAATAGCCCTCGATGATCATGGCGACGCGCCCGGTCGCAACATCACTGAAGGCGTGGCTCGGGCCGCCGGTGTAAGGCACCAGCAGCAGCTTGATACCGGCCTCGTGCTGGAACAGCTCGCCCGCCAAGTGTGTCAGGCGCCCGACCCCGGTCGTGGCGTAGCTGATCTCGCCGGGGCGCTTCTTGGCGAGCGCGATCAGCTCGGACAGGTTGGTGACGCCGAGCGTCGGCGAAACGCCGAAGAACATCGGGTTCTCCGCGACAAACCCGATCGGCAGAAAATCCTTCGGCACGTGCAGCGGAACGTTCGGCGCCGCGGCCTGCAGCACCACGAAGGTCGACAGCACCGGCTGGTACAGGAAATATCCGTCGGGTGCGGCCTCCGAAGCCGCGCGCGCTGCCAGGCTTCCGCCGGCGCCCGGGCGGTTGACCACCACGACCTGCTGCCCCCAGAGCTGCGCCAAGCGGTCGGCCACGAACCGCAGGGCTACGTCCGGCGCGCTGCCGGCTGAGGAATCCGCAAGAATCTGAACTGGCTTGTTTGGGTACGGACCGGTTTGTGCGTGAGCGCTTGCGGCGGTCGCGATCGCGAGCGCCCATCCCAGCAGCCAACTGAGGCAATGCACGTTCATGTTGCCCTCGACGATCCGCGCCCACCCGCTCGCCACAAGGCCCTCCCCCGGGACAACACTATGGGACCGTATGTCGGCGACCAATAGGGCTCTTCGCCGCGCTCATTTGCGGGCGGATTCTGCTTGTGCCTTTCACGCCACAACCAAAGGAATAGTGGATCGGGCACGATTTCGGGACGGCGCAAACGCGGCTAGGATGGCTGGCAGTCGTGTGGGGTGCGTGCCGTGGCGTTCCGTCGTGTGGCTTCGATCATTGGGCTTGCGATCGCATTGTCGGTCGGGACGGCGCAGGCCGCCGACCTCGACATTGCTTATCAGTCCGCGCCGATCATGCCGCGCCCGTTCTCATGGGCGGGCTACTATTTCGGCGTCTATGCGGGCGGTGCATACGGCCAGTCCTCGCATGACGTGTTTCTTCCCACCGGCAATTTCGGCATGTCGGGCGCACTGATCGGCGGCACGATCGGATTCAACTTCGAGATGGCGAACTGGGTGGCGGGCGTCGAATTCGATGCCGGCTGGTCCAACCTCAAGGGCGAAACGACCACCAATTGTTTCAACTCGATCTGCCGCACCGAAAGCTCCGGTCTCATCACCTTCCGCGGACGGGCCGGTCCGAGCTTCGGCCGGTTTCTCCCGTATGTCACGGCCGGCGTTGCGTTCGCAGAGATCAATCCGACCGTGACGGCGATCGGCACGGCATCCACGTACATGACGGGTTACGCGGCCGGCGCGGGCGCCGAGTTCGCGCTCGACTACAACTGGCTGGTCAAGCTCGAATACCTGCACGTCGATCTTGGGACCTACGGATGCGGCCCCTGCGGCTTCCTGGCGGCGGACCACGTGACCTTCAAGATGGATGTCGTGCGGCTTGGACTGAACTACAAATTCGACTGGTGACGGCCGGCCGGCCATGACGCTTATCCTCTCCAATGACGATGTCGCGAAACTCTTGACGATGCACGAATGCATCGACGTCATGGAGGACGCCTATATCGAGCTGGCGCAGGGACGCGGCGTTTCGCGCACCCGGTCCGACTGCTTCGCGCCGACCTCGCGCAGCGACGCGCTCTACAGCCTGAAGACGATGGACGGCGTGGCGCCGAAACTCGGCATCGGCGCGGTACGCATCAATTCCGACATCATCACCTGGCCCAAGCGCGGCAACAACCTGCGGCGCGAGAAGGTGCCGGCGGCGCCCAACAACCGCTATGTCGGGCTCGTGCTGTTGTTCGCGGTGGAGAATGGCGAACCGCTCGCGATCCTGCCCGACGGCGTCATGCAGCGCATGCGCGTCGGCGCGGCGAACGGCCTCGGCATCCGCCATCTGGCGCGCAAAGATGCGCGGACGGTGGGGCTCCTCGGTTCGGGCTGGCAGGCCGGCGCGCAGTTGATGGCGGCATGCGCCACGCGCGAGATCGAGTCGATCCGCTGCTTCAGTCCCAACGCCGACAATCGCACAGCCTTCGCGCGCGAGATGAGCGGCACGCTCGGCATCGACATCGTGCCGGTCGCACAGCCCGAGGAGGCTATCGACGGCGCCGACATCGTGATGTGCGCGACGAATTCGATCGATCCGATCTTCTTCGCCCGCTGGATCGCACCGGGCGTGCACATCAGCTCGATCAAACGGCCGGAGATCGATGTCGCGACCCTCAAGCGCGCCGATCGGGTGGTGGTCCATTGGAACGAGGCCGCCCCGATTCAGGTCGCAACCGAGGGCCTGGTCGTCGAGGAAAGAACCGAAGGACACGGCTGGTCGCTCGCGGGCGACGTCGATTTCAAGAAGCTGCCGACACTGCCCGAGCTTCTCGCCGGCCGGCATGCAGGCCGCCAGTCCGACGACGAAGTGACCTGCTTCATCAACAATATCGGGCTGGGCTACCAGTTCGCGGCCGCGGGAGCGCTGGTCTATCGCAAGGCCAAGGAGAGCGGGCTCGGCCACGAGTTGCCGACCGACTGGTTCACCGAGGACGTGCATCCATAAGACGCGCAATCCTGGCAGGACTGACTGCGAATGGATCAATGCGCGCGCTTGGCCCGCGTGCGGCGGTCTTGGAGATGATCCAGCGTTTCCTCGGCACGGCGGCGATAGTTCGCGTGCAGATTCTCGAGTTCCTCTTCCGAAAGATCTTCCACCGCGGCGAGCCGATTTTCGGCGCCCTGCATCGAGATGATCAACTCGGACAGCTTAAGCTGGAGCGACAGCGTATCGCGGTTCTGCGTGTGCTGGATGAGAAAGACCATGAGAAACGTCACGATCGTCGTCGACGTATTGATCACCAACTGCCAGGTGTCGCTGTAATGGAAGAGCGGGCCGGTGAGCGCCCAGAGCAGAACGAGGCCGGCAGCGGTCAGGAAGGCAGCCGGCTGGCCGGCGAAGCGCGCGGTCGCGCACGCCACCTGCGAAAACAGATGCGACCAGCGGTGCGACGCGATATCCGCATCGCTTCCGCCGGAAACTGGCGCCGGGACGGCGCAATCCGCCGGCACGCCGTTCGCAGGCCGTGATCGAGGGCATGCCGCCTTCATTCGCTTTCGAGCCATATCTATTTCCGGCGAGTCACGATCGGAACTGCGGTTCCGCTATCCGTCAAATGCCGCAAGCGCTGGAACGGTTCCCGGCCGCCGGTGCCCGGAACATTTCATTGCATGGACGGTTGGAAGGACGCGGCACGGCCGCGCTTAAGCAACAGGAGCACGCCATGCTTGGTTGGGCTTTGACGTTTCTGGTCGTCGCACTGATTGCGGCTGTGCTCGGATTCGGCGGCATCGCGGGATTCGCGGTGGAGATTGCGAAGATCATCTTTTTCGTCGCAATCATTCTGTTCGTGATCTCGGCGCTGTTCGGTCTGTTCCGGGGCCGCTCTCCGACGGTTCCGTAGTACAAGAACAAATACTGTTTACGCGACCTAAGCTCGCCCGGACCTACGGTCCGGGCGAGCTTCTTTTTATCCGCGAGACAGCGAACACCGCCATTGCGAGGAGCTAAGCGACGAAGCAATCCAGAATGCGAAAAATAAAAAGTGCTGGATTGCTTCGGCCCCGGGGGCCTCGCAATGACGGATCAACCTGATCGGAACCTGGATCTAGCGCCGCGGCCTCGCATCCGCCGGCAATCAAGCGATGGAACCGCTCAGCGATGGCCGCCGGCACTCAGGATCGCGCGGGTCGCGTGGTCGGGGCCGAAGTCGTCGGCGTTGTCGATCGCGAGAAGATCGGACAGCCGGGTGCGTGCGCGATTGACCCTGCTCTTGATGGTGCCGACCGCGCAATTGCAGATCGCCGCGGCTTCCTCGTAGGAGAAACCGGAGGCGCCGACGAGAACAAGCGCCTCGCGCTGGTCGGCCGGCAGCTTGGCGAGGGCCACGCGGAATTCGTCAAACTCCACCCGTCCCTGCTGTTCGGGATGGGTCTTGAGAGTTTCGGCATATTTGCCGTCCGCATCTTCGACCTCGCGGCGGCGCTTGCGATATTCCGAGCGAAACAGATTGCGCAGGATGGTGAACAGCCACGCCGACATGTTGGTGCCGGGCTCGAACGAGTCGATATTGGCGAGCGCGCGCAGCAGCGTCTCCTGCACGAGGTCGTCCGCGCGGTCGACGCTGCCGGAGAGCGATATACCGAACGCTCGCAGGCTCGGAACCGCCGCAAGCATCGCGTCGCGAACTGATGGCACCATCGGCATCAATTCTGGTCCTTTGGCTTGTCGTTGGCCCGTGCCTGAACCGCCGGCCCCGAGCCGGTGGCGTTACCAAGCGGCAACGCGCCGCCCGTCTCTGCCGTTCCCTCGGTCTGGTCCATCTGGTCCATGAGCTGGACAAACCGGTCGGGAACTCCTTGCTTCACCACGTCGTCGTAGACCCGCTGCAAGATGTCGCCGAGCCGCCGCTGGTCTTCGCGAGTAAGCCGCCCGCGCGTCCTACGCCCCTGGATATCCGTGTGCATTTCTTCTGACCCGGGCCCTTTCTGCTCCGCACCGCCGGGCCTCTCGGCCCTCCCCTTCGATCCCTGGAATGGTGACACCTGCCTCACCGGCTTTTCGTCATTCATTTTTACAACCCTGCCCGCATGATCGATGTTCCGAACCGCAGGCTCCCCGCTCGCGTTGCTTTGACCACAACTCTCGGGAAAACCTTTGGTTCCAATGGGTGGAACTTTTTTGCGCCCGCCACGTTTTCATGGGTAGTCTCACGAAGGATGGAGGGTCTCTCGTGCCCAATTCGAAACTGGTAGCCCAATACCTGCCGTTCTTGCGCCGCTACGCGCGAGCGCTGACCGGAAACCAAGCCTCGGGAGACGCCTATGTGGTCGCGACGCTTGAGGCATTGATCGCCGATCCGACGGTTATTGACGATCCGGGCGGCCCGAAAGTCGCAATCTACCGCTCGTTTACGAAAATCTGGAATTCGATTTCGCTCAATGGCGGAACCGGCACGGTCGAGCATGCCCTGCCCTCAGACCAGAAGCTTGCGAATATCACGCGGATGCCCCGTCAGGCCTTCCTGCTGATGTCGCTCGAAGGGTTTTCGGAAGCCGATGCGTCGCGAATTCTCGACGTCGACGTGATGAAATTGCGCGCCTTGGTCGAGGAATCCGGCCGCGAGCTGGCAGCGGAAATCGCGACCGATGTGCTGATCATCGAGGACGAAGCGATCATCGCGATGGAACTCGAGTCGCTGGTGCAAAGCCTCGGTCATCGCGTGATCGGCGTCGCCCGCACCCACGCGGAGGCGATTGCCATGACCAAGGAAAAAGAGCCCGGGCTTATTCTGTCCGATATTCAGCTTGCGGACGGCAGTTCGGGCCTCGATGCGGTCAACGAGCTGCTCAGCGGCCTCGAGGCGCCGGTGATCTTCATCACCGCCTACCCGGAGCGTTTTCTCACCGGAGAGCGGCCGGAGCCGGCCTTCCTGATCTCGAAGCCGTTCCAGGCCGCCAGCGTATCGGCCATCGCGAGCCAGGCGCTCTTCTTCGGACGGAGTGCAAAGCGTCGCGGTCAACGCCTGATGGCGTGATCGTCAACACAGTGACATCGTAGGCATGCCCGAGATCGTAGGCATGTCGGAACGACTGGTGCGCCACCAAGGTGGCGCACCAGGTTCGTTCTGGGACGAAGCCGTCTACCGGTGCTGTTCCTCGACCCGGTCGTTGACCGAGGGCCGCATGGCGCGCGATATCAGCGCCTCGAAGTCCTTCAGGCTGGGCGGCCACGAGAACGATGGCGGCACCAAGGGTGGCGCACTTGCCGTGGTCGACACGGGGGAATCGTTCGAATTGTTCGCGCTTGGCGTCTTTTCGGACGGCGCCGTCAGACCCGAGGCCGGTGTCTTTTCGACCGGCTTGGCGGGACTCGCAGCCGTCGGCTTCTCCTTCGGCGGCGTTTCATTTTCTGGCGAATTCGCCGGCGGCGGCGCCGCGGCAGGCGAATCGACGTTGCCGAGGATGATCGGCAAGCCGTCCTTGCCGCCGCCCACGATCACCACCTTGGTGTTGGTCGACTGCGCAAGCTGCAGCGTCGCTTCGATGCCACGCCAGCGCAGATAGGATTCCGAGATGCCCTGGGCCACGGTCTGCTGGAAATTACGGATACCCACCGCCTCGATCTGCTTGCGTTCCGACTCGCGGCGCTCGCGTTCGACGCGGAACTTGTATTCCTCCGAGATGTAGTACTGCTCGATCTTGCGATTGATCGCGTTCGTCACCACTGCCGGCAATTCGATGCCGAGGATCAGCACGTCGTAGATGTTGAGCGTCTCGCTGAGCTTGATGCGCTGCTGCTCGCCCGGCTCGCGTTCGGCCATCTCGCCCATCATCTTCTTCGTGCGTTCGCGGCCGATGTCCTGGATCTCCTGGCGCTTGGTCGAATAGACCTCCTCGGCGGTGTATTCGGCGATCACCTCGCGCACGCGGCTGCCGATCTCGGGGCGCACCAGCAGGTTCAGATAGTCCGGGCCAGCGGCCACGTGCAGCTTGGGCACGTAGTCGTGCTGCAACTGGAAGCGGACGTTGATGGTCGCCGCCAGGCTGACGCCGTCCCGGGTGATCGCGTGGTACGTTTCGGTGATCGACTGCAGGCGAAGGTCATAGAGGAACAACTTGTCCCACGGGAGCAGGATGTGCAGGCCCTCGTCGCGCAACTGCCGGCGGTCGAGCACGGTGCCGCCGCCGAACCGCTTCCACAGCACGCCGACCTGACCGCTCGGAACCGACACCACCATGTGCGGATAGAGCACGATGCAGATGAGCGTCGCCACCATCAGGAAGATGACGATGTTCGGCAACTGCCGATTAATGAAGCGCCGCCATAGGCTGTGCTTCTGCGGCGGAAGTGGGGTCCCTTGCAGGGTCGGGTACGCTTTCATCAGTTATTCTCCAACCGAATGCCGGTCGACAAAGCGGCCTTCGTCCATCCGCAGTCTGCGCGCCGGCAGCTTCAGTTCGTCGAGATAGCGATCGTCGTGCGTAATGACCACTATCGTGGCGCCGGCGCGCAAAAATGCCGGCAGCAATTCATCATAGAACTTGCGGCGGAAATCCGGATCTTGATCGGCCGTCCATTCGTCCAGCAGGAGGATCGGACGCTTCTCCAGCATGCTCACGATGAGCGCAAGACGCTTGCGCTGGCCGCTTGAGAGGTCGAGCGTGCTGAATTCGCCTTGAACGAGCCGCGTCTTATCGCGCAGCCGGAATTCCGACAGCAGCCGATCGACCTCGCTGGGGTCTGGATCAGCGATTCCATAGAGACGCCGGAACAGGTGGTAGTCAACGAAAATCGCCGCGATCAGGCTGCGGTAATTGTCGCGGGTCAGATCGTTAACGCCGGCGCCATCGAGCGTAATGCTGCCTGAATCCGGCGTGTAGAGGCCCGCGAGCACTTTCAGGAAGGTCGACTTGCCCGAGCCGTTACCGCCGGTAATGAAGACGAGTTCACCCGCGCGCAAGGTGAAATCGACCGGCCCGACCTGGAACACCGCCTCGGACAGCTTATCGACGTAGCGAAACAGGATGTCGCGCATCTCGATCTTGTCAAAGCGCCGCAGCGACAACTCCGCGCCTTCCGGAACTTCGGAGGCGATCGCTTGCAGCCTGTCCTCGAGGCGCTGGATGTTGTCGGCGGCCGCGTTCGCCGCGGTCAGAATCGGGATGGTCTGCACCAGTCCGATGCAGACGCCGACGACGAACATCAGGGCGGTCGTGGTCTTGGCGATCGAGCCGTCGGCGGAGCTGCTCAATGCCGGCACCACGAAGACGATGGCGGCGAGCAGCAGGTACATCGAGGTCTGCGAAAACACGAGACGCTTGAAGGTCTCGCTCTGCGTGCGGATCTTGATATTGGCCGCGTTGCGCGACACCTCGACGACATCGTCATAGAGCGAATCGCTGCGCGACTTGTTGAGCCTGACCTCCTTGAAGCCGTCCAGCAGGTCGATCAGGCGATCGAACAGCCGGTTGTCCCATTGCGCGGCTTCGCGCTGCCCGGCTGCAAGCTCGTGGCTCTTGGCGTGGAAGATCACCCCCGCCACGCCCAGGATCGCCACGCTCAACAGGAACGCCAGCATCGACAGATAAGCGATGTAGATGCCGACAAAGACGATCAGCACGATGCCCTGCCCGGCGAAGGCGATCATGTTGGTCGCCTGCGTCAGCGCCGCGGTATCCTTGTTGATCGCGGCGACGATTTCCGAGCGGCCGATGGCGTCGAGCGGGATGAGTTCGGAGCGCCGCACCAGATCCATCAGGCGCACGCGCAGGCTATGAATGATGGCTTCTATTTCGACAGTGGTGGTGATGAAGATGTAGTGTTGGGTCTTGATGAAGAGATAGAGAGCAACGACGAACAGCGCGGCCGCCCAGATGCTGACCGAGCCGGTGCCGGCCTCCTGCGCGCCGGCATTGATCGCCGCCAGAATGGCCGCGTTGCTCACTCCGCCGAGACACGACATGACGACGAGCCGCTGCAGGGAGCTCTGCATTTCGCGGCGAACGATAAGAAAGAATGACATTATCGCGACGTGGTCCGGTTACGCCTCCGCACGATACCCATCCCCTTGCATGCGGAGAACTGCAGTCTCCTGGACGGCACCTGCACTCAGTTGCCCTGCGGACGTCGTCGCTGTTCTTCGCGCGGGGCGGTAAAGACAAGGATCAGCAGCACTATGACCGGCGTCAGGAAAAGCGACACGATGAAGGTGCCGAAGAAGCCCATGCGGCGCTGGCTGCCGCAAAGTCCGACGAGCAGGCAAAAAAGGATATATGCGACAATAACTATCGCCTCGCCCATTACGCCAGTTCTCCTTTTCCGCTGCTGCCATGCCTTGGCTGTTCCGCCACGCTAAACATGGACTAGGGCCCGTCCGAAAATCCGGTCCGGTCAAGAATTCGCAGGCGCCTTGGTCGACGTATCCTGCGTCGGGGCGGTGGACGCTGGGGTGGATGCCGTTCCGCGATAACGGGCCGTGAGCTTTCCCGCCTGGGCGCTCAGCTTGCTCGTCTGCGCGTCCAGCTTCTCCTTCTGGGCCTTGATGAACTCGCGATAGTCCGGCGGATTGAAATCAAGCAGCGTGCCGCCCGACGCAAAGTGCTGGATGAACACCTTGCCGATCAGGTACGTGGCACCGGCCGAGAACGCCGGCATGGTCACCGCGGCGATGAGCGTGCCGACGCCCGGGATCAGCTTCAGCGCGCTCGTCACGCCCATCGCGGTCGTGGTGGCGGCACTCGCGGGGATCAGGGAGCCGGCGAGACTCGCAAGGACGGATTTGCCGATATTGTCGGAGAACGGAACGCCGTAGATGTCCGACAGCTTGCGCAGCATCTGCACCTGCACGCCGCCGACCGCGGCGATGTCGACAAGCGGGATCGGAATGAGGCCGGCGCCTCCGGACCACAGAGTGAACCGATCGACCAGTTTCTGCGCCTCGGCGTCGCGCTGCTCAGGCGTCATCTCGGTCGCAGCCACTCCTTCGGCCAGTTCTTTCGTCTCGGTTGGGCCCGAACCAGTCGCTTCCTGTGGCATTTACGGATCCTTTCGTATGGGCTCTTCGTATCGCGCTTGTCGTGTTGGGCGACGTATCGGCTCTTCGTTCGGTCACATTAACTCGGGGCCGCATCGGCCTTGTCGTGACGGCTCCTGCCACCCGCACACCGGGCTTGCGATCGACCAAATCTGCGCGACGAAGGTCATCCATGCAGCGTCGCTTCGGCGGCGCGCAAACGCAAAAAATACTAACACACGGCCATTGGCGGTGCCAAGTCCGCCGCCTACATCGCCGCCAAGTGGCGCGGCAGTATTTCCCGGCGTCCTACTTGCGAACCCTGGCTATTAATAGGAATATTTGGTTGAATGCTGCTTCAAATGCTCCGGCCGCCGGAGAAATAGGCTGCGTCACAGCAATCGCGGCAGCGACGCGGGACGCGGTTCCGGCAATGCGGCGCGAATGATCTAGCCCGCCGGCTGCGCAGCCTGAAAATGCCTGCCCGCGGTGGATGTCGAAGGAGAGCGACTTGACCAACCCGTTTGAAGACGAAAACGGCGTCTATCACGTGCTGGTCAATGACGAGGGACAGCATTCCCTCTGGCCAACGTTTGTCGACGTGCCGAAAGGTTGGACGATCGTTCACAAGGCTGACACCCGCGCCGCCTGTCTCGAGTTCATCAACCAGAATTGGACCGACATGCGGCCGAACAGCCTGATCAAGAGCATGCAGGAAGCCGCGCAACAAGACCGGCAGCCGGAGGGTCCCGCCGACAGCGCGATGACCTCGGATACAACAACGCGACATTAGCGCGATCGGCACGGATCGCCAGGGATGGAAGCGAAAGACCGGAGCACATACTGGACTTGAGACCACACCCACGGCCCCCGCACCCAGGCCCCGGCCATTTCGCCGGGACGAGGCGGTATTCGGCCGGCCCCCTCTGGCACGGCCGAAGATCCGCGGCAGCCACAATCGATTTCACGACACTGCCATCCAGCCGACATCGCGGCCACTGCATTTGACCCAGCACAATTGCCAATCGAAATGGACATGCCATTGCGGCATAGAGAACCACCTGAGGGTGGCAACTCCCACCCCCAGCCAAAGCAGCTAACCTTTCGGAGAGCACCGTGACCGGGATCGCCTCGTCGTTTTCCACCATCTGGCGGCTTGCCGCCCCGTATTTCTACTCCGAGGATCGCTGGCCGGGACGCATGCTGCTGGCGGCGGTGATCGCGGTAGAGCTCAGCCTGGTCGGCATCACGGTTCTGCTCACCTACTGGCAGAACAGCTTTTATAACGCGTTGCAGGGCCGAAACTGGGACGTGTTCGTCAACCAGTTGATCTACTTCTGCTTCCTCGCCACCTGCGCCACCGTATTGCACGTCTACAAGCTCTACCTGAACCAGTGGCTGCAGATCCGCTGGCGGCGCTGGATGACGAAGCAGTACCTCAGCAATTGGCTGGACGACGCCACGCACTACCGGATGCAGTTGCTGGGCGACACCGCCGACAATCCCGACCAGCGCATTTCCGAAGATATCAGGCTGTTCATCGAGCGCACGCTGACGATCGGCGCCGGGCTCATGAGCGCGATCGTGACGCTGGCGTCGTTCATTGTCATCCTCTGGACGCTGTCGAACGCGGCGCCCTTCGAGTTGTTCGGTTTCAACGTCACGGCGATCCCCGGCTACCTGGTGTGGTGCGCGCTGATCTACGCGCTCGCCGGCACGGCGTTCACCCACTGGATCGGCTGGCCGCTCGTTCCGCTGAACTTCAACCAGCAGCGCTACGAGGCCGACTTCCGTTTCAACCTGGTGCGCGTGCTGGAGAATTCCGAACAGATCGCGATGCTGAGCGGCGAGAAGACGGAATCGAACCGCCTGTACACCCGCTTCGGCAAGGTCGTCGCCAACTGGCACCTGATCATGTCGCGGCAGAAGAAGCTCACCTTCTTCACCACCGGCTATACGCAGATTTCGATCGTGTTTCCGATCGTCGTAGTGAGCCCGGCCTATTTCTCCGGCGTGATCCAGCTCGGTGCGCTGGTGCAGACCTCGTCGGCCTTCAACAGTGTGCAGGGTGCGCTATCGTTCTTCATCACGATCTACAAAGATTTCGCCGAATGGCGCGCCGTGATCGCGCGTCTCGACGGATTCGACCACTCGATCGCGGTTGCGCGCGCCGGGACCAGCACGTCGCCGCGGGTCGATGTGACCGCGCACGAAACCAAGACCGGGCTGACGATCGAAGGATTGTCGGTGCGGCTGCCGTCTGGCGCGCCGCTCGTGGCCAGCGACAACATCGTGATCGAAGCGGGCCAGCACGCGCTGGTCACGGGGCCGTCCGGGGGCGGCAAGTCCACGTTCTTCCGCGCGATCGCCGGGCTCTGGCCCTTCGCGACCGGCAATATCGTCGTGCCGCGCGGCGCCAAGCTGATGATCCTGCCGCAGCGGCCGTATTTCCCGGTGGCGCCGCTGGAGGAAGCGGTGATCTACCCGGCGGAGCTGGGCGCCTTCACACACGAGCAAATCGTCGAAGTGCTCAGGGCCGTCGGGCTGCCCGCCCTGGCGGGGCGGCTCAAGGATGACGCCCACTGGAACCGGATTCTGTCGCTCGGCGAGCAGCAGCGGCTCGGCATCGCGCGTGCCATCCTGCATGCGCCAGACTACCTTTTCCTCGACGAGGCGTCGGCGTCGCTCGACGAGCCGGCCGAAGCCAAGCTCTATCGCCTCCTGCAGGAGCGGCTACCGACCGCGACCATCATCTCGATCGGCCACCGCTCGACGCTCAAGGTATTCCACAACCGGCATCTCGCGCTGCAGGCCGAGGGCGATGGTCACCAGATTCGCGAAGTCATGCCCGAGCCCAAGCAAGTGCCGGCCACCCCGTGAGGCCGGCCTATCGCTGCGCCGGGACATCGAGCGTCATCGCGCCGCTCTCGAAGTGCTCGACGAAAATGCGCCCGATGCCGCGGGTGCAGGCGGCCGCGGTGACCGAGGACATGGCGAGCCCGATCAGGCTGCTGCCCGGAATGATATAGAGCAGCGTGGCCGTCGTGAGCGCACCGACGCCGGTCGGCATGATCCCACCCATCAGCGCAATGATCACCGCGCGCGCGCGGTCGCGGACGAACGGCACGCCGTAGAGTTCGCTCAAGACCTTGACCATGCGCAGGTTGATGGCGGTGACGCTCGCCGCATTCACCAGCGGCAGCGGCACGATCCCGCCGACCACCGAATAAGCCGCGTGACGCTGCACGATGTCCTGCGCCCATTCGCGCCGATGCGCCGCGTCCGGCGCGACCGGCGTCTTGGTCGCCGTCTTGGCCGCCATTTTGGCCGGCGCGTCGATCGTTTCGCCGGGCGGAATGACAGTGACCTGCGCGGGCTCGACCGCGCGCGGCTCGACCGCGCCGCGCGGCGCATGCGCCGACACCACCTTCAGCTCCGGAACCGGCGTCACGGCGCCCGATGCGCGCATCTCATCGGCGGTGATCGTGATCGCTTTGGGGAGCTTTTTGCCAGCCATGGTCAGGCCGCCTGCTGCAATCCGAGAAGGCCGTCGACCTCTTCGGCGATCGCCGCGATCTCGCGCGCGGCCGGGCCCGACCGGTCGATCAGGCTGGGCGTCGCACCCCAGAGCGCGGATTCCGCATAGATTACGCGGTTCGTCATCTCGCTCTTGAGCACCGGAAACCCCGCCTCCGCGAGTTCATCGCGGATTTGCTTGGCGATAATGGAGTCGCGGGTCGTCTGGGTGAGCAGGCACCGGAAAGGCGGCCGCCGGCTGCTCGCGCCATTGATCAGGAGGTTGAGCGTATCGAGCATGCGGTCGACGTCGAAGGGCGACGGCTTGACCGGCACCAGCACGAAATCGGTCGCCGCAAGGCAGGCGAGCGTGGTCTCGGAACGAAAACCCGGGGTGTCGATGATCACCGGCCCCGTCGCCGCCAGGCGATGCGCCGTCACCGACGCCCACTCGGTCGCGTCCTCGATGACCGGCACGCCACCGAGCGCCTTCTCGCGCGCCGCGAGCCGCGCGATCGAGCGCTGCGGATCGGCATCGATGATGGACGGACGGCGGCCGCAGAGTTGCCAATACACCGCAAGGCAACTCGCGACAGTGCTCTTGCCGCTGCCGCCCTTCATTGTCGCCACGGTGATGATCGAGCCCGCCACGCGCCACCTCCTCGTCCGGTTTGCACGGCGAATCAGTGGGATGTGATGTTATCGGTTTCCGGTGAATCTGCCTACCGGATAGGTTTCCGGACGCGCCGCATTTTGGCTGAGAACTTTGATCCGTCATGCCCTCGCGGGTCGCAGTCATCCACGTCTTAAATCGGTGCGTCCCCAACAAGACGTGGATGGCCGGGGCAAGCCCGGCCATGACGCGGAGAGAGCAGCGATTGCGTATTACGGCTTCAGCCCAATCTGCTTGAGCGACTTCGCCCACTGGTCGGTTTCCTCGCGCAACTGCTTGGCGAAGTCCTGCGGGGCGTTGGCGACCGCGATCGAGCCGAAATCCGCCATGCGCTTCTGCACCTCGGGGTCCTTGGCCATGTCGGCCATCACCTGCGCGAGCTTGTCGATGATCGGCTGCGGGGTTCCCGCCGGGGCAAACAGCGCGTTCCACGACTCGATCGGATGGTCCGCGAGGCCCAGTTCCAGGAGCGTCGGAATGTCCGGCGTGTGGGGGCTGCGCTTGGCCGTCGTGATAGCGAGCGCGCGCACGGCGTGGCCGGACAACTGCCCCATCGCGTCCGACATGTTGGCGAACGCGAGTTCCACCTCGCCGGTCACCACCGCCCCGGCCGCAAGCGCGCCGCCGCGATAGGGCACGGTGGTCAGGTTGGCGCCGTTCTTGACGCGGAAGATTTCGGCCGAAAAATGCATCAGGCCGCCGGCGCCCGAGGTCCCATAGCTCAGGCCGCCGGGCTTGCTCTTGCTCAGCGCGACAAGCTCCGCGGCGGTGTTGGCCGGAACCTTCGGGTTGACGATGAGAACGAGCGGATTGGTGTTGATCAGGCTGACCGGCGCGATGTCCTTCAGCGGGTCGTACGGCAGCTTCTCGGTCGCGGGCGACACCGTGATCGGACCGACGCCGCAGACGCACAGCGTGTAGCCGTCGGGCGGCGCCTTGGCGACCGCGTCCGTCCCGGTGATGCCGCCCGCGCCGGCACGGTTCTCCACCACGACCGAGACGTTGAGCGCCTTCTGCATGAAGGCGGCGGTGACCCGCCCGACCACGTCGGTATTGCCGCCGGCCGCGAACGGCACGATCAGCTTGATGACGCGGTTCGGATAGGCATCCTGCGCGACGGCGGGATGCGCGAGAGCGGCGGCGGACAGTGCGAGCGTGACGGCGGACAGTGCGGCGGCGAGTTTCTTCATGTTGAGATTCTCCGGTCGGCGGGAGCTTTCAGTCATGCAAGGAGCGGACCATGCACGCTGCGGCATTTCAAGCGGACATGATTGCGCACCGGCCCCCCTCCGGGGGAATCGATTCTCTCTCCGCTCGTCCGAGCGGGGATAGAGCGTCTACTCAACCGTTGATCAATGTCCACAACCGTGCCGGCGACAGAGGCAGGTCGCGGATCTCGACACCGAGCGGCGCGAGCGCTGCCGCAACGGCGTTGGCGGTCGTGGCCGCGACCGCCACCATACCGCCCTCTCCCGCTCCCTTGGCGCCGAGCGGGTTGGTCTTGGAGAGCCGCAACTCCATCGTGAGCGCGCGCAGGTTGGGAAAGTCAGACGCGGTGGGCACGAGGTATTCGGCGAGCGACGTATTGAGAATCTGTCCATCCGAATCGTAGATGATCTCATCGAGGAACACGCCGCCGAGCCCCTGCGCCAGCGCGCCGATCGCCTGGCCGTGCACGATGTGCGGATTGATGACGCGGCCCACGTCCTCGATCGCGATGTAATCCACGATCTCGACGGCGCCGGTGCGCGCATCCACCGCGACATGGCACGCGTGCGCCCCGTAGCTATAGGTGCGGATCGCGGTCGAGAACGTGCCGTCCGCCGTGATGCCGGTGAACTCCGCAAGTGCGGCGCGCTTCGCGCCCGCGCTGACGACACCATCCGCGATATCGATCTCCTCGTTGGGGAGACCGAATTTTTCACGCGCAACCGCCCGCACCGCCGCAAGGAGATTGTTGCAGCCATCGGCGACCGCCGAGCCGCCCACCACCATGGAGCGTGACGCAAAGGTGCCGAAGCCTTCGCGTAGATAAGTGGTGGAGCCGTGCAGAATTCTGATGCGGTCGAACGGCAGCCTGAGCATCTCGGCGGCGACCTGTGCGAGCGTGGTCTCGAGCCCCTGCCCCAGCACCGCGGAGCCGACATAGACGGTGACCATGCCATCCGGCTCGATCTCCAGGCGGCAATTCTCCTTGCCGGAGCCGCCGCTTTCGATGAACGGAGTGGCGGCGAGCCCGTGGTAGCGGCCGTCGATCAATCGGCCTTGCAGCGATGTCTTCTCCTCCCAGCCAATCTCGGCGAGCGCGCGCTCGAAGGCGGCGTGATAGTCGCCGGTGTCGAACTCGGTCTCGCCCTCGTACGGCACGAGCTTGCCGCTGAAGAACGGCAGCTCGGCTTCGGTGATCAGATTCCGGCGGCGGAATTCCATCGGGTCGAGCTTCAAGATCGCCCGCCACCATGTCGAACAGCCGCTCGCGGAAGAAGTTGGCCTCGAACCGACCGGGCGCCCGCATGGTGCCGACCGGCGTCTTGTTCGTCAGCAGCATATCGACCGTGACGGCAATGTCGCGGATACGGTACGGGCCCGGCAGGAACTGCGCGGCCTTCGCCGGCACGACGCCGCCGTTGGTGCGGATGTAGGCGCCCATGTCGCCGTAGACGTGGCCGCGCATGCCGAGGATGACGCCGTCACGCGTGCAGGCGATTTCGATGTCGCACTCGACCTCGCGCGAGTGGTTGGTCGCCATCAGGTGCTCGCGGCGATCCTCGATCCACTTGACCGGCCGCCCGGCGAGGCGCGCCGCGAACGGGATGAGGAAGTCCTCCGGATAGAACTCGCCGCGCACGCCGAAGCCGCCGCCGACATCGGGCTCCAGCATGTCGATTGAGTCTTCCGCGATGCCCAGCATGGGTGCCAGGATGCGCCGGTTGAAGAACAGCACCTTGGTGGCGCCATAGACCGTGAGCCGCGTTTTTTCCGCGTTCCATTCGGCGATCGCGCCGCGGGTCTCGAGCGGCAGCCCGGTGAGGCGATGGCAGCGGAAGGTCTCGCGGCGGGTGTACTCGGCCTTCGCGAAGGCGGCGTCGGCATTGCCGAAGGCCGCGGAATAGCGCGTCGCGCGGTTGCTGCCGGTCGGCTCGAACAGGAGCGCGGCGCCCGCTTGCGCCGCGTGCCGGTCGGGCACGGCCGGCAGCGGCTCGATCTCGACCACGATGGCTTCGAGCGCGTCCTCGGCCAGCGCCTGGCTCTCCGCCACCACCACCGCCAGCGGCTCGCCGACGTAGCGCACCTTGTCGCGCGCGATCACCGGCTGAAAGTACGGCTTGAACTCCGGCAGATTGGCGAGCCGCAGCGGGATCACCGGCACCTCGCCGATCTCCGCCGCGGTGATGACGGCGCGAACTCCCGGCATGCTTCGCGCGGCGGCTGCGTCGAGCGCGCGGATGCGGCCGTGCGCGACACTGCTGCGCAGCACGACCGCGTGCAGCATGCCGTCGCGCTTGAGATCGTCGACGAACTTGCCGCGCCCGGTGAGAAAGCGCAGGTCTTCGGCCCGATCGACCGGTTGACCGATCAGCGCCGCTGCTGGCAGGTTCATGGGTGATCTTCGCGCAGGGACTTCAACCGCGAAACGGTAGTCCCCACCCCGGGAAACTGCAAGCGCACCACCTCCCGCCCGCCGTCAACAAGAAGGATGCAACCGATGAAAATCATCGACATGACACACGTGATGAACGTGCACACGCCCGGCTGGGTCGGCTACGCGGGCAACAAGATGTACTACGCGCAGAACCTGCAGACCGTGCGGATCGTGGCGCAGCGCATCGACACCGCGCTGCACGTCGGCACGCATTTCGACGGCGCGATGCACGCCACCGACAACCGCCAGGGCGACATGGCGCACCTGCCGCTCGACTATCTGTGCAACCGCGGCGTGGTGGTCGACATCTCGAAGCACATGAAGGACTGGGCGGTGATCACGCCCGAGATCATCGAGAGCGCCGGCGCCGATATCCGCGAGGGCGATATTCTCATTCTGCACACCGGCTGGCACAAGCACTACGAAGGCCAGTCGCAGCAGGATCTGGTGCGCTACTTCTGCTACCACCCGGGGCCGAGCCTCGACACGCTCGCCTGGATGTTCAAGAAGAAGATCAAGTGGTGGGGCATGGACACCGGCTCCTGCGACCACGCCATGAACACCTCGATCCGCTACATGCGGCCGGACCTCGCCGAGGAATTCACCAAAAAGCACGGCAAGACACCGGGCGAGTTCTTCGGCACGTTCGAGTACACGCACAAGAAATCCGGGCGCAAAGTGAGCGCGGACGTGTTTCCGTTCCACAACTGGGCGTTCCAGGAAGGCCTGCTGCACGCCGAAAATCTCGGCGGAGATATCGAATTGATGCTGGGCAAGCGCGCCATCATCGGCGCGTTCCCCTGGCGCTACGAGGGGCTCGAAGGCTGTCCGTGCCGCATCGTCGCCTTCCTCGACTGCGGCGAGAACGTCGAGGCGGTCGGCGACGCCGCCAAGGCGATATTGGGTGCCTGAGAGTCGCACCGGTCTCGGGTTTCGGATGAGGACCACCATGTTGTCACCGCTTGATCTGGACGCCGGCAACGTCGTCGACATCGATCTCGGCAGCGACGAGTTCAAGGCGAATGCGCATCGGTATATGGCCGAGTGGGCGCGGCGGCCGCCATTCTACGTGCTCGGCCAGGGCCAGCCGCAGGTGGTGGTCGGCCGCTACGCCGACGTGCACAAGGTGTTCTCGGACACGCAGACGTTCGCCTCGCAGATGCCGCGCGGCCCGGGCTGGGAGCAGTTCAACAAGATCATGGACGCGCAGTTCGTGACGCAGATGGACGGCGAGCAGCACGCCCGTGTCCGCCGCCTGCTGATGCCGGCGTTCTCGTCGCGGCGGATCGCGCAGCTTCAGGAGAGCATCACCGGGATCGTCGACGGCATGCTCGACCGCATCGAGGCAAACGGGCCCGCATTCGACGGCATGCAGGATTACGGCGCGCATCTCGTCGTCGATGCCCTGCTGACCGCCATGGTGGCGATGGACGAGCGCCGCAAGGCTATATTCACCGCGTTCCACGACCTCATTCCCGGCACCACTTATGTCAAACCGGGCGAGTCCTGGTCGCCGGAGTTGCGGCGCGCCTTCGATCGCACCATGGACGAGATCAGGGTGATCATCGACGAGCGGCGCGCCAGCCCGCGCCCAGATTTCATCAGCGACCTCGTCAACGCCCGCGATGCCGGCGACAAACTCAACGACCGCGAGTTGTTCGACCAGATTTTCGGCATCTGCGGCGCCTCGCTGTCGGCCACCAGCCGGGCGGCCGGCGGCGCGCTCTATCTGCTCTACACGCACGACCATCAGCGTGAGCAACTCATCAGTGATCCGTCGCTCATCCCGGAAGCGATCGAGGAGTGCCTGCGGCTGGGCAGCAACGGCTATTTCACCTTTCCGCGCATCGCCACGCGCGACACTGAGGTGGGCGGCACCCGCATCCTCAAGGGCATGGTGGTGCGACCGTCGCCGCTGGCACCGAATTACGATCCGGACGTGTTTCCCGATCCGTTGCGCTTCGACATCCACCGCAAGCCGAAGCGCATCCTGTCGTTCGGCGCCGGGCCGCACCATTGCGTCGGCAACATCCTGGGGCGCACGACGATTACCATCGCGATCACGCGGCTGCTGGCGCGCTTTCCGCAGGCGCATATCGGCGAACCGAATTTCAAGCCGGTCTATGGCGGCGCGGTCGGCGAATTGCGCCTGCAGAGCCTGCCGATGCGCATCCGATAGCCGCATGGCTTGCTCCTCCGGGATGAGTTGACTAGCCTTCCGTTACGTCCATCCCTCGTGCAAGCCGATCACCGCCTCAAAGCCCCGCATGCCAAAAATCTCCGCGTCCGACGGAACGAAACTCTACGTCGAGGAAGCCGGCAGTGGCACGCCGGTCGTGTTCATCCATGAGTACGCGGCGGACTACCGCACGTGGGAACCGCAGATGCGGCATTTCGCCCGGTCGTACCGCTGCGTAACCTACAGCCAGCGCGGCTACCCCCCGTCCGACGTGCCGGAAGACCCCAACAGATACACACAGGATGCCTTCCGCGACGACGTGATTGCCGTCATGGATGCGCTCAAGATCGACAAGGCGCACGTGGTCGGCCATTCGATGGGCGCGTCGACCGCGCTGCATGTCGGCATCCGTTATCCGAAGCGCTGCCTCTCGGTGACGGCGGCGGGCTGCGGCTATGGCTCGAGCGCCGATCCGAAGGTCGTGGAGGACTCGCGCGCCGCCTCGCGCGAAAATGCCAAGATGTTCCTCGCGAACACGATGGCGGAGGCGGCGGTGAAATACGGCGACGGGGCGACGCGCCAGGCGCACAAGAACAAGGACCCGCGCGGCTACGCGCATTTCATCAAGATGCTGAGCGAGCACTCCTCGCTCGGTCATGCGCTCACCATGGCCAATCTGCAGGCCAAGCGCCCGACCTTGTGGGACATGCAGGCCGATCTGAAGACATTCGCGCCGCCGCTGCTCATCGTGGTCGGCGACGAGGACGACTGGTGCCTCGACGCCAGCGTGTTCCTGCGCCGCACCGCGCCGACCGCGGGTCTCGTCGTCGTGCCGCGCACCGGCCACACGCTGACCAGCGAGGAGCCGGAGAAGTTCAATGCCGCACTCGACGAATTCTTCGCCGAGGCGGAGCGCGGCACCTGGCTTTCGCATAAGCCGCACAAGTAGATCAGCAGTCAGCAGTTCAAGGAGAGCGAGATGGACCTTCAGCTCAAAGGCAAGACCGCGCTGGTGACCGGCGGCAGCGAGGGCATCGGCAAGGGCATCGCGCTGTTGCTCGCCAAGGAAGGCGTCGATATCGCGATCTGCGCGCGCCGCAAGGAGCCGTTGGAAGCGGCGGCGGCCGAGATCGCCAAGGCGACCGGGCGCAAGATCGTCGCCATCGCGGCCGACCTGCGCAAGGACGCCGACGCGAAGAGCTTCATCGAGCAGGCGCACAAGGCGCTCGGCCGCTGCGACATCATGGTCAACAACGCAGGCTCCGCGGCCGGCGGCGTGATCGAGCACCTGACCGAGGACGACTGGGAGAAGGGCCTGCAGCTCAAGTTCATGGGCTACGTGCGCTGCCTGCGCTACGTGCTGCCGCTCATGGTCAAGCAGGGCGGCGGTCGCGTCGTCAACCTGATCGGCAACGACGGCGTGAAGCCGTCCTACTGGGAAATCTGCCCGGGCGCCGCCAATGCGGCGGGGCAGAACCTCACGATGTCGCTCGCCGGGCAATACGGCAAGCACGGCATCAGCTTCTGCGCGGTCAATCCCGGCCCGGTTCGGACCGAGCGCTGGGCGGGCCTCGTACAGGCGATGTCGCGAGATATGAAGCTCTCGCTCGAAGAAGCCGATCAGCTTGCGCCGTCGTCGATCCCGATGGGGCGTATCGCCGAGGTCGAGGAGGTGGCGAGCCTCGTGGTCATGCTCGCCTCGCCGCTCATGCACATGGTCAACGGCACGCAGATCGAGATCGACGGCGGCCAGGAGAAGTCGCTGATGGACCGCCTGCGCGACCGGAAGTAATAGGCATTGCCGGAATAGCTCACAGCAACCAGCCCTCATGCTGAGGAGGCAGCGAAGCTGCCGTCTCGAAGCATGGCCACATGCTCAGTGCGCGCGTCCATCCTTCGAGACGCTTGGTCTTCGACCTCGCTCCTCAGCATGAGGTCTGAGTACTTCTTGCCGCGTTTTGCGGCATCAGCGCGCGATTATGTGACCTTGACAAGGTTTCGGGCGAAACGGACTATTTGCCCAGAAATGCAACAAAAGGATGCGCGCCTCTCCCCCTTGGTGCGATCCGGCTTTCCTTGGAGAACGCGCATGATCACGAGAGTTCACCTGCTGCGGCTTGCCGCGGCGAGCGCCGCCGCTGTTTGCCTGGGCGCGCCCGCTTTCGCGCAGAACACCATCAAGATCGGCGAGCTCAACAGCTACAAGTCGCAGCCCGCCTTCCTCGATCCCTACAAGAAGGGCTGGGAACTGGCGATCGAGGAGATCAACGCCAAGGGCGGCATCAACGGCAAGAAGCTCGAAGTGGTCTCGCGCGACGACGGCGCCAATCCGGGCGACGCCGTGCGCGTCGCCGACGAGCTCGTCACCCGCGAGGGCGTGCCGCTGCTCTCCGGCACGTTCCTCTCGCATATCGGATTGGCGGTGACCGAGTTTGCCGGCAAGAAGCAGGTGTTCTTCCTCGCCTCCGAGCCGCTGACCGACAAAATCACCTGGCAGAACGGCAACAAGTACACGTTCCGCCTGCGCGCCTCGACCTACATGCAGGTCGCGATGCTCTTGCCGGACGCGCTCGCCGCCAAGAAGAAGCGCTGGGCGCTGGTCTATCCCAACTTCGAGTACGGCCAGTCGGCGGCGGCGAACTTCAAGGAACTGATGAAGGCGAAGCAGCCTGACATCGAGTTCGTCACCGAGCAGGCCCCGCCGCTCGGCAAGGTCGAGGCGGGCGCGGTCGTGCAGGCAATCGACGACGCCAAGCCCGACGCCATCTTCAACGTGCTGTTCGGGGCCGACCTCGCCAAGCTCGTGCGCGAGGGCAACACGCGCGGCACGTTCAAAAACCGCACGGTCGTGAGCCTCCTTTCGGGCGAGCCGGAATATCTCGATCCGCTGAAGGACGAGGCGCCGGTCGGCTGGATTGTCACCGGCTATCCGTGGGACGAGATCACGACGCCCGAGCACAAGGCCTTCGTCGCCGCCTACCAGAAGCGCTACAACGATTATCCGCGGCTCGGCTCGATCGTCGGTTACGTGACGATGACCTCGCTCGCCGCCGGCATCGCCAAGGCCGGCGGCACGGACACCGACAAGCTGATCGCGGCATTCAAGGGCCTCAAGGTCGACAGCCCGTTCGGCCCGTTCGAGTATCGTGCCAGCGACCATCAGGCAACGATGGGGGCCTATGTCGGCAAGATCGCGCTCAAGAACGGCAAGGGCACCATGGCCGACTTCAAGTATGTCGACGGCGCCAGCGTGCTCCCTTCCGACGCCGAGGTGAAGAAGCTGCGCCCCGTGGCGGAATGACACTTGGCAGCGGCGTTGGTCGGCACACGCACCTCACTCCGCTCGTCCCCGCGTAAGCGGGGACCCAGTTTTGCCGCCGCATGTTTGCGCAAGCGAAGACTGGATTCCCGCTTGCGCGGGAACGACCGGAGTTTGTTGACCGGTCGCGGCGCATTTCGTCGATGACGCTCGACGCCCTGCTGTTTCAGGGGCTCAACGGCTTGGCCGCCGCCTCCGGCCTGTTCTTCGTCGGCGCGGGCCTCTCGCTGATCTTCGGCGTGACGCGGATCGTGAATATCGCGCACGGTTCGCTCTACATGCTGGGCATCTACATCGCCTACAGCATCGCCACCAAGGTCGGCGGCGGCCTGGGCTTCTGGGGCAGCCTCATCCTCGCGCCGCTCGCCGTCGCGGCGATCGGCGCGCTGATCGAAATCCTGCTGCTGCGGCGCATCTACCAGGCGCCGGAATTGTTCCAGCTGCTCGCGACCTTCGCGGTGCTGTTGGTCATCAACGACGCCACGCTCTGGATCTGGGGCAACGAGGATCTGTTCGGTCCGCGCGCGCCGGGGCTGCGCGGCTCGATCGAAATCCTCAACCGCCGTTTCCCGACCTATGACCTGTTCCTCTTGTTCGCCGGGCCGGTCGTACTGATCCTCCTCTATCTGCTGCAGGCCAAGACGCGCTTCGGCCGCCTGATCCGCGCCGCCACGCAGGATCGCGAGATGGTCGGCGCACTCGGCGTCAACCAGGCGATGCTGTTCACCGCGGTGTTCGCCTGCGGCTCGTTCCTCGCCGGGCTCGGCGGCGCGCTGCAACTCGCGCGCGAGCCCGCCAACCTCGCGATGGACCTGACCGTGCTGGGCGACGCTTTCGTTGTGGTCGTGGTCGGCGGCATGGGCTCGATCACCGGCGCCTATCTCGCCGCCGTGATCATCGCCGAGATCAAGGCGCTGTGCATCGGCATCGGCGTGGTCGACTTCGGCGGCTTCACGATCAATTTCTCCAAGCTCACGCTGGTCGCCGAATTCCTGGTGATGGCGGTGGTGCTGATCGTGCGGCCCTACGGGTTGCTCGGACGGCCGCAGATCGCGGTGCGCAATCCCTCCGCCGAGGACGATCCGCTGCGCCCCGCGACGCCCGCCCTCAAGCTCGCCGGCCTCGGCGTACTCGTCGCGTTGATGCTGCTGCCGCTATTCGAGCGCTCGTATCCCTACGCGCTGGTGCTCGGCATCGACGTACTGATCGCCGTCATCTTCGCCACCAGCCTGCATTTCATCATGGGGCCGGGCGGCATGCACAGCTTCGGGCATGCGGCCTATTTCGGGCTCGGCGCCTATGGGGCGGGGCTGCTGGTGAAATTCTTCGCCGCCAACATGCCGCTCGCGCTGCTGATCACACCGGTTGCGGCCGGCGCGGGCGCGCTCCTTTTCGGCTGGTTCGCGGTGCGGCTGTCCGGTGTCTATCTCGCGATGCTCACGCTCGCGTTTGCGCAGATCGTCTGGGCGATCGTGTTCCAGTGGGAGAACTTGACGGGGGGTTCAAATGGAATCCTCGGCATCTGGCCGACCGCGCCGTTCACGCAGCGCGCGAGCTACTTCCTGCTCACGCTGGCGCTGACTGTGTGCGCCGTCCTCTTCATGCGGCGCATGCTGTTCTCGCCGTTCGGCTACGCCATGCGGGCCGGCCGCGATTCGCCGCTGCGCGCGGAGGCGATCGGCATCAACGTCAAGCGCGTGCACTGGATCGCATTTGCGATCGCGGGCGCGATCTGCGGCGTCGCCGGCGGATTGTTCGCCTTCGCCAAGGGCTCGATCTCGCCCGAGACCATCGCGGTCGGGCGGTCGGTCGATGGCCTGGTGATGGTCTTGCTGGGCGGCATTCAGACGCTCACCGGCCCGCTGGTCGGGGCGCCTGTCTTCGTGATCCTGCAGGACACCGTCATGCGCCAGACCGAATTCTGGCGCGCCACGCTCGGCGCCATCATCCTGTTGCTCGTGCTGGTGTTCCCCGCCGGCATCGTCGGCACGCTCGGCAAATGGTTCGGCACCCGCCGCGACGCAAAGGTGGCGCCATGAGCGTGCTCGCGGTCCGCGCGCTGCGCAAATCGTTCGGCGGCATCCGCGCCGTCGACGACGTCAGCTTCGACGTGGACGAGGGCAAGTTCCTGGCGCTGATCGGCCCGAACGGCGCCGGCAAGTCGACCTGCTTCAACATGATCAACGGCCAGCTTCTCCCCGACGGCGGCGACATCCTCCTGGCCGGGCGCAGCATCGTCGGCTTGAAGCCGCGCGACATCTGGCGGCTCGGCGTCGGCCGTACGTTCCAAGTCGCCGCCACCTTCGGCTCGATGACGGTCGCCGACAACGTGCAGCTTGCGCTCACGAGCCACCACGGCGAAATCTTCCGCTTCACCACTTCGTTTGCCAAGCATCATCGCGAGCGCGCGCTCGAACTGCTCGCGCAAGTCGGCATGGCGGACGACGCCGATCGTGCCTGCAAAGAGCTCGCCTATGGCGACGTGAAGCGTGTCGAACTCGCGATCGCGCTCGCCAACAATCCGCGCCTTCTGCTCATGGACGAGCCGACCGCCGGCATGGCGCCGCGCGAGCGCAACGACCTGATCGCGCTCACCAAGCGGCTGGTGGTCGAGCGCAAGATCTCCGTGCTGTTCACCGAGCACTCCATGGACGTGGTGTTCGCCTATGCCGACCACATCATCGTGCTGGCGCGCGGCAAGCTGATCGCGTCGGGCGACGCGCAGGCGATCCGCGACAACCCGCAGGTGCAGGAAGTCTATCTCGGCACCGGCAAGCTCACGCCGCGGCGCGCGGAGGCCACGCCATGAGCGAGCCAATGCCGGGCGAACCGATCCTCGACGTCAGCGGCCTCAAGGCCTGGTACGGCGCGGCGCAGATTCTGTTCGACCTGTCGTTCCAGGTCGGCCGCGGCGAGGTGGTCGCGCTGATGGGCCGCAACGGCGCCGGCAAGTCGACGACCATGAAGGCGCTGATGGCGCTGATCGCGCGCCGTGCCGGCACCGTACGCTTCCTCGGCGAGGACATTTCGCGGCTCAAGCCGTTCGAAATCGCGCGGCGTGGCTTGGGCTTCGTGCCCGAAGACCGGCGCATCTTCTCCGACCTGACCGTGCTGGAAAATCTCGACATCGGCCGCCAGCCGCTGCGCGCGTTCCCGGACGGGCATGCGGCGCCGTCGTGGACGCCGGAAAAACTGTTCGCGCTCTTTCCCAATCTCGGCCGCATGCCGGACCGGCCGGGCGCGCAGATGAGCGGCGGCGAGCAACAGATGCTGACGGTCGCGCGCACGCTGATGGGCAACCCGCTGCTGGTGTTGCTCGACGAGCCGTCCGAGGGGGTTGCGCCGGTAATCGTCGAGCAGATGGCCGCGACCATCATCGACCTGAAGAAGGAAGGGCTGTCGGTGCTCCTTTCCGAGCAGAACATTCACTTCGCCGAGCTCGTGTCCGACCGGGTCTACGTGCTGGAGAAGGGCCAGTTGCAATGGCAGGGCCGCATGGCCGAACTCGCTGGCGACGTCACCGCCCAGCGCAGTTTCCTGTCGGTGTGAACCGGGCGCCCGCGCCGCCGCGGCGAAGCGACAAGCGGCGTGTCAGACTCGCACCGCATACGGGTGATGAGCGCCGCGAGGGCGCCGTCGCGAGACCGATGGTCGGCCCCGGGGCCCTGTGCAAGCCGGCTTCATGAAGAATCGAAGACACTTTTACAACGCGATTGCGAGCGGATATTCTCAAATTGCGCATGGCCTTTCCCTGGGCTCAATTTGACGACGCCCCCTATCCGAGGCTCACATGAACAGGTTGCCGATCCTGGTTGCTGCGGTTGTCACAATCGCATTCGCGATGCCGTCAACGGCCGTCGCGCAGGCTTTTCCCAGCAAGCCTATTCGCGTGATTACCCCCAACAGCGCCGGCGGCACCAGCGACATTTTCGTGCGCGCGCTCAGCGAGGAAATGCAGAAGCGGCTTGGTCAGCCAATCGTGGTCGACAACCGCTCCGGCGGCGGCATGAACATTGCCGGCCGCGCCTGCGCGGAAGCGCCCAACGACGGGCACAGCATCTGTATCCTGCCCAACGAGGTGCTCACGCTGAACGAATTCACCTTCAAATCGATCCCATACAACCCGGCAAAGGATTTCGAACCGATCACCAACTGCTTCATCAACACCCAGGTGCTTGTCGTCAGCAGCGCGCTCAACGTGAATTCGCTCGCTGAGCTTGCCGAGTTGTCCAAGGCGAAGCCTGGAACGCTGAGCTACAGCGCTCTCGCCATCCCGATGCAGATCACATTCGAGAATTGGAAGAAGAAGACCGGCGCCGACATCGTCAGCGTTCCCTCACGCGGTGGCGGCGACATGGTGACCGGACTGCTGACCGGCACGACTCCGGTGGCTATCGTGGGCCTGCCGAATTTTATCCCGTATATCCGAAGCGGCGCCGTGAAAGCGCTGGCGGTCGACTCCGAGACGCGATCGCAGTTGTTTCCCGACGTACCTACGCTCAAGGAGCTTGGCTTCCCCAATCTCGCGCCGGTCTACTTTGGATTTGTCGCGCCTGCCGGAACGTCGGACAAAATCATCAAAAGGCTGCACGACGAGATTGTCGCGATCGGTACCGAGCCTTCCTTCCGGCAGAAGCGTTTGATCGAGATCGGTATCGTCCCGGTATTCGATACGCCAGAGCATTTTGGCGAATACCTGAAGATTCAGCGCGAGAATGGCCGGCAGCTGATCCAGGACTCCGGATATCAGCCGCGCTGAAATTTCTCCTGCGGGCGGACCCGGCGCAGCAACGTCGCTTCAGCGAAACAGCGGCACGGGCTTTGACCCCGTCGTCCATTCCAGTTTGCGGACGAAATAGGCCCAGCAGTGCCTGATATGCGCGTCCGACACCACCTGACGATGCCGGAACGCGCGGGCCTCATCCGACAGCGGCAGACACTCGAAGCCTGCGCGACTCGCGATAACTTCAATTCGACATGCGCGCTCGAGAAATATTCCGATGCAGGTCGCGTATTCCACGCCGGGTCCGCAGAACGTCACGCCATGATTGGCGAGGAATACTACATCGTGGGTGCCGAGCGCTTTTGCGAGATCCCGCGCAGTCTCCTTGTCGTTGATGAGAGCGGTACTGCGGTCGAACCGGGGTATCTCACGAAACTTGTCCGCGTCGACGGTGTAGGGGTGCAGGATCGCATTCGAGCCCGACATGATGCTGGCGTGGATCGGATGCGTGTGGGCGACAACATGGACGTCGGGCCGCGCGAGCATGATCTCGCTGTGGATCGGCCACTCCGAATGCGAGCGGCCGCTGCCCTGCATTTTCTTGCCATCGAAATCGAGCAGGATGAAGTCCTCCGGACCCATCACTTCGCCCAGCCCGATTTCGCTGCGCTTCATCCAAATTCCACGTCCTTGCGGATCGCGCCAGGACAGGTGGCCGAGCACCAAGTCGCCGTGGCCTTCCATTTCGAGAATGCGGCAAGCCGCGGCAAGCTTTCGTAATTCGATATCGATCGCTGCGTCCGGCATGTTCGGTATGCTCGATTTGCGCGTACGCGCTTGCGGGATATCGGCCGCGCGGCCCTTTGTAGTTATAGCCCTGTCCGCTTGAGGATGGCGCGCAGGCGCTGCGGCGTCACGGGAAGCTGCGTGATGGCACCGGGGACGCCGATGGCGTCGTCGATCGCAGAGGCGATCGCCGCGCCGACGGCGTTGGCGCCGCCCTCGCCCGCGCCCTTGAGCCCGAGCGGGTTGAGCGGGCTCGGCGCGTCCTCGGTGATGATGACGTCGAGCGCGGGGACCTCGCGCGCGGTCGGCATCAGGTAGTCGGCGAAGTTGACCGCCAGCGGCTCGCCGCGCTCGTCGTAGAGAAACTCCTCGAGCAGTGCACCGCCGAGGCCCTGCGCGAAGCCGCCGGCGATCTGGCCCTCGACCAGCATCGGGTTGACGGCGCGGCCAACATCGTAGGCGACCAGATAGCGCTCGACCGTGACGCCGCCGGTCTCGCGATCGACCCGCGTGACCGCGATATGCACGCCGTAGGGATAGTTCATGTGGTCGGTGTAGAACCAGCCATCTGCCGATAGGCCGGGCACGCGGTCGCCGCGCAGCTTCGAGGTCGGCTCCAGCGCCTTGGCGACCTCACCCAGGGTGACCGACGGTCCGGACGGGTCGCCTTTGCGCATCACCTTGCCGGCCGCGATGTCGAGCGCGTCCGCCGGCTGCTGCAAGAGCCCTGCCGCGATGTCGATGGCCTTGCGCCGCACCTCGACGCCCGCGAGCCGCGTCGCCTCACCGGTCATCACGGTGACGCGCGACGCGAACGCACCCTGTCCGAACGCGATGCGGTCGGTCTGGCCGTGCACCACCCGCACCCGGGCGTAATCGACGCCGACCGCGTCGGCGCAGATCTGCGCCACCACCGTCTCGACGCCCTGCCCGACCGACGCAGCCCCGGTCACCACCTCGACATATCCCGACGTATCGACCGCCACACGCACGCCGTCGAACGGACCGAGCCCGCTCTTCTCGACGAAGATCGCGAGCCCGGCGCCGACATATTCGCCGGCGGCGCGCCGGCGGCGCAGGCTTTCTTGCAATTCGGGCCACTTCACCGCCGCCAATGCCCTGTCGAGCAGACGAGCGTAGTCGCCGGAATCGAGCACGATCTCGGTGCCCAAGGTGGCGAGTGGCCTGGTGTAGGGCATCTCCTCTTTGGCAATTAGATTGCGCCGGCGTATTTCGACCGGGTCGAGGCCGAGCCGGTGCGCGATCGCGTCCATCAGCCGCTCGCGCACGAACGTGCTCTCGTAGCGCCCGGGCGCCCGGTAGGTGCCGCCCGGCGTCTTGTTGGTGAGCCGCACGTGGCCGACGCAGCGATAGTTCGGCACCCGGTAAGGCCCCGGCAACATCGCGGCGGCAAGATCGGGCACGGTGGCGGCGTGCGTGCGCACATAGCCGCCCTGGTCGTGGAAGAACTCATCCTCGATGCCGAGAATACGGCCCTGCGCATCGACCGCGGCGCGCGCCCTGTGATGCTGCTGGCGCGAGTGATTGGCGGCGATCAGGTGCTCGCGCCGGTCCTCGATCCACTTCACCGGCCGGCCGAGCCGCAGCGCCGCGGCGCAGACCAGCACGTCCTCGGGATAAAGCTCGCCGCGAATGCCGAAGCCGCCGCCGACATGGCCCTCGAACAGGTGCACGGTCGAGGGCGCGCGGCGCAGCATGCGGGCGATGTTGTCGCGGTTCCAGTGCGGCACCTTGGCGGCGCCGTGCATCTCCAGGATGTCCTTCGCGGCATCGTGGCGCGCGATCGCCCCGCGCGTTTCCATCGGCACGCCGGTATGGCGGCCAATACCGAGATTGAGTTCGACAACCGCATGCGCCGCGGCAAATGCCGCCGCCACATCGCCATAGGATTTCTCCACCACCGCCGGCTCAGTGGAGCGGCCCTCGGCGAATTCGCCGGGGGTTGCTCGCGCATCGACGATGGCGGGCAATTCCTCGATCTCGACCTCGACCAGATCGGCGGCGTCCTCGGCGAGATAGGGGTTGGTTGCAAACACTGCTGCGACCGGTTCGCCGACATAGCGCACACGCTTCTGCGCCAGGATGGGCTGGCGGTAAGGCGCCAACCCTTCAAGTTTCGTCAGGCGGAAATCGATTGGCGGGATGTCGGCGATGTCGTCGAAGGTCCACACCGCCATCACGTCGGGCAACGCGCGCGCGGCGCTCGTGTCGATCGACACGATGCGACCGTGGGCGTAGCCAGAACGCACCACGCGCATGTGCAGCATGCGGGGAAAGGCAACATCGGCGGCGAAGCGGCCGCGGCCGGTCACCAGCGGCTTGTCTTCGAGGCGCGGAACCGAGCGGCCAACGTAGCTCATCTTACGCCCGCTGTTGCTTGGATGCCGCGCGCAGCGCGGCGCGGATGCGCTGCGGCGTCGCCGGGAATTCGTCGATCGACACACCGAACGGCGAGAGCGCGTCGTTGATCGCGTTGACGACGGCGGCAGGCGCGCCGATCGCGCCGCCCTCGCCCAGCCCCTTGGCCTGCGTGATCGAGGCCTGCGTCCAGGTTTCGAGGTGATGAATTTCGACCGGCGGCATCTCATGCGCGGTCGGCGGCAGGTAGTCGGCGAGCGTCGCGGTGAGGATGTTGCCGGTGTCGTCGTAGATGATCTCTTCGAGCAGAGCGTTGCCGATCCCCTGCGCGACGCCGCCCTGAATCTGGCCGTCCACGATCATCGGGTTGATCAGCCGCCCGGCATCCTCCGCCACCAGAAACTTTTCGATGCGGACACCGCCGGTCTCGGCATCCACTTCGACCAGCGCGATGTGGCAGGCGTTGGAGAACGTACCCGGCGGATCGTAGGTCGCACTCTCCGACAAGCCGGGCGCGATGTCAGCGCCGAGCCGGTGGGTCTGGTGATAGGCGACACGCGCCAGAGCCGAAATCTCAATCGCACGATCCGTGCCGGCGACGCGCGCCATGTCGGCATCGAGCACGATGTCGTCGGCGGACGCCTCCAATAGCGTGCCGGCGATCCGCACGAGCTTGGCGCGCACCTTTCGCGCAGCCAACAGGGTCGCGCCGCCGGCGATCACCATCGAGCGGCTCGCGAAAGTGCCCCAGCCGTAGGGCGTGCGGTCGGTGTCGCCGTGTACGATCGTGATGCGGTCGGGCGAGGTACCAAGCTCGTCGGCAACGATCTGCGACAGCGTCGTGCGCAAGCCCTGGCCGTGCGGCGAAGCGCCGATCCGTGCCTCGATGAATCCCGATGGGTCCATGGCGAGCTCGACCGTCTCCCAGCCCGGCGTCACCTCCATGCCGCGTGCGGCGAAGGCCGGCGTGCCGTAGCCGGTACGCTCGGAAAACGTCGCCATGCCGAGGCCGAGATACCGGCCCTCCGCGCGCGCTTTCGCCTGACGCGCGCGGAAGGACGGAATGTCGACGGCGTCGACCGCTTTCTCCATGGTCTCGACATACGTCGCCTCGTCAAAGACGAGACCCATCGCGGATGTATATGGGAACGTGCGGATGAGGTTGCGCCGGCGGATTTCGACCGGATCGATGCCGAATTCGGCGGCGGCCTTGTCCATCAGCCGCTCGATAGTGAACGTGATCACCGGACGGGAAACCCCGCGATAGGGCGCCATCGGGCAGGTATTCGTCGCCACACCGCGAGAGACGCAGGCATATTCGCGCACGTCGTAGGGGCCAGGCATCTCCGCCATCGCCATCAGTGGCTCGACACCGCAGGTGGTCGGATAGCACGAATAGGCGCCGATATTGGCGAGGATGTCGGCGGAGAGCGCGAGCAATCGGGCATCGACGTCGAAAGCGCCTTCGAGCGCGATCTCTTGGTCGCGGCTATGGAAGCAGGCGACGAGATTCTCGCGCCGGTCCTCGGTCCAGGCCACCGATGATTTGAGCTTGCGCGCGAGCCAGGTCACGATCACGAACTCCGGCGCAAGCGACATCTTCTGGCCGAAGCCGCCGCCGACATCCGGCGCAATCACCCGCAGGTCGGACTCCGGCATGCCGACGAGCTCGGCGATGATCGTGCGCATGGCGTGCGGCATCTGGGTCGCGCAATGCAGCGTGACGCGCCGGCTGGTCGGGTCCCAGGCCGCGTGCGCGGCGCGCGGCTCCATCGGCAGCGCATTCTGCCGGCGCGAACGGATATCGATCTTGACGCGGCGGTGTGCGGTCGAGACTTTCGCGTCGAAGCCGGGCGTCTTCACACGCCCTTCGACGATGACATTACCGGGTGTACCGGCATGCACGCGCGCGGCGTCCGGCGCAAGCGCCGAGCGGGCATCGACCATCGCCGGCGTCTGGTCGATCTCGACCTCGACTCGCTCGGCGATATCCTCGGCCTCTTCTCGTGTCGATGCGATGACGGCGGCGATCGGTTCGCCGACGAAGCGCACGACATCGGCGGCCAGGATCGGCTGCGCGATCGGCACGTAGTTGAATTTGTGCAGCATCGGCCGGATCGGCTTCACCGCAGCGAGATCGGCCGCGGTGATCACGCGCGCGCCGTCGGGCGCGACGATGCGGATGATGCGGCCGGCCGCGACCGAGCTGCGCACGAAGCGCAGCCAATGCGCCGCCGGCAGGTCGCCGGTGAACCGGCCCTGCCCGGTCACCAAGGTCGGATCCTCGACCCGCCGGATCGAGCGGCCGACCCAGCTTCCGTTGCCTTTCTCGTGATTGCTTTTCGCTTGGACGGTCATCTGCCCCGGCGGTGGCTTATTTCTTGTATGGTGGAAGCTGCGCGGCCGCGGCTTCGGCAAACGACGTGTCGATGACGCGGTCGAGCGTGACGTTGCCCTTCACCATGCCCTTCTCCTTGAAGTAGGCGAAGTCGGTGCGGATGGTCGGCATGTTGAGTGCTCCGTTCGGCTCGAGATAAGGCGGCACGGCGTCGCGGAAGATCGTGATATCCTTCACGCCGGTCATCTCGCCCAGCATCTGGATGATCTCCTCGGCGCCGGGACCGGCAAGCTTGCCGTCCTTGAGGGCGCGGTCGTAGTCGCGCACCGCGCGCAAATACGCCTTGAGGAACTTCACGCCGGTCGGCTTGTCCTGCGAGAACTTGCCGCTGTAGAGCACCTGCGCGGCCTCATGCGGATAGAACTTCGACAGTCCGGCAAAGCGCACCGCCACGCCGATCCGCAGCATCTGCGTGATGTCGGGCTCGCCAGCGATCGCGGCGTCGATGCCCTTGTTCTGCAGCGCGACAAGCTGCTGCGAGAACGGGATGTAGACGCGGTCAATGTCGGCATCGGTGAGCCCGGCCTTGAGCAGCGCTTGGTGCAGCACCGACTCGTCGGCGGCGCCTTGCGCGACCACCGCGACCTTCCTGCCCTTGAGGTCGGCAAGCGACTTGAACGCGCCGCTGTCGACGAGGTCCTTGCGCACCACCAGCGCCTTGTAGTCGTAGCCGTCGACGCTCATGCCCTTGTCGGCGACCACGCGCAGTTCGATGCCGCGGTCGACCGCGTTGTAGAGCCCGGCCGAGATGGCGCCGCCGCCGGCGTCGAGCACGCCCTGGCCGAGCGGCGGGATCATCTTGGCGCCGGAATCGAAATAGGAGAATTCGGCCTTGAGCCCCTCCTCCTTGAAGTAGCCGCGCTTCTCGGCGAGGTAGAAGGCAATGTCCGTGCTCAGGTTCACGACGCCGATCGTGACCTTCTTGAGCTCCTGAGCCTGCACTGCGCCCGACAGCAATCCGGCGACGGCGAGGACGGCGAAACCACGTGCGATCATCTTTGGCAACCTCATCTCTCTGCGTGCTTTCCTTGAGCCGTCAGCGCTGCAAGTCCCATGCCGACGATCACGGCAGCCGCCGGAACACGCGGCGCGGATTGGTATCGGCGATCGCCTCGATCGCGGCTTCCGACAAACCGGCAGAATTGAGCAGCGCGAGCGGCTCCATGTCGGCGGGCGGAAAAGAGTAATCCGTGCCGAGCACCACGTTATCGAGGCCGGCGACCTCGATCAGGAAGCGCAGTGCTTTCGGCGCGTGCACGATGCTGTCGTAGATCATCCTCGACGCATAGGCCGAGGGCATCTGCGCCGCCACGTCGCCCTGCGCGGCGCGGTCCATGCGCCGGTGCATGATGTCGAAGCGGCCGGCGAGATACGGATAGGCGCCGCCGCCATGCGACAGCACGAGGCGGAGATTGGGAAAGCGGTCGAGCACGCCGGTCATCAGCAGCGAGCCGACGCCGAGCGTCGTGTCGAAGGTATATTGCGCGACCTGCGCGAGACCGAATTTGGCGGCGCGCGGAGCCGCCCCGACCAGCACCGGATGGATGAGCACGGGCAGGTCGAGCGCTTCCGCCTTGGCCCAGAACGGATCGAGCGGGAGTTCGCCGATATTCACGTTCTCGATGTTCGCCGAGATGATCACCCCGCAGGCGCCGATGGCGGCGGCGCGCTCGAGCTCCTCGGCGGCATCCTGCGCCTTGGTGAGCGGCACCGACGCGATCCAGGCGAACCGGTCCTTGTTCTCCGCACACCATTCGGCAAGCGTGTCGTTGAGCATGCGGTGCCACGCAGCGCAGGCGTCGGGCGGAAGCCCGTAGCCGAAGATGTCGGGCCAGGTGCCGACGATCTGCAAATCGATGTGCTGCTGATCGAGCCAGGCCTTGCGGTCGGCCACCGGCTCGATGAGCCGCGGGAAGAACGGCCGCACCTTGAAGCCATAGTCGAAATGCAGCGCCGGCGTCGCGCCTTCCGACCGCGCGAGCCGCACGCCCACGTCCTGACCGCGCGCATCGATCGCGGCGATCAGTTGCGGCGGAATGTAATGGGCGTGGACGTCAACCGGCATGCGAATCCTTTGATGGTTTTTGAGCGTGGCGACCGATACGCCTCGGGTTCGGTGGGCTCCCCTCCCCTCGCGAAGCGGTGGGGAGGGGTCGGGGGTGGGGGGCGCCTTTGCGCTCGATCGACACCCCCCACCCCGGCTCGCTTCGCTCGCCGACCCTCCCCACCGCTTCGCGGGAGGAGGGTAAGTTGCGGCGAGCGCTCGATCGATAAGAGAGAGAAGTCACGTTTCGATCAGACATCGCGCAATCATCGCGCGCCGGCGCGCATCTCGGCGGCCGCGCTGCGCACCGCCTTGATGATGTTCTGGTAGCCGGTGCAGCGGCAGAGGTTGGATGAGAGCACCTCCAGGATTTCCTCGTCGGTGATATCCGGATTGGTCTCGAGCGCGTTGGTCGCCAGCATCAGGAAACCGGGCGTACAGAAGCCGCATTGCAGCCCATGATGCGCGATGAACGCGCTCTGCAGGGGATGCAGCTTGTCGCCGTCGGCTAGCCCTTCGACGGTGCGGATGCGTTTGCCGCGCGCCTGCACGGCGAACATCAGGCAGGAACGCACCGCCTCGTTGTCGAGGATGACCGTGCACGCGCCGCAGACGCCATGCTCGCAGCCGATATGCGTGCCGGTCTGTCCGCAGTCGTCGCGGATGACGTCGACCAGCGTGCGCCGGGGCTCGACGCGCACCTCGTAGTCCTGTCCGTTGATATTGAGCGTAAGATCAAGTTTATCCGTCATTCACCGTGTTCCGATCGGCAAGCTGAGCGACCGTACCGCCCAGCCAATGCCGCTGTCCACCGCTGCTGGCGCAACGGTAGCGCGCCGGCGGAGATCGCCACGGTTCTAGGCCGATTGCAGCGCCGCTTTCCGGCTGGCGGGGCGCTCCAGCCCGAGATGGTCGCGCAGGGTCGGACCGGTATAGTCCGTGCGGTAGAGGCCGCGCCGCTGCAACTCGGGCACGACCTTGTCGACGAACTCGTCGAACGCGCCCGGGAAATAGGCCGGCATGACGACGAAGCCGTCGGCCCGTTCGGCGGCGAACCATTCCTCGAAGATGTCGGCGATGCGCTTGGGCGTGCCGTAGACCACCCAATGGCCGCGGGCCGCGGCCGTGATATTGTAGAGATCGCGCAGCGTCATCTTCTCGCGGCGAGCCAGGTCCAGCAGCGCGCGCGAGAACGCCTGCCCGCGTTCGGTCTTCTCCGGGAATTCCGGCACCGGGCCGTCGAGCGGATAGCCGGAGATATCGTAACCGACGCGCGAGGACACGAGCGCGAGCGCGTTGGTGGGCGTCAGCCAGCTCTGCAGTCGGTCGAGTTGCTCCTTCGCCTGCGCATCGGTCTCGCCGATGATCGGCATGATGCCGGGCAGGATCGCCACGTGTTCCGGCCGCCGGCCGTGCTTCACCACCCGCTGCTTGAGGCTGTCGTAGGCCGCCTTGGCGGAGACCGGATCGCCATTCACCACCGAGAATACCAGATCGGCCGAGCGCGCGGACAGCTCCTGCCCGGGCGGCGAGCCGCCGGCCTGGATGATGATCGGATGGCCTTGCGGCGGTCGTTCGATGTTGAGCGGTCCCTTGACCTGGAAGAATCGCCCCTTGTGATTGAGCGGCTGTACCTTGCTGGCATCGAGGAACGTCCCGGTCGAACGGTCGGCGACAATCGCGCCATCTTCCCAGCAATCCCACAGGCCGCGCACCACGTCGACGAACTCGCCGGCAATCTCGTAGCGCAGGTCGTGCTCGTTGAGCCGATCCCGGCTGAAATTGAGCGCGGCGGCGTTATTCGCGCTGGTGACGACATTCCAGCCGGCACGGCCGCCGCTGATTTGGTCGAGCGACGCGAAGGCGCGGGCGACGTTGTAGGGCTCGTTGAAGCTCGTGGAGACCGTAGCGCCCAGGCCGATGTGCTTGGTCACCATGCTGAGCGCCGCCAGCAGCGTCATCGGCTCGAAGCGATTGACGAAGGAGGGGTGGTCGTTGACCTCCATCACCGACCCGTCGGAGATGAAGAACAGGTCGAACTTTCCGCGTTCGGCGATGCTGGCGATCGACTGCATCACCTTCATGCTGCAGCCGGACATGTACGCGCCGTCGTAGCGCCATCCGGCGGAATGGTTGCCGGTACCCAGGACGAACACGCCGAGGTGCATCTGTCGTCGCGCAGCGGTCATGTCACCGTTCTCCTCTTGGCGATGCGTCCTAGTGTCCCGGTTCCGACGCTTGTATTCCCTTGCGGCGTGTACGCTTACAAGCGTCGGAACCAAAGCGACACTAGCAACTCTATAATTTCTAGTGCGGCTTTGGATTTGACGTTCCTACGAACAACTCGCGGCAATACTGGTAGGAACGTCAAATCCGCCGCACTAGCGATGCTTCAGGTTCGCACGATGATGTCATTGATCCATATCATTGATCGAAGCGCAGGTTTCGCTCGCGCACCAGGTCCGCCCATTTCTGCATTTCCGTCCGCACCCGCGCGGCGAGCACGTCCGGCGTCCCGCCGACGCCCACAATCCCGAGCTTCTCAAAACTCTCTTTGAGGGCCGGCATGGCCAGAACGGCGTTGGTCTTGCGGTTGATGGTATCGACGACGGCCGCCGGCGTACCGGCCGGAGCGAACAGGCCGAACCAGACGCTGGTATCGAAGCCCGGCACCGCGCTCTCGGCGATCGTCGGCTGTTCGGGGATCACGGGCGAGCGATTGAGCCCGGCCACGCCGAGAATGCGGATGCTGCCGGCGCGCGCGTAACCGAGCGAGGTTGCGACGCCGTCGAAGGTGTATTGCAACCGGCCCGCCATCAGGTCGGTCAGGGCCGGGGCGGCGCCGCGATACGGGATATGGTTCGCCTGGATCTTTGCCATCGCGTTGAACAGCTCGCCCGACAGGTGGTTGATGCTGCCGGTCCCGTACGAGCCGTAGCTGAGTTCGCCTGGCTTGCTGCGGGCCATGGCGATCAGGTCGGAGACGGAGTTCACCTGCAGCGCGGGAGGGACGATCAGCACCAGGGGCGAGGTCGTCACCTGCACCACCGGGACGAAATCGCGTACCGGATCGTAGCTGAGCTTGGGATAGACGCTGGAATTGGTGCCGTGCGTGCTGCCGGTTCCGAGCAGGAAGGTGTAGCCGTCGGGCGGCGCCGCGGCGACCGCGGCCGCGCCGAGGCCGCCCCCTGCCCCGCCGCGATTCTCGATAATCACCGGCTGGCCAAGGACCTCGCTCAGACGCGGCGCGATGATTCGGGCGACCACATCGACACCGCCGCCGGCTACGAACGGCACGACGATCTTGACCGGCTGGGTGGGGTAGTCCTGCGCCTGCGCGGCCGGGACGGCACCGCCGATCAGCAGGCATGCGGCGCCGGCGAGCGCGCTCATCCAGCGTGGCGAGCAAAACAGCCTCATACGACCTACCCGTGTCTCGATCCGACCGGCAGCCAGGACGATAGCACAGGGAGAGCGCCGCCGGTCACATCACGTCGCGCAGCCCGCGTGTGCTGGGATGGAACAGCTCGTCCGCCGTCACGCGCTTGCTGATGATACCCTGCGTCAAGGCGTGCCCGATCAATTCGTCGAGGACCTTGCGGTTCGGCTCGATGCCGTAGGGCAGCGGATCGCCTGCGATCTCCATCACCCGCCGGTGCAACTCGTCGACCTCGGTCGGCTTCTCGATATGGCCGGCCTTGAGCAGCTCGATGTAGAGCCGCTTCGAACGCGCGAAGGCGTCGAACACGTCGGCGGCGAGGCCCGGATGGGCGGCGAGCACCTCGTCCTTGATGACGACTGTGTGGTTGATTGGATAGTGGCCGCGCTGGCGCAAGGCCGCGAGCCCGGCCTCGAGCGCATTGGGGATGAGCGGCTTGACGTCGGGCGATTTCACGTCGACGCCGATGGCGGCCGCAAGCTCGCCCGAAGCCAGCATCTCCTCCATTTTCTTGCCGGGCTCGATCGGCACGACGTTCGCGGGCGGCTTGTACTCGGCGACGTGCTCGTCGCCGGAGAGCACCCAGGTGACCTTGCTGAGATCGACGCCGTGCTCGTCCTGCAAAATGCTGCGCGCCCAGACGCCGGTGGTGACCGTGTAGCCGCGGTTGACGCCGACGCGCTTGCCTTCGAGGTCCTTGGGGCGGGAGATGCCGGCCTTGGCGTTGACCAGGATGGCGCCGTGGTGGAAGGCGCGCACTATGAACACCGGGATCGCGGTCATCGGCTTGCCGAACGACTTGGCGCAGATGTAGGTGGTGATCGCCATCTCGCAGATGTCGAACTCGTTCCCTCGCACCATGCGGCGGAACGCGGCGACGATCGGCTCGACCTCTTCGAAGGCGAACTCGAAGGTCTTGGGCTTGACGGTGCCGTCCTTGAGCGCACGGTTGTTGCCCTGCGTGCGGGTGGCAGTCTTCAGCTTGATCCCGGCCATTGGCGGTGTCCCTCTCCCCGTGCAGGCTCACGTTGTTGGGCAATGGTAACAGACGGCCGGCCGTTCTAGAATGAGCAGCAGACATGCTGTCCGTGGAGGCGCGATGCAGATCTCGATCGACGATGCCGGCATGACCGCGAAGGTCAAGCTGAATGGCAGGCTCGACAGCTCCGGCGCGCAGGAGATTGCCGAGCCGCTCGCCAAGCTGTCGGAGCAAAAGCACGGACTGATCGTCGACCTGTCAGGTGTCTCCTACCTTGTGTCGGTCGGCATCCGGCAATTTCTCATGGCGGCCAAGACCATGACCCGGCGCGGTGGCCGCCTGGTGCTGCTCAATCCCAACAAGACGGTCGAAGAGATCCTCACGATCGCCGCGACCAACAGCCTGATCCCGATCGCCCGCAGTGAGAAAGAGGCGCAAGCCGTGGTGGCCGCCGCGCTCAGCGGCTGACGATGCGAGTCAGCAGCAATCGCACTCGAAATCGTCCGGCACCGCGAGCGCACCCTTGTACCAGGACGGCGGGAGATCGTCGCACACCACCTCGGCGACCGGCTTGAACACCTTGAAATGGTGCCGCCGCTCGTCCGACCAGAACGCGATGACGGTTTCCAGCGGCGGACAGCCGGGCACCGCGCAGGCCACTTCGGCGACCAGGACCGCGGCGTCGTCCGCAAGGCGGAACCGCCCGCGCACCCAGTCCCGGATGCGGTCGAGGGCAGCCGAATGTTCGGGGCTTTTTCGGGTGAAGGCCAGCATTGCGCGCCCTAGATTCCCTCGCTACGAGGTGGGCGACATTATCGGAGAATTACTGTGGCTGAGAAAGTGCTGGCGGCCGTCAGGACCGGCCCGAGCCGGACCGAAATCCGCGAATATCCCATGCCGGACGTCCCGGCCGATGGCGCGCTGATGAAGATGGAGGTCGCCGGCATCTGCGGCACCGACGTCAAGCTCTACGCCCATCCGCCGAACGACAAGCCCACCATCATGGGCCACGAGAACATCGGCTTTATCGCCAAGGCCGGGCGCGAGTTCACTCAGCGCAAGGGCTTCAAGGAAGGCGATCTCGTCTTCGTCGAGCACTACGTCTCCTGCGGCAAGTGCGAGTGGTGCCACGCCGGCCAGTACCGGCACTGCGAGAACACCAACTGGCGCACCAACCCGGACGCCATCCGCTACGGCTACACCTCGGACGAGAAGCCGCCGCACCTGTGGGGCGGGTTCGCGCAATATGTCTACCTGCCGTGGAACGCGGTGGTGCACCGCGTGCCGGCGGGCGTGACGCCGGAACTCGCCGGGCTGGTGACGCCGATGGCGAACGGCGTCGAGTGGTCGCTGTTCGACGGCGGCGTCGGCTACGACTCGACCGTGCTGATCCAGGGGCCGGGCCAGCAGGGCCTGTCGCAGACCGTGATCTGCAAGCAGGCCGGCGCCGCGCTGATCATCGTCACCGGCACCTCGAAGGACGCCGCGCGGCTGAAGGTCGCCAAGGAACTGGGCGCGGACTACGTGATCGACGTGCAGAAGGAAGACCCGCTGGCGCGCATCATGGAGATTACCGGCGGCAAGGGCGTCGACGTCTCGCTCGACTGCACGGCGGGCGCCGGCACGATCCCGATCCTGCTCGGCATCGAGGCGCTCAAGCGCAAGGGCGGCATCATCGTGGCACAGGGAGAAATGTCGGCGTTCCCGAACTTCCCGCTGGAAAAGTTCACCGTGAAGTTCATCACCATGAAAAGCGCGCGCGGCCACAGCTACAAGGCGTGCGAGCTTGCGCTCGCGCAGCTTGCCTCGAAACGCTTTCCGCTGGAGAAGGTCACCACCCACCGGTTCGGGCTCAAGGACGTCGACCTCGCGATCCGCTCGGTCGGCGGCAAGGGCGTGCCCGACGTGATCCACGCCTCGCTGCTGCCGTGGGAGTGAGCGTTTTGTTTGAACGCCAGACTTCGCCGCGCACCCCGCTGTGCCCCCTCTCCCGCTTGCGGGGGAGGGTTGGGGAGGGGGTGAACTCGCGCAAGTCTTCGTGTGTGCCCCCTCCCTATCCCTCCCCCGCATGCGGGGGAGGGGACGCTGTGGCCCGGTCGCGTTCCACAAATCAAATCCTACCGTGACCGGCATACCCACCATCGCCATCGCCACCGGTGACCCGGCCGGCATCGGGCCGGAGATCAGCCTGAAGGCCGCGCTCGACCCGGCGGTACGGGCAGCCTGCGCGCCGGTGATCGTGAGCGACGCGCGCGTTCTCGAACGACATGCCCAAGCGTGCAGCATCAAGGCCAATCTGTGCGTCATTCAACGTATCGGCGAGGCGCCTGGGCCAGGCGATACGGTGACCGTGCTCGACTGCCCGCAGCCCGAAGCCGCGGCGCTCGGCTTCGGCGGCACCAGTGCGGCGGCGGGCAGCGCCTCCCTCGCGTTCGCGCGCGCCGCGATCAAGGCGGCACTCGCGGGCGAGGCCGACGCCGTGGTAGCGGCGCCGCAGAACGAGACCTCGATCGCGCGCGCCGGCATCGCGTTCGACGGCTACCCGTCGTTCGTGGCGCGCGAGACCGGAACCAACGTCGACGACGTCTACCTGATGCTCTGCTTCGGCTCGACCAAGATCGCGCATACGACCTTGCACCGGAGCGTGCGCGACGCGCTTGCGCTGATCACGCGCGAGAAGGTGACGAGCGCGATTTCCGCGACCGCGCGAGCGCTCGCCCGGCTCGGCATTCCTGCGCCGGCCATCGCGGTCGGCGGCCTCAACCCGCATGCCGGCGAAGGTGGACTGTTCGGCCGCGAGGAAATCGACATCATCGGGCCGGCGATCGCAGACGCCGCCGCGCGTGGCATCAAGGTCAGCGGCCCGTTCGGCGCCGACACCATGTTTCACATGCAGGGCGTGGACGCCTTCGTCGTCATGCTGCACGACCAGGGCCACATCACCGCCAAGCTGCTCGCGCCCAACGCCACCGCCGCCATGACCATCGGCACGCCGATCCTGTTCTCCTCGGTCGCGCACGGCAGCGCGCATGACATCGCCGGCAAGGGCATCGCGAGCCCAAATGCGATGATCGACGCGATCTTAAGGCTGGCGAAGCGTTAATACGACCTTGGCAGGCCGAGCACATGCTCGGCGAGATACGACAGGATCAGGTTGGTCGAGATCGGCGCGGTCTGGTAGAGCCGCGTCTCGCGGAACTTACGCTCGATGTCGAATTCCTCGGCGAAGCCGAAGCCGCCATGGGTCTGCACGCACATGTCGGCGGCCGCCCAGGAGGCATCGGCGGCAATGAGCTTCGCCATGTTGGCCTGCTCCCCGCAATCGAGATTGGCCTCGTAGCGCGCCGCAGCCTCGCGCACCATCAGCTCGGCGGCGCGCATCTGCGCATACGCCCGCGCGATCGGAAACTGCACGCCCTGGTTCTGGCCGATCGGCCGGCCGAACACCACGCGCTCCTTCGCGTAGGCCGAAGCCTTGCGGATGAACCACTTGGCGTCGCCGATGCATTCCGCTGCAATCAATATGCGCTCGGCGTTCATGCCCGAGAGGATATAGCGGAAGCCCTGCCCTTCCTCGCCGATCAGGTTGTCGGCCGGCACTCTTAAGTCGTCGATGAACAGCTCGGTGGTGGCGTGGTTCATCATGGTGCGGATCGGGTTGATGCTGATGCCGGCGCCCTGCGCGAGCCGCATGTCGACCAGAAACACCGAGAGCCCGTCGGTGCGCTTCTTGATCTGCTCGCGCGGTGTCGTGCGCGCCAAGAGCAGCAGCAGATCGGAATGCTCGGCACGCGAGGTCCAGATCTTCTGTCCGTTGACGACGTAGTGGTCGTTGCCTTCGCGCACCGCGGTGGTGCGCAGCGCGAGCGTGTCGGTGCCGGAGGTCGGCTCGGTGACGCCGAAGGCCTGCAGCCGCAGCTTGCCGGCGGCGATCTGGGGGAGCCAGCGCGCCTTCTGCTCGGGACTGCCATGCCGCAGCAGCGTGCCCATGGTGTACATCTGAGCGTGGCAGGGAGCGCCATTGCAGCCCGCGGCCTGGATTTCCTCCATGATGGCGGCGGCCGCCGTCATGGTCAGCCCGCTGCCGCCGTACTCCTCCGGGATGAGCGCGGCGAGGAAGCCGGCTTCCGTCAGCGCCGCGACGAATTCGGCTGGATAGGCGCGCTCGCGGTCGAGCTTGCGCCAGTATTCGCCGGGGAATTTCTCGCACAACGCGCGCACCGCGGCGCGGATTTGCGCGAGTTCGTCGTTATCGTTCTTATCTTCAACCATTTGTCGGCCCCCGCGTAGCGAACTCGGTGTCACCTCTCCCGCTTGCGGGGAAGGGAGCAGACCGAGCACGCGGCCCACTCACGGCGCCATGCTACACCGGGTCCCAGCAGAACACGTCGCTCGAGCGCTCGAGCGGCGTGAACGAGGGCGCGAACGCGCCTTTGAGCTGCTGGTCGAGCTTCTCCGGCGTCCAGCCATCCGAGCGATGCAGCGTACGCACCGCGCGCGGCTGGTTGAACAGGAAGATCTCGTTGTTGCGCACGCCGAAAATCTGCCCCGAGATGCCGTCGGCCTTGTCGGAGGCAAGATAGACCGTGAGCGGGGCGATCTTTTCCGGCGTCATCTGCTGGAACTTTTCCACCCGCGCCTTCTCCTCCGGCGTCTCGGCCGGAATCGAATCGATCATGCGCGTCCAGGCAAATGGCGCGATCGCGTTCGAGCGCACCTTGAAGCGCACCATGTCGAGCGCGATGCCGCGCATCAGCCCGACGATGCCGTATTTCGCCGCCATGTAGTTGGCCTGGCCGAAATTGCCGACCAGCGCCGACGTCGACGTCATGTGCACGAAGGCGCCGGACTGCTGCTCGCGGAAATGCGACGCGCAGGCGCGGCTCATGTTGAACGAGCCGTGAAGGTGCACGTTGATCACGTCCGACCAGTCCGACCAGCTCATGCGGTGGAAGATGCGGTCGCGCAGGATGCCGGCGTTGTTCACCAGGATGTCGACGCGGCCGAAGGCATCGAGCGCGGCCTTGACGATCAAGTCGGCATTCTGCGGCTCGGCGATGGACAAGGTCGAGGCGATCGCCTGCCCACCCTTCTTCTTGATCTCATCGACCACCTGCTGCGCGGGCCCGGCATCGGCGCCGGCGCCTTCGAGGCTCGCGCCGACGTCGCAGACCACGACCTTGGCGCCCTCTTCCGCCATCAATAGCGCGACGCCGCGGCCAATGCCGCGCGCCGCGCCGGTAACGATGGCGACCTTGCCGGCGACGATTCCTGAAGCCATTCCCTTTATCTCCACCCTCGCGTCAGTCCAGCCACCATACAGTCTGCTTCGTCTCCCTTACCACGCTCTGAATTGTCATGTCCGCCCAAGCGGGCATCCAGTGCTTTGCAAGTCCCGCTGGATCCCCGCTTTCGCGGGGACGACATCGAGCAAGTGGCGCCGGCAAGTCAGCCCCAAACCTCCTCGGCAACCTCGACGAGGCGGGCGAGCTTCGCCCATTGCTCGTCCTCGGTCAGCGTGTTGCCCTCTTCGGTCGAGGCGAAGCCGCACTGCGGCGAGAGGCAAATCTGGTCGAGCGAGACGAACTTCGCCGCCTCGTCGATCCTTCGCTTGAGCTCGTCCTTCGATTCCAGCGCGCCGGTCTTGGTCGTCATCAGGCCGAGCACGACCGTCTGACCTTTGCGCACGTGCTTGAGCGGCGCGAAGTTGCCGGCGCGGTCGCTGTCGTATTCCATGAAATAGCCGTGCACCTTGATGCGGTCGAACAGCACCTCGGCCACCGGATCGTAGCCGCCCGTGCCCATGTAGGTCGAGCGGTAGTTGCCGCGGCAGAGATGCATGGTGATCGCCATGTCGGCGGGAATGTCGGACATCGCCGCATTGATCAGGTCGCCGTAAAGCTCGGCGAGCTTCTGCGGGTCGTCGCCCTTCCCGCTCTGGCTCTTGCGGTATTCCGGATCGCAGAGCATCGCGATGTAGACCTCGTCGAGCTGCAGGTAGCGGCATCCGGCATCCGCGAATGCGCGCACCGCCTTGCTGTAGGCGGCGCCCAGGTCCCAGAAGAACTCCTCGATATCGGGATAGACCTTCTCGTCCACCGCGTCGCGACCGCGCCGGCCGTAAGCCGCCGACGGCGCCGGGATGGTGATCTTCGGTGTGCGCTTGGTATGTGCCGCGAGATACGTGAAGTGCTCCAGCATCGGATGGCTGGAGAAACCGACCTTGCCGACGACGCGGGCGCCCTCGGCACGGGTCTGCACACCCGCGAAGGACACGCCCTGCGCCATGGCGTAGCGCTCGAAGCCGTCGAGGCCCCAGAGGAAATCGAGATGCCACCAGGAACGGCGGAATTCGCCGTCGGTGATGCCATGGAGGCCGACCTCCTCCTGCTTCTTGATGACGCGTTCGATCTCGCGATCTTCGACCGCCTTGAGCTCGGCCGGCGTGATCTCGCCCTTGGCGTGCTTTTCTCGCGCGGCCTTTACCGAAGGCGGGCGCAGCAGGCTCCCGACATGGTCGGCGCGAAACGGCGGCTTGGTGCGTTGCATTTTGTTTCCTCCTTGAAACCCGCGGTGACCGGCTCCCCTGTCACCGGCGTCGGCGCTCCCCTCCCCCCACGCAGCGAAGCGAAGTGGTGGGGAAGGGTCGGGGGGACTGAATTCGCGGCAACACCCCCACCCCGGCGCTATCGCGCCGACCCTCCCCACCGCTCGCTACGCTCGCGGGAGGAGGGTAACGCCCGCACGACCACCAACTATCCCCAAACCTCCCGCGCCACCTCGACGACGCGGGCGAGCTTCGCCCACTGCTCGTCCTCGCTCAGGATATTCCCTTCCTCGGTCGAGGCGAAGCCGCATTGCGGCGACAGGCAAAGCTGGTCGAGCGGCACGAACTTCGCCGCCTCGTCGAGGCGGCGCTTGAGCTCGTCCTTGGATTCAAGCTTTCCGCTCTTCGACGTCACGAGACCCAGCACCACCGTCTTGCCCTTCGGCACGAAGCGCAGCGGCTCGAAGCCGCCGGCCCGGTCGCTGTCGTACTCCATGAAATAGGCGTCGATCTTGATCTCGTTGAACAGGGTCTCGGCGACCGGATCGTAGCCGCCCGAGGCCACGAAGGTCGACTGGAAATTGCCGCGGCAGAGATGCATGGCGGTGGTCATGCCGGCCGGCACGTCGGAAATCGCCGCATTGATCATGCGGGCGTAGACGTGCGGCAGTTCGTCCGGGTTCTCGCCACGGTTCCTCACCAGATCGCGCAGCTTGGGGTCGCACAGATAGGTGAAGTTGACTTCGTCGAGCTGCAGATAGCGGCAGCCGGCGTCCGCGAACGCGCGCACCGCCTTGCGGTAGCTTTCGCCGAGATCGCGATAGAAATCGTCCATCGACGGGTAGATCGCCTCCGGCACCGCGTCCCGACCGTAACGGAAGTGCAGCGACGAGGGCGACGGGATCGTCATCTTCGGCGTCGCTTTGGTGTGGGCGGCGACGAACCTGAAATGCTCGATCATCGGATGCGGACGGTACCCGCCCAGTTTGCCGGTCACGCGCAGCATCATCGGCCTCGGCTGCGGGCCCTGGAACGCGATCTTGCGCACGCCGAGATATGCTTCGACGCCCTCAAGCTGGCCGAGAAAGTCGTAGTTCCAGAACGCGCGGCGGAACTCGCCGTCGGTGATCGACTTGAGGCCGATCTCTTCCTGCTTGCGGATGAGCTTTTCGATCTCGCGGTCTTCGATCGCCCTCAGCTCATCGGCGCCGATCTCGTCCGTCTCACGCTTTGCCCGCGCCTCCTTCAAAGCGGCCGGACGCAACAGGCTGCCGACGTGATCGGCGCGAAACGGCGGGCGAGGTGCGCTGCATGATGATCTTCTTCGTTGCAGTGAAATCGGCGGTCTCGCGTCTCCCCTCCCCCGCGCGCAAGCGGAGCGGTGGGGAGGGGTCGGGGGTGGGGGGCCTATTGGGAACCGAAGATACGCGCGGTGGAAACACCCCCCACCCCGGCGCTGTCGCGCCGACCCTCCCCACCGCTCGTAAGTACTCGCGGGGGGAGGGTAAGCTGCGGCACCCGCCTGCCCTATTTTGATTTCGTGACCGAAGCGAAGACTACTCCGCCGCCGCCAAAGCGGCCGCCTTGCGCTCCAGCACGAAGTCGTACTTCACCTCGTAGAACGGCGTCGTCACCGTCTCGCCGTTCGGCGCCTTGCCGGCGGGCTTCTTCACGAACTCGACGATCAGCGGCTCCTTCACGCCATAGACCACGTCGCTCTCGATGAACTCGTCGCCCCTCTGAAAGAGATGCGTGACACAGCCGTGATAATCCGGCGACGTGATGGCGAAGTGGATGTGGGCCGGCCGCATGTGGCTGATGTTGGTGCGGTTCATCAGATCGCCGACGGTGCCGTCCATCGGGATGGTGTAGGCGATCGGCGCCACGGTGCGGATCACGTACGAGCCGTCCGGCTGTGTGCGATAGAGGCCGCGCATATACGGCTCCTTGGTGTCGCGCTGGTCCTCGTAGAGGCCCTCGCCGTCGGTCTGCCAGAGGTCGAGCAGCGCACCGGCGACCGGCTTGCCGTCGAGATCGCGCACGGTGCCGGTGACGAAGCAAGGAATCCCCGGCGCGCCCTTCGCCATGTCGCCGCCGTCCGCGACCGACGGCGCATTGGGGATATGGAACGGCCCCTCGACGGTCGAGGGCGTCGCGCCGCTTGGCCGGCGGTGGTTGATGGCGTCGACCAGCATGCTGACGCCCAACACGTCGGACGACAGGATGAACTCCTGGCGCTTCTGCGAGCACATCTGGCCGGTGCGGGTGAGCCAGCCGATCGCGGCCGCCCACTCGGCCTCCGTCGGCTCGATGTCGCGCACGAAGCCGTGCAGGTGCTTGATGAGCGATTGCATGATCTGCCGCAGGCGCGGATCGGGAATGTCCTTCCAGCGCGCAAGCGCCACATCGGTGAGATTCTGTTCGGTCACGTAGGGCATGGCTCGCTCCTCAATCGTCTCAACTAATTGGTCTAGTGTTCGCCTCGGGCGATCTCCTGTCGCACGATCTTCGCGCCTTCCACCATGGCGCGCATCTTCCCGAAAGCGACCTCGCGCGGAAGATATTTCAGCCCGCAGTCCGGCGCCACCACGATTCGCTCGGCGGCCACGTGAGGCAAGGCTTGGCGGATACGCCCCGCCACCGTTTCGGGCGTCTCGACCGTTTTGTCGGCGAGGTCGATCACGCCGAGGATGATGGTCTTCGACGGCAACTGCTGCAAGACCGAGAGATCGAGCTTGGGTTGGGCAGCCTCGATCGACACCTGCCCAACGGCGGAATGCTCGAACTCGGGAAGAAAGTGGTAGCCGGGCGGCTTGTCGGACACGACGGCCGCATAGCCGAAGCAGATGTGCGCCGCCGTCGTGCCCTTGACGCCGTCGAGGGCGCGGTCGAGCGCCTTGATGCCGAAGCGCTTCGCCTTCTCCCAGCGCGATTCCATCCACGGCTCGTCGATCTGCACGACGTCGGCCCCCGCCCGAAAGAGGTCCTTGATCTCGGCATTGACGGCGGCCGCGTAATCCATGGCGAGCTTCTCCTCGTCGCCATAGAAGTCGTCCAGGCACTGCACCGACATGGTGAACGGGCCCGGCACCGTAATCTTGATCGGACGGTCGGTGTGGGCGCGCAGGAACTCCACGTCGCGCACCTCGACCGGATGCTTGCGCCTGATCTTGCCGGTAACGCGCGGCACGGTGGCGATGCCGCCGCTGCGGCTCGGTATCTTGCCGGGATTGTCGAGGTCGATGCCGTCGAGCGCGGTGGCGAAACGATTGGAGTAGCTCTCGCGGCGCTGCTCACCGTCGGTGATGATGTCGAGCCCGGCGCGCTCCTGATCGCGGATGGCGAGCACGGTGGCGTCGTCCTGCGCCTCTTCGAGCAGATCGGGCTCGACCCGCCAGATGTCGTGCATTCGCACGCGCGGCACGATCTTGGAGAGCCGCGGCCGGTCGATCAGCCAGTCCGGCTGCGGATAGGACCCGACCAGGCAGGTAGGAAGCAGCATCAACCGCCTCTATGATTTACCGAATGATTTATCGAGCGCCCCTTACTCGTCATGCCCGGCAACGCAGTCTAGCCTGCGCAGACTGCGTAAACTTGTCTGCGATGCCGGGCATCCACGACTTCCTGTCCGGCACAAGAAGCAAGACGTGGATGGCCGGGACAAGCCCGGCCATGACGATCGTTCGTAACTAGGCCTGGGGCACCCGGGAACTACTTCGCCTTCTCGTACGGGTAGATCACGGTGCCGGTCTTGTAGGCGTCCGGCGTGAGCACCGTCTGATTGCTCATGCCACGCCACGTGTCGAGCCCGGCCCCCTGCTTAATGCCGTGATACTGCACCTGCAGCATGCGGCCCTTCTCCCATTCGCCATTCTTGCCGAACTTGATGTCGCCCATGATGGTCTTGAAGGTGGCTTGGTGCATGTAGTCCGCGAGCTTGCCGTCATCGAGACTCTTGGTGGAGTTGATCGCGTCGCCGTAAACCTGGATATAGGCGTAGCCCCAGGTTCCGAGGTAATAGCCGAGCGGATCGACGCCCGCAGCCGCGGCGCGCGCCTGATACTTCTTCAGGAACTCCTCGGTCTGCGGCAGCATCATTTCCTTGGACGGCACCCAAGTCTCATAATTCACCCATCCGTTGAGCAATGGCCCAAGCTGGTTCTTGAACACGGTCGCCTGCAGACCGACCATGGCCCCGCCGATCATCTTCGGCTTGAAGCCGACCTCGTTGACCGCCTTGACCATGCCGACCGAGTCAAGCGGATAGGAGCAGATGACGAATAGGTCGGGGTTGCTCGCCTGCACCGCACGGACGATCGGCGAGAAATCCGCAGTCGCCGGCGGATAGCTCTTGTCGTAGACGATTTTCAGCCCGGCTTTCTTGGCATTCGAGCGGGCACCTTCGCAGGCGTTCACGCCGAACTCAGCGTCGGCATACGCCAACGCCACGGTCTGCGGTTTCGGGCTCTGCGCCATCGCGACGTTGAAGAAGCCATCGGTGAACGACGGCTTGGTGTCCGGCCCGGTCGGGATCATCGAGAAGAATCTGTCGTATTTGAACTCGGCGTTGACATCGAGGCCGAACAGGACCTCGAAGACCTTCTTGCGCTGCACCGCGACCGTCATCGCAGCCGCGGCCGGAACGGTGGCATAGGGGCCGATGATCAGATCGACTTTGTCGATGTCGAGCAGCTTGGTGTAGATGCCCGGAACCGGTGCGGCCTGGCTCTGATCGTCATAGTAGATCAGCTTGACCGGGCGTCCGAGCAGGCCGCCCTTGGCGTTGATCTCCTCCTCCCAAATCTGCATGCCGAGCAACGCCTGCTTGCCGTTGGCGGCGAGCGGGCCGGTCAGCGACATCGAGAAGCCGATCTTGACCGGCTCGCCACTTGGCGTCTGCGCCTGCGAGGCTGCCGGCAGCAGCGCGAACGCGGCGGTAGCCGCGAGCGAGGCGAGAAGGCCCCGCCGTTTCAGTCTTACAAACATGCTTTCCTCCAGGTTGATGGCGTTGATTTTTTGGACTTGGAACTCTTGCGATCCCTTGGGTTCTGCTTGCGATCCAGCGGCGAGACCTGCGCTCCCGCTCAGGACTTGCCCCAGACCTCGTCGGCCAATTCGACGATCATGCGGAGCTTCGCCCATTGCTCGTCCTCGGCGAGGATATTGCCTTCCTCGGTCGAGGCAAAGCCACATTGCGGCGAAAGGCATAGCTGATCGAGTGCGACATATTTGGTCGCCTCGTCGATCCGCCGCTTGATGTCGTCCTTCTTTTCGAGCTTTCCGCTCTTCGACGTGACCAGCCCGAGCACGACCTGCTTCTTGCCCTTGGGCACGAACCGCAAGGGCTCGAAGCCACCGGCCCGGTCGGTGTCGTATTCGAGAAAATAGCCGTCGATTTCGACCCCGCCCAGGAGGCGTTCCGCCACATGCTCGTAGCCGCCGCTGGCAATGAAAGTGGAGCGGAAATTGCCGCGGCAGGAATGCATCGTGACGGTCATGTCGGCCGGCCGGCCCGCCAGCGCCTCGTTGGTCATGCGCTGGTATTTCTCCGGCAGCAGGTCCGGATTGTCTCCGCGCTTGCGCGAGCCCTCCTGCTCCTTCGGGTCGCAAATCATCGACCAGGCGGTGTCGTCGAGCTGCAGGTAGCGGCAACCGGCGTCGTAGAAGGCGCGGATGGCCTTGCGATAGGCCTGCGCGACATCGTGGAAGTAGGCGTCGATATCCGGGTAGACCTCTCTGCTGATCGACTGGCGGCCCTGCCGAAAGTGAAAGGTCGAAGGCGCCGGGATGGTCATCTTCGGCGTGACCTTGGCGTGGTCCTTGACGAAGCGGAAATGCTCGATGTGCGGGTGGGTCGAGAAACCGATCTTGCCGACGACGCGCACGCTCTCCGCCTTGGTGTCGACGCCGGCGAACTTGATGCCCTCGCCGGTCGAATAAAGCTCGGCGCCGTCGAGGCCCTTGAAGAAATCGAACTGCCACCACGCGCGACGGAACTCGCCGTCGGTCGCGAGCTTGAGCCCGACCTCCTCCTGCTTCTTGATGACCTTCTCGATCTCGCGGTCCTCGATCTCCTTGAGCTGCGCGGCGGCGATCTCGCCCTTGGCATGTTTCGCCCGCGCCTCCTTCAGCGCAGCCGGACGCAACAGGCTGCCGACATGGTCGGCGCGGAATGGCGGCTTGGCACGTTGCATGAATCTCTCCCCGCGTGTCCCGAACGCGATGCAGCGCAATAAGCGCGTTTACGCGCGTCTTCCACGCGCTATGGCGTTGCACCGCCGATCCGGGGCCTTTCAGCATTCGGTGTTTGAAACGGTCCCGGGTCTGCGGCTGCGCCGCGCCCGCGACACGAACACCGTCAGCCCCAGACCTCGCGCGACAGATCGATGATCATGCGCAGCTTCGCCCATTGCTCCTCCTCGGCGAGCACGTTGCCCTCCTCGGTCGAAGCGAAGCCGCATTGCGGCGAAAGGCAGAGCTGCTCGAGCGGCGCGAACTTCGCGGCCTCGTCGATGCGGCGCTTCACGTCGTCCTTCTTCTCGAGCGTGCCGCTCTTCGACGTGACGAGGCCGAGCACCACGATCTTGTCGCCCTTCGGCAGGAACCGCAGCGGCTCGAAGCCACCGGCCCGGTCGCTGTCATATTCGAGGAAGTAGCCGTCGTAGTTGCAACGGCCGAGCAGGCTCTGCGCCACCGGCTCATAGCCGCCCGACGAGATGAAGGTCGAGCGGAAATTGCCGCGGCAGACGTGCGTGGTGATGGTCATGTCGGCAGGCTTGCCTTCCAGCGCCTTGTTGATGGTGCGCGTGTAGGTGTCCTGCAGGTGATCGACGTCGAGACCGCGATCCTTCGCCTTCTTCAGCTCCTCCTGCGAGCACAGATAGGCCCAGGCGGTATCGTCGAATTGCAGGTAACGGCAGCCGGCGTCGTAGAAGGCGCGCACCGCCTTCTGATAGGCCGCACCCAAATCGTCGAAGATCGCGTCGCGGTTGGGATAGGCGCTCTTGGCGACTGCGCCGGGCTCCAGGCGGAAATGCATCACCGTCGGTGACGGGATGGTCATCTTCGGCATCACCTTGGCGTGCGCCTTGAGAAACTTGAAGTGATCGAGCATCGGGTGATTGGAGAACCCGACCTTGCCGTTGACGCGGATGCTTTTCGGCTTGGTCTGCACGCCATGAAATTGGATGCCGTGATCGAGCTCATAGACCTCGACCCCGTCGAGCATGCCGAAGAAATCGAAATGCCAGAACGAGCGGCGGAATTCGCCGTCGGTCGCCAGCTTGAGCCCGACCTCTTCCTGCTTCTTGATGACGTTTTCGATCTCGCGGTCCTCGACCGCCTTGAGCTCCGCGGCGGTGATCTCGCCCTTCTCGCGTTTGGCGCGCGCTTCCTTGAGCGCCGCCGGGCGCAGGAAACTGCCGACGTGATCGGCGCGGAATGGCGGCTTGGTCCTCGCCATCGGTTTTGCTGCGGTTATTGTTGTCATGGGCACTCTCCTTGGACTCCCAGTCGTTCTATCACGCGACTTCCTCTGCGACGTTGCAAGCCCCGTCAACCCCAAAACGCGCGCGACGCTGCACGCCTGTGTGGTTGGGCGTTGTCCCATTCGCTGCTTTTGGCCTTCGGCGAGGCAGGCCGCCTCAGTGCCGGGCCCGGCCGGCGCGCTTGGGGCCTGCGGCGGTAACGCCGAGGTAACCTTCGAGCACCGCCCGGTCGGCCAGGAGAGCGGCGCTGGCGCCTTCATGCACCACGCTGCCGCGTTCGAGAATGGCCGCCCGGTCGGTGACGCCGAGGACCTTCTGGGCATTCTGCTCGACCAGGATGGCGGACATCCCTTCGTCGCGGATGATGCGCCGCAGCGCGGCGAGGAGTTCTTCCACCAGGATCGGGGCAAGGCCTTCGAGCGGCTCGTCGAGCAGGATGAGCTTGGGATTGAGGATGAGCGCGCGGCCGACCGCCAGCATCTGCTGCTCGCCGCCGGAGAGCTGGTTGCCGAGATTGCGCCGGCGCTCGGAGAGCCGCGGGAACAACTCGTAGATTTTGGCCACCGTCCAGCGCCCGGGCTGCTCGACCGCTGTGAGATTTTCCTCGACCGTGAGCGACTTGAAGATGTTGCGCTCCTGCGGCACCCAGCCGACCCCGGCATGCGCACGTTGGTCGGGACGGAGGCGGGTGATGTCGCGGCCGTCGAGGTTGATGCTGCCACCGATATAGCGGGTCACGCCGACGATCGAGTTGATCAGCGTGGTCTTGCCCATGCCGTTGCGGCCGAGCAGCGCCAGCGCCTGCCCTTCCGCCAAGGCGAGCGACACGCCGTTGAGCACGATCGCCTCGCCGTAGCCGGCGGTCAGCTTCTCGATCGTCAAAAGGTCAGGCATCGAGCGACTCGCCGAGATAGACGGCCTTCACGCGCGGATCGCGCGCCACGTCGTCGGGCTCGCCGTCGACGAACAGTGCGCCGTTGACCAGAACGCTGATGCGGTCGGCGAACGAGAACACAAGGTCCATGTCGTGCTCGATCAGCAGCACTGTCACGTCGGCCGGCAAGGCCGCCACGGTCGCGAGAATCTCGTGACGCTCGGCTTCCGGTACGCCCGCCGCCGGCTCGTCGAGCAGTAAAACGCGCGGCCGGCAGGCGATCGCAAGCGCAATCTCCAGCAGCCGCTGCTTGCCGTAGGGAAGGTTGCCGGTGCGTTGATACATCACGTCGGTCAGGCCGAAGCGCTCGAGGATTTCCACGATCTCCCCGGTCACGGCGGCGTTGGTGCCGATGAGCCGCCACCATTGCTCGCCGGTCCCCATGCGCTCGGAGATCGCGAGCCCGATGGTTTCGAGCGGCGTGAGGTCGAGGAACAGTTGGTTGATCTGGAAGGTGCGGGCGAGCCCGCGCCGCACGCGCTTCGAGGCCTCGAGCGAGGTGATGTCTTCGCCTTCGAGCAGGATGCGGCCGGCGGACGGACGCAACACGCCGGTCAGCAGGTTGATCACCGTCGTCTTGCCGGCGCCGTTCGGGCCGATCAGCGCGTGGCGCGCGCCCTTCTCGACCTTGAGCGAGACGCCGTTGACGGCGGCGATGCCGCCGAAATGCTTCTCCAGGCCCTGGGTTTCCAGCGCGACCGGCATGTCAGCGGCCCTCGACGGGGGGTGCGGCGGCTTGCGAGCGGCCGGGAATCAAGCGGCTTACCACCTGCCCAATGAGCGCGCGTATAGCGCCCGTAAAGGCGCTGATGCGGTCGCGGCCGACCAGCACGATGATCACCAGTACGAGGCCGATCCAGAACTGCCAGTACTGCGGCGTGAGATTGGCGATCCAGTCCTGCATCAGCTTGAAGATGACCGCGCCGATCAGGCCGCCATAGAGATAGCCGGTACCGCCGATGATGAGCACCAGCAGGAGGTCGGCGGAGCGCTCGAAGGAGAACACGTCGAGCGAGACGAACGACGTGGTCTGCGCGAGGAGCGCGCCGGCTACTCCCGCGTAGAAGGCGGCGAACGTATAAATGGCGACGAGCCGCCCATTCACCAAAATGCCGATCGAGGAGGCGCGCAGCGGATTGCCCCGGACTGCCCGCAGCGACAAGCCGAACGGCGAATAGATGATGCGGCGGGCGAGCAGGAACAGCACGAACAGGACGCTCAGGCAGTAGACGTAGCCGACGTGGCCGAAGATATCGAACGAGAACAGCCCGAGGATCGGCCCGACAATGACGCCCTGCAGGCCGTCGGCGCCGCCGGTGAGCTGCGGGATCTGGTTGGCGATCTCGCGCAGGATGAGGGCGACCCCGAGCGTGACCATCAGGCGAGTGAGGTCGGAGCCGCGCAGCACCAGGAAGCTCGTGACGAAACCGAACACCGCGGCGGCAAATCCCGCCGCGACGAGCGCCAAGACCGGCTCGGTGATGATGCCGTGCTTCGCCAGCAGTCCCGCCGCATAGGCGCCGAACCCGAAATAAGCGGCGTGGCCGAGCGACACGATTCCGGCGTAGCCAAGGATGAGGTCGAGCGAGAGCGCAAACAGCCCGAGCCATGCGATCTCGGTGAGGATGAGGTGGCTGCTGGGCAGCAGAAAAATCGAGCCGAGCGCGGCCAGCCAAAAGACATACTCGGCCGGATGCCAGCGCGCGCGGGTGGCAAAGTAGCGGCTGACTTCTGTTACCAGCGCCGACGACATCAAGGCCTCGCCGCTATTTGCCGGCGGCGCGGGCGAACAAGCCCTGCGGCCGCACGATCAGAACCACGATCATGATGACGTAGATGATGAACGCGCCGAACTTCGGCACGTAATACTTGCCCGCTACGTCGCCGATGCCGATCAGCAGCGCGGCGAGGAACGGCCCGGTGATGCTCGACGTGCCGCCGACCGTGACCACGATCAAAAAGTAGACCATGTATTTCAGCGGAAAGGTCGGATCGAGCCCGAGGATTTCGGCCCCGAGCGCGCCGCCGAGCCCGGCGAGGCCGGAGCCGACCGCAAAGGTGAGCGCGAACACGCCATTGACGTTGATGCCGAGCCCGCGCGCCACCCGCGCGTCGTCGACCGACGCGCGCAGCCGGCTGCCGAACCGCGTGCTGGCGAGGATGAATTGCAGCGCCACCGTCAGCAGCCCGCAGACCACGATGATCAGCAGCCGGTAGCGGCCGACGCCGATGCCGAACAGCTCGAAACGACCCTGCAGCACGCTCGGGATTTGGATGAAGACCTGCTGGGAGCCGGCGACGTAATCGACCGCAGCGACCGACATGAACACGAGGCCGATGGTGAACAGCACCTGGTCGAGTTCGCTGCGGCCATAGACATGGCGGTAGAGCGTGCGCTCGAACAGCGCCCCGATCAGCGCCGTCACCAGGAAGGCGATGGGAAGGCCGGCGAAGAACGGCACGCCCCAGCGGTTGACCAGCACTAGCGTGACATAGCCGCCCGCCATGGCGAAGGCGCCGTGAGCCAGATTGACGAAATTCATCAGACCGAGCGTGACCGACAGCCCGCACGCCAGCACGAACAGCAGCATGCCGTAGGCTATTCCGTCGAACAGGATGGTCATCATGCGCGGTCTCGCCCTCCCTCGCGACCGTCCAGCATCTTATACAGGCTCGATGCGAAAAGTACCCGGAGATTGTCGCCCGCGATCTGGCAGCCGTTACCCTTAGCCGGAGCGTGCTCGCGTTTGGCGGCCCCCCTCCCCACCGCTCGCAAGAGCTCGCGGGGGAGGGTAAGCCGCGTCGCGGCCGTCGCTTGCCTACTTCGGCAGCTTGAGCGGGTCCTTGACGGCGTCGAAGGTCGCGAACTCGACGTTGTAGAGTTCGCCCTGCACCTTCTCGACCTTGCGAATGTAGATGTTCTGCACGATGTCGCGCGTCTCCGGGTCGATCGAGATCGGGCCGCGCGGGCTCTCCCACTTCATGCCTTTCATCGCGCCGATCAGCGCCTCGCCGTCGGTCTTGCCGCCGGTCTTCTTCAGCGCCTCGTAGATCAGGTGCATGCCGTCATAGCCGCCGAGCGAGATGAAGTTCGGCCGGAAGTTGTTGGCCTTCTTGAACTCGGCGACATACTCCTTGTTGACCGGCGAGTTGTGCAAAGCCGAGTAGATGCCGGCCGTAACCACGCCGAGCATGGCCTCGCCCATGCCGGGGAGATCATCGTCGTCGGTGATATCGCCGGGGCCGATGAGCCGGATGCCGGCCTTGTCGAGCCCACGCTCGGCGAACTGCTTGGCGAAGGTACCGGCCTGACCCGCGGGTACGAACACGAACAGCGTATCCGGGTTGAGGTCGCGGGCGCGCTGCAGGAACGGCGCGAAGTCGGGATTCGCTAGCGGCACCTTGATGGTCTCGGCGACCTGTCCGCCGGCCTTGGTGAAGGCCGCGGTGAACACCGAGGACGCCTCGGCCCCGGGTGCCCAGTCCGACTGCACGATGACGACCTTCTTGCTGCCGTTCTTGGCCGCCCATTCGGCAATGATGCCGGACTGCTGGCCGAGCGTGAAGCTCGTGCGCACCATGAAGGGATTGTTGGGGTTGATCACCGCCGACGTGCCGGAAACCATCACCACGTTGGCGGTCTTGGCTTGCGTCGAGAGCGGGCCGATCGCCATCGCGCTCGGCGTGAGCGCGGAGCCGACCACCGCGACCTTGTCGTTGACGATCAGTTCCTGCGCCAGGCGCTTGGAGTTGTCGGGAACGCCGCCGTCGTCCTTGATCACGAGCTCGATCTTCTTGCCTCCGGCGGTGGCGCCGTTCTTCTGCATGTAGAGCCTGGTCCCGGCCTGGACCTGCTTGCCGACCGCCGCGAGGCCGCCGGTGAGCGGCAGCACGAGCCCGATCTTGGCGGTGTCCTGTGCGAAGGCACTCGTCGAGGCGGCGGCGAAGATCGCCGCCAGCCCAATGCCGACAATTCGTTGCAACATAGGCGTTCTCCCTCTGGATTATTGTTGGGCAGCTTATATCGCGCCCTTTTCCAGGTGTCATGGGACGTTGGTGGGACTTTCCATCCGCGGTGCGACAAGTCCACGCAGCCGCGGCACCACGCGCTTTCCATCGCCCCAAAACGTCGATGGCCGGGACGAGCCCGGCCATGACACGAAGAGAGATACGAAGCCGCCGGGGATGCTTACTTCTTGGCGGCGGCCTTGACTGGATCTTTGACCGCTTCGGTGGTCGCAAACTCGACGTTGTAAAGCTCGCCGCCCGTCTTCTCGACCTTGCGGATGTAGACATTCTGAATGATGTCGCGCGTCTCCGGGTCGATCGAAATCGGCCCGCGCGGGCTTTCCCACTTCATGCCCTTCATCGCGGCAATGAGCGAATCGCCGTCGGTCTTGCCGCCGGTCTTCTTCAGCGCCTCGTAGATCAGGTGCATTCCGTCGTAGCCGCCGACCGCCATGAAGTTGGGCCGGAAGCCCGCCGACTTCTTGAACGCCTCGACGAACGCCTTGTTGGCCGCCGACGGATGCGCGGCGGAATAGAAATGCGCCGTCACGGTGCCGAGCACCTGATCGCCCATGCCGTTGAGCAGGTCGTCGTCGGTCACGTCGCCTGGTCCGATGATCTTCACGCCGGCCTTGTCGAGCCCACGCTCGATGAACTGCTTCACGAACTGCGCGCCCTGCCCGGACGGCACGAAGATGAAGATGGCATCCGGCTTGGCATCGGCCGCGCGCTGCAGGAACGGCGAGAAGTCCGGGTTGGCGAGCGGGAAGCGAATCGCTTCGACCACCTCGCCGCCGGCCTTGGTGAAAGCCTCCTTGAACGACGCTTCGGCGTCGTGGCCCGGCGCATAATCCGAGATCATGGTCACGACCTTCTTGAGGCCGTTCTTGGCGGCCCATTCGGCCATCGGCACGGTCGACTGCGCGAGCGTGAAGCTCGTTCGCACGATGTAAGGCGAGCGCTCGGTGATGATCGAGGTGCCGGCCGCCATCACCAGTTCGACCACCTTGGCCTGGGTGGCAAGGGGCGCGGCGGCGAGCGCGGCCGGCGTCACGCCGAAGCCGGCGATCACGGCGACCTTGTCGTTGACGATCAGTTCCTGGGCAAGACGGCGGGTGTTGTCCGGCACCGCGCCGTCATCCTTGAGGATGACCTCGACTTTCTTGCCGGCGACGGTGTCGCCATGCTGCTGCTGGTAGAGCTTGACCGCGGCGCTGATCTGTTTGCCGGTCGAGGTTTGCGGACCGGTCATCGGCAGGATAAGGCCGATTTTGACGGTGTCCTGGGCGGCGACCGGGCCCGCCGCGAGCGCACACGCCGCCAAGGCGGCAAATCCACTGATAATTCTTGCGTAGAACGTCATGAGTTCCTCCAAGTTCGGGGCGAACCCCCGATTAAATTAGTTATGACATCTGTGGTTTCGTTGACCTGGGTCAACGGCAGGCGCCGCGACACGGTGCCGCCGATCAGGCCGCGCGTGACGCGCTCCTCCCCGCCGGCGCGTATCTGGCGCGTCTGCCGGAAGGCCGGCTAGGCATGCGCCTTGCGCTGCGGGTCGATCATCTTCTCGATCTTGCCGAGCGTACGCATGCACGGCAGGAGCTGTTCCAGGCTGCCATTCGGCGCGCGTTTTTCCTGGATCGCGGCGATGAACTCGCGGTCCTCAAGCTCGATGCCGTCCATCGACACGTCGACCTTCGACACGTCGATCTTGTTGTCCTTCCCATCACTGAGATCGTCGTAGAACGCCTTGTAGGTGCCATTGTCGCAGATGTAGCGGAAGAACGAGCCGAGCGGTCCGTCGTTGTTGAACGACAGCGACAGCGTCAGGATCGCGCCGGACGGCACCTTGCAGACAATCCCCATGTCCATCGCGATGCCGAGCTGCGGGTGGATCGGGCCCTGCACGCCGTAGCACTCGGAGATGTCTTCGCCGCACTGATAGGCGAACAGGTCGACGGTGTGAGCGGCGTGGTGCCAGAGCAGATGGTCGGTCCAACTGCGCGCATTGCCCGCGGCGTTGATGTTCTTGCGCCGGAAGAAGTAGGTCTGCACATCCATCTGCTGGATCTTCAGCTCGCCCTTCTCAATCTTCTTATGGATGTACTGGTGGCTGGGATTGAACCGCCGAACGTGACCGCCCATGGCAATGACGCCGGTCTCCTTGGCGATCTTGACGAGGTTCTCTGCATCCTCGACCGAATCGGTGACCGGGATTTCGACCAGCACATGCTTGCCGGCGCGCATGACCTGCTCGCCCTGGCGGAAGTGCATCTTGGTCGGCGTCGTGAGGATCACCGCGTCGGCGCGCTTGATGCCTTCCGACAGTTCGCCCGTGTAGTGCGGGATGCCGTACTTCTTGGCGATTTGAGCGGTGGCGTCCTGGTTGCCGCCAACCAGCGACGTGATTTCGACGCCCTGGATGCGTTTCAAGGCGTCGAGATGCTTCTGGCCGAAGGCGCCCTGCCCGGCGACGCAAATTTTCATACCTTACCTCTCCAATCGACTCGGTCGTCGTGAACCGTCATTGCGAGCGAAGCGAAGCAATCCAGCTTGATACCGCGAAACTGGATTGCTTCGTCGCTTCGCTCCTCGCAATGACGCGTTAGCTGCGAACACGGTGAATTTTCGCGCGCGCGGCGGCGCGCTTGATTTTTGCAGCCGGATGCTTGCCCTTGCCGGCCGCGCTCTTGCGGGTTTCCAGGATAATATGGCCGACCGCGGTGTTCGACGCCGGCACGGTGTAGAAGCGGTAGACCTCGTCGACCTTGTCGCCGAGCGCGCCGCGCATGATCAGCCACATCACCATCTCGATGCCCTCGGCGCCGGCCTCGCGCATGTAGTCGAGATGCGGAATCTTGGTGAGCTTGATCGGGTCCTTCGAGAGATTGTCGAGGAAGGCCTTGTCCCACTTGCTGTTGATCAGGCCGGCGCGCGGGCCGCTGATCTGGTGCGAGAGCCCGCCGGTACCGAAGATCACCACCTTGAGGTCTTCGGGATAGGATTCGACCGCCTTCTTGAGCGCCTTGCCGAGCATGTAGCAGCGGTGCCCGGTGGGCGGCGGATACATCACGACGTTGACCGCGAGCGGAATAACCTTGAACGGCCACTCCTCGTTCGGCGCCTTCTTGCCGCAGAGCAGATTGAGCGGCACCGTGAGTCCGTGATCGACCTCCATCTTGTTGACGATGGTAAGGTCGAACTCGTCGAGAATGACCGACTGCGTGATGTGGGCGGCGAGTTCGGGATGGCCTTTGACCACCGGTACTGGACGGGGACCCCACCCCTCGTCGGCCGGCGGGAATTCCGCCGCGCAGCCGAGCGCGAAGGTCGGGATCAGGTCGACCGAGAACGCGGAGGCGTGATCGTTGTAGACGACGATCGCGACGTCGGGCTTGAGCTCCCGCAGCCACTCCTGCGACTTGACGAAGCCCGAGAACACCCGCTTCCAGTAGGGTTCCTCGGTCTTGTTGTTGTCGAGCGCCGCGCCGATGGCGGGCACGTGTGACGAGCCGATGCCGGCAATGATCTTGGCCACGATGTCACTTCCGTTTGGCTGGAGATTTGGTTTTCGGCTTGGACTTCGATTTCGTCTTGATGGGCCGCTTCGCCTTGGTCTTGGCGGCGGACTTGGCAGCGGCTTTGGCCTTCGCCTTGGTCTCGGCGATGAGCGTCGCGGGCCTGACCTTGCCGGTCCGCGAGCGGTTGCCTTCGACCGAACGGCCGCCGCCGAGCATCATCGCCGCGTAGTCCGGCTGGGTCGAGCCGGTCATCACCGCGGCAAGATGCTGGAAGGAGTGCCCGTCGGTCGCGCCGAGCTTGGCGGTGAAATAGATGTTGCCGCCAAGCTCCAACATGCGGTTGTAGTCGCGCTTGAGGATGGCCTGCTCCTGCGCCGGCGTCAGGTGGAACCGCTTCAGGTATTCCGGCTCGTTCGCCTTGAACGCCTTGCGGTTCTCATCCTTCATCAGCGACATACAGAACATGTTGATGCCGTAGCCTTGGCGCGAGCGCTCGGCGTCGAACACGAAGGTGCCGGGGATGTCGTCGTATGCCTGCTCCTTGCGGGCCATTTGCTGGATCTCCCTGGGACGGCGGGCAATGCCGCCAACGCCGTGGCGGCGTGAATTTCGGCCTGACATATATAGCTTGGCCGCGCTTTGCAACGAAATCGCTGCAGAGCGGCGCCCCGCCAATTGGAATTGGTCCGAGGTCGACAGTGCCGGCTGGCGACCGCGCCCGGCCGCCGGCACTACCCCCGCGTCGTCGACGGGCGCAGGCGGCTGTGCTTTAGTGATCGAAACGATATGCGACGCGCGATGCCTGTCAGGCTGCGCATGTCATTTCGAAAGAAGGCTTCCCCCATGAGCGGTACCGCCCACCTGCCCCAAATTGCCAAGATCGCGTCCATTCCACGGTCGGTGAACTACGAGACGATTTCGGTCACGCCAACGAGCCCCCACATCGGCGCGGAGATCGGCAGCATCGATCTCACCCGGCCGCTCAGCAACAAGCAGGTCGCCGAGCTGCACGACGCCTTCGCGCGCTATCTCGTGATCTTCTTTCGCGACCAGAAGATCAGCTTCGAGGATCAGATCCGTCTCGCCGGCTATTTCGGTCCGCTCGGCAAGCATGTCGGCAAGTCGACGATCAGCAAGCCGACCGACAACGACGCCGTGCGCCGGTTTCACTACGACGAAACTTCGAAGCAGATTTCGGGTGAGAACTTCCACAGCGACCAGTCGTGCGCGCCGATGCCGCCGCTCGGCAGCATGCTCTACAATCACACTGTCCCGCCGGACGGCGGCGGCGACACCATGTTCGCCAGCATGTATGCGGCCTATGATTCGCTCTCGGACGCGATGAAGAATTATCTGACCGGGCTCACGGCCACGCACGACGGCACCCGCATCTTCGGGCCCGGCACGCCGGTCTCGGTCCATCCCGTCATCACCCGGCATCCGGTCACCGGCAGGAAGGTGATCTTCGTCAACCAGGACTTCACGTCGCACATCAACGAGCTGCCGCGGCTCGAAGGCCAGCGCATCCTGCAGTTCCTGATCGATCATTGCGACAAGGCGGAGTGGACCACCCGCTTCCGCTGGGCGCCGCATTCGATCGCGTTCTGGGACAACCGCTGCTCGCATCACAAGGCGATCTGGGACTACTGGCCGAACGTGCGATCCGGCTTCCGGGTGCAGATCGAGGGCACCGCGGCCCCCATTGCCGGCTGACGATCTGGCGCAGGATTTGCCTGTTGGCATCGCGCCGCCCTGCGCACGGTACGGCGCCTGCGATGCGGGCGTGGGGGCGCGCCGCGCCCAAATTGAGTTTCAAGGAGATCACGTAGTGAATCGGATTCTCATTGCTGCCTTGGCGATCCTGGCGACCGCGCCGGCTTTCGCGCAGGCGCCCTCGCCGTTTGCCGGAAAGCAGATGCGTTTCATCGTGCCGTTCCCGGCGGGCGGCACGCTCGATGTGCTTGCGCGCACGGTCAGCAACGACCTGGGACCGGCCTTGGGCACGACCATCGTGGTGGAGAACCGGCCGGGCGCGTCGGGCGTGATTGGCGCCGACCTGGTGGCGCGTGCGCCGGCCGACGGCTCGACGCTGGTGATCATCTCGAACACGTTCGTGACCCTACCGGCCATGCTGCCGAGCTTGCCGTTCGACATCTTCAAGAATTTCGCGCCCGTGATCGAGCTAGGCGGCACGCCGACGCTGCTTACCGTGCATCCGACGATCCCGGCGCGCAACCTCAAGCAGTTCATCGAATACGCCCGGCAGGCCAAGGGTGGCGTCAGCTACAACTCGCCCGGCATTGCCTCGCCGCCGCACCTTGCGGGTGAACTGTTCGCGCGTGCCGCCAACGTACCGATGGTGCACGTGCCCTATCGCGGCACCCAGCCGGCAATCACCGACCTCGTATCGGGGCAGATGCCGGTGAGCATGGCGCCGCTCAACGCGGTGCTGCAGTTCGTCAACGACAAGCGGCTGTTCGGCATCGCGCTCACCGACGCCGCGCGCACGAAATACCTGCCGGAGATCGCAACACTGCACGAGCTCGGCATCACCAACATGCCGGCCGTCACCTCGTGGTTCGCGGTTCTCACCACCGGTGGCACGCCGCCCGAATTGGTGGCGCGCCTCAACAGCGAGATCGACAAGATTCTGCACGACCCGAAGGTTCAGAAGGCGCTCGAGTTCGCAGACCTTCGAGATCAAGGGCGGCTCTTCCGAGGCCCTCGCCACGCGGATGCGCGAGGACGCCGCCACCAACGCCAAGATCGTCGCCGACGCCAACATCAAGGCGCAGTGACTTTAAATTGGGCGCCGGCACTTGTTCCTCCGGTCGTCCCCGCGAAAGCGGGGACCCAGCGCTTTCTCGCGCATTCCGAAGCCTGGATTCCCGCTTGCGCGGGAATGACCGAGGGTAGGCCGGCGCATCAGCCCCAATAGAGCCGCATCGGATTGTCGACCAGCAGCGCGCGCTGCTGCGCGGCGGTCGGCGCGATCTTCGGGATCATGTCGACCAGCACGCCGTCGTCCGGCGCCTCTTTCGGCATGTTCGGATGCGGCCAGTCGGTGCCCCAGATCACCCGGTCTGGAAACCGCTCGACGATGGCGCGCGCGAACGGCACTACGTCGTCGTAGGGCGGGCCGGCGACGGTGAAGCGCTCGGGACAGGTCACCTTGGTGATCCAGGTCTTGTTCTCCTCGAGCGCCTTAAGCCAATTCTGGAAGTGTTTGCCCTCGACGCCCTCGCGGACATTCGGACAGGCCATGTGATCGAACACCAGCGTGGTCGGCAGCGATTTCAGGAACGGCCCCATCTCGTCGAGGTCGGCGTGCTCGAAATAGATCACGATGTGCCAGCCGAGCTTGGCGATGCGCCCGGCGATGCGCTGCATCACGTCCTTGGGCGTCGAATTGACCAGCCGCTTGATGAAGTTGAAGCGCACGCCCCTGACGCCGGCGCGATCGAGCGCCTTGAGGTCGTCGTCGCTGAAGCTCTCGTTGACGAACGCCACGCCCTTGGCACGGCCGTTCGAGCTTTCGAGCGCGTCGACCAGTGCCCGATTGTCGGTGTCGTGACACGTCGCCTGCACGATGACGTTCTTGTCGAGGCCCAGAAAGTCGCGCAGCGCAAACAGCTTCTCCTTCGGCGCATCGCACGGCGTGTATTTGCGCTTCGGCGCGAACGGGAATTCGGCCTCCGGCCCGAACACGTGGCAATGCGCACAGACCGCGCCCGGCGGCGGCTTGTATGCCGGCTTCGACGGGTTGGGATGAAACGGAATGTAGCCGGGACTCATGGGCACAGGATGGTCTCCAATCCCACCTCCGGTCATCCCCGCGAAAGCGGGGACCCAGGGCCAGTTCGTATGGGTCCCCGCTTTCGCGGGGACGACAGCAGAACGCGTGCTCCGCTTCAGCTAAACCCGCTCGATCGCCAGCGACACGCCCTGCCCGACACCGACGCACATGGTGGCGAGCGCGCGTTTGCCGCCGCGCTTCTCGAGGCCATGCACGGCGGTGAGCGCGAGCCGCGCGCCCGACATGCCGAGCGGGTGGCCGAGCGCGATCGCCCCGCCGTACGGGTTGACGTGCTCGGCATCGTCGGCAACGCCGAGCTGCCGCAGGCAGGCGAGCCCCTGCGAGGCGAACGCCTCGTTGATCTCGATCAGGTCGAAATCGCCGATCTTGATGCCGAGCTTCGCCATCAGCTTGCGGGTCGACGGCACCGGGCCGATCCCCATCACGCGCGGCGGCACCGCGGCCGACGCCATGCCGAGAATGCGGGCGCGCGGGGTGAGCCCATGCCGCTTCGCCGCCTCAGCCGAAGCGAGGATCATGGCGGCTGCGCCGTCGTTGACGCCCGAGGCATTGCCGGCGGTCACGCTGCCGGGGCTGCGCGCGAAGGGTTTGAGCTTGGCCAATCCTTCGAGCGTGGTCTCGGGCCGCGGGTGCTCGTCCTTGTCGACCTTGACCGGACCGGCCTTACCGCCCGGCACCTCGACCGAGACGATCTCCTCGGCGAAGTAGCCCGACGCGATTGCCTTGCCGGCGCGCTGCTGCGACCGCAACGCAAAGGCGTCCTGGTCGGCGCGCGCGACCTGGTATTCCTCCGCGACGTTCTCGCCGGTCTCCGCCATCGCGTCGACGCCGTACTGCTGCTTCATCAGCGGATTGATGAAGCGCCAGCCGAGCGTGGTGTCGAAAATTTCGGCCGAGCGCTGGAACGCCTCCTGCGCCTTGCCCATGACCAGCGGCGCGCGCGTCATCGATTCGACGCCGCCGGCGATCACGAAATCCAACTCGCCGGTGCGGATCGCGCGCGCGGCGTCGCCCACCGCATTCAAGCCGGAGGCGCAGAGCCGGTTGACCGTCAGCCCCGGCACCGAATCCGGCAGGCCGGCGAGCAGCAGCGCCATGCGCGCGACATTACGGTTGTCCTCGCCGGCCTGGTTGGCGCAGCCGAACACCACCTCATCGAGCGCCGCCCAATCGACGTTGGGATGACGCTTGATCAGCGCCTTGATCGGCACCGCGGCGAGATCGTCGGTGCGCACCTTGGCGAGCGCGCCGCCGTAGCGGCCGATCGGCGTGCGGGCCGCGTCGCAGATGAAGACGTCGCGCAATTCGGTCATGTCGGCATTCCTAAAGCTCGGTCATATGGTGGCGACGGCTCGTCTCCCCTCCCCTCGCGAAGCGGTGGGGAGGGGTCGGGGGTGGGGGATGTCGGAGCTTGCCGCAACACCCCCCACCCCGCTCGCTTCGCTCGCGACCCTCCCCACCGCTCGCTGACGCTCGCGGGAGGAGGGTAAGCTGTGGCGCGATCGTATTTTCATCTCACCGTCACGCTGCTTCGCCGTGAGCCCGCGCAGTACGGGCATACAGCGCGCGCAAGACTTCGAGTTCGGTCGGGGTCGGCGCGGGTGTTTCGCCGGCGTCCGGTGCGTAGCGCACCGGCCAGCCGGCATTGGCCTGGATCTGCTCGCGCGTGATGCCGGGATGAATGGAGGTGACGACCATCTCCTTGGTCGCCGGATCCGGCTCGTAGACGGCGAAATCGGTGACCAGCTTGGTCGGCCCCTTGGTCTTAATGCCGAGGCGCGCGCGGTCTTCGCCGCCCTGGCCGTGGCCAAAGGACGTAAAGAAGTCGAGCTTCTCGACGAAGCTGCGGGTCGCCTGGCGCATGATGATGAAAATCTCGCCACAGGCGACGGCGATCTCGGGCGCGCCGCCGCCGCCCGGGAGCCGCGTCTTCGGCTTGGCGTAAGGACCGACCACCGTGGTGTTGAGGTTGGCGAAACGATCGATCTGCGCGCCGCCCAAGAAGCCCACGGTGATGCGCCCACCCTGCAGCCAGTAGCGGAACATTTCCGGCACCGAGACGGTGGTCAGCGCGGTGTCGCAGAGTTCGCCGTCGCCGATCGACAGCGGCAACACGTCGGGCCTGGTGCCGATCGTACCGGACTCGTAGATCAACGTGATATCCGGCGCATGGGTGAGGCGGGCGAGATTGCAGGCGGCCGACGGCATGCCGATGCCGACGAAGCAGATGTCGGTGTTGCGCAGCGCCCGCGCCGCAGCGACGACCATCATTTCGTTTGCGGTGTGGGTCATCGCGCTCACTCCGCCGCCACTTTGTGCTTGCGTGCATGTACCGCGAACGCCTCCGGGCCCTGCTCCAGCACGTTGGTCTTCATCCAGGCGAGGAACGTGTCGCGGTCGCGGGCGATCTTGTCCCAGGCCAGATAGAAAGCGTTGTCGCGCACGTAGTAGCCCTGTGCATACGAGGGATGCGCGCCGCCCGGCACGCAGGCGATGGCGCCGACCGTCCAGCTCGGCAGGATCACCGCATTGGCGCTGCGCGGCCCGAATTCCTCGACGATCTCCTCGACCGTCACCAGGGAGCGCTTCGACGCCAGCACGACTTCCTTCTGCACACCGACGATGCCCTCGACGAGGACGTTCCCGGCGCGGTCGGCCTTGAGCGCGTGTACCACGGCCACGTCCGGCCTGATCGCCGGCACCGCGGCGAGCTGTTCGCCGGTGAACGGGCAGGTGATGCGCTTGATGTTGGGATTCACCTTCGGCAGGTCGACACCAAGGTAACCGCGGAAGATCGCGCAGGGGAGCCCGGCGGCGCCCGCCTCGTAGGCATTGGCCATGGCGGCGTGCGAATGCTCCTCGATCGCGATCGGGCAAGGCCAGCCGTTCTCGTAGGCGTCGCGAAAACGGTGCAGCGAGCCGACCCCGGGATTGCCCACCCAGGAGAAGATGAGCTTGTCGGCGCAGCCCATGCCGATCATCTGGTCGTAGATCAGGTCGGGCGTCATGCGGATCAACGTCAGGTGGCGCCGCTTCTGACGGATGATCTCGTGGCCGGCGGCATGCGGGATGAGGTGGGTAAAGCCCTCCGCCGCCACGACGTCGCCGTCCCGGATGGTCTCTTCCACCGCCTGCGCGAGCGAGAGAAAACGCGCCATGAGTTTGCCCGGTGATCCCGTGTTTGCAGGCTTATTTACGGGGCCGCCCCGGCAGGGTCAAATGCCGCAAAGCTCGTCGGAAAAGGCGGCGCCGCTGGCGCTGCTTGACCCCATTCACCGGAAATGTCACCGAACGGCACATGATGCGCATTGCGAGGTAAGCCGTGAGCACCCATTCGGCCGGCGGCTTCGAGATCGAGCTGCCGCGGACGCTCAAGGCCGAGCGCCGCGACGACATCGCCATCCTGACGCTGACGCGGGCGCAGAAGCGCAACGCGCTCGACGATCCGACGGTGTTCGGCATCGAGGCGTTCTTCGACGCGCTGCCGGAGGACATCAAGGCGGTCGTACTCGCCGCCGAGGGCGAGCATTTCTCCGCCGGTCTCGATCTCACCGAGCTGACCGAGCGCAACGTCGTGCAAGGCATCGCGCATTCGCGCTCCTGGCACCGCGCGTTCGACAAGATCGAGTTCGGCAAGGTGCCGGTGGTCTCGGTGCTGCATGGCGCGGTGGTCGGCGGCGGGCTGGAGCTCGCGGCCGCGACCCATATCCGGGTGGCGGAGGCTTCCACCTATTACGCCCTGCCGGAAGGCTCGCGCGGCATCTTCGTCGGCGGCGGCGGGTCGGTGCGGGTGCCGCGCCTCATCGGCACCTCGCGCATGATGGACATGATGCTCACCGGCCGCACCTACGGCGCGGAGGAAGGTCAGGCACTCGGCGTCTCGCATTATCTGGTCGCGGCCGGCGCCGGGCTCGCCAAGGGCGTCGAGCTTGCCAAACGCATCGCCGGCAACGCGCCGATGACCAATTTCGCCGTGATTCACGTCTTGCCGCGCATCGCCGAACAGGACCGCGCCAGCGGCTACCTTACCGAGGCGCTGATTTCGTCAATCGCGCAGGGGGACGATGAGGCCAAAGCGCGGCTCAAGGCATTCCTGGAAAAGCGCGCGCCGAAGACGGTGCACAATCGACACTGAGCCGACCAATCGCCGATGCCAATGCCGCTGACAGAGCAGCGTCCCGATCCCGCCGCGCCGGTGCGCGCGGTACGGCTTGGGCCGCGCGAGGCTCTATTCGACCACCGGCCGGACGGTACGATCTATATTCGCTCGCCGCACGCGCTCGCGCCCTATCCGGCGAAGCTGACCGAACGTCTGGAGCATTGGGCGCAAGCGGCACCCGACCGCACCTTCATGGCGCAGCGCGACGCCGCGGGCGGCTGGCGCCGCGTGAGCTACGCGCAGGCCATGGAGTACGTACGGCGGATCGCCACCTCGCTCCTGCGCCGCGATCTCTCGCCCGAGCGGCCGATCGTGATCCTGTCCGGTAACGACATCGAGCACGCGCTCCTCGGCCTCGCTGCGATGTATATCGGCATCCCTTACGCGCCGATCTCGCCGCCCTATTCGCTCGTCTCGACCGACTTCGCCCGGCTCAAGCATATCCTCGACCTCCTCACGCCGGGGCTCGTGTTCGCGGCCGACGGTCAACAGTTCGCGCGCGCGATCGAGCAGGCGGTTTCGCCGGCGCTCGAAGTCGTGGTGACACGTAACCCCTCGCCGCGCCGTCCGACCACGCTGTTCAGCGATCTCATCGGCGCAGCGCCCGACCGCGCAGCCGACGCTGCGCATGCCGCCGTCGGACCGGACACCATCGCCAAAGTCCTCTTCACCTCCGGCTCGACCGGCATGCCGAAGGGCGTGATCAACACCCAGCGCATGTGGTGCTCGAACCAAGTGATGCTGCACACGTCGCTGGCGTTCTTCCAGGACGAGCCACCGGTGATCGTCGACTGGGCGCCCTGGCATCACACCGCCGGCGGCAATCACGACGTTGGCCTCGTGCTGATGAACGGCGGCACGATGTATATCGACGAGGGCAAGCCGGTACCCGGACTGATCGACGAGACGGTGCGCAACCTGCGCGAGATCGCGCCGACCTGGTACTTCACGGTGCCCAAGGGCTACGAGGCGCTGATCCCCTATTTCCGCGCCGACGACGAACTGCGCCGGAACTTCTTCAGCCGCCTCAAGGTGCTGTGGTTCGCGGGCGCGGCACTCGCACAGCCGGTGTTCGACGAGATGAAGGAGTTGGCGATCAAGACCTGCGGCGAGCGGATTCTCTTTCTGACCGGGCTGGGCTCGACCGAGACCGCGCCGTTCGCCATGGCGCGGGTGTGGGAGAGCCACCACTCGACCAACATGGGGCTGCCGCCGCCCGGCTCCGAGCTCAAGCTCGTGCCGATGGAAGGCAAGCTCGACGCGCGCGTGCGCGGGCCACACATCACGCCGGGCTACTGGCGCCAGCCGGACCTGACCGCGCGCTCGTTCGACGAGGAGGGCTTCTATCGCCTTGGCGACGCGCTGAAGTTCGAGGATCCGGCGAATCCCGGCCACGGACTGCTGTTCGACGGCCGCACCGCCGAGGACTTCAAGCTCGCGAGCGGCACCTGGGTCAGCGTCGGGCCGTTGCGCGCGCGGGTCGTGGAGCACTTTGCTCCTTACGCGAAGGATGCGGTGATCGCCGGCGCCGACCGCGACGAGATCGGCATCTTCATCTTCCCTGATGTCGCGGCCTGCCGTGGCCTTGCGCCTGACCTGCCGCCTGACGCGCCTTTGAGCGACCTGCTCTATCATCCGAACGTGATGGCCGAGATGCGTAGCCGTCTCAACGCGTTCGCCCGGCAGGCGACCGGCGGCTCCAATCGCGTCTGCCGCGCGCATCTCCTTCTCGACCCGCCGTCGCTTGACGTCGGCGAGGCCACCGACAAGGGTTCACTCAACCAGCGCATGGTGCTCCGCCATCGCGCCACGCTGGTCGACGAGCTCTACACCGACCCGCCTTCGCCGCGCGTCGTTGTGATCGATGCGCACAAGTGACGGTACGCGCGATTCATGCCGATGAGATTGATCGCCCCAAGCACCGGCGGCTCGCTCCCCTCCCCCGCGCAGCGGTGGGGACGGGTCGGGGGTGGGGGGCATCTGCTCTCACGTCAACGAAGACACCCCCCACCCCGGCGCTATCGCGCCGACCCTCCCCACCGCTCGCAAGCGCTCGCGGGGGGAGGGTAAGATGCGGCACGGCCGTGGGCTTAAACTTGGCTTTGAGCGCGCAGTGAAAGGACTCCGATGACCGGCCTTGCCATCAGCTTCCCGGACGCCTGGTTGCTCGACGGCGTGCGCACCCCGTTCGCCGACTACAACGGCGCGCTGGCCAACGTCTCGCCCACCGATCTCGGCATCAAAGCGGCGCGCGAGGTCTTCGCCCGCTCGGGCGTGAAGCCCGCCGATGTCGGCATGGTGATCACCGGCAACATGGCGCAGGCGAGCTTCGACGCCTTCGTGCTGCCGCGCCACGTCGGGCTTTATTCCGGCGTGCCGATCGAGGTACCGGCCGAGATGGTGCAGCGGGTGTGCGGCACCGGCATCGAGATCATCATGAAGGCGTCGGACGCGGTGTCGCAGCAGCGCGCCGACGTGGCGCTCTGCGTCGGCACCGAGTTCGATGAGCCGCAACCCGATCTGCGCGTACACGCATCGCGGCGGCTTCCGGCTGGGACAGGTCGAGTTCAAGGACTTCCTCTGGGAAGCGCTGATGGACCCCTCCGCCAACGTCAACATGGGCGACACGGCGGAAAATCTCGCGCGCCAGTACCAGATCACCCGGCCGGAGGTGGACGCCTACGCGGTGAAGAGCTTCGAGCGCGCCGTCGCGGCGCAGAAATCGGGCTTCCTTGCAGGCGAGATCGCGCCGGTGACGAACGAAAGCTTCGAGCTTGCGAACTACAAGCCCCGCGGGCTCAAACTCAAGGGCGAGAAGGAACTGGCTGCCGACACCCATGTACGGCCCTCCCCGCTCGAAGCACTGCAGAAAATCCGCCCGGCGTTCGGCGGCGTGCAGACCGGTGGCAATTCGTCGGCCATCGTCGATGGTGCGGCGGCGGCGCTGGTCGCATCCTCCGGCTACGTGAAGAAATCCGGCAAGACGCCGCTCGCCCGCGTGGTGGCGGGCGCGGTGGTCGGCGTGCCGCCCGAGATCATGGGCATCGGCCCGGTGCCGGCGATCAAGGCGGTGCTGGAACGCTCGGGGCTGAAGCTCTCCGACATCGACCGCTTCGAAATCAACGAGGCGTTCGGCGCGCAGGTGATGGCCTGCGCGCGCGAACTGGGCATCGACGAAGGCAAGCTCAACGTCAACGGCGGCGCAATCGCCATCGGGCATCCGCTCGGAGCAACGGGCGTGCGGCTCGCGATCACATTGGCACGAGAATTGAAGCGCTCGGGCACGCGCTACGGCATCGCGTCCGCCTGCATCGGCGGCGGCCAGGGCATCGCGATGGTGATCGAAAACACCGACGCTGCAAACATGCGGAAAAACTGACGATGGACATCAAAGGACATACGGCGATCGTGACCGGCGGCGCTTCGGGGCTCGGCGCCGCCACCGCCGAGATGCTGGCGCAGGCCGGCGCCAAGGTCGCCTGCCTCGACGTCAACCTCGATGGGGCGCAGGCGGTCGCCAAGAAGATTGGCGGCCTCGCTATCAAATGTGACGTCACCAGCGCCGAGGAGGCCACCGCGGCCCTCGCCGAGGCGCGCAGCAAGAACGGTGTGGCGCGCATCCTGATCAATTGCGCCGGCATCGGTCCGGCGAAGCGCATCGTCGGGCGCGACGGGCCGCAGCCGCTGGAAGACTTCGCGCGTGTCATCAACATCAACCTGATCGGCACCTTCAACATGATGCGGCTCGCGGCCGCCGACATGCAGAACGTCACGCCGCTCGCCGACGGCGAGCGCGGCGTCATCATCTCGACCGCCTCGGTCGCTGCCTTCGAGGGCCAGATCGGCCAGGCGGCGTACTCGGCCTCCAAGGGCGGCGTCGCGGCCCTCGTCATGCCGGCGGCGCGCGAGTTCGCGCAGTTCGGCATCCGCGTCAACGCCATCGCGCCCGGCATCTTCCATACACCGATGCTGTTTGCGCTGCCCGAGGAGGCGCAGAAGAGTCTTGCCGCGTCGGTGCCGTTCCCGAAGCTGCTCGGACGGCCGGAGCAGTTCGCCTCACTGGTGCGCCAAATCGTCGAGAACACCTACCTCAACGGCGAGGTGATCCGCCTCGACGGCGCGCTGCGCATGGCGCCGCGCTGAAGCAATCCGGGGTCTACCGACAATGCTTGTCAATACGCGCACCGTGCGCATCGAATGGGGCGACTGCGATCCTGCGGGTATCGTCTTCTACCCACGCTATCTCGCGATCTTCGACGCATCCACCACGGCGCTGATCGAGTGCGCGCTCGGCATGACCAAGCATCAGTACCTCAAGGTTTACGATTTCGGCGGTCATCCGCTGGTCAACACCCATGCGCGCTTTCTCGTCCCAACGCGCTTCGGGGACGACGTCGTGGTCGAGAGCACAGTCGCGGCATTCCGCCGTTCGAGCTTCGACGTGCGCCATCGCCTGACCAAGGGCGGCCAGCTCGCCGTGGAAGGTTTCGAGACCAGGGTCTGGGTACGCGGCGACCCGACCACCCCGGAAGGCATGAAGAGTTCTCCCCTCCCGCGCGAGGTCATCGAGCGGCTCTCCGCGGGGTGATTGCTTCGCAGCGCGCCGCCCCATCTGCGTCATGGCCGGGCATAGCCCGTCGAAGACGGGCGTAAACGCCCTGGTGTCCCGGCCATCCACGCCCTGTTCGTCGCGATTAAGAAAGTCGTGGATGCCCGGCACAAGGCCGGGCATGACGGCACGGATCAAGCGCCGCCTTGGCCGATCGATAGACTTGCGTCTTCCCCAAAGGCCGCCAGCGTGGCCTGCGGATCGCGGGCCCAGGTCGCGACCGGCAGCGGACCGCACACCAGCATGAAATAGTCGTACGGCGCGCGGTGATCGTTCGCCATGATGAACTGATAGTGCAGCCGGAAGAAATTGAGCCGGTTGCGGTTGACGAACTCGTCGGCCAGCATGTCGCGCAGGCGCAGATTCCAGACGAGCGGATTGCAACGCTCGGCGCCGACGTGCACGCCGATCCCTTCGACCGGGTCGAAGTCCCAGAAATTCATCACGTCGAGGCGGGTCTGGCAGTCGATCCAGCGCACCGACGGCTCGACCGCGAGGCGGGCGAACAAGGCGCGCAGCTTTTCGGCCTTTGGATGCAGCGCCGCACCCGGCGCGATCGAGCCGAGCGTCAAGAGCGTGACCGGCGGCCCGCGGCGGCCGATCTCCGGGTCCAGTTCGAGCGCGCGCACGACGACGGCCGGCGCGAGCGCGCCGCCGCCGCTATGGCCGATCACGACGATCTCGTCAGCGTCGTTCGCCGACACGGCAGCGATCAGCCGCTGCGCGCAGGCTTCGATCGACGGGTCGAAGCAGGTCGGCTCGCCGCGCGCGAACGCGCACAGATGCGGCCAGTGGTTGTTGATCTGGACCACGAACCAACGGTCGGCGAGCCTGCGCAGCAGAAGAAGGATCGCGAGGGCGGCCGCAAGGCCGAGCGGAATGATGACAAGCAACGGCAGACCGCCGTAGCGCGCAGCCAGGTGCGCGATCAGCCATCCGCCCAGGAGCGATACGCCAACCCAGAGCAGCAGCATGCTCTGGAAATAAAGCAGCACCGAGCCGAAATATCCCGAGGCCCGCAGCACGCGTGCCATCGCACCGCTGACGATGTAGTCGAACGCCCAGCCGATCGCGGCCGGAACCTGCAGCCACAGCGGCTGCCCCATGTTGCCGCGAATGATGTGCTCCTGCCGCAGGAAGTCGTAGCGGGTCGTAACTTGCCAGTTCGGGCCGGCCGCTTCGATGTCCCAGCGCGCGAAGTCCTCCGACTCGACTTGCAACGCACCGAGCTGCGTCTTGAGGGGCCAGATCTTCAGGAAGCGCGCAAAGCCGCGCTCGAACATGCGGTAATAGCCCTTCGCGCCCTGTGGATCGTAGCCCTCGACATAGATGACATGCCGCCGCCGGATCACGCGTGCCTCGTCGGTTCGGGCGATCACGCGCGGGGCGCGTCCGCGGCAACCGCCTCGACCACGGTCATCGCCGGGTGTTTGGTCGGGACGGTGCGCGATAGTCGAAGGCCGGTGCGTTCGAACAGGCTGGCATATTCCTCGACGGTGCGTTCGCGCCCGCCGCACAACACCATCACCTGCAGGTCGAGCCAGCGGCCGGGACCGGGGCTGTCATCGGACGGCAGCGGGGCCTCCAGCACCAGCACACGCGCGTGCGGCTGCATCGCGTGGCGGACGTGGCCGAGAATGCGCAGGCATTCGTCATCGTCGTAGTCGTGCAGCAGGTGGCGGATGAGGTAAGCGTCGCCGCCTTCCGGCGCAGCCTCGAACACGTTGCCGGTGACGAACGTGACGCCAGGGAGCGGCCCGCCCTCCTCGCGCTTCGCAGCCGCGACGGCCTCCGCCATGTCGAAGAGCGTCGCACGGCGGTTGGGATAAGCGGCGAGGATCGCGGAAATCAGCGCACCGTTGCCGCCGCCGATGTCGACGATGTGCTCGAACGCTGAGAAGTCATAGGCGGCGACGATCGCCGGAGTCTCCGGACCGTGCACCTCGAACATCATCCGGTTGAACCGCTTGGCCTCATCGGGATGCGCGCCGAGCCAGTCGAAGAACGGCTTGCCCTTGAGCGCCTCGAAACCCGTGACGTGGCCGGCAAGCGCATCGTCGAGGTGCATCCACATGTCGGCGAAATAATCGTTGAGATAGGTCGCCGTGGTCGTCATGGCGTCGGGCGAGCGCGAGCTGAGCAGGCTGCCGAGCGGCGTGAGCACGAAACGGCCGCGGGCGGGCTCGCTGACGACGCCAACGGTCGAAAGCGCGCGCAGCAAACGGTAGACCCGGTCCGGGACGAGACCGCGCGCGGCGGCGATCGCCGCATGATCCTGCGCGCCTGCCTCCATTGCGTCGGCAAGCCGAAGGCGAGCGAACGTTCCCACAGCCCGCGTGACCCACAGGCTGCTCAAAAGCTGCAACATCTTCTTGTGCAGCACCGCCGGATTTGCCGACGCGGAATCCTTGGCACTCTTGCCGTCCACGATTTTATTCCACTTTGGTCCAAGCATCCGTCGGCAAGCTCCAACGGCGCGATCCGCTTAGACCAATTCCGCCGCCCACGCCAGTTGGGTGGACAGACTGTCACTTTACAGTGCGCGCAACTTCGGGCTGAATGGAACCAAAGGCCAACCAGCGGCCAACACCTATCAGGGAGGAAATGATGCCGTCGCGTCACGTTAAGCATGCCGTTGCAACATTGCTTGCTTCGGCGGGTCTTGCCATCGCGCTTGGAGCGCCCGTCGTGTCCGCGCAGGACAAGACCTTCGATCTCAAGCTGTCGCACTGGGTACCGCCGACGCATCCGTTGCAGAAAGCGATGGAGGAATGGAGCGCATCGGTCGAGAAGGCCTCGAACGGCACGATCAAATCGAAGGTCTATCCGTCGCAGCAGCTCGGCAAGGCCTTCGACCATTACGACATGGCGCGCGACGGCATCGCCGACTTCACCTACGTCAATCCGGGGTATCAGCCGGGCCGTTTCCCGATCATCGCGGCCGGCGAATTGCCGTTCCTGGTCAGCGAAGCGCATGGCGGCATCCGCGCCATCGACGCCTGGTACCGCAAATACGCGCCGACCGAGATGAAGGACACCAAGCTTTGCTTCTCCTTCATTCTCGATCCGCTGCGGTGGCACTCCCGCACCAAGAAGATCACCGTGCCGGGCGACATCAAGGGCATGAAGGTGCGTCCTTCGCATGCCACGATGGCGGCGTGGGTGACGCTGCTCGGCGGCACCAACGTGCAGGCGAGCGCGACCGAAGTGCGCGACGTACTGGAGAAGGGCGTCGCCGATGCGGTCGGCTTCCCGTGGGGCTCGGTTCCGCTGCTCGGTGTCGACAAGGTGACCAAGTATCACCTCGAACTGCCGGTCGCGACGACCACCTTCCAGTGGCTGATGAATCCCAAGGTCTACGCCGCCATGTCGCCGGCGCAGAAAAAGGTGATCGACGACCACTGCACCAACGACTGGGCAGCGAAGTTCGCCGGCCCCTGGGCGGATTTCGAAGCCGCCGGCATCAACAAGCTGAAGGCGATGCCGGACCACGAAGTCTACACCGCCACTCCGGCGCAGGTTGCCGAATGGAAGCAGTCGGCCGAGCCGCTGCACAAGAGCTGGGCGGACGGCGTGCGCAAGGCGGGCGCCGATCCTGAGGTCGTGATGAAGGAGCTCAAGGCCGCGCTCGAGCAAAACAAGGCCGGATATTGAACCAGGACGGATCGCGATAGCGCCGGCAGTCCGGCGCACTCGCGACCATATTCGACCACAACGGCGGCGAACCTTTCCGCCGCCGTTTCCACAAGACGCCTCGCTTCAAGACACCTCGCTTCAAGACACGGCATTCTCGGCAGCAGCCGCGACCGCGTTCCCGACGACGGGCCGAACACGAATGTCTGCGTGAAAGAGCGATGAATGGCTGATCACAACGCAGCAGGCGATCCGCAAGGCGACCATGTGCCTCTCGATGTCGCGCTCGGCATCAAGCAGCTCGAGCGCAACCCGATGGATCGCTTCATCGATGCGATCGAACTCATCGCCGCATTCTTCGTCGGGCTGGTCGCCGCCGACACCTTCATCTCGGTGATGCTGCGCTATTTCTTCAACGTCTCGATCCCGGACAGCTACGACTTCGGCCGCCTGCTCCTCGGCATCCTGATCTTCTGGGGCATCGCGGCGACGAGCTACCGTGGCGGGCACATCACGGTCGACCTGCTCTACGCCAATGTCGGCCCGAAGCTGCAGCGGATCCTCGACGTATTCGCCACGCTCGTGCTGCTGTTCGTGGTCGCGGTGCAGACCTACACGCTGTTCGACAAGGTGCTCGTCACCTACAACGACAACGTCCTGACCTTCGATCTGCGGCTTCCGACCTGGCCGTTCTTCCTGCTCGCCTGGCTCGGCGACGTCTCGGCGGTGCTGCTGATCGCGGTGCGGACCTATCGGCTGATCTTCCATCCCGAATTGCTGGGCGGTCAATTTCAGATGAAGCCGGTCGAATGAGATCGCCACGATGAGCACCGACGCCATCGCCATCATCGGATTCGCCGCGCTGTTCGTGCTGATGCTGCTGCGCGTGCCGGTCGGCATGGCGATGGGCCTCGTGGGCGTGACCGGGTTCGGCTACATCGTGGGCGCGGGACCTGCGCTCAAGATGGTCGGGCAGACCTCGATGCGCACGGTGACGGACTACAATTTCGCCGTCGTGCCGATGTTCCTGCTGATGGGGTCGTTTGCGACCACGTCAGGCATGAGCCGCGAACTGTTCCGCGCCGGCAACGCCTTCATGGGCCATCTGCGCGGCGGGCTCGGTATCGCCACCATCGCGGCCTGCGGCGGTTTCGCGGCGATCTGCGGCTCGTCGGTCGCGACCGCCGCCACGTTCTCCCGTGTCGCCTACCCGGAGATGCTGCGGTTCAAGTATCCGCAATCCTTTGCGACCGGCGTGATCGCCGCCGGCGGCACACTCGGCATCATGATCCCGCCCTCGACGGTATTTGCCGTCTATGGGCTGATCACCGAGCAGGACGTCGGCAAGCTGTTCATCGCGGGCATCCTGCCGGGTCTGCTCGCGGTCGGCATGTACATGATCACCATCACGATCATCGGCCACGCGCGTCCTGGATTTCTGCCGGCCGGCGAGCGCGCATCCTGGCCGGAGCGCCGGGCGGCGCTCAAGGATGTCTGGGCGACGCTGCTCCTGTTCGCGTTCGTGATCGGCGGCATCTATGGCGGGATGTTCACCGCGACCGAGGCGGCGGGCTGCGGCGCCGCGGGCGCGTTCATCATCGGCGTAGTGCGCGGAAAGCTGTCGCGCACGGACACCCGCCGTTCGCTGCTCGAAGCGACCCGCACCACCGCGGCGGTCTTCACCGTGCTGATCGGCGCTATCCTGTTCGGCTATTTTCTCACCGTCACGCAGACGCCGCAGAAGGTGACGACGTTCCTCACCGAGCTTGGCGTCGGGCGCTACGGCGTGCTCGCGCTGATCATGTTGCTCTACCTTGTGCTCGGATGCCTCATGGACGCGCTCGCCATGGTCATCCTCACGGTGCCGATCATCTTTCCGGTGATCAAGGAACTCGGCTTCGACCCGATCTGGTTCGGCGTGATCATCGTGATGACGGTCGAGCTCGGTCTCATTCATCCGCCGGTCGGCATGAACATCTTCGTGATAAAAAGTGTGATCGAGGACGTGAAGATATCGACTATCTTCTACGGCGTGCTGCCGTTCATCATCACCGACATTCTGCGCCTCATCATCCTGATCGCCTTTCCCATCATCGCACTGTGGTTGCCGTCCAAGATGTGACGGCGTTCGTCGACCGTAAGGAGGAGCCAACAATGTCGCGTTTCATGTCCCGATCCGTCTTCATCGCCTGCATCGCCGTGACCGCCGCGCTCGCATTCGCACCGGCGGCGCGCGCCGCCGACGCCGCCCAGATGGAGCAGAACAAGAAAACCGTCGCCGCCCTCTACGACGCGGTCCTTAACAAGAAGGACTTCGAGGAGGCATCGAAGTACCTCGGGCCGCGTTACACCCAGCACAATCCGGGTGCCGCCGACGGTCCGGAAGGCCTCAAGGGCTTTGTCAATTTCCTCAAGGAAAAATTCCCGAACAACAAGAGCGAGATCAAACGCATCTTTGCCGACGGCGACTACGTCATCGTGCACGTTCACGCCGTGCGCGAGCCGGGCACGCGCGGCAACGCCATCATCGACATCTTCAAGCTCGAGAACGGCAAGGTAGTCGAGCACTGGGACGTCGTGCAGCCGATCCCGGAGAAGGCGGCCAACAATAACGGGATGTTCTAGGCCATCGGGCCAACCCGTCAGCAACAATTGAGCGACCGGTCTCTCCACTCCACTCCCCCGCGAAGCGGTGGGGAGGGGTCGGGGGTGGGGGGAACTACGATTCCATGCGCGACTGACGCCCCCCACCCCGCCTCGCGCTAATGCGCTCGCCGACCCTCCCCACCGCTTCGCGGGGGGAGGGTGACACGCGGCACCGCCGCGTTATCACATCGACAGAGTGATCTTTCGGCGAGTCGATTTGCATGCTCTCGCCATTGCCCGGATTTGTTCCAATCGCCACGGCCCTTCCGGTAGCTTTCCCTCCCCCACCGTTATAGATGTAGCCGGTTCGCGCGAAGGGCCCGGCGATGGAACGCTCGTTCAAGAAAGAGGTGCAGGCGCTGCGGCTCGGCGACGGCGAAACCTTCCATGGCGAAGGCATCCTCGCGGTCACCAAGGCGCTGCTGCAATCGGGCGTGAGCTATGTCGGCGGCTATCAGGGCGCGCCGGTCTCGCACCTGCTCGACGTGCTGGTCGACGCCGAGGACATCATCGGCGACCTCGGTGTGCACCTGGAGACCTGCACCAACGAGGCCTCCGCCGCTGCCATGCTGGGCGCCTCGATCAACTATCCGCTGCGCGGCGCAGTCACCTGGAAATCGATCGTCGGCACCAACGTGGCCGCCGATGCGCTGTCTAATCTCGCCTCACCGGGCGTCATCGGCGGCGCCATGATCATCCTGGGCGAGGACTACGGTGAAGGCGCCAGCGTCATCCAGGAGCGCTCATATGCCTACGCGTTGAAATCCTCGATGTGGCTCCTCGATCCGCGGCCCGATCTTCCCACCATCGTGCGCATGGTCGAAGAAGGCTTCGAGCTGTCCGAGGCGAGCCACGCGCCGGTGATGCTGGAGCTGCGCATCCGCGCCTGTCATGTCACCGGCTCGTTTGAGACCAAGACCAACCGCCGCGGTATCAACTCGGGTCAAAATAAGCTTCCCGGCCCGCCGCGCTTCGAATACGGCCGGCTGGCGCATCCTCCCGTCACCTTCTCGCAGGAGCGGCTCAAGCTCGAAGAGCGCATGCCCGCCGCGCAAAAATTCATCAGCGAGCGCAAGCTCAATGAGCTGATCCCCGGCGACCTCGACGACATCGGCATCGTCGTCATGGGCGGGCTCACCAGCAGCGTGCTGCGCGCGCTCGCGCGGCTTGATCTCGCCGACCTCTACGGCGCCTCGCGCGTACCGATACTGGTGCTCAACGTGGTCTACCCGCTGGTGCCGGAAGAGCTGCGCGCCTTCTGCGCCGGCAAGCGCGCCGTGCTCGTCGTGGAGGAAGGCTCGCCCGCCTACATCGAGGACAAGCTCAACGTCGAATTGCGCCGCGCCGACCTGCAGACCCGCGTGCTGGGCAAAGGCTGCCTGCCGGCGACCGGCGAGTATCAGTCCGAGCCGCTGATCAAAGGCCTCGCGGCTTTCATCGCCGAAACACGGCCGGCCGGCATCGATGCGGACGCGATCGCCGCGCGGGTGAAGAAGATGTTCGCGCACAAGACGCCCGCGATGGCGGCGGTCGGCGACGTGCCGCCGCGGCCACCGAACTTCTGCACCGGCTGCCCCGAGCGCCCGGTATTCTCGGCCATCAAGCTGATGCAGCGCGAGCTTGGGACCCACCCACATCTCGGCCGACATCGGCTGCCATTCGTTTGCGACCTTCGCGCCGTTCTCGCTCGGCAACTCCATCCTCGGCTACGGCATGTCGCTCGCGAGCGCAGCCGCCGTCACGCCCAACATGGTCAAACGGCCGATCGCCGTGATGGGCGACGGCGGCTTCTGGCACAACGGGCTGATCACCGGCGTCGCCTCCAACATGTTCAACAAGGGCGACGGCGTCCTCATCGTGATGCAGAACGGCTACGCCTCCGCCACCGGCCAGCAGTACCTGCCGTCGAGCGCCGGCAACCGCAGCGGCACGCCGACCGGCATGACCATCGAGCAGACGCTGCGCTCGTTTGGCGTGAAGTGGCTGCGCACCGTGCGCACCTACGGCGTCGCCACCATGGTCAAGACGCTGAAGGAGGCGATGTGCACCGCCGAGCGCGGCCTCAAGGTGATCATCGCGGACGGCGAATGCCAGCTCATGCGCCAGCGCCGGGTGCGGGCGGAGGATGCCGAGAAGCTCAAGCACGGCGAGCGCGTGACGCGCGTGAAGTTCGGCGTCGATGACGTGATCTGCACCGGCGACCATTCCTGCATCCGGCTGTCGGGATGCCCGTCGCTCACGGTGAAGCCCAACCCCGATCCGTTGCGCACCGAGCCGGTAACGACCGTCGTCGAAAGCTGCGTCGGCTGTGGGCTGTGCGGCGAGGTCGCGCACGCCGCGGTGCTCTGCCCGTCGTTCTATCGCGCCGAGGTCATCCGTAATCCGACCTGGTGGGACCGCACGCTGCATCGCGTCCGCCGCGCGGTCATCGGCTGGTTCAGTCCGCGCGCGGAGGCGCGCGCATGAGTACACGTTTTCTTGTGATGCGAATCCACGAGACGCGCTCGGTCTGCTCCCCCTCCCGTTGGGAGAGGGGTGGGGTGAGGGGTTACGGTCTATCGATGGACTTAAGCCCCCTCACCCCAACCCTCTCCCCCAAGGGGAGAGGGAGCGGAGTCCCTGCGCGGCATGAGTCGATGCTCGCCCAGGGGGTGGCGGCGTGACCGAGGCGAAGCCCATCACCATCCTGATCGCCGCGCTCGGCGGCGAGGGCGGCGGCGTGCTCACCGACTGGATCGTCGCCGCGGCTACGCAGTCTGGCTTCCCGGTGCAGTCGACCTCGATCCCGGGCGTCGCGCAGCGCACCGGCGCCACCACCTACTACATCGAGATCGTCCCGCTCACCGCAAGCGAGCTTGGCGGCAAGCAACCCGTGCTGGCGCTCGCGCCCGGCGTCGGCGACGTCGACATCGTGGTGGCGAGCGAGTTGCTGGAGGCGGGCCGCTGCATCGCGTCGGGCTTCGTCACGCCCGACCGCACCACCATGATCGCCTCGACCAGCCGCTCCTATCTGGTGACGGAGAAGATCGCGATGGGCGACGGCCGCCTCGACAGCGCACGGCTGGCCAAGGCGATCGCCGAGCACGCGCGGACCCGTTTCCTTATCGACATGGAAGCGCTCGCCAAGCAGAGCGGCGCGATGATCAACGCCGTGATGCTCGGGCTGATCGCGGGTTCCGCCCGGCTGCCGATCTCCCCGGACGCGTTCGAGGCCGCTATCCGCACCGACGGCAAGGCGGTCGAGACGAACCTCAAGGGCTTTCGCGCCGGTCTCGACGCCGCGCGGCAGCCGCAGACGCCGCAGAGTTCTCCAGCCACTGATGGGCAGGTGCGCGTCGCGCCGCCCACTCTCCCCGACTTCGAGCGAGCCATCGCAGCCTTGCCGGACGCCGCGCGAGAGATCGTCGCCGAGGGCGCGCGCCGCCTCGCCGCCTACCAGGACACCAACTACGCCCGGCTCTATCTCGAGCGGCTGGCGGCAATCCGGAGCGCCGACGAGCGAGCCCGCATGGACGGGCGGTTGCTGCGGGAGGTCGCGCGGCACTTGGCACTACGGATGTCCTACGAGGACGTGATCCGGGTTGCCGAAGTCAAGATCGATCCAGCGCGCATGGATCGCATCGCGGCAGAGATCGGCGCCAAGCCGGGCGAGCCGTTCACCGTCACCGAATTCCTGAAGCCGGGCGTCGAAGAAATGTGCTCGATCCTGCCGCCATGGCTGGCGACGCGTATCCTGGCGTTCGCCGGGCGGCGCGGCTGGACCGACCGGCTGCATTGGGGGATGGAGGTCAACACCGCCTCGGTCCTGGGCTACCTTCGCTTCTGGCTGCTGGCGAAGCTGCGCCGCTGGCGCCCGAGGTCCTATCGCTTCGCCGAAGAGCAGCGCTCCATCGAGGCGTGGCTCGGCCTCGTCCAGGAGGCCGCACAACTTAAAGGCGACTTCGCGCTCGAAGTTGCCGATTGCGCGCGACTGATCAAGGGCTATGGCGACACCTATAAGCGCGGCGCCGCCAATTTCCAGATCATCGAGACGCGGGTGATCCGTCCGGTGCTGGCGGGGCAGATTGCGCTCCATCTCGGTGCCGACGCGGTCGCGAGTGCACGCGTCGCGGCGCTCGCCGACCCGGACGGCGAGACCTTGGCCCACTGCCTCGATCGGTTGGGCCAGCAAAACGCGCTCGGCATCGCGGCCGAATGATACGGTGGGTCCGATCCGCCGACATCGGTAGTTGTCATCCCCGCGGAAGCGGGGACCCATATTTCAGAGCTGTGGGCATGGGTCCCCGCTTCCGCGGGGACGACAGTTACGTGCCGCAATGGACTCGCGGCGATCTAGCGGGTAACTACTCCTCCGCTTGACCCACCCCGCGCGTGAGAGCGCGCCCAATCGTGACGACCCCAAGAAACGCTCGGAGGACCCGCAGATGCGGATCGATGCCTACACCCACTTTTTCCCGAAGAAGTTCTTCGACAAGCTCAACGAGGTCGCCGGCGACTACAAGGACATGGGCAAGCGCATCCGCTCGCTGCCGGCGCTGTACGACGTCGACGTGCGCAAGAAGATCGTCGACGGCCACAAGGACTATCAGCAGATCCTGTCGTATCCGCAGCCGCCGATCGAGAAATTCGCCAAGACCCCGGCCGAGATGAACGAGTTCTGCCGCATCATCAACGACGGCTTCGCCGAACTGTGCGCGAAGGAGAAAGACCATTTCCCCGGCTGGGTGGCGCATCTTTGTCTCGACGCGCCGGACGCCGGCGTCGCCGAAGCGGAGCGCGCGCTCAAAAACGGCGCGCTCGGTGTACAGATCTACACCAACGTCGCCGGCAAGCCGCTCGACCGCCCGCAGTACCTGCCGTTCTGGAAGAAGATGAACGAGCTCGGAGCGCCAATCTGGCTGCATCCCGCACGCGGCGCCGAGATGCCGGACTACATCGACGAAAAGAAATCGCTCTACGAGATCTGGTGGACGCTCGGCTGGTCGTACGAGACCGCCTGCGCGATGATGCGCCTCGTCTACTCCAAGATCATGGACAACCATCCGAACCTCAAGATCATCACCCACCACTTCGCCGGCGTCGTGCCGATGCTGGAAGGCCGGCTCGGACCGGGGAACGACGTGATGGGATCGCGGACCACGGACGAGGACTACGTCGCGCTGCGCAAGAGCCTGAAGAAGCGCCCGCTCGACTACTTCAAGCAGGACTTCTACGCCGACACCGCAGCGTTCACCGCCGAGCCCGCCACCAAGGCCGGCATGGAGTTCTTCCCGGTCGAGAAGATCATCTTCGCCTCCGACTGCCCGTTCGATCCCGAAGGCGGCACGATGTATCCGCGCGAGACGCTGCGCATTCTCGAATCCCTCAACCTGCCGAAGGCCACGCAGGACGCGGTCTACTACAAGAACCTCGAACGCATCACCGGCAAGAAGCTGGTGAAGTAGCCGGAACGTCCGCAAGGAGACCGCAGCATGGGCGTTCGCGCGACCGCGCTGCTGCTTCTCGCGATGAGCGTCACTCCGTCGTTGGCGGCCGAGCTGCGCGTCTTCAGCGGCGGCGCGCCGCAGGACACGCTGAAACTCATCGCACCGGACTTCGAGAAACAAACCGGCCACCGCCTGCTATTCACATTCGCGGTAGTGGGCGCGATCCAGCAGCGCCTGCTGTCCGGCGAGAAGTCCGACGTGGTGCTGCTACCGGTGCCGCTGCTGGACGGGCTCGACAAGTCCGGCAAGCTGCGCCCGGAGAGCAAACGTGTGCTCGCGCGCGTCGGCATCGCGGTCGTGGTCCGCGAGGGCGCGCCAAAACCCGACGTGTCGACGCCCGACGCGCTGCGCGCGACGCTGACGAACGCACGCTCGATCACACACGCCGATCCGCAGGCGACGCCGGGCGGCCGCCATATCGCGGCGCTGCTGGCGCGCTGGGGCATCGCCGAGACACCAGATCGCCGCATCGCGCCCAAGAGCGCAATCAGCGGCGGCGCCGACGCGATCGCCAAGGGCGAGGTCGAGATCGGTCTCTATCTGCTGAGCGAAATCCTGAGCGTGAAGGGCGTCGCGGTCGCCGGCATGCTGCCGGGCGACCTGCAGAACTACATCGTCTACGCCGGTGCGGTCCTGGCCGACAGCACGCAGGCCGACGCCGGCGCCGACTTCATCCGCTTCATTTCCGAACCGTCGCGTCAGGCGCAATGGCGCTCGACCGGCTTCGAGGCGATCCGCAAGGACAATTGATCGGCCGGTTCGCGAAGCTGGTCAGGCCGGCGCCCTCGTCTCGGCGATGATGTCCAGCGGCAGGACTTCAACCTCGCCACCCGCCGTCTGCTTGGTCTTCTCGGTGTAGTGCGAGAAGAACGCGCGCGACTGCAGCGCCTTCACTGCCTTTTCGTCCGCGGCACCGGCGAGGTGGTAGTAGTCGGTCCCGTCGCGGCTCTTCATGCAGCGATAGGTGATCTTGCCGGTCAGGTCGGGATCGCTGTCCAAAGCCGCGATGAAGCGGGCGATCTCAGCGTGCCATTCGTCCGGCGACCCGTTCTTGCGGCGGTATTTGATCATGAAGTGCTTCATGTCCGTTGTTCCTTTTGCTCATGCGGATTAACTTAGGAAGACCATGAACACGGATGCAAGTATGGACAAAAATGATACTATCATAAGCCGAGGAGCCATTCAGGCAGGAACGTCATTGCGCGGCGCGGAGCCAAAAAAGTCCAGCAGGAAGGCAAGCGCCTCACACAGTTGCCCGGTGGCGGCGTTCCAGAAGATGATCAGCGGAAAGTATAAGCTGCGCATTCTCTGGGACCTGAAGGACGGCGCGCTGCGCTACGGCGAGATCAGGAGCGGCCTGCTCAGCGGCGCGGAAGGAACGGCGGAGATCGCTCCACGCGTTCTCAGCCGCGAACTCAAGGCGCTCGCGCAGACCGGGCTGATTGATCGCAAGGACTACGGCGTCGTGCCGCCCAAGGTGGAATATCGTCTCACGCCCAAGGGCCGCAGCTTCGTGCCCGTCATTGCGGCGGTTCGCAAATGGGGCGCGCGCCATCTGAGCGGAGACGGCGGCGGCGCCTGACGGACCGTCAGTAGGCCAGCCCGGCGACCTTCAGCGCATCGAGGTGGTCCTGCAGGATGCGTGGCATCTCCGCGGGCGGCGTGCGGCCGAAGCCGCAATAGGCCGCAAGCCCAAACTCCGGCAGGAATTTCCGCGCGACATCGAGCCGCTGTTTCAGCGTCGCCATGTTGTGGATCGCGCCGAGATAGACGCGTGCGCCCTTGGCGTCGAGCCGCGCGAGCGGCGCGTAGAACGCGTCGTCCGCGCGGTCGAGCGTCGGGACATGCACCCAGTCGACACGCCGGCCGGTGCTCGCGACCGCCGCATTGACTAGTTCGGCCGGACGGCCGAGATCGTCCGGCGCGAACGCCGGCCAGCCGCCGAACGTGCCGAAACAGAAGTGGAAACCGAGCGCGACATCCTCCGGAATCAATTTCGACAGCCGGCCGACCGGCGCCACGTGGGTCGCGATCTCGGTCTCATGCGGCACGTCCTTCGCGCCCCGGCCGCCGCAGACCGCACTCACCTCCCAGGCGCAATCCCACTGGATGGCAAGATCCCGGTGCGGAATCCGGTCGAGAATGACGGCGACTTCGCCTGCAATCGCCGCTTCGTAGCCCGGCCGGATGCGCGGCAGGTCGGCCGGGTCGGGGAAATAGAGCGGGCGGATCACGCTGTTGACCATCGGGATCGAAATCTGAAAGCGCAAGCCGGCCGGCAGGATTCCCTTCTCGCGCAGCGTGCGGAACACGAAGAAGGACGAGACGGCGTCCCGCGCATAGCCGAGTCGCGAGCCCGGATTGCCAAAACGTACACGCTCGACACCGGGCTTAACGCGGAACTGCCAGGCGTCGTCGCGCGAGCGCGGCAGAAGTTGCTCGACGCCGTCGACCGGCTTAGGCCGACTGAGCGTTTCGAGGTCCTGATGACCGTTGAAGATCTGATACGAGAGCCGGTTGACCCACGAGCGCCGCTCGCCCACTTCGCCGTCCGGCATCGCCGGGAGATATGGTCCCAGCGTTCCGCCGAACGTGCGCATCACCTCCTCGACGGTGTCGAGCGGCACGCTGCCCACAAGCAGAAGTTCGTTGCCCATCGTTTCGACCCTTCCCATCTCGTTTTTTTTGCTAGCTTCCGCGCCATGGATGTTCCCCGCCCCATCACGACCGACGAGGCCGGCCCGGCTGCCGACACCGGACGCGTCACTCCGGTGATGGAGCAGTATATCGAGATCAAGGCGGCCAATCCCGATTGTCTCCTGTTCTACCGGATGGGCGACTTCTACGAACTGTTCTTCGAGGACGCGGAGGTGGCCTCGCGCGCGCTTGGCATCGTGCTGACCAAGCGCGGCAAGCATTACGGCCGCGACATCCCGATGTGCGGCGTGCCGATCCATCGCGCCGACGAGTATCTGCATCGCCTGATCGCGCTTGGCCACCGCGTCGCGGTGTGCGAACAGCTCGAAGATCCCGCCGAGGCGAAAAAGCGCGGCGCCAAAAGCGTCGTGCGCCGCGATGTCGTGCGTCTCGTGACCCCCGGCACGCTGACCGAGGACTCGCTGCTCGACGCGCGGCGCAACAACTACCTGCTCGCCATCGCCCGCACGCGCCCCTCCTCCGAGGAGGAGGGCCGCTTCGCGCTCGCCTGGCTCGACATTTCAACCGCGGAGTTCTGCATTGCCGAGCGTGACCGCGCGGGCCTTGCGGCCGAGGTGGCACGGCTCGAGCCGGGCGAGATCATCGTCTCCGACGCGCTGTACTCCGACACCGAGCTTGCGCCCTGGCTGCGCTCGCTACCGACGGTGACGCCGCTCACACGCGACGTGTTCGATGGCGCCACCGCCGAGCGCCGGCTGGCGAATTATTTTTCGGTGGCGACGACCGAAGCTTTCGGCAGCCTGACGCGGCTCGAACTCACCGCCGCGGCGGCCTGCATCACGTATGTGGAGCGCACCCAGCTCGGCCAGCGGCCGCCGCTCTCACCGCCGACGCGGGAGGCGCAGGACGCAACGCTGCTCATCGACCAGGCGACCCGCGCCAACCTCGAACTCGTCCGCACGCTGTCGGGCGAACGCGCAGGCTCGCTCCTTGCCGCCATCGACCGCACCGTAACGGTGGCGGGCTCCCGGCTTCTTGCGCAGCGCCTCGCCGCACCGGTCACTGACCCGGCGGCGATCGCCAGGAGACACGACGCGGTCGCGCATTTCGTCGCCCATGCGCAGGTACGCCGTGACACGCGCGAGCAGCTCAAATCCGCGCCCGACCTCGCCCGCTCGCTGGCGCGGCTCGTGGTAGCGCGCGGCGGCCCGCGCGATCTTGCCGCGATCCGCGACGGCATCGCGGCGGCGGCTGCGCTCGCAGCCGAATTGGAGAGGATCAACGACAGCCCCGCCGAACTCACGCAGGCTGCCGCCGCGCTGCGGAGACCCGATCCGGCGATTGCGGCCGAACTGGCCGCTGCACTCGATGACGAACTGCCCTACCTCAAACGCGACGGCGGCTTCGTGCGCCCGGGCTACGATCCCGCGCTCGACGAATTGCGCGCGCTGCGCGACGAGTCCCGCCGCGTCATCGCGGCGCTGCAGGCGCGCTACGCCGACGAGACCGGCGTGCGCGCGCTGAAAGTGCGCCACAACAATGTGCTCGGCTATTTCGTCGAAGTGAGTGCTCAGCACGGCGACAAGCTGATGACGGCACCGCTCAACGCGACCTTCATCCACCGCCAGACGCTCGCGGGCCAGGTCCGCTTCACCACTGCCGAACTGGGCGAACTCGAGGCCAAGATCGCCAGCGCAGCCGACCGTGCGCTCGGCATCGAGATCGAAATCTTTGAACGCTTGTCGGCGCAGGTGACGGCGGCCGCGGGCGCGATCAAGGAAGCTGCCGAAGCGCTCGCGGTGCTCGACGTTTCGACCGCGCTGGCTGAGCTCGCGGTCGAGCGCGACTATGCGCGGCCGGAGATCGACGACGGCCTCGATTTCATCATCGAAGGCGGGCGGCATCCGGTGGTCGAGCAGGCGCTCGCCACCGACGGCGGGCCGTTCGTTGCCAATGACTGCGACCTGTCGCCGCTGCCCCCACCCTACCCTCCTGCGCAAGCGGGCGAGGAAAAAAGGCAGGGCGCCGGACGCATCTGGCTGCTCACCGGCCCCAACATGGCGGGCAAGTCGACCTATCTGCGGCAGAACGCGCTGATCGCGATCCTCGCCCAGATGGGCTCGTTCGTGCCGGCGCGGCGCGCAAAGATCGGCGTGATCGACCGGCTGTTCTCGCGCGTCGGCGCGGCGGACGATCTGGCGCGCGGGCGCTCGACCTTCATGGTCGAGATGGTCGAGACCGCCGCGATCCTCAACCAGGCCGGCCGGCGTTCGCTGGTGATCCTCGACGAGATCGGGCGCGGCACCGCGACCTTCGACGGGCTGTCGATCGCCTGGGCGACGATCGAACACCTGCATGAGGCGAACCGTTGCCGCGCGCTGTTCGCCACGCACTTCCATGAACTGACCGCGCTCGCCGCCAAGCTGCCGCGGCTGCATAACGCGACCGTGCGGGTGAAGGAATGGCAGGGCGAGGTGGTGTTCCTGCACGAGGTGGTCGCAGGCGCCGCCGACCGCTCCTACGGCATCCAGGTGGCGAAGCTCGCCGGCCTCCCGGCGGCCGTGATCGAACGCGCCAAGGTCGTGCTGGCCAAGCTCGAAGCCGAGGACCGCATCTCGCCGGCGCGCGGTTTCGAGGACCTGCCGCTGTTCTCGGCGGCGCCGCGGCCCGCCGCCGCGCCGGAACGCGACGCCGCGCTGGCGGCCGTGGTCGCCGCCTTGAGCGAACTCCATCCCGACGAAATGTCGCCGCGCGAAGCGCTCGACGCGCTCTACGCCCTGAAGACCAAGGCGGCGACAACGAAATAGCGAGGCAAACCGGCGCGGGTCATCGCGCGCCCAGATGTGCTAAATCCATCTGCATTGAAGCGCGAATGCGCACGGCGGCCGGTTCGCCCGGGAGGAAGCGATGATGAAATTGTTCAAGCCCTTGACCGCTTTCGTATTGGCGGCGGCCGCGGCAACCAGCGCACAGGCGCAGACCTATCCGACGAAGACCGTCACCGTCGTCGTCACCGCTTCGGCCGGCGGCGTCACCGACGTGGTCGCGCGCGCGATCGGCCAGCGCCTTTCGGAGAAATGGGGCCAGCAGGTCGTCATCGAGAACAAGGGCGGTGCGGGGCACATCATAGGCGCCGCGCAGGTCGCCAATGCGGCGCCCGACGGTCACACGCTGCTGATCGCGGAAGCCGGAACCTACGTGATCAATCCCAACATCTACCCCAAGGAGAAACTGGCCTACGACGTCGAGAAGGACCTGATCCAGATCACCGGGCTCGTGCGCATCCATCATGCGGTGATCGCAAGTCCCTCCTTTCCGGCGAATTCCTTTGGCGAACTGGTCGCGCTTGCGAAGGCCAAGCCCGGCACGCTGACGTATGGCACGGCCGGCGTCGGTTCAGGCCCGCACCTGAACATGGTCAGGCTGGAGAACGACGCGGGCGTGAAGCTTGTGGCGGTCCACTACCGGGGCGCGACGCCCGCGCTCACGGACGTGATCGGCGGACACACCAACATGATGCTGATCAGCGTGGGCTCCGCTCTCGCGCCCGCGGACGCGCACAGCGTGAAACTGCTCGCGATCGGCAGTCCGCAGCGGCTTGCCCGGCTGCCCGACCTGCCGGCCGCCAGCGAGAGCGTCCCGGGCTACACCGCCGGCACCTGGTTCGGGCTTTCCGCTACCGCGAAGACGCCGCGCGATGTCGTGATGAAAATCAACGCGGACGTCCGTCAGGTCATTGCCGAGCCCGCCATCCAGGAACAGTTCGTCACCAGGCAGCTCTACGAGCCGATGACGAGTTCGCCCGAGGAGTTCGCCCAGTTCATCAAGATCGAAACGGCAAAATGGGCCAAGGTGATCCGCGAACAGAACCTCAAGATCGCGCATTAGCCTGCGGAATGCTTGGCCCGCTGCGCGAGCCATAAGAGGCCGTTCCAGCCGATGCACACCGCAAGCCCAATCGCGAAGGACCACCACACCCCGAGCGGCTCGGCGAGGTAGTGCACCGGCAGGAACCCCAGCGCGAGACCGACGAGCGGCACCTGCGCGTAGGCGAGCACGCTGGCGGCGGCCTTGCCGCCGAGCCGCGGATGCAGGATCACGACGAAGCTCGCCATGACGATCGGGAACACCGCGAACGTGCCGGACAGGAACGAGCCGATGCGGTGGCTGAGCGTCGTCACGATGGCGACCACCAGCGCCGCGGTGGCGGCGCGCAGCGGCAGGTCGTAGCGCGTGCGCCGAAGCTTGCTTCTCGGCACCGTGGCGGTCCGGTAGCGCGCGCTCGCCGGGATCGCGACTGCGAATACGGCCGCGTTGAGCGCGACGGCGCTCGCCGGCGTCCACTCCACCAGCCGCAGGGCAGCGGCGGCAGCGAGCCATACGAGCGTCGCGAGCGTGATGCTCACCACGATGCCGTGACGCTGCGCCAGGACCGCATATGCCAGCGAAAAGATCGAGACCGCCGCCACCGCGGCGAGGCTGCCGACCGCGCTCGCGGCAATGAACGCCGGCGGGTGCTCCAAGGCGAGGATGATGTAGGCCGCGCCCGCGGCGGTCGGCAGCGCCGCGATCAGCGCGCCGATGAAAGGCCCACTGCGCTCGACCGCGACCGACGCCACCACCACGATGGCCGCGGTCATCACCATCTTGAGCGCAAGTGCGTACCAGAGGGAAACGTCCACAGGCATGAAAATGCAGCGTCTAGTTATCGCGTGTTGATTGAGGCGGATTTCGGTCTGCTCCCTCTCCCCTGTGGGAAGAGGGAGCGCACTGAATTCGCGGGTCGCTTCTGCGAACATCACACGCGCTGCATCGCCACGTCGATCGGTGGGCCGTTCTTGAGCGTCTGATAGACCACGCAGTAGCGCTCGGTGAGCTTCAGCAACTGGTCGAGCTTTTCCTGCGGCGCGTCGCTGTCCACGTCGAAGCGCAGGCGGATTTGCGCGAAGCCGACCGGCGCGTCCTTGGCAACGCCGAGCGTGCCGCGGAAATCGAGGTCGCCCTCGGCCGACACCACGCCCGACTTGAGCGGAATGTCGAGCGCGGTCGCCACCGCCTTCAGGGTCACGCCGGCGCAGGCCACCAGCGCTTCGAGCAGCATGTCGCCGGAGCACAGTTCAAGACCGGAACCGCCGGTCGCCGGATGCAGTCCCGCCATCGCAAGCGCGCGTCCGGTCTCGACCTTGCAGGCGATGCTCGCATCGTCGAGCGTGCCCCTGGCCTTGAGCGTGATGAAGGCAGCCTGCGGGTCGCCTTTGTAGCGCTCCTTGATCGGCGCCTGCATGGCCCGCAACGCGGTCGCATCCATTCCAATTCCTCCTGCGATTTCGTCGGAGCTTACTCGGCCGGTCGTGAGCACCACCCGTCCGACCACCTTGCCGGCGCGCAGATCGCTCAACGCGCTGTTCACCTCGGCAAGCGGACGCGTGGCGACCGGTATCGGCGGCAGGCCGGTACGGCGCACGAGCGCGAGCAGTTCCGCCATCTCGGTCAGGCTGCCGGTGTATGAGCCCTGGACGGTGATCGCGCGCATCGGGAACGGCGGCAACGACAGCGTGAGTTCGCCGCCATAGAGGCCGACGATGATCAGCTTGCCGCCCTTGATCAGGCTGTCGAGCCCGAGCCGCACCGTCGCGGACGAACCGACGAGATCTATCGTGGCCCAGGCCCCGCCGTTGGTGGCGGCAACGACCTGCTGCGCGGCGTCGCTTGCGCTGCCGTCGATCACCACGGCCGCGCCGGCCTTCTTCGCAGCCTCACGTTTTCCGGGATCGATGTCCACCACGATGGAACTGTGTCCACCCATCGCCTTGTGCAGGCCGACACACATCAGGCCGAGCCCGCCCGCACCGATGATCACGACCGGTTCGGTCGCGAGCGTCGGCCCAACTTTTTTCAGAGCGCTGTAGGTCGTGAGGCCCGAACAGGCGAGCGGCGCCACCTTCTCGGGCGGCAGATCGCCGATGTCGAACAGGTAGCGCGGGTGCGGCACCATCAGGAAATCGCTGTAGCCGCCGTGGCGGAATACGCCGATGCTGCCCGGCTTGAGGCAAAGCTGCTCGTCGCCGCGCCGGCAGACGCCGCATTCGCCGCAACCCATCCACGGATCGACGACGCGGCGGTCGCCGACCTTGACGCCCTGCGCGTCTGTCCCGAACGCCACGACCTCGCCGACGTTCTCGTGGCCGAGCGTAACCGGCAGCTTCATGCCGCGGTCGGCAAGGCTCAGCCGCTTGCCGCCGCCGAGATCGAAGTAGCCGTCGGAGAGGTGCAGGTCGCTGTGGCAGACGCCCGCCGCCAGCACCTTCAACAGCACTTCGGTGCCCTTGGGTTCGGGCGTCGGCTGCTCGGCAGGCCGCAGCGGGGTGCCGCTCTGAACGATCTGGAAGCTTCGCATGGGGGGTCTCCGGCCGCGCGAGGTCGCGAATGATAGCTTACGTCGTGCTCACCCTCACGGTGTGCCGAAGAAGACAAAAAAGCAAGCTGGAGTAATGACATAGCCTATTCATGCAATTGGGCCATTGACGCCGGACCCCGGCTCGCGCCGGCGCATGCCGCCTGGACCCGCGCGCGGGTGGGTGACACACCGCCCGCGCTCCGCTATGGCGGTGCGCCATGCTGACGACCACCGATCAAGTGCCGCGCGGGTCGGCTGAACTGCTCGACACCGACGCCATCGCGGCCGACCTCGCGGCCATCGCCAAGTCGCACACCGGCGGCGAGCCGGAACTGCGCGCCGCGGTCGCCAAGCGCCTGAAGGCCGCGCTGATCGAAGGGCGCGCCGTGGCGGAGCGCCTGCTGATCAAGGACCGGCACGGGCGGCGCTGCGCCGAGCGGCTGTGCTTCATGCAGGATGAGATCATCCGCCTGATGTACGAGTTCGCCTGCACGCACCTCTATCCGTCGCAGAATCCCGTCGGAAGCCGAACGTATGGCGATCGTCGCCACCGGCGGCTACGGGCGCGGCGTGCTGGCCGCCGGCTCCGACATCGATCTGCTGTTTCTACTGCCCTACAAGCAGACCGCCTGGGGCGAGCAGGTGGCCGAGGCCATTCTCTATTGCCTCTGGGACATGGGGCTGAAGGTCGGCCACGCGACCCGCACGGTCAATGAGTGCATCCGGCAAGCCAAGGCGGACATGACGATCCGCACCGCCATCCTGGAAGCGCGCTTCCTGCTCGGCGAGCGCAAGCTCTACGACGAACTGATGGCGCGCTTCGACAAGGAGGTCGTGCAGGGCACCGCCGCCGAATTCGTCGCCGCCAAACTCGCCGAGCGCGAAGAGCGCCACCGCCGCGCCGGGCAGTCGCGCTATCTGGTCGAGCCGAACGTCAAGGACGGCAAGGGCGGCTTGCGCGACCTGCACACGCTCTACTGGATCGCCAAGTACGTCTATCGCGTGCGCGAGCGCGAGGAATTGATCGAGAAGGGCGTCTACGACCAGCAGGAGTACCGCCGCTTCCGCCGCTGCGGCGATTTCCTCTGGGCGGTGCGCTGCCACATGCACTTCCTCACCGGGCGGGCGGAGGAGCGGCTGTCGTTCGACATCCAGCGCGAGATCGCTGTGCGGCTCGGCTACACCGAGCATCCCGGGCTGCGCGACGTCGAGCGCTTCATGAAACACTACTTCCTGATCGCCAAGGACGTGGGCGACCTTACCGCCATCCTCTGCGCCAAGCTCGAGGATACCCAGGCGAAGGCGATGCCGGTGCTCAGCCGCCTGATGGAGAAATTCCGGCCGCGCGCGCGCCGGTCGCTCTCCGAGACCGACGACTTCATCGTCGGCTACAACCGCATCGAGGTTGCCGACCAGAACGTGTTCAAGCGCGATCCGCTCAACCTTATCCGCATGTTTCATCTCGCGCAGAAATACAATCTGGCGCTCCACCCGGAGGCGATGCATCTCGCCACCCGTTCGCTGCGGCTGATCGACGCCAAGCTGCGCGAGAACGAGGAAGCCAACCGCCTGTTCCTCGAAATCCTGACCTCGAAGAACGACGCCGAGACTGTGCTGCGGCGCATGAACGAGGCCGGTGTGCTCGGGCAGTTCATTCCCGCCTTCGGCAATATCGTGGCGATGATGCAGTTCAACATGTATCACCACTACACGGTGGACGAGCATCTGTTGCGCTGCATCGGCGTCCTCTCCGACATCGACGCCGGCCGCAGCGAAGACACCAAGTTCGTCAACGAGCTGATGCGCACGATCCAGCCGGAACACCGCACGCTGCTCTATCTCACGCTGTTCCTGCACGACATCGCCAAGGGCCGCATCGAGGATCATTCGATCGCCGGCGCGCGGGTCGCGCGCACGCTCTGTCCGCGGCTCGGATTCTCCAGCGCCGAAACCGAGCTGGTCGCGTGGCTGATCGAAGTCCACCTCGTGATGTCGAGCGTCGCGCAATCGCGCGACCTCTCCGACCGGGTGACGATCGAGAATTTCGCCGCGGTGGTGCAGTCGGTCGAGCGCATGAAGCTGCTCACCATCCTGACCGCCGCCGACATCAAGGCGGTCGGCCCCGGCGTATGGAACGGCTGGAAATCGCAGCTCATTCGCACGCTCTATTACGAGACCGAACCGGTGCTGACCGGCGGCTTCTCCGAGGTCAACCGCGCGCAGCGCGTCGCGCTCGCGCAGGGCGAGTTCAAGGCCGAGATGAAGGATTGGACGCCCGCCGAGATCGACGCCTACATCGCGCTGCAGTATCCGGCCTATTGGCTCAAGGTCGACCTGCCGCAGAAGATCGCCCATGCGCGTTTCATGCGCGCGGCGGCGCAGACCGGCAAGTCGCTCGCCACCAATGTGTCGTTTCCCGAGGCGCGCGGCGTGACCGAACTCACGGTGCTTGCGCCCGACCATCCGTGGCTGCTCTCGATCATCGCCGGCGCCTGCGCGACGGCCGGCGCCAACATCGTGGACGCGCAGATCTTCACCACCACGGATGGCCGTGCGCTCGACACCATCGCGCTATCGCGCGAATTCGACCATGACGAGGACGAGGCGCGACGCGCCAACCGCATCGCCAGTTCGATCGAGAAGGCGTTGCGCGGCGAGATCAAGCTGCCGGAGGTGGTGGCGCAGCGTGCGGCCGCCAAGGGCCGCCTGAAAGCATTCGCGCTCGAACCGACGGTGACCATCAACAATCAGTGGTCGAACCGCTACACCATGGTCGAAGTGACGGGACTCGACCGGCCGGGCCTGCTGTTCGAAGTGACCGCGACCTTGTCCAAGCTCAACCTCAACATCGGCTCGGCGCACGTTGCGACCTTCGGCGAGCGCGTGGTGGACGTGTTCTACGTCACCGATCTTTTCGGCGCGAAGATCACTTCGCCGACCCGGCAGGCCGCGATCAAGCGCGCGCTCATCTCGCTGTTTACGCCGAGCGAGCGGCCCGGAAAGACCGCGGCGAAGCCGGCGAAGAGCGCCGCCGCAGGTTGAGAGAAGCGAATTGCTTCATCCGACCACCTCATCGGCACGTGCGAGGACGGTCGCCGGGATGCCGAGGCCGAGCGCATCGGCGACCTTGAGGTTGATCACCAGTTCGTACTTGGACGGCGCCTGCACCGGCAGATCGCTCGGCTTTTCGCCCTTGAGGATGCGATCGACGTAGCCTGCCGCAAGCCGGTATTGATCGATCAGGTCGGTCCCGTAGGAAATCAGACCGCCCTCGGTGACGAACAATTTTCGGGGATAGACCGCGGGCAGCTTGTGCCGGGCCGCAAGGGTGACGATCAGTTTGCGATGAACGGTCGCAATCGCGCTCGTCGTCACGATCAGGCCGCTCGTCGAACTGCCGTCCGAGGATCGCGCGAAGGCGCCAAACGCGCGCTCGATCGCGCTTGCATCGCCCAGGTTGGCCGGGAATGGCTCGACTCCGAGCGACGGCGCCACAGTCTCGATGGCATCCCACTGTCCGAGCCCGGCGGTTATGGCGGGCTCCCGTAGGACCGCCACCCGCGTCACGCCCGGCGCAATCTCCTTAAGCAGCTCCAGCCATTTGCCGGCCAGGCCATATTGGAAATTGGTGAAGCCAGTGAGGTTACGGTCCGGCCGCGCCAAGCTTTCGTCGAACGCGGCGCCGACCGGGTCGGTGACGTTCACGAACACGATTGGCACGGTCCGCGTCGCTTGCAACATCGGCCCCATGGTCCCGGTGCCATTCGTCACGATGACGTCCGGCGCGAGCGCGACGAGTGCCGGCGCAAGCGCGGCCAATTCCGCGGCGTAATCGCGAGCGTTGTCGGAATTCCCGACGGCCCAGAGCGAATTGACCTTGAGGTTGCGTCCCTCGATCCAGCCCAGTTGCTGCAGTCCTTGTAGGAACACTGCCATGCTGGCTTGGGATTCCGACGAGTCCGCGGACGCGCCGCCCATGAGAATGCCGACGCGACGAATCTGTTCACGCGGCTGCGGCTGCGACTGTGCCCGCGCGGCGAGCGGCCACGCCGCTGCCACACCGCCGAGAAGCGTGATGAACTCCCGTCGCCGCATGGGATCAATTCCGGCTAGTTGACGCTCTTTGAGTAAAGTCAATCTCAGAAAATTGCCTGCTGCTTCACAGTGACCGGGCGAGATATGTACGAAATTCGACTTTTGTTAGTACCCGAACAAATTCGCCGAATGATCGAAGAGCGCTGCGCTCGCCTCGGCCTGATTGCCCGTGCGGCGGCGCCGGCCCGATGGCATGATTACCCTCCTATCCCGATGGCATGATCGCCCCCCTATATTGTCAAAAATGCCATCTGTCCGCTATGCTGAAACGCGGCCATCTAGCGTTTCTCAACAGCAACGGAGCAGAACCATGAAACGCTATGTGATCGAACGCGACCTCCCCGGCATCGGCAAGCTCAACGGCGCGCAGGTCAAGGATGCCGCCGCGACGTCCAACGGTGCGCTGGCGAAGCTTTCCGGCAAGGTGCAGTGGGTGCAGTCTTATGTCGCGGACGACAAGACCTTCTGCGTCTATCTGGCCGAGGACGAGGCTGCCGTTCACGAGCATGCCCGCCTGAGCGGTTTTCCGGCCAGCAAGATCACCGAGGTGCGCAACGTCATCGATCCGACGACCGCGAACCCCTGATAGCGCGAGGCGCCGCCGCCGCACCAACGCCCGGCGGCGCCTGTCCGGTCGCGCAGAGGACAACCTCCACATGGCCCGCAAAGCCGCCGCAGCACGACACGGGAGCCGCGCGTCCCGGCAGGCTCCTCCCGCCGTTTCCGGCGAGCATGCCGTGCTGGACGTGACCGTGGTGCTCCTGGAAGCGGGCTACGCATCGACGGCGGTGGGACCGATCGAGGTCTTTCATTCCGCCGGCCTCCTTTGGAACTGGCTGCACGGCGAGGCAGTGCGCCCACGATTCCGGGTGCGATGCGCCTCGATCGACGGACGCAGCGTCACCACCCTCTGCTCGCTCGGGCTGACGCCGGAATGCGCCATCGAGGACATCAAACACACCGACATCGTCATCCTCCCGGCGTCCGGCTGGGATGTGATGGACCGGATCGCGAAGGATACGCCGCTCCTGCCCTGGCTGCGGACCATGTATGACCGCGGGGCCTATATCGCCGGCGTCTGCACGGGCGTCGCCTTTCTCGCGGAAGCCGGATTGCTCGACGGCAAGCAGGCCACCACGCACTGGGGCGTGGCCGACATCATGCGCCAGCGCTATCCCAAGGTTATCTGGCGGCCCGAACAGTTCGTCACGGAGGACGGCCGGCTGTTCTGCAGCGGCGGCGTCTACGCGTCGATCGATCTCAGCCTTTACCTGGTCGAGAAATTCTGCGGCCACGAGATCGCCCTGCAGTGCGCCAAATCCCTGCTCCTCGGCATGCCGCGACGGCGACAATCGGGATATTCGATGGTGCGATTGTCGCCTCCGCACTCGGACGACCGCATCAGGCAGTCGGAGGAATATCTGCAGGAACATTTTGGCGGCGAAATCTCGATCGATGTTCTCGCCGACCGCGCCGGAATGAGCCCGCGCAACTTCATCCGCCGGTTCAAGGCCGCGACCGGCCGATTGCCGGGCGCCTACATGCAGATGCTGCGCGTGTCGGCGGCCAAGGAGCTGCTCGAACACGGCGACATGACGATTCAGAACATCAGCACGAAGATCGGCTACGAGGACACCGCGTTCTTCCGAAGCCTGTTCAAGCGTCACACCGGCATGACCCCGGCCGAATACCGCAACCGATTCGCGCAGATGCGGTTCGACCGCGGAGACTTGGCGTCCGGACGACAGGCATCCTGACAAGCAGGTGCAGCACGATGGCCCTTGAATTGCGACCCAACTGCGAATGCTGCGACCGGGATTTGCCGCCGTCGTCGACGCTCGCCCGCATCTGCACCTACGAATGCACGTTCTGCGCCGAGTGCGTTGAGAACGTTCTGTTCAACGTCTGCCCGAACTGCGGCGGCGGCTTCTCGCCCCGTCCGATCCGGCCGGCGACGGAGTGGCGGCCCGGCCTCTCGGTCTCGAAGCGTCCGCCGTCCACGCGACGCGTGCGCCTCTCGTTCGGTCTACCCGACATCGCCGCGCATTCCGCCCGGATCAAGGATACTCCGCCCGAGGACCGCTGAGCGGCCTGGGCCTAGTTCTTCAGCCGATAGCCGGTCTTGAAGATCCACCACACGATGGCAAGGCAGATCGCCAGGAACAGCAGCGCTGCCGCCAGGCTGATGTCCACGCGCACGTCGGAGATCTCGAAGAAGCTCCAGCGAAATCCGCTGATCAGGTAGACGATAGGATTGAGCAGCGCGATCGTCTGCCAGACCGGCGGCAGCACGCTGGTGGAATAGAAGGTGCCGCCGAGAAACGTCAGCGGCGTGATCACCAGGAGCGGCACCACCTGCAGCTTCTCGAAGCCTTCCGCCCAGATGCCGATAATGAAGCCGAGCAGGCTGAAGCTCACCGCGGTGAGCACCATGAACGCCAGCATCCAGAACGGATGCGCGATGTGCAGCGGCACGAACAGCGCCGAGGTGGCGAGGATGATCAGCCCGAGAATGACCGACTTGGTCGCCGCCGCGCCGACATAGCCGATCACGATTTCGAACGGCGACACCGGCGCCGAGAGCAATTCGTAGATCGTTCCGACGAAGCGCGGAAAGTAGATGCCGAACGACGCATTCATGACGCTCTGCGTCAGCAGCATCAGCATGATCAGCCCCGGCACGATGAACGCGCCGTAGCTGACGCCTTCGATCTCGGTAATGCGCGAGCCGATTGCGGCGCCGAACACCACGAAATAGAGCGACGTCGTGATGACCGGCGAGACGATGCTTTGCAGCAGCGTCCGCGCGGTGCGCGCCATCTCGAACATGTAGATCGCGCGGATGGCGTAGCCGTTCATTGTCCCTGCCTCACCAAGCCCACGAAGATGTCTTCGAGCGAGCTCTGCGTCGTATGCAGGTCCTTGAACCGGATGCCCGCGTGCCGCAAATCGTCGAGCAGCGAGGTGATGCCGGTGCGCTCGCCCTGCGTGTCGTAGCTGTAGACCAGCGCACGGCCGCCGGATGCGAGCGAGAGGCGATAGGGCGCGAGCGCCTCGGGCACGGCATCGAGCTTCTGGTGGAGATCGAGCGTCAACTGCTTCTTGCCGAGCTTGCGCATGAGCTCGTCCTTGTCTTCGACCAGGACGATCTCGCCCTTGTTGATGACCCCCACCCGGTCGGCCATCTCTTCCGCCTCTTCGATGTAGTGCGTGGTCAGAATAATGGTGACACCGGACGAGCGCAGCTCGCGCACGACGTTCCACATGTCCTTGCGCAGTTCGACATCGACGCCGGCGGTCGGCTCGTCGAGAAAGAGGATCCGCGGCTCGTGCGCCAGCGCCTTGCCGATCAGCACCCGCCGCTTCATGCCGCCCGAGAGCGTCATGATCTTGGCGTCCTTCTTGTCCCAGAGCGAAAGCTCCTTGAGGACCTTGGTGATGTGATCGGGATTGTACGGCTTGCCGAACAGCCCGCGGCTGAAGCACATCGTCGCCCACGGCGTTTCGAACGCGTCGGTCGTAAGTTCCTGCGGCACGAGGCCGATCTGTGAGCGGGTGGCACGGTAGTCCGCGATGATGTCGTGTCCGTCCACCAGGACGGAGCCGCCGGTCGGATTTACGATCCCGCAGATGATGTTGATCAGCGTGGTCTTGCCGGCACCGTTCGGTCCCAGCAGCGCGAAAATCTCGCCGCGCCGGACCTCGAGGTCGACGGATTTGAGCGCCGAGAACCCGGACGCATAGGTCTTGGAGAGATTGGAGACCGAAATGACAGGCTGCATGTGGACCACGGGCCGATGCGAAGGCGGGGTCGCATGACCCAATTCGGACGTTGCGGGCGGGGTTTGATCCCCCTGACATAATGATCTTCCGGCGCGGACGCCAGAGCGGGCCGGACGGCGCATTCGCTTTGGTAACGCCCCCTTAAATCGCCCAAATTACGGTGCTCCTCGGGGTCGATCGACGGGAACCGACATGGCGCGACGGAAGGCCGGTGAGCGGCGCGAGCCGGCGTCGGACGCAAGTCCCAGCACGCCACGTCCGCGCAAGCGCGGCGGGCGCGGCAGCGGCGGCCGTTCGCTCATCCGCCGCATGGTCTATTGGTGCCTGGTGCTCGCGGTCTGGGGCGTGATCGGCGCCGTCGGCGCGCTCGCCTACGTGGCCTCCACCTTGCCGCCGATCCAGGAACTCGAGGTTCCCAAGCGGCCGCCCAAGATCGAGATCGTCGGGCTCGACGGCAAGCCGTTCGCGGTGCGCGGCGAAATGAGCGGCACCGACGTGCCGATCAAGCAACTGCCGCCCTACCTGCCGAAGGCTTTCGTCGCCATCGAGGACCGCCGCTTCTACAGCCACTTCGGGATCGATCCGGTCGGCATGGCGCGTGCCGTGGTGGCGAACGTGCTGCATCGCGGCGTGTCGCAGGGCGGCTCGACCATCACCCAGCAGCTCGCCAAGAACCTGTTCCTGACGCAAGACCGCACGCTCTGGCGCAAGATGCAGGAGGCGGTGCTGGCCTTGTGGCTGGAGCGCAAATTCCGCAAGGACGAGATTCTCGAGCTCTATCTCAACCGGGTCTATTTCGGCGCCGGCGCATACGGCGTCGAGGCCGCGGCACAGCGCTATTTCGGCAAGCCGGCGAAGCAGGTGAAGATCGCCGAGGCCGCGATGCTGGCAGGCCTCGTGAAGTCACCGTCGCGGCTGGCGCCGAACCGCAACCCCGGCGGCGCCGAGCGGCGCGCGCAGATCGTGCTCGCCGCCATGGTGGACGCGGGCTTCGTCACCGAGACGATGGCGAAGACCGCGCTGATCGCGCCCGCGCATGCGGTGAAGCCTGCGGGCGCCGGGTCGGTCAACTACATCGCCGACTGGATCATGGACGTGCTCGACGATCTGGTCGGCCGTGTCGAGCAGGACCTCGTGGTCGAGACTTCGATCGACTCGAATCTGCAAATGGTCGCCGAGAAGGCGGTGGTCGACGAGCTTGCCCTCAAGGGCGCGAAGTTCGACGTGCAGCAGGGCGCGCTGGTCGCCATGACGCCCGACGGCGCGGTGCGCGCGCTGGTCGGCGGGCGGAACTACGGCGAGAGCCAGTATAACCGCGCCGTCGTCGCCAAGCGCCAGCCGGGATCAGCGTTCAAGCCGTTCGTCTATCTCACCGCGCTCGAAGCCGGCTTGACGCCCGACAGCGTGCGCGAGGACAAGCCGATCGCGCTGAAGGGCTGGAAGCCGGAAAATTACAGCCGCGAATATTACGGTCCGGTGACGCTCACCCAGGCGCTCGCCATGTCGCTCAACACCGTGTCGGTGCGGCTCACCCAGGAGTTCGGCGCGGCTTCGGTGGCGCGGACGGCCTACCGGCTCGGCATCTCATCGAAGCTCGACGCCAATGCTTCGCTGGCGCTCGGCACCTCCGAAGTCTCGCTGATCGAGCTGGTCGGGGCCTATACGCCGTTCGCCAACGGCGGCGACGCCATCGCCCCGCACGTGATCGAGCGCGTGCGCACCGCCGCCGGCAAGGTTCTGTTCGTCAGCACCTCGCAGCGCTACGGGCGGGTGATCGAGCCGCGCCACGGCGCGATGATGAACGCCATGATGCGCGAGACGTTGCTGATGGGCACCGCGCAGAAGGCGAGCCTCCCGGGCTGGCAGGCTGCCGGCAAGACCGGCACGAGCCAGGATTTCCGCGACGCCTGGTTCGTCGGCTACACCGCCAACCTCGTCACCGGCGTGTGGCTCGGCAACGACGATTCCTCGCCCACGAAGAAAGCGACCGGCGGCGGACTGCCGGTCGAGGTTTGGAGCCGGTTCATGAAGGCCGCGCACCAGGGCGTGCCGGTCGCCGCGCTGCCCGGCCTCGCCACGACGCCCTCGTTCGCATCGGTCGGCCAGCCGCCGAGCGTCTCACTCGCGCCCCCGGCGTCTGTCGGCGGCTATCATCCGGGCCAGCCGGCTGGCGCGCAGGGCAACGCGCCGCAGCCGATCGACCGCGGCATGGACGGCTGGTTCCTCGACCGCATCTTCGGCCGGCGCTGATCGGAGCGTGACATGCGGCTTGCAGACAAGGTTGCGATCGTCACCGGCGGGGCGCGCGGCATCGGGCTCGCCATCGCAAAACGTTACGCCGCGGAGGGCGCGCGCGTCGTCATCGCGGATGTCGATGTAGTGGCCGGACAAGCCGAGGCCAAGGCGCTCGGCACCAACGCCCGCTTCGTCGCCGCCGACGTCGGCAATGCGCCCGCAGTCGAGCACCTGATCGACGAGACCGTCGCGGAGTTCGGCGTGCTCGACATCCTGGTCAACAACGCCGGCATCATCCACGCCGCCGACTTCCTCGATCTGAAGGAGGCCGATTTCGACCGCGTGCTGCGCGTCAACCTCAAGGGCGCGTTCCTCGCGGGCCAGGCGGCGGCCAAGCGCATGGTCGCGCAGGTCAAAGCCGGCCGCCCCGCCGGCGCCATCATCAACATGAGCTCGATCAACGCCGTGGTGGCGATCCCCAACCAGACGCCCTACTGCGTGTCGAAAGGCGGCATCGACCAGCTCACCAAGGTGATGGCGCTGGCGCTCGCGCCGCACGGCATCCGCGTCAATGCCATCGGCCCGGGCTCGATCATGACCGACATCCTCAAGACCATCGCGACCGACCGCGAGGCCAAGCGCCGCATCCTCGCCCGCACGCCGCTCGGCCGCGTCGGCGAGCCCGACGAGATCGCCACGGTCGCGGTGTTCCTCGCCTCCCCCGACGCGAGCTACATCACCGGGCAGACCATCTACGCCGACGGCGGCCGGCTGCCGCTCAACTACACCGTCCCGGTCGACGACGCCGCGCTCGGCTGAGGCAAAAGCCGCGCCGCCTGCCCAACCAGGGTCGAATCGGGCTACGTTCCCGCCATGGCCGCCAAGCGCCCGCCCGCCCTCGACCGCATCGACATCAAGATCCTCGCGGCGCTCCAGCGCGACGGCCGCATGACCAACCAGAAGCTCGCCGAGGTGGTGGCGCTGTCGCCGCGCGCCAGCCTCGAACGCGTGCGGCGGCTCGAAGCGGCCGGCATCATCGGCGGCTATCAGGCGGTGATCGAGCTGCGTGCGCTCACGCGGCCGGTCAACGTGTTCGTCGAGATCGTGCTGGAGAAGCAGGCCAACCGCGGACGTTTTGAGAAGCGCCTTGGCGCGCTCGACGAAGTGGTCGAATGCTGGGAGGTGAGCGGCAACGTCGACTACGTGGCGCGCTTCGTCTGCGCCGACATGGTCGACTACGAGGAGCTCACTGCCGGCCTGATCGACGACGCTCATCTCGGCGTCGCGCGCATCGTCAGCCATGTGGCGCTGCGCCCGGTGCGCCGCTTCGGCGGCTATCCGGAGAGTTTGTTGGTGCGGAAGACGTGAGGCTCAAATAATGACCATACTCAGAGGTCGCGCCGACCCGCATGTATCGGTCATTATGACTGCATATAATGATCTTCGGTTTATTGACGCGGCGGTCGAAAGCATCTTGCGGCAAAGCTATGCGGACTTTGAGCTGATTATTGTCGACGACGGCACCGGCCAGCATTCGATATTTGCCCAACAGTCTGCGAAAGATTTGCGTATTCGCATTGTCACCAATGATCGGAACTGCGGCACCTATGTCTCTGCCAATTTGGCAATCTCGCAGTCACGCGGCGAAATCATCGCCCGCCTGGACGCGGATGACTTTTCCGAACCGTCCCGGCTTGCGCGCTTGATCGAGGCATTGGACCTGGATCCCGGGCTTGGTCTGGTTGGAAGCTGGGCTACCATAATCGACGAGGATGGCGGCACCAAAGGTGTCTGGCGGGGACCTGTCTCGGACGTCGAAGTGCGGTGGAATGCCCTGTTTCTCAATCCCTTCTGCCATTCATCGGTTGCATTTCGCCGCGCGTGCTTTGATGCGGTCGGCGGCTACAATACGACAATGAGGCAATCAGAGGACTATGTGCTGTGGGCGCGAATGCTCGAAATATGTCGTGCTGAAAATGTTCCCGACACGCTGGTTCGATATCGGCGGAATTCGCGTGGACTTACGGCAAGCAATCCTCCGAACTGGCGCGAGCGAATCGATCCGATCCAGCGCCGATCGTGGGCACGCCTGGGCGTCGACTACGACGCGGACCTCATGCCGGACCTGACGCAGTTTATTTCAGGTTTCGAAATACCAAACTCGAAAATGCGAGGCCGTCTCTACCGGACCGTGCTCATGCTCCTTCACGGGTTTCTAGCCGCGCCTCGCGCTCTATCGCGCGATGATGACAATGTCGCCATGCAACGACTCAAGACCACGATACTCGAGCGCATCGCGGCCGACCGCTCGGTCTAATCCTTGCCTGTGATCTAGACTGCGGGGTTGGCGTTGGCTTTCGCTGGCGGCCGGTCCGGCTTTGCAACCTTCGGCAACGGTACCGGGAGTGTCAGACGCCGACGCTCCGCCGAACACATGGCACAAGCCGGCTCATCCTCTTGGGCGATGAATTGGTCGAGTTCGCGATCCGAGCAAGAGGAGTTGAGCGGCAGGTAGGCGAGATAGGGATCCCATTTTTCGGATAGATCATACTTCGCCTTCTGCAATTGCAGATAGGCGAGAGGGGCGCACTTCCAGAGCCGTCCCTGGAAAAGCTGCTTGCAGTATTTGGCGGGGCAAATCTCCCAGCTTCGTCGCGGAAGACCGTCTTGGTAGGGCAGCATCGTCGGGCCGAAGCCGTGATAGCGGCGGGTCCAATTGCCGTGAGATTCCCTGATATCAACGGTGATGCCGTGGTCCTGCTGCCATGAGGCAAGAAGATCGAAGATCGGCTTTAGCCGCTCGCGATATTCAGGCGCATCGTGATGGACCGACACGGCAATGTCGGCATGACCATCGGCTGCGAGCGTTGCCGGCAGCCCGGGATGCCGATGCAGGAAAAATCCGTTCGTGACGATACGAATGCGCGCCGACCGCCAATGACGGCGTACCAGTCCGACGAACGCCGGAAGTTCGGGATGGATGGTCGGCTCGCCGCCAAGAAGTCTAAACTGACCCACCGTGAACCGGCGGCTCCACAAACTCATCCAATGCGCCGCCTCCGAGAGCCTCACATGGCCGCGATGGCCATGGTTTGAGTAGTGCGAGCAGCTTTCACAGGTCAGATTGCACGCGTGGGTCACATGCAATTCGAGGACATCGAGGTGCCGCGTTGGCTCGTTTGGCGGCGTGTGGTCGGTGTGACGCATTGGTGCGAGGAGGATCACATGTTTCCGATGCCGGACGAAAATTGAATTGGCAAAATGATAGCCATGGACCAGCTTTCCAGAAACCAACGACCGAGCACTTCGATGTAGCGTTTATTCCGCCATTGCGACAACGGGCTGTATCGCCAAAACGTCCGAACCTGAATTTATGGTAGACAGTGGCTTTTGGCTACCCCGCCCGAATCCATCGGCGACGCGTGAGGCGTCGGGCCATCGGGCAAAGCGGTTCCAGACGGCGAAGTTATGCATTCGCGGCAACGGACGACCATGCCCTCCCCAATGGATCATTGGAACGATCTTGCCAGCAACGGGGCCCTCGCGGCCGTAAAGTATCTCGTCGAGCCCTTCCCAGCGCGGGCAATCCGGACCGGTGCGATAGCACTTGGCATCGGCGTCCCAGCGGATATCGAGAAACGAGTCCCAGCAGTAAGAGAGTTCCGGCATCAGCGACGGCAGAGTCACGGTTCGCAGGCCATAGGCGGCAACACAATAATTGAGCAGAGCCTGCTCGCGAGCCGGCCCCAGAAGGCGTGCGAGCGTCTTTTGCTCACGCGCTATGGCGGAAATCTTGGCAAGGTTGAGCGCACCGCGAGAGGATGCGATGAACGCAGCGTTGAAGCCAAGTGTGCCAAGCGCAGAATGGCGTGTCTTGAGTTCCACTTGACGATGATCGGTAAAGTTCCGTCCAGGCATTGCGGTGCGATAAAAACATATGTCGTAGTCATTTCTCGAAAGCGCGCTTTGGATGTAGCGGAGATCGGTCGCAACGATCAGGTCAATATCCAGGTAGAGAAAAGTCGATAACGGACCGTCGAAGATCGCAAGTTTGCGATAGATGTGGGCGGCCGTAGGGTCGTTCGGGTGAAATGCAAAGCCGATCTTGTCATAAGGCGCCAGATCCATGTCGAGCGTTTCGCACCCGTGGCGTTTCGCCACCCGCACTGCTTCAGTACAATTATCGTCGTAGGGAATTAGAACGATCGGGACGGCCGGATTGCGAGTCCGTAGCGAGACCAGGAACGGTTCAAGCCACGGAATAAAAGCATCGTTGGCGAGTATGAATATACCGAACATTCCGCAGAACTACACGCAGAGCGAGCTTTGGGGCGAAGGAATATGGTAACTGGCCTCTCGAATGTGGACAATAGCAAAAAAAAGTCACGTCAGGCCACGTTCCGCACATTCTGGCACGGTCCCGTTCTCGGTCCTTACCAGCTTCTGTGCCTGCGGAGTTTTGTCGACCATGGCCATCGGGTCGAGATCTTCACCTACGACAAGGAGCTTGGCGTACCGGATTGGGTTGTTCATCGCGATGCTCGTGACATTCTGCCCGCAGATGAAATCCGCCACTACCGTTCGGGATTCGGCAAGGGAAGCCCGGCACTCCACTCGGATCTCTTTCGGCAAGCGCTGCTGCAGAAGCTGTGCGGCTGGTGGGTCGATCTTGATGTCGTGCTCTTGCGCACCGATGTGCCGCAAGATGATATTTTCGTTGCGGCCGCCCCGCAGGGCGGGCTGGTCTATGTTGGCGTGCTTTTCTTTCCTCATCCACATGCAATCCTTGACGAACTCGTCGCGCAGAGCACGTTGGCCGCGCGAGGCGACGTGCAGTGGGGCGAAATTGGTCCGCTACTTTGGACAAGGCTCATTCGAGAGCATGACCTGACCACGCACGTCTTGCCTTCACAAACGGCTTATCCGATTTCCGGCATTGAGGTCGTCAAGCTTTTCGATCCGAACTACCGTGAAGAAATCCAAGCCAAGTGCGCCGGGTCGTGGTTCTTGCATCTGTTCCACGAGCAATGGCGCGACGCTGGAATTCCGCGCGAGCTTGGGCCGCCAAAGGATTCGTTTCTTGACTCGCTATTTGAGCGGCATGGGTTTGGGGCGGTGTTTTCCGATCGCATGGTCTTTTCGGACGTGGAGCGCTGGCTCGCTAACCGCAACGCGCGTGTCACGCTCGAACAAAGCCAACAACGACTTGCGATGGAGCTTGAGGATTACAAGGCCAGGGCCAGCGAACTCGAACTGAAGTGCCGCACGCTGGAAATACAGCGGGATGCGATCACGAATAGCCGCTCTTGGCGGTTTACTCAGCCACTGCGGATGATCCGCACCGCATTGTCGCGGGCGCGCGACTGAGAAGAGCCGTTGTGGGCATTGTCACGTCGACGGATATGGACGCGACGCGACGGACTCACCCGGCCCTATGCTCCCTCCCGGCCTCATGTTGAGGAGGACGCGTAGCATCCGTCTCGAAGCATGGCCGCAAGTTCGGTGGCCGCCCCATCCTTCGAGATGCGGCCACTTTCCGATGTCGGGTAAACCCGGCATCGGTGGCCGCCCTCAGGATGAGGCGGAGTGAGGCCGGCGTGCACCGCGAGGCAGGCATGACGCCAGCAGCAGTTGCATGAGGCCGTGCCGCACCCCCACCGCCGTTTCTGTCGCGCCGCGCCCTCCCCGCCGCCGAAACCGCCGTCCGGGCGGGCGCCTTCCGCCGCACACGTCAGCACTGCTGCCCTAAATTCCCACCATCAGGAGCAGTGTGCCATGAACGCCATCGACCGCACCTTTCATCGCGAGAGCCGCCCCGAGCGGGCGATCGAACTCGAGACCCGCCACTCGGCGCCGAACTACGCGCCGCTGCCGGTCGTGCTGACGCGCGGCGAGGGCTCGTACCTCTGGGACATCGCCGGCAAGCGCTACGTCGACATGATGAGCGCCTATTCGGCCGTGAGCCTCGGCCACGCGCATCCGCGCATCCTCGCGGCGCTGACCGCGCAGGCGAACCGCCTGGCGGTGCCGTCGCGCGCCTATTACAGCGACCAGCTCGGGCCGTTCCTCGCCGAAATCTGCCGGCTCACCGGGCTCGATGCCGTCGTCCCCATGAATACCGGCGCCGAGGCGGTCGAGACCGCCGTGAAGGCCGCGCGCCGCTGGGGCTACCGCGTCAAGGGGATCGCCAAGGACAAGGCCGAGATCATCGTCGCTGCCGGCAACTTCCACGGCCGCACCACCACGGTCACGTCGTTTTCGACCGAGCCGGATTATCGCGACGGCTTCGGCCCGTTCACGCCGGGCTTCAAGGCGGTGCCGTTCGGCGATCTCGATGCGGTCGAGCGTGCGATCACGCCCGAAACCGCGGCCGTGCTGATCGAGCCGATCCAGGGCGAGGCCGGCATCATCGTGCCGCCCGACGGCTTCCTCGCGGGCCTGCGCCGCATCTGCGACGCGCACAACGTGCTGCTCATCCTCGACGAGGTGCAGTCGGGGCTCGGCCGCACCGGCAAGTGGTTCGCCTTCGAGCACGAGGGCATCCGGCCGGACGGGCTGATCCTCGGCAAGGCGCTGGGCGGCGGCGTGCTGCCGGTGTCGGCCTTCGTCGGCAAGCGCGAACTCATGAACGTGTTCACGCCGGGCTCGCACGGCTCGACCTTCGGCGGCAATCCGCTGGCGGCGGCTGTGGGCCTCGAAGCGCTGCACGTGATGCGCGACGAGCGGCTCGTGGAAAAGAGCCGCATCGACGGCGCGCACATGCTCGCACGGCTGCGCGCGGTCAAGAGCCCAGCGCTGAAGGACGTACGCGGCCGCGGCCTGTGGGCCGGTGCCGAGATCAATCCGGAGTTCGCGACCGCGCGCGAGGCGTGCGAGCGGCTGCTCACGAAGGGCGTGCTCTCGAAGGAGACGCACCAGACCGTCGTGCGGCTGGCGCCGCCGCTGACGATTTCGCGCGAGGACCTCGACTGGGCGCTCGACCGCTTCGAGGAGGTAGTGCGCGAACTGGAAGGAACGCGGCGGCATCCCGCCGCCGCGTGAACGGAGAGACGACCGGAGCCGTGCCATGACCCCGATCAAGCCCACCGCCCGCCTGCTGATGTGCCGGCCTGAGCACTTCGCGGTCAGCTACACCATCAACCCGTGGATGGAGCCGGATGCTTGGGCGCGCGACGCCAGCATCCACAGCGCCGCCGCGCATCGCGAATGGACCGCGCTCTACCGCAAATTCCAAGAGCTCGGCGCCGCGATCGACCTCGTGCCGGCCGCACCGGGCGTGCCCGATCTCGTGTTCACCGCCAACGCCGCGGTGGTGCTCGACCGCAACGTACTGCTGGCGCGCTTCCGGCACCTTGAGCGCCAGGCAGAACAACCGCATTTCGAGGCGGCGTTCCAAGCGCTCAAGGCGCGCGGGCTGGTGGACAACGTGCGTCATATGCCTGAGGGCGTCGTGCTCGAAGGCGCCGGCGATTGCGTGTTCGACCAGACCCGCAACATGTTCTGGCTGGGCTACAACCAGCGCTCGGATGCATCCGCACAGCGCGCGGTCGAAGACACGTTCGGCGTCAAGGTGACGGCGCTCGAACTCGCCGACCCGCGCTTCTACCACATGGATACGGCGCTCGCTCCGCTGCCACGTGGCGAGGTGATGTACGTGCCCGACGCCTTCACGCCGGCCGGCCGCAATGTCATCCGCGAATTCGTGCCGCGCGGCAAGCGCATCGAGATCGGCATCGAGGATGCGACGAAGCTCGCCGCCAACGCGGTCTGCCTCGGCGACACGCTGGTGATGGGAGCCTGCAGCGACCGGCTGCGCGGTACCTTGCAGGAGCGCGGCTACCGTGTGGCGGCAACGCCGCTGCGCTCGTTCCTCAAGAGCGGCGGCTCGGCCTTCTGCCTGACCTTGCGGCTCGACCGCCGCTCGCGCCCGACCGACACCGCGCTCACACAGGCCGCGGTGGCGTAAACCTCGACCGGTCTCCGCCGCCACCGCCACACTTCCAACGAAGTCATCGCCCGCGCAAGCGGGCGATCCAGTCTTGCAAGAATGCCGCGACAGCGCTGCGCATCGCCGTGCCGTGACACTGGATGCCCGCTTTCGCGGGCACGACGTTGAGGGAGCACAACAACGAAAAAACCCCAGCCTTGCGGCTGGGGTTTCGGTTGGTCGGCAGTGGCCGGCTTAGTTCTCGGCCTTCTCGGAGCTCGGCTCGGAGACCGCCATCTCCTTGGTGCACACGTCCTTGAAGATCACGGTGCCGTCCGGAGCGTACTCCTTGGTCAGACACGTGCAGCTCGGCGCCGGCTTGGTGTAGACGTAGCTCGGCTTGCTGTAGGTGTAGCTCGGCTCCGAGTAGGTCGGCTTCGAGTAGTACGTCGTCTCGTACGACGGATAGTACTTATGGTGCCTGTGGTGCCAGTGGTGCTTCTTGTGGTGATGATGCGCGTGATGCATGTGGTGATGCTTGTGGTGGCGATGCGCATGCTTGCCGTGCTTGTGGTGGCTGTGATGGCTGCTGTGATGCGAGCCGTTGCCGTTGTGGCTCTTCGCGGACGCGGTGACCGGAGCCAGCAGCAAACCGAGAGCGGCGACAGCGGCGGCACAGGTGAGGATGATCTTGCGGTACATTGTAGTCTCCTGTTGGTTGCTATGAACCTTCCGTGACGCTTGTCGCCCGGAGGGCCGTTCCTTTCCTTTCGATCTCGCCGCAACTCATGTCTTGGCGATCGTCATCTTGTTAGTAGCGGCAACCCGCGCGCGCGGATGTGACCAGCGGCACAAAAAAGCGAGTTGCTGCAGATACTTGCCGCGATGCGGATGAATGGGCGTTCAGGAATCGCGTGCGCACGTTCAGGTGCGCGCGTCGTTCGGCGTGACGCGCGCAAAAAAGAACCCCGGACGAGCCGGGGTTCAGTAAGGGCCTGGTTTCGTGTTCTTGTCGTTGAAGCAGAGCGCCGACGTCTGCTTCTGCTGCGCCATGGCCTGCCGATGGGGCGGAAATTGCGCGAAAGAGAACGCCGCATTCGCGCGCGAAATCGCGAATGCGAGGTGCCGGATTTTTCGTTTTTCGTCTTGTGAAGTGCGGCGTGAGGCGCCGACCATCCGCGCAGTTTGTCGAACCGCGCAAGCGCGCGGTTCAGCCAAAGCGGATTTGTGTGATGGCCATCACAAGGGCCGCACAAGGCGTGTCAGGCAGCCCAATTCTTCACGGCCACAAGCTGCGCGGCCATGCGGTTGAGACCGCCGACGCTCGACGGATCGCGCCGGCGCGTGTTGGCGAGCGCCGCCCAGGCGAGGCCGTTCTGCCCGCGCACCATCACGGCCGAGGTTCCCGGCAGGCTGCCGTTGTGCCACCAGCCGCGGTCGTTGACGATCCAGCCTTTGGCGTAGCGGGGATTGCTGGGGAGCGGTGTCGTCATCGCCTTGATGGTTTCGGGCTTCAGCAGGCTCGGCGTGTCGGACAAGCCGTCGACATGCGTAACGAAGCGCACGAGATCGGAAGGGCTTGCGATCCAGCCGCCGCAGGAATCGGCGCGCGCAACCTTCACACGGTACGGGTCGCCGCCCTGCCCCGCATAGACCACCTCGTTGCGAGCGCGCTCGTTGAACGGCCCGGCGCCAATGCGCATCTGCGTCACGCCGCAGCGGGAAAGCAGCTTGTCGCGGACATAGCCCGCGTAATTCTGACTGCTGAGCTTCTCGACCACGCGGCCGAGCAGACAGTAGCCGAAGTTCGAATAGGCATGGACCGTACCGGGAGGGTGATCGAGCGGCACGTTGGCGAGCGTCCAGACGATCAGCCGGCGCTGGTCGAACTGCGGATTGGAGAACATCGGATCGCGGCCCTTGTTCGGCCAGCCGCCGCCGGTGTGGGTCAGCAGTTGCTCGATGGTGATCTCTTCGACGCGCTTGTCCTCTGGGGTGCCGTAGTCGTCGCGCAGGACGCCGGTCTTGCCGAACACCTTGTCGTCAAGCTTGAGTTTGCCCTGTTCGATCAGCGAAAAGATCGCCACCGACGTCACCGGCTTACTGACGCTCGCGATGCGGAAGAGATGCTGCGGAGTGACCTTCTCACCGGTCGCCCGGTTGGCGAAGCCGAAGCCTTCCGCGTAGACGAGTTGTCCGCGATGCGCGATCGCGACCGAGACACCGGGCGCGCCAAACTCGTCGAGATAGCCGCTGGCGAGCGCGGCCATCGCCTCGCGCTCGGCCGCGGTGATCTCGCTCTCGGGAGCGCGCGCGAACGCCGCCGGCGCATAGCCGATGCCGGCAAGCGCCGAGACGCCCGCCATCTGTTGCAGGAATTTCCGCCGGGAAGTGTCGACCATATGCAGCCGCCATCTCGATCTTGGCGCCCGCCCGACAACCCGCCGGCGAAGCCGCCGGGCCGTTCTCTTTTATCTAGGCAACCTTGCGACATTTGCATCCCCCTCGGCGCATTGGCGATGGTTGCTTTGTGACGGCGGACGCGAGACATTCCCGGCCGCCGGGCCGGCGCGTTTCCGGCTCGTTTCGTTCACGGGAGGTTAAATTGGGTAAGCATTTCTCGCTCACGGCTGCCGACAAGTTCCAGCTTGGCGCGTATCGCGCCGATCCGGCTGGTACGCCCAAAGGCGGCATGGTGGTCATTCAGGAGATCTTCGGCGTCAACCAGCACATCCGCGCCGTCACCGACCGGCTCGCCAAGGAAGGCTACGCGGCGGTCGCGCCGGCGTTGTTCGATCGGCAGACCAAGGATTTCGAATGCGGCTATACGCCCGACGAGATCGCCAACGCGCGCAAATTCATCGCCAATCCGGACTGGGATGCGATGCTGCGCGACACGCAGGCCGCGATCAACGATCTCAAGGCGGCCGGACCGGTCGGCATCATGGGATTCTGCATGGGCGGCAGCATCGCGTTTCTCTCGGCGTGCCGGCTTGCCGGACTGTCGGCTTCGGTCTGCTACTACGGCGGCGCCATCGCCAAGTTCGCCGACGAGCAGGAGAAGTGCCCGACCATGATGCATTTCGGCGAGACCGACGCGGCCATTCCGATGACCGACGTCGAGATGATCAAGAAGAAGCATCCGCAAGACGAGATCTTCACCTATCCGATCGCCGGCCACGGCTTCCATTGCGACGAGCGTGGCAGTTTCCATGAACCGAGCGCCAAACTCGCCTGGCAGCGCTCGACGGAGTTCCTCACGAAGCACATGAAGAAGTGAGTATCCCGCGGTCATGAAATCACGGGCCAGCGAGCTCGGTCTGCTCCCTCTCCCCGCTGGGGAGAGGGAGCGCACCGCACTGGCGGCGCGACCTGCTGTCGGTGGAGACGGAATGCGGCTTTAGAACCAGCGCTCGGTGACCGTGACGGTATCGCCCGGGCGCACCGGCGCGATCGTCGGCACCTTCTGGCGCGCGGTGAGGCCGCCCGCGGAGCGGCTGACCTCGGCGTTCCACCGGTAGGCGCGCGGCGTGTAGCCGCCCGCGATGGCGACCGCGGTCTCCACCGTCATGTTCGGAACGTACGGGTACTGCCCGGGTGCCAGCACCTCGCCGAGGATGAAGAACGGCCGGTAGGTCTCGACTTCGATCGCGACGTGGGGCTCGCGGATGAAGCCGTTGCGCAAGCGGTCGGCGATCACCCGCGCCAACTGCGTCGTGGTGCAGCCGCGCACCGACACCGGACCGATGAACGGCATGGTGATGCGTCCACTGGCATCGACGATGTAGTTGTTGCTCAGGCCTTCCTGTCCGTAGACCGTGATGCGCAGCTTGTCGCCGGAATCGAGCGTATACGGCTCATCCGGCGGTACCAGCTCGGGCATCACCGCGGAGGCTGGCACCAGCGGGGGCGGAACCGCGACCGGCACCGGCGGCGAAGGCATGGGCGGCGGCATTGCCACGGCGACCGGACCAGGACCGGGTACGATCATGGGCGGTGGCGCAACCTGAAGGCCGCGCCGGCTGCCGTAGATAATGCTGTCGAGATCGCCCGGTCCGGCGGCCATTTCCGGCGGCGGCACGGACGCGGTCGCGCAGCCGGCGAGCGTGGCCGCGATCATCAACACGACAATGAGGCGGCACGGCCGCATGCGCTGATTTCCGAACCCGACGAACCAAACAGGGTTAACGGATTAACGCGCGATATGGTTAACAAAGCCTTGATCCGCGGCGGCTTGGGCATCAGCAGCGGCGAAAATCTCGCGGTGTGGGCGCCGTGGCTTCGCCCACGCCCCTTGCCGGTCCTCCGAGTTCAGGCGGTCCGTACCAGCCGCTTCGCGTACCAGAGGGCGACCGCGATGCTGGCGGAGACCGCTCCGGTGACCAAGGGCTCCGCCCATTGCGGCGGGAAGTGCGAGCCATGCGCGAAGGTGTCGCCGATGAACGTCGCCACTCCGGCGATGGTCGCCTGCCGGTAGACGCTGTCGGTCGTGCGGTCCATCTGCAGGAGCAGAAGGACGGTGACCACCGCGCCGACGATTCCGCAGATCGAGGCGGTCGTCATGTGCTCGAGACTGAACGCCGCCAGCACATTGCCGCGCGCCATCACGAGACTGCAGGCGAGCCAGGCACCGGCGAACTTTTCGGTCGCGGGACGAACGAGGCCGCTGGCATTCAAGTCGTCGAAGAGGCGGAGCTTGAGGCTCGACATGGCTGGCCCTTTCTTTGTTGGTCTGGTGCAGGCACGGCGCGTCCGCGCCTATGCCCACCCTGCGCGGCCACAGCTACGCCGCAACGCCGGTGCCGATCGGGCAGCTCACGCCGGTGCCGCCGAGCCCGCAATAACCGGCCGGATTCTTGGCGAGATACTGCTGGTGATAGCCCTCGGCGAAATAGAACGGCGGTGCGTCGAGTATCTCGCTGGTGATGGCGCCCAAGCGCCTCGACTTGAGCGCCTGCTCATACATCGCCTTCGAGGCTTCGGCCGCTTTGCGCTGCTCGGGCGTGAACGTGTAGATGCCGGACCGGTATTGCGTGCCGACGTCGTTGCCCTGCTGCATGCCCTGCGTCGGGTCGTGGTTCTCCCAGAACGTCTTGAGCAGCGTCTCGTAGGAGATCTTCTTCGGGTCGTAGACCACGAACACCACCTCGTTGTGGCCGGTGCGGCCGGAGCAAACCTCCTCGTAGGTCGGGTTGGGGGTACGGCCGGCCGCGTAGCCCACGGCGGTGATGTCGATGCCGTCGCCAAGCTCCCAGAACTTGCGCTCGGCGCCCCAGAAACATCCCATACCGAACATCGCGGTCGCGAGCCCATCGGGATACGGCCCGGTGAGCGGCCGATGGGTGATGAAATGCTCGCGCGCGGTCGGTATCGGCGTCGACCGGCCGGGCAGCGCCTCGGCGGCCGTCGGCATTTCAAGCTTCTTCTTGAACCCGAACATGGCGGCACTCTCCTCGATTTTCGTGATGCCGCAAATATAGCCCCGAAACGGGCTTTGCGCACCTGCGGATGTATCACGTCTCGCCCAGCCGGATGGGAGATGCCGATCACGGCGGCGCGATGATGGGGTTATCGCCCTATTTCGCGACCGCCAATTCCTGCCTTATGCTTTCGCCCGGCGCCATACGAGCGCTTCGTGCACCGGTCCCCGGTGCCGGCAAAAACGTCAATCTCGGGAGGAGACTTCATGCGTACAGGTATCGCTACCTCGCTCGCGATTTGCGCGGCGCTCACGTTCACGACGGCCAATACGACCGCTTCTTGGGCGCAACAGCCGGTGCATTACGGCCCCTCGGTCACCCTCGACATGGCGAAGAAGGCCGTGGACGCGGCGGAGGCCGAGGCGAAAAAGAACGGCTGGTCGATGGCGATCATCGCCGTCTCGATCGGCGGCTATCTGATCCATGCCAGCACCATGGACCAGACCCAGTTCGCCTCGATCGGCATCGCCCAGCACAAGGCGCGGGCGGCGGCGATGTTCCGTAGGCCTACGAAAGTGTTCGAGGATCGCGTGGCGTCGGGCGGAGCCGGCATCGCGGCGCTCTCGCTCGACGGCGTCATCGCGTCGGAAGGCGGCATCCCGATCATGAAGGACGGCAAGGTGATCGGCGCGCTCGGATGTAGCGGCGGCACCGGCGCCCAGGACGGCCAGGCCTGCAAGGCCGGCGTCGACGTGATCAAGTAGCCGCGACGCGGCTTCCCCTCTCCCCGCTTCAGCGGGGAGAGGGGACAAACTCACAGAGCGGCGCTTGGTTCAATCCCGCGCGAAGCCGATAAGCTTGCGCCGCTTGCGCCCGAACATGATCAGAAGCGCACCGACGATGCCGAGCACGAGCCACGCCGGCTGGTCGAGAAAATAGGGCTGGAACGCATTGTTCCAGAACCACGTGCCGGTAAAACGCTCGACGATCGGCTGCAGGCCGACGAGCGAGTTCTGGTGCACGTTCGACCAGGTGGCGCCCACGCTGCTGACGTAGAATTGCCTGTCGGCGATCCACTTGGTCCCGTCGTAAACCAGGAATATGAATCCCAGTGCGAGGCACAACAGCCCGATAAAACGGAGCAGGAAGCGGATCATGGGATGGCCGTGAGACTTTCCGGGAGTTAAGGTCGCGACCTCCGATTACTCTTGTCGGAGGATCGGTTCAATCGGATCACCTGTGGATGGCAGGAATACCGAGGCCGGGAGACCTCCCCTCCGCGTTCCGGGCACGAACCATACCCTGCCCTTCCGTCGCTTGAGTGACCACCACACAATCCGCTACTTTTGTTCCCGCGCCCTCATCCGACGGCCTCGACGTCCCCAAGGAGTTGAAATGTCTGAGAAAACGACCGGCCGCGGTACACGGCCGACGTTCACCGACCAGGAAGCGCTGCTGTTTCACAGCCAGGGGCGGCCGGGCAAGCTCGAAGTCGTCGCCACCAAGCCGATGGCGACCCAGCGCGATCTTTCGTTGGCCTACTCACCCGGCGTCGCGGTTCCGGTGCTGGCGATCGCCGAGGACGAGAGCAAGGCGTACGACTACACCGTGAAAGGCAATTTCGTCGCCGTCGTCACCAACGGCACGGCCATCCTGGGCCTGGGCAACCGCGGCGCACTCGCCGCCAAGCCGGTGATGGAAGGCAAGGCGGTGCTGTTCAAGCGCTTCGCCGACATCGACTCCATCGATCTCGAAGTCAACACCGAGGACCCCGACGAGTTCATCAATTGCGTGAAATTCCTCGGCAAGGGCTGGGGCGGCATCAACCTCGAGGACATCAAGGCGCCGGAGTGCTTCATCATCGAGCAGCGGCTGCGCGAACTGCTCGACATCCCGGTGTTCCACGACGACCAGCACGGCACCGCGATCATCGCGGCCGCTGGCCTGATCAACGCGCTGGACATCACCGGACGCGACATCAAGACCACCAAGCTCGTCTGCAACGGCGCGGGCGCCGCCGGCATCGCCTGCCTCGAACTGCTCAAGTCGATCGGCATGACGCCGGACAACATCATCCTGTGCGACACCAAGGGCGTGATCTACCAGGGCCGCACCGACGGCATGAACCAGTGGAAATCGGCGCACGCGGCCAAGACTTCGACGCGCACGCTGGCCGAAGCACTGGCAGGTGCGGACGTGTTCTTCGGCCTGTCGGTCAAGGGCGCGGTGACCAAGGAGATGGTAAAGTCGATGGCACCGAAGCCCATCATCTTCGCCATGGCAAACCCCGACCCCGAGATCACCGCCGAAGAGGTCGCGGAGGTGCGCGACGACGCCATCATGGCGACCGGCCGCTCGGACTATCCGAACCAGGTCAACAACGTGCTCGGCTTCCCCTACATCTTCCGCGGCGCGCTCGACGTGCGCGCGAGCGCCATCAACATGGAGATGAAGATCGCAGGCGCGCGCGCGCTCGCCGCACTTGCGCGCGAAGATGTGCCCGACGAGGTCGCCGCCGCCTATGGCTCGCGCCCGCAATACGGCCCTGACTACATCATCCCGGTGCCGTTCGACCCGCGACTCATCTCGTATGTGCCCCCCGCGATCGCCAAGGCCGCCATGGACACCGGGGTGGCACGCAAGCCGATCGTCGACATGGAGGCCTACAAGGTACAATTGCGCTCGCGGCGCGATCCGGCGGCAAGCGTGCTGCAGCGGGTCTACGAGCGGCTGCGCCGGCGGCCGCAGCGCGTCGTGTTCGCCGAGGGCGAGGAGGAGCAGGTGATCCGCGCAGCCTCGAGCTTCGTCGGCCAAGGGCTCGGCACCGCGCTGCTGGTGGGGCGCGAGGACCGCGTGCACGCATCGGCGCGCGACCTCGGCATCGAACTCGGCGGCGGCATCGAGATCATCAACGCGCGGCTGTCGCAGCGCAACGCGTCCTATTCCGCCTATCTCTACGAGCGCCTGCAGCGCAAGGGCTTCCTGCAGCGCGACTGCCAGCGCCTGGTCAACCAGGACCGCAACCATTTCGCCGCCTGCATGGTGGCGCTCGGCGATGCCGACGCCATGGTCACCGGCGTCACGCGCAACTTCTCCGTCGCACTCGAGGACGTGCGCCACTGCATCGATCCCAAGCCCGGCCACCGCGTGATGGGGGTCTCGCTCGTGCTGGCGCGCGGGCGCACCGTGCTGGTCGCCGATACGGCGGTGACCGAAATGCCGAACGCCGAGAGCCTCGCCGACATCGCGGTCGAGGCGGCCGGCGTCGCGCGCCGCTTCGGCTACGAGCCACGCCTCGCGCTGCTGGCGTTCTCGACGTTCGGGCAGCCGCCCGGCGAGCGCGCCGTGCACGTCCAGGGCGCAGTCAAGATCCTCGACCAGCGGCGGGTCGATTTCGAATACGACGGCGACATCGCGGCCGACGTTGCGCTCAACATGGAGCTGCGCGACGCCTATCCGTTCTGCCGGCTATCTGGACCGGCGAACGTGCTGATCATGCCGGCGTTCCATTCCGCCGCCATCTCCACCAAGATGCTGCAGGAGCTCGGCGGCGCGACGGTGATCGGGCCGCTCCTCGTCGGACTCGACCGGCCGGTCCAGATCGTGCCGCTTTCCGCCAACGACGCCGCGCTCGTCAACATGGCGGCGGTCGCAGCCTTCAACGTAAGCGGATGATCGCCGCGACATTTTTCGAGCCTTTGACTTGAGTTCCGCGAGAGGTGTCCCGTGGAACCGTCGCGGCGCCTGCGTCCAAATGCTGCTTCGGGCAATTTCTGGAAATGCTCGATTGCCATGTCTCGGCGTATTACGCTGAGCAGGGAGATCAGCAATGCAACGACGGGAATTTTTGACTTTTCTTGGCAGCGCCGTCGCATGGCCACTCCCCGCCCATGCGCAAGCGCCTGGGCGCACGGCGCGCATCGGCGTGTTGATGTCATTCGCTCAGAACGACAGCGAAGGTCAGGCATGGCTGAAGGCGCTGCTGCAAGGCCTCAAGGAACTCGGATGGACCGAGGGCGTCAACGCCCGGCTCGACGTGCGCTGGGGCAATAGCGATCCCGCCCGAATGGCGATGCTTGCGAAAGAGCTTGTCGCGATTCAGCCCGACGTCATTCTGGCAAGCTCAAGTCCCGTGCTGACCGCGGTCAAGCGGGAGACCTCCACCATCCCGATCGTGTTCGTCGCCGTCTCCAACCCGGTTGGCGCGGGCTTTGTGCAAAGCCTGGCGCAGCCGGGCGGCAATGCAACCGGATTGGCTAACTTCGAAGGCGAGATGGCGAGCAAATGGCTCGGTCAGCTCAAGGAGATTTCGCCCAAAACATCGCGGGTCGCGGTTCTCCTGCACCCGGACGCCGCCGCGCATGCGCTCTACTGGCGCCAATTGTCCGCGGCGGCACCCTCACTGGGCATCACACCGGTCGCTGTGCCGTTTCGCAGCGCCGCGGACATCGAGCACGGCTTGACGGCCTTCGCGACCGAACCGGACAGCGGCCTCGTCGTCCTCGCCAACGTCATCGCCACGGCAAATCGCGCCTCGATCATCCGGATCGCGGCACAGCACAGGATGCCGGCAATCTATCCATTCCGGGTTTTCGCGGCCGACGGCGGGCTGGTGTCGTATGGCAGCGATCTGGCCGATGCCCATCGCCGAGCCGCGGATTACGTCGATCGCGTGCTGAAGGGCACTCCGCCCGCCGATCTGCCGGTTCAGTTGCAGACCAAGTTTACTTTGGTCATCAACCTCAGGACCGCCAAGGCGCTCGGACTGGTCGTGCCGCCCACCCTGCTTGCACTCGCCGACGAAGTGATCGAATAGGAGATTTCGGCCAACAACGGAGCGCTCGTCAACATGGCGACGGTCGCGGTGTTCAACGTAAGCGGGTAAATTCCGGTCCACAGATGCCAGGTCTGCGCGTCGCCGGGGGCGATTGAGCCACCGGTGAGCCGGTGCTAGCCTGCGACGATTAGCGATTTGAACGCAGAGGTTGCCATGAAACTGTTCGGACTGGATTTCCCGGAACGAAAGCGACCTGTCTGTGAAACCTGCGCGGAGCCGATGACGCTGACCGGGCGCATGCCCGACTCCAAGCGTGGGCCGGGATACGAAACTCAAGTCTTCGAATGTTACGCCTGCAGGCGAGAAATCACCGCTTCGGTAAAGATCACCTCCGACGTCGAGGCCTCCGCCGAGTAGCCTGCCAGATTCTGTGAGCTTGTTGGCGGTGTCGTCCGCTTCCCGCTACGTGGCGCGCTGCAAGAAGCTGCGCCTGGGAAGATGTCGGCGTCCCGGTCGCCGGCACGGCGTGACCGCCCGCCGCGATGACGCTATACGATCGGTTCCATCGCGGAAGGGACAGCCACCGACATGACCACCGACAAACTCCGCGGCGTCATAGCCGCCGTTGCCACCGCGGTTGACGACAAGGGCGAGCCCGACACCGCGCGCTCCACCGCACTGGCGAAATTCCTGCTCGCTAACGGCTGCGATGGGCTCAACGTGCTCGGCACCACCGGCGAGGCGACATCGTTCTCGCTCGAGCAGCGCAAGCGCGTGATGACCGCCTATCGCGATGCGGGCGTGCCGCTTGACCGGCTGATGGTCGGCACCGGCGCGGCTTCGGTGGCCGACGCCGTCGCGCTCACCCGTCACGCCGCCGAGCTCGGCTTTGCGGGCGCGCTGGTGCTGCCGCCGTTCTATTATAAAGGCGTGCCGGACGACGGGCTCGTCGCCTATATCGACACCATTGTCGCGGCGACCGCCGCCAAGCCGATCCCGATCTACCTCTATCACTTCCCCGCCCAGTCCGGCCTGCCTTGGCATGTGAAGCTGGTGCGCCGCCTGCTCGATACGCATGGCGATCGGATCGTAGGCCTCAAGGATTCGTCGGGCGACATGGCGTATGCGCGCGAGGCGGCAGCCATCTCGCCCACCTTCAAGGTGTTCCCGTCGACCGAGGCGGTGCTGCTCGACGCGCGCGCGGGGGCGTTCGCGGGCTGCATCTCGGCGACCGCCAACCTCAACGCCGATCTGTGTGCGCGCGCCTGGAAGAATGGCGATGCGCCGGCGCTGGCCGATGCCGTGACCATCCGCAAGCTATTCGACGGCAAGCAACTCGTGTCCGGCGTGAAGGCGCTGCTGGCGCACATCCATCACGATCCGGCCTGGGCGCACGTTCCGCCGCCGCTGAGTGCGTTTGCACCCGCCGACCGCGCGGCGGTGACGGCCGGATATGACGCGGTGCGCGCCCCGCAGCGGCAGGCGCGCGCCGGCTAGCCCAAGGTCCGGCCCCGGCAGCCCGCTGGCCCCAGGGGGTTCTGGCGGGCTTTGACTTGCCCGGAGGCCGCGACTATAAGCGGCCCGCGCTGGCGGCGAGGCTTTCGCCGCCGTTCGCTTTTGAAATCACCAGATCAGGCCGGATGAGATGCGCGGGCTCCCGGCCGCCCGCAGGATGAGAACAGGCATGGCGAATACCTCTTCAGCTCAGAAGGCGACCCGCGTCATCGCGCGGCGGACCGCGGTCAACAAGGCGCGGCGTTCGCGCATGCGCAATTCGGTCCGCAATGTCGAGGAAGCGATTGCGAGCGGCGACCGCAACAAGGCGCTCGAAGCCCTAAAGGCTGCCGAGCCGATCATCCAGCGTTCGGCGCAAAAGGGCATCGTTCATCGCAACGCCGCCAACCGCAAGGTCGCCCGCCTGACCAAACGGGTCGCCAACCTCGGAAAATAGCTCCCGGACGGCATTTCGACGGACAAAGCCCGGCGCAATGCCGGGTTTTGTCGTTTCGGACCGGAAAACGGTGGGAAACAACCGTCAGATCGACCAGATTCATGTGGGAAACGAGGAGCGTTCTGCATTTCCCCCATTTCCTTGTTGCAGTTCTGTCACAAGCCGGCATGATACTAACCGGTAGTATATCGCAAACTTTATTTCTGGCGCCGAACGCGCCCGGGCGGTGATTTGCTCAGGGGCTACCCTTATTTTCCGATCAAGAAATTACCTGTTTCCAGAACGGCTTACAGCACAAAGAACGGCAAGGGCCTCGAATTCAATATTGGCCGCGTTCGCCGCAACCGGGTGCGCCACACTCAATTTCGGCCGCCGCATCTGGTCCGATCTTCGAAAATATTTCCTGCAACATCAATCGTTTGAGACTTCGAGGCCGCGCGCGTGGCAAATTCGAATGGCAGCTTTTGGTGGCAACGACCATTCAGTGTGCTTGTCACAGCGTTGCAGAGACGCCGCGCCGTGCTATTTTGGCACTGCCGCTGGGGCCACCGGCGGTTCTCAGTAAAAGGTTCGTATTCGAGCCCATGAAAGATTGGGGCGGGAAGCTATGTCCAATTTTCCCCAGTTTCGGCGGTGTCTTTCTTGGGACTCGGGGTGTACGGACATAAGTACAGGCTTCGTGGCGCTGACGCTCTAGTTCCGTCGCGACGCGAAGCAGTCCAGAATTACTTCACTAGATTGGCATCTGCATAGCCACCGCGACGAGCGGCGGCGGCGAGCGGGGAAGTGTCATGTCGAGATCAAGACTGATCCGCGAGCGGGCAGCCCTCGCGGCGCATTCTCCACCTCTTGTGCTCTGACGCCGAATTACCTCGCGGCGTTTTCCGTCCTTCCGTACCGCGTCCGCCCCTCTGGGCTCCTGTCAGTGTTGCGTCCCCTGGTTGCGTTCCCAACACATCCGTCTTGCCCACCAGAACGAAAACACAGAGACAAACATGGCGGCCACGGAACAGGACCACTGGAAGCGGGTACGCGATCGCCTGCGCGCCGAAGTCGGCGACAATGTCTATACAAGCTGGTTTGCCCGCATGGACCTGGAAGGGATCGAGGGCGAGACCGTGAAGCTTTCGGTGCCGACGCGGTTCCTCAAGAGCTGGATCGCCTCGCACTACACCGAGAAGGTCATGTCGTGCTGGCAGTCGGAACTGTCCGCCGTTTCCCGCATCGAGATCATTGTGCGCTCCGCCGTCATCCGCCCGCTGCCCGCAAAGTCGGCGCCCGCTGAAGCGCCCGCCCCGCCGCGTGACAACCGCGAGTTCAAGAGCAACGGCGCAGGCGACATGCGCTATGCCGCGGCGCCGATTTCGGCGGTGCACGAGGCACTGGGCGGCTCGCCGCTCGACCCGCGCCTGACGTTCGACAGCTTCATCGTCGGCCGCTCTAATACGCTTGCCCATGCGGCCGCCCGGCAGGTCGCTCAGGGGCGGCGCGGCGACTTGGTCATGTTCAATCCGCTTTACATTCATGCCGGCGTCGGGCTGGGCAAGACGCACCTGCTGCAATCGCTCGCGTGGGCGGGCAATGCGATCGCGGAGCGCAAGGTGCTCTACCTGACCGCGGAAAAATTCATGTATGGCTTCGTCGCAGCGCTGCGCGCGCAGAACGCGATCGCCTTCAAGGAGGCGCTGCGCACGATCGACGTGCTGGTGATCGACGACCTCCAGTTCCTGCAGGGGAAATCGACGCAAGCCGAGTTCTGCCACACGCTCAATGCGTTGATCGACGCCGGCCGGCAGGTGGTGATCGCCGCCGACCGTCCGCCCTCTGATCTTGAAAGCCTCGACGAGCGGGTGCGCTCGCGGCTCGCCGGCGGCCTCTCGGTCGAGATGGGAGCGCTAGGCGAGGAGTTGCGGCTCGAAATCCTGAAGCATCGCGCGGCGGTCGCCCGGCAGCTGCATCCCGGCTTCGACGTGTCGGCGCAGGTGCTCGCGTTCATCGCCAAGGCGGTGACACACAACGGCCGCGACCTCGAAGGCGCGCTCAACCGGCTGCTCGCCCACAGCAAGCTCACCGGGCAGCCGGTGACGCTGGAAATGGCGGAGCGCGAGGTGCGCGATCTCGTGCGCCCGCAGGAGCCCAAGCGCGTCAAGATCGAGGACATCCAGCGCATCGTCGCGCGGCAATACAATGTGAGCCGCGCCGACCTTCTGTCGTCGCGACGCACCGCCAACGTGGTGCGCCCGCGGCAAGTGGCGATGTACCTCGCGAAGACGCTGACATTGCGCTCGTTGCCGGAGATCGGCCGGCGCTTCGGCGGCCGCGATCACACCACGGTGCTGCACGCCGTGCGCAAGATCGAAAATCTCGTCAGCACCGACACCACGCTGGCCGAGGAGATCGAGCTGCTGAAACGCCAGTTGCAGGAGTGAGCGGCAGAGGAAGTGGCCGCGCGTCGATTTCGCGAACCCGGAGGCGCCGCGAGGCCCGCCGGGTCTGCGCGCGTATTGAGAGTTCCGCGGGTTGCGGGCCGATTGGCATTGGATAATGCCGCCCGGGCGCTCGGCCGCTCTTGCGAAAACTGACCGTACACGCCACCTTCATCGCCCCCCGAAGATCGGACCCGCCATGAAGGTCACCGTCGAGCGCGCTGAACTGCTGAAGTCGCTGAGCCACGTTCATCGCGTGGTCGAGCGGCGGAACACGATCCCCATCCTGGCCAACGTTCTGATCAAGGCGGACAAGTCGAAGCTTGCCTTCAAGGCGACCGACCTCGATCTCGAGATCACCGAGACCATCGCCGCCGAGGTGGGGCCCGGCGGCTCGACTACCGTGCCGGCGCACATGTTCTACGAAATCGTGCGCAAGCTGCCCGAAGGCGCGCAGATCGTGCTGGAAAGTTCGGGCGACCGCGCCGTGCTCACGGTCCGCGCCGGCCGCTCCCGCTTCACCCTGCAGACGCTGCCGGAGAGCGACTTTCCCGATCTCGCCGCCGGCGAGATGACGCACACCTTCAAGCTCGTCGCCGCCGATCTCAAGCGGCTGATCGACAAGACCCAGTTCGCGATTTCGACCGAAGAGACCCGCTACTACCTCAACGGCATCTACCTCCACACTGCGGGCGCCGCCAAGGCTGCCACGCTGCGCGCGGTGGCGACCGACGGCCATCGTCTCGCACAGGTCGAGCTTGCCCTGCCGGCGGGCGCCGCCGGCATGCCAGGCGTCATCGTGCCGCGCAAAACCGTCGGCGAAGTGCAGCGCCTGATCGAGGACGCCGAAGCCGAAGTGAGCGTGGAGCTGTCGCAGGGCAAGATCCGTTTCACCATCGGCAACGTGGTGCTGACCTCGAAGCTGATCGACGGCACATTCCCCGACTATGGCCGCGTCATCCCGACCGGCAACGACAAGGAGCTCGTCGTCGACAAGAAGGACTTCGAGCAGGCGGTCGACCGCGTGTCGACGGTGTCGAGCGAACGCGGCCGCGCCGTCAAGCTCTCGCTCTCGAACGGCAAGCTGATGCTCTCGGTCACCAATCCGGATTCCGGCAGCGCGACCGAGGAGGTCGAAGCCGAGTACGCGTCCGATCCGCTCGATATCGGATTCAACTCGCGTTATCTGCTCGACATTGCCGGCCAGCTCGAAGGCGAGGCCGCGGTGCTCAGGCTCGCCGACCCGGGCTCGCCCACGCTCATCCAGGACCGCGACGCCAAGGGCGCGCTCTACGTGCTGATGCCCATGCGGGTGTAACGGACGTCAGCCATCGGGGGTCAGTGATCAGAAAATTCCGTTGAGATTCCGATTTATATTTTCTGATGACTGACTACTGATGACTGATGCTTGGTTCTGCCCGCATCCGCCGACTGACGCTGACGAACTTCCGCAGCTACCACGCGGCGCAGATCGAGGTGGGCGGAGACGCGGTCGTGCTGGTCGGGCCGAACGGCGCCGGCAAGACCAACCTGCTCGAAGCGATCTCGTTCCTGGCGCCCGGACGCGGGCTGCGGCGCGCCACGCTCGACGATGTGGCCTTCTCGGAAGGCGACGGCTCGTGGGCGGCGTCGGCCGACGTCGAGGGCGCCCTCGGCCTGGCCACGCTCGGCACCGGGATCGAGCCGCCCGCCGGTGAGGCGGCGCCATCCGCCCGCAAATACCGGATCGACCGCGAGCCGGTCACGTCCGCGGCGGCCTTCGTCGATCATGTGCGCGTCGTCTGGCTCGTCCCCGCCATGGACCAGTTGTTCAACGGCCCCGCCTCCGAACGCCGCCGCTTTCTCGATCGCCTCGTGCTCGCGGTCGATGCCGACCACATGACGCGCGTCAACGCACTGGAACGGGCGCTGCGCTCGCGCAATCGCCTGCTGGAAGACTCGCGCGCCGATACCCACTGGCTCGACGCCATCGAGCACGAGACCGCCGAGCTTGCGGTCGCCGTCACGGCCCTGCGAGTGGAGACGGTCGGACGCCTTGCGACGCGGCTCTTGGCCCGCAAAGACGCGGCCTCGCCCTTCCCTCCGGCCGAAATATTGCTCGACGGCTGGATGGAGAAGCTGGTCGCGCTCCATCCCGCGGTCGAGGTCGAAGATCGCTACCGCACGGTGCTGAAGGAAAACCGGCCACGCGACGCCGCCGCCGGGCGAACGCTCGACGGCCCTCACCTCAGCGATCTCGCGGTGATCTATGCGAGCAAGGGCATCGCGGCGGCCGACGCATCGACCGGCGAGCAGAAAGCCCTGCTGATCGGCCTGGTGCTCGCGCACGCCGGCCTTATTGCCGAAATGTCGGGCTTCGCACCCGTTCTCCTGCTCGACGAGGTGGTCGCCCATCTCGACCCGTTGCGCCGCGCCGCGCTCTATGCGGAACTGGGCGAGATTGGCGCGCAGGTGTTCATGACCGGCGCCGATGCCGCCGCCTTCGCGGAGATCGCCAGCAGGGCCGAGGTGTTCGAGGTCAGTCCCGGCCGGATTGGCAAACGACAGTGAGGTCGCCCATGCGCGCCGCCTATTACGAAAAGAACGGACCCGCCCGCGAGGTGCTGCGCGTCGGCGAGATAGAACTGGGCGAGCCCGGCCCCGGCGAGGTGCGGGTGCGGCTCGCGACGTCCGGCGTCAATCCCTCCGACGTGAAGAGCCGCGCCGGGCTCAGTCGCAAGATCGCGTTTCCACGCGTCATCCCGCAGAGCGATGGCGCCGGCGAGATCGTCCGCATCGGCGAAGGCGTGAGCGCATCGCGCGTCGGCGAGCGGGTGTGGGTGTGGAACGGTCAATGGCGGCGCGCCTTCGGCACGGCCGCGGAGGACATCGTGTTGCCGGCCGAGCAGGCGGTGCGGCTGCCGGCCGGTACCAGCCTGGAGGCCGGCGCCTGCCTCGGCATTCCGGTCTACACGGCCTGGCAGGCGGTGGAATATGCCGGCATCGGCGCGGGCTCGACGGTGCTCATTGCAGCGGGCGCCGGCGCGGTCGGGCACTACGCTATCCAGTTGGCCAAGTTGAAGAAAGCGACCGTGCTCACGACGATCAGTTCGCCCGCCAAGGCCGAACTGGCCAAACAGGCCGGCGCCGATCACGTCATCGACTACAAGCGTGAGGACGTGGGCGAGCGCGTCATGGCGATCACCGGCAAGCGCGGCGTCGACGCCGTGATCGAGATGGACCTCGCGGTCAACGCCAAGCTGCTGCCCGGCGTGCTCCGGCCGGACGGCATCGTCGCGATCTACGGCGGCAGCGCGGCGGAGCCTGCGATCCCGTTCCAGTTTCTCCTGCAGAACAGCATCACGCTGCGGTTCTTCCTCGTCTACCTGATGCCGGCGGCGCTGCGCGCTCGCGCCACCGCCGAGATCACCCGGCTCTTGGAGCAGAACGCGCTCATCCACAACGTGACGCAGACCTTCGCGCTCTCCGACATCGTCGCCGCGCACGAGGCGGTCGAGTCCGGCAAGGCCATGGGCAACATCGTGGTGAGCATGGGGTAGCAGCATTTCGCTGCATCAAGGCGACTACCGCGTCTTGCCGCGGGCCTTTTTTGCCTTCGGCTTGGCTGCCGACTTCGCCTTCGGCGGCTTCGGCTTGTGCGTCTTGAGATGCGGCATGTGCCGTTCGACCAAGGCATGGATATGCTCGGCCTTCAGGCCGGCCGGCCCCTCGCCGCGCGCGATGCAGGCGAGCATACGCTGCACCAGGTCGTAGTCGTGCTCGTCGCGATAAGGCTTGAGATCGAGATCGGCCGGAACCTTGGTGAGCCGCTCGTCGCCGATATGCTTGACGTTCTCCTGCATGAACTTGTCGTAGGCGGCCCATGAGATGCCGGCCGCGCGCACCGCCGCCTGCTCGGCCCGCGAGGCGATCTGGTGGGCGTGCAGGTAGTGCAGGTCGAGCTGGTCGATCAGGGTCTTCTCCACTTCCTCATGCAGGATGAGGTAGCGATCGGTGTTGATGTCGCGGCCCTCGTACCGCATCATCTGTGGCATGTGGCGATCGATGTAGACGACCTTGCCGTCGCGGCTGTAGCCCGCGAGATAGGGAATGTCGTGCTTGCGATCGAGATTCTTGACGCGGCGCACGACAGCATCGAGCGCACGGTCCATCATCAGGGTCGAGACATACCACTCGGGCAGCTTCAACTTTTTGTGCGGCGTGTTCGGGTGGCAGAAATGCAGGGGCATCGCGGCGGCTCCTCTCGAATCGTTGTGGAACCGATTCACCGCCAGCGTGGCCGCGATGTCCAGCGTCCAGCCGGGCTGCGAACAAGCAGAATGAACAACAACGCGGGGCGCGCACAGGACGCCGTTGAAGACCCGCCAAAAAGGCCTGGATTCGGGCTTCCAAAAAGGCCCCGAATTCGCCCTCGCAGTCCCTTGAATTTCAATAAAAAACAACCACTTAAAGGCCACACTTTGGGCTGTACGACACCCCATTTTCGTGTCACATCAAACACACGTCGAACGATCGCTCCGGCGCTGATTCGCACAACCGATTTTGAAGGTCCTCCATGGCCGAACCTGCCCGCCAGACTCCGTCCGATTCATCCGATTACGGGGCGGAGTTGATCAAGGTCCTCAAGGGCCTCGACGCGGTGCGCAAGCGGCCGGGCATGTACATCGGCGACACCGACGACGGCTCCGGTCTCCACCACATGGTCTACGAGGTGGTGGACAACGCCATCGACGAGGCGCTCGCAGGCCACGCCAAGGAGGTGACTGTCACGCTCAACCCGGACGGCTCCTGCACGGTGCGCGACGACGGCCGCGGCATCCCGACCGACATCCACAAGGGCGAGGGCATTTCGGCGGCCGAGGTCATCATGACCCAGCTCCATGCCGGCGGGAAGTTCGATCAGAACTCCTACAAGGTGTCGGGCGGCCTGCACGGCGTCGGCGTCTCGGTGGTGAACGCGCTGTCTAACTGGCTCAAGCTGACCATCTGGCGCGACGGCAAAGAGCACTTCATCGAGTTCCACGACGGCGAGGCGGTCGCGCCGCTCGCGGTCGTCGGCGATTCGAAGGGCAAGCGCGGCACCGAAGTGACGTTCCTGCCATCGACCAAGACCTTCACCATGGTTGAGTTCGATTTCGCCACGCTGGAGCACCGGCTGCGCGAACTCGCCTTCCTCAATTCCGGCGTGCTGATCGTGCTCACCGACAAGCGTCACGCGGTCGAGAAGCGCGAGGAACTGCGCTACGAGGGCGGCGTCGAGGCGTTCGTGCGCTACCTCGACCGCAACAAGGCCCCGCTCGTTCCGGCGCCGATCATGGTCCATGCGGAGCGCGACGGCATCACGGTCGAGTGCGCGCTGTGGTGGAACGACGGCTATCACGAGACCGTGCTCTGCTTCACCAACAACATCCCGCAGCGCGACGGCGGCACCCATCTCGCCGGCTTCCGCGGTGCGCTCACCCGCCAGGTCACCGGCTATGCGGAAAAGGGCGGCGTGGCGCAGAAGGAGAAGGTCGCGCTGACCGGCGACGACTGCCGCGAAGGGCTGACGGCGGTGCTGTCCTGCAAGGTGCCGGACCCGAAGTTCTCCTCGCAGACCAAGGACAAACTAGTTTCCTCCGAAGTCCGGCCGGTGGTCGAGGGCGTGGTCAACGACGCACTGCAAGGCGTGGTTCGAGGAGCACCCCGCCGAAGCCAAAATCATCGTCGGCAAGGTGGTTCAGGCTGCGGCCGCGCGCGAAGCTGCGCGCAAGGCGCGCGAGCTCACCCGGCGCAAAGGCGCGCTCGATATTTCGTCACTGCCCGGCAAGCTCGCCGACTGCCAGGAGCGCGATCCGGCGAAGTCGGAACTGTTCATCGTCGAAGGCGACTCGGCCGGCGGCTCCGCCAAGCAGGGCCGCAACCGCGAGTTCCAGGCCGTGCTGCCGCTGCGCGGCAAAATCCTCAACGTCGAGCGCGTGCGCTTCGACAAGATGCTGTCGTCCGAGCAGATCGGCACCCTGATCATGGCGCTCGGCACCGGCATCGGGCACGACGAGTTCACGGCCGACAAGCTGCGCTACCACAAGATCATCATCATGACGGACGCCGACGTCGACGGCTCGCACATCCGCACCTTGCTGCTGACGTTCTTCTACCGGCAGATGCGCGAGATCATCGACCGCGGCCACCTCTTCATCGCGCAGCCGCCGCTCTACAAGGTGTCGCGCGGCAAGTCCGAGCAGTACCTCAAGGACGAGCGCGCGCTGGAAGATTTTCTGATCTCCACCGGGCTTGAGGATTCAGTGCTGCGGCTCGCGACCGGCGAGGAGCGCGCCGGCGACGACCTGCAAAGCCTGGTCGAGCAGGCCCGCACCATCCGCAGCGTGCTGCACGGGCTGCACAGCCGCTACAGCCGCCACGTGGTCGAGCAGGCGGCGATCGCCGGCGTGTTGACGCCGGAAATCTTCGGCGACCCGCAGAAGGCCACGGCCGCCGCGCAATACATCGCGCGCCGGCTCGACGCGCTGTCCGAGGAGACCGAGCGCGGCTGGGAGGGCCATTTCACCGAAGGCGAAGGGTTCCAGTTCGAGCGCACGGTGCGCGGCGTCAAGGAGGTCGCCATCATCGATCACGCGCTGCTCGGCTCGGCCGACGCGCGCAAGCTCGACGAGCACGCCGTGACGCTGCAGGCGATCTACCCGAAGCAGGGCATGCTCCGCCGCAAGGACGAGCAGTGGCCGATCCACGGGCCGGTCAGCCTGTTCGAGCAAGTGACGGCGGCCGGCCGCAAGGGCCTGTCGCTGCAACGCTACAAGGGGCTGGGCGAGATGAACCCCGGCCAGCTCTGGGAGACCACGCTCGACACCAACGCCCGCTCGCTGCTGCAGGTGAACGTCAAGGAGATCGACGAGGCCGACGACCTCTTCACCAAGCTGATGGGCGACGTGGTCGAGCCGCGCCGCGAGTTCATCCAGGAGAACGCGCTCGCCGCCAGCGTGGATGTGTAGGCGCGATCGTCGGACGTTTGCGTCCCTGATCTGCTTTGGAAAATCGTTTCTCGACCTTTGCGGCCGACATTGGAATGAGCGTCGACATGTCCGCGCAGCATTCAAGCGAGACCGCTAACGACCTCATCACCGAGCTTGGAGACAAGTACGTCTGGTGGGAGCCGGCCAACGAAGGACCTCATTCCGAGGAACGCATCCTCGCGCAAGCCATGAACCTCGGCACCTACGATGATATCCGCCGGCTGGAGCGGATACTTGGCTATGAAAGACTAGCGCAGATCATGCTGGAAGCGCAGCCGGGCTGGTTCAGCGACCGCTCTTGGGAATTCTGGCGCGGGCGCCTGTCCCTGGAGTTGGGCCGTGCCTTGCCGGACGAACCTCCGCGCCGGTCGTTCGATGCCGCCGCGTGTGTTGATCGTCGGGGCGACATTCTCCCTGTAGCTTGCTCCTCACCCCGGCGGGGCCACCGGATCGGCCAGCAGCGAATGCAGTTGCGCCACGACCGCGGCGCCTTCCCCGATGCCGGCGCCGACGCGCTTGATCGAACCGGCGCGCACGTCGCCCACCGCGAAGACGCCGAGCACATTCGATTCCAACGGCAGCGGGCGATTTGAGCCAGGCGCCGGCGGGAAGCTCGCCTGGAGCGATGGCGGTCCCCGTCCGTACGAACCCCCTGGGGTCCATCGCGACACCGCAGCCCGCGAGCCACGCGGTCGCCGGGTCGGCGCCGATAAACAGGAACAGGTTGCGGATCGGCTTGTCCTGCTCTTCGCCCGTCTTCCTATTGCGCCAGCGCACGTGGGAGAGCTGACCTTCCGGCGTTCCCGACAGCGCGACCACTTCGGTGTGCGCGAGCAATTCGATATTGGGCGCGGCTGCGATGCGGTCGATCAGATAGCGCGACATGGTCTCGGCGAGACCGGGGCCACGCACCAGCATCCAGATCTTAGCCGCGAAGCCGCTGAGAAACACGGCCGCCTGGCCGGCCGAATTGCCGCCACCGACCAGCACGATCTCCTCGCGCCGGCACATGCGGGCCTCGATCGGCGATGCCCAGTACCAGATGCCGCGGCCTTCGAACGCCTCCATGTTTGCCACGTTGAGCCGCCGGTAGTGCGCGCCGGACGCGACGACCACGGTCCGCGACGTCACGCGGCGGCCATCCGTCAATTCCAGCGCGAGCGGCGTTCCGCGGCAGTCGAGGCGCGCGACCGCCTCGGGGATCGCCATCTCGGCTCCGAACTTCTGCGCCTGGACGAAAGCCCGTCCGGCGAGCGCCTGGCCCGAAACACCGGTCGGAAATCCAAGATAGTTCTCGATGCGTGCGCTGGCGCCGGCCTGGCCGCCGAAGGCCCGCTCGTCGAAGACGATCACCGACAGCCCTTCGGACGCCGCATAGACGGCGGTCGCAAGTCCGGCCGGCCCGGCGCCGACGATCGCCACGTCGTAGGTCTTATCGCCGTGGTCGGAGTGCACCATGCCGATGCAGCGCGCGAGTTCGACCTCGCTGGGATTCCACAGGATCGAGGCGTCCGGACATATGACGAGCGGCAGTTCGCCAGCGTCGCCCGCACGGCGATCGATCAGCGCGGCGGCCTCGCGACTGTCCGCTGGATCGAGCAGTTGGTGCGGGAATGCGTTGCGATTGAGAAAGCCCTGCAGGCGGATGACATCGGGACTGTCCGCCGGACCGATCATGACCGGGCCGCCGGCGCCGGTCTCGATCAGCGCGACACGGCGCAGAATGAGCGCGCGCGTGATCTTTTCGCCGAGCTCGGCCTCGACGATCAGCACGTTCCGCAATCGATCCGCCGGAATCAGGAGCGTCGTGACGTCGGTGAGGGCCTCGGCATCCACGAGCGCCGGTCCGCCGGACAACTGCCCGACCTCGGCGAGAAAATCGCCCGGCCCCTCCTCCAGGATGGGGGCGAGATGTCCGAGGGGATCGCGCTGCCTGACGGCGACCTTCCCCTGGACGATGACCGACATGCCGGGAGCGATTTCGCCGGTTGTGATCAGCAACTCACCGGGAGCGTAGTGGCGGACGGTGCCGAATCGGCGCAGCCGTTCGATCTCCTCCGCGCTGAGCTTCGGGAACATCTGCGCGCGGCGGGTCTCGATCGTCGACATAGTGGCAACCTTCGATTTGTCAGGCTACGCGCCGGCCGTTTGCGCCTGACTTGGCATCACGAAAACAGCAAGAATTGGTGCGAAAAGCGGCTCTAATCTCGACTGTCATTGCAGCTTGATCCCCGCGAAGCGGATGACCTCCTCGGTCTGCGCCACCTCCTGCGCCATCTTGAGCCGCAGCGCGTCGGGTCCGGCACCGATCCATTCGTAGCCGGCGCGCTCGGCCTTCTCGACCAGCGCCGGGTCCTTCACCAGCTTGCCGACCTCGTCGATCAACAACGACACCACCGCGGGCGGGGTGCCGGCCGGCGCCATCAGGGCGGTGAAGATTTCGGCGACGAAATCCGAATAGCCGAGTTCGATCATGGTCGGCACATCGGGCATGGTCCGCCAGCGCCGTGAGCCGGAGACCACGAGGCCGGCCAGCGTTCCGGCGTGAACGTGCGGCTCGCCCGCCGGCAGTGCGGTCGAGCCGAGCTGCGTCGTGCCGGTGAGCAGCGACTGCACGACCTGTCCGCCGCTCGGATAGGGCACGTGCACGAGATCGATGCCGGCGCGCTGCTTGAGCAGTTCGACCGCGACGTGTCCTTTGGTGCCGATGCCCGGCGTCGAATAGTTCAATTGTCCGGGCTTGGCCTTGGCGATAGCGATGAAGTCGCGCATGGTCTTGGCGAAACCCGGCATCGCCAGCATCAGGTTGGGTGAGGTGCCAAGCAGTGAGATCGGTACGAAGTCCCTGACCGGATCGTAGGGAACGCTCTTGTAGAGCAGCGGGTTGACCACCAGCGTACTCGAGCAAAGGAGCAGCGTGTAGCCGTCGGGCCTGGCACGCGCAGCCGCCGCGATGGCGATGTTGCCGCCGGCACCGCCGCGGTTCTCGATGATGACGCTCTGCCCGAGCTGCCTGGCGAGCGGATCGACGATGACCCGCGCCAGGATATCGACCGGGCCGGCGGGCGCAAACGGAACGATGATGCGGATCGGTCCCGCGCCCGGATACGCGGTTGACTGCGCGCGGGCGCGGCGCGCTGGAAGCGCCGCCAGAGCGGCGCCGCCCGCAAGCACGCGCCGGCGATCGAGCACCACGTCAGTGTCCGTTCGCCCAGGTCGCTTGTTTGCGCCTCGCGGCGTCCGTCTTCTGCCAATAGGACTCCCAGCCGTCGGTCGGGCCAATGCCGTCGATGGCGGCCGGGCCGGTGAAGCGTGCTGCCGACGATGCATCGAGCACCAACGGTAGCCGGCCGCCGTTGCCGGCCTCGGCGATGGCACCGCGCAGAATGCGGCGGTAGGCGCTGATCGCCTTGTCGGATTGGCCGAGATGTTCCCTCGTGCGGTCCTGGATCGAGCCCATCGATTCACAGGCCCACTGGTCATGAACGTTGATGTCGCCACCCATGCCGGTGTAGGTCGCGTGCTCCTGCTCGTGCGGATCGTAGCCGTAGTCGTTGCTCTTGTTCTTGCGCGGGATGTAGTCGGGCAATTCGTAAAGCTCGAGCCGCTGGCGGCGCATCTCGTCCTTGTCGACCGGCGCGCCGAAGCTGGTGAAGATCGCGTACCAGTAGTGCCGCGTGTCGTCGATCGGCACGTGCCATTGCGTGATCGTCATTTCGCGGCTGAGCGGAATGTGAAAGGCATGCGGGAACAGGAGATTGGTCACCCGGATATGGGTCGAGGCGTCGCTCAGGCGCCGCGTGGTGAGAATGCGCAAGCCGAAGTCGGTCGGCTCGACGTCGATCTGTGGCCGCGTGAATTCGCGCACGATGCGCGTGATCGGCATGTCGGAGTCGGCCGACTTGTCGCGGAACAGCCGCCCGTAGGTGTCCCCCGACGTGTCATCGTGGAAAAAGCGGTGCAGGAACGAAGTGTGCGCCGGATCGATGCCGACTTCGAGCGACTGCAGCCAGTTGCAGTCGATGAGGCCCTTGAACGCGAAGGTATGTGTTGACGGCGCAACGAAGCAGTCGAAATGCGGAAACGCCGGCGGCTCGCCGTCGCCGAGGTAGGCAAACAGGATGCCGTTCTTCTCGGCCACCGGATAGGCCTTCTGTTTGATGTTGGCGCACATCCGGCTGCCCTCCGGCTCGGCCGGCGTCTCGAGGCACTGACCGGTCACATCGAACAGCCAGCCGTGAAACGCACAGCGCAGGCCGGCGTTTTCGAGCCGCCCTTTGGCGAGGTCGGTGCCGCGATGCGGACAGCCGCGCTCGATCAGGCCGTAGCGGCCCTCGCCGTCGCGGAACATCACCAGATTCTCGCCGAGGAGGCGCACAGGCTTCACCGGGCGGTTGCCGGCAAGCTCGTCGACCAGTGCCGCCGGCTGCCAGTAGCGGCGCATCAGGGCGCCTGCGGGCGTGCCCGGTCCGGTCCGGGTGATCAGGTCGTTCTGCTCGGTGCTCAGCATGAAATTCGTCCGTCTGTCCGCGGTACCTCGTTTGGGCGGAACTTACAGGATGTGGGGCCGGGCTTGCCAGCGTCAGGGACGGGAACCCGGTCTGCGGCCGGCGCGTTGACGGGTGACAAGCACTCGGGAGAAGCAGCGATGAATACAGAAGCAGGCCATCAGGTTGAATCCGCGGTCGAGGCCCGCGCGGGCTTTCTGGATCGCCCGGTCCTGGTGGTACTGAGCGTAAGCACAGTGCTGGCCGTGGTGGCGCTGGGCGCGATCTGGCTCAGCTTCGGGCACGGCTAGGACAGAGATACCTGATCGACTTCCACGACAGTCCACGGGCGCAGCAGGTAGCGCGCAGTTCATCAGCGCCCGAATACGAACGAAAAGATGTTAAACGCCGCCGCCTTCTGACGGCTCGGGGCGCTCCGAGGTTCTGGCTTCCGCGTGATCGCGGCGGTCTCGACTTCGTCGACAGGCCGCGGTGCCTGGAATCCCCTGGCCTTGCCGGTGGCCGCAACGCCGAACGTGCGATAGCGATTCGGCTCGAAATGCACGAAGAACTTCGCCCCGGTCGGGGTCCACCAGCGCGCCAGCTTGGCTTGGTATTTGTTGAGACGGATGCACCCGAGGCTCACTGGAGCTCCGAACATTCCGCCGGAATCGAGACCGCCGGCAATCTGATGGATGCCGTTCGCAGTCTCGCCCGAGTAGCCAGCCTCGGGCAGGAAATGCAGGAAGTTCGGCATCTCGATCGGATTGCCGCCATTGGCGAAAGGAACGATCCTCGCGCTGCCGCCGCCCATCCGTTCATCGCGGCGGGCATCGACAGGGGTGTATCTGCGATCCGAACTCCAGTTCCGCGATTTGATGAAGTTGACGGGCGCGTAATAGCGATTCAGCGGCGGCGTCCATTTGCTCGACGATGTCACGAAGCTGTAGACCAGCTTCGGTTTCCCGTCGACGATTTCGCAGAAGCTCAAGCTCTGTCCCACGCAGTATCCGTTGACGACGGCAGGCTTGACGACGGGCGCAGTCTTGTAGCGATCGACTTGCTGGAGATAGTTCTGCAGATCCTCAAGCTCCAGCGCGAGACCCGCGGAGTCGCTTGGCGTCGGCTTCAGAAGCGAGGAGCGATTCGACGCTTTCCTTCGCCAAGGAGGCGACATCTGCCTTGCGCACCGCCGCGATCGCCCGCAGCCGCGGAAACTCGCTCAGTTCGTCCACGGGTGTGAATTTCTCATTCACTCCGCGGCAATTGCCATCTTCGTCCGTCGAACTCAGATCGGCGACGATGTAGCGTTGACGCAGCTTCTCCGAAATCTTGCCGCCCTCATTGAGCGCGGCGGACAGCGGGAAGAATGCTCCGGTTTTCGGATCCTTCAGCTTTTCGAATGGAATTCGGCAGACCGCGTCGATATCCGAATTCGTTTCGCCCACCGCCGCGGTCTCGGCAACGGCGGGAGACGCCATGACGGCGAGCGCAATGATCCAAAGATATCGAGACGATGCGCGCATACCCTCCCCCACACGCATGCACTCGCTTGCCTCCGCAAGGCACGCCGGTATCGCGCAGCGAACGCGGGTTCGCTGTGCCAAACCTGCCTTGCCAAAGCGGCAGCCAGAAGCCTCGCCGAAGACATTCCCCGAGCACAGCCATTACCTGACATGTTTGCGCCGCAATCAATCGACGCGCGGCCGTAACGCTTGTGGAGAACCCGTCCGTCGTGCCGATTGCCGACGAGAAGTTGCCGGATTGTCACAGCGAGGTGCTGGCGCGGCGTTCAATTCCGCACCGTCGTTGGCGACGAGACAGCAGAACCGATCGCGCCGTTTCGTCCCCGCAACGAAGTCGGCGGCGATGCGAAATTTGGCGAGCAATCTGCGACCGAACGATCGGGAGCTATGCGCTCTAATGCCCCGGCAGGACCTGCACCTTTGGGGTCGTCGGCAGGCTGGTCTTTGAGACCACCGTCGAGGGAATCTCGCTCATCTCCACCGTCCAGCTCTGCTTGGCACGCTCCAGGAACCGGTGCAGCGTATAGGTGCTGAAATAGTGCATCGGGATCATCAGCGGCGCCTTGAGCGAGGTCAGCACCTCGAACATGCCTTCGAGATCGAGCGTCATGTTGCCGTCGACCGGGACGAACACGACATCGACGCGGCCGATCTCGTTGAGCTGCTGCTGGTTGAGCGTGTGATGCAGGTGGCCGAGATGCGCGATGCACATGTTGGCCATCTCGTAGATGAAGATCGAGTTGCCGTGCCGCTCGGTGCCGCCCGACCAGTTGCGGATATTGGTCGGCACATTGCGCACGCGCACGTCCTTGTAGGTGATGTCATGGCGCGCCGGCTGCGTCCGGCGTCGGCCCCCAGCCGCGCAGCACGTGCCGGATCGAAGGATCGGGCCGGTCGGTGTAGTGGGTGGTGTGCGCGTGGTTCATGGTGATGATGTCAGGCACGACGGGCGTACGCACATAGTCGTTGTAGTCGGTGCCGACGCGCACAAGCTGCGGGCTCTCGATCAGGAAGGTCGAGTGGCCCGCGTAGGTGATGCGCACCTGATCGGAGGCGAGTGCAAGCCGCAGGTTCGCCGGAATGACGCGCGGACGCTGCGAGGCGACGAGGCCCGGGCAGTTCTCCACCATTTCGGGCTTGGCGGCGGGCGGCGTCTGCACGCGCTCGAACGCCCCGATCTCGCTCGCCGCAAATGCCGCGACGGCGGCGAGCACGGCGCGTGACAGAAATGCAAGTCCGGACATCCCAACCTTCCTTCTGCGGGGAAGCAAATCGGGGCCGGCACCCCTCGTATATGAAATGTGCCACGGAATCGGGTGTGGCGCCACCGGGCGTGCCAGCGTGCGCGGCCTCATTCTGAGGAGCGGACGAAGTCCGCGTCTCGAGGATGGCGGCGAATACCGAACTTGCGGCCATGCTTCGAGACGCCGCGCTCCGCACGGCTCCTCAGCATGAGGACCGTGAACTCAGCGGCGCAAGAATGTGCACGCCCACCGCTTACGCGGGGACGACCGGAGATGGAATGCGTAGAAGCCGAATTACTTCGGCGGAGGAACGATCAGGCCTTTCGACGTGACCACGACCCACTTGCCGTCCTGCTTGCGGATCGCCTCCACGCGGCCGAGCCCCGGCACCATGTCGCCCTGATCGACTTCGATGATGCCCATGCGGCCCTCGATGAACGCCGTGCCGCGATGAACGTCACGCAGCACCCATCCCTCGACGTTGCCGAGCTTCGCCGGCGGAGCGCCGACCGGTTGCGGCGGCGTGATCGTGCCGGTCGCATCGGCATGCAAGGCCAATTCGGCGCGGCGCACCTTCTCGAGCGAGTCGACCGCCTTGCTGAGCTTGGCGACCGGCTCCGCCTGCGTGCGCTCCATGCGCTCGACCCGCTCGGCGATGCGGGTGAACTGCTGGTTCGCGCTGCGATGGCCGGCGTCGATGTTGGACTTCAGGGCCGCGAGTTCGACCCGCGCCTGCACCACCTGCTCCTTGAGGGCGTTCACGGCTTCAATGCCGATGCCCGGGGCCGACGCCACCGGCGTGGGACGTGCAATGCCGGAGGCCACGACGGCGCCGATCATAGCGCCGACCGCGGCGGCCGCCGCGAGCGATGCCGCCATCATGGTGAAGGCGCTGACGCGCCGCGGTGACTGCTCGGCGGCCTCGTGCGCCGACTCCGCCTCTGCCATGGCCTCGGCTGCGGCTTCTGGGGCCTCGGCCGGCATGGCGTCGAGCCGGATTTCTCCGGACGGCGGCGCCGTAAAGCGCGGCATCGATGCGATGCCCGATAATGCGATGCGCGGCGCCTCGCCCGTCGGCGGCTCGATCTTGAGCGCCTCGATCGCGGCAAGCGCCATCCGGGTGGGCTCCACGCCGGCTCCCCTGTCGATCATGCTGGGCGCCGTCGGAGGCGCCTCGCTGGGCGGCACCAGCGTCTGCACCTGATCCTCGATACCCTCAACACTTTCGTGCTTGCCCATCGCAAATCCCCAATTCGCCGTTCACGAATTGGAAACGACTCCGGTTACCATTTGGTTACGATTTGGCCGCCGCCCCTATCTACCTGCCGGGCGTGGCATTTTTGGTAAGAGAATTGTTACGTTCGGCCCGCGAGTCGGTGCGAATCCCGCCGTTCGGCCGCGCCTTTCTGAAGGGGTGTGGCCGCTACTACACACCCAAGTAGCGATGCTGGGTTTCAGGAACGGCCGCCAGCTCGGGCGAGGTGCCGGTCCAGACCACCCGGCCGCGCTCGATCAGGTAGTGCCGGTCGGCGATCCGAATCAGCGCCTCGACATTCTTGTCGATCACCAGGATCGACTGCCCGTCGCCCTTGAGGCGGGTCAGGCAGTTCCAGATCTCCGCCCGGATCAGCGGGGCGAGGCCCTCGGTCGCCTCGTCGAGGATCAGGAGCCGGGGGTTGGTCATCAGCGCCCGGCCGATCGCCAGCATCTGCTGCTCGCCGCCCGAGAGCTGATTGCCCATGTTGCCCAGCCGCTCGGCGAGCCGCGGGAACAATTCGCAGATTTTCCGCAGCGTCCACGGGCTGGCGGCGCCCCCGCGATTGGCGGCCGTGGCGGCGAGATTCTCGCGCACGCTGAGATTGGGAAAGATCTGGCGGCCCTCCGGAACAAGGCCGAGGCCGAGCTTCGCCACCTTGTAGGACGGCAAGCCTCGAATCATCTGGCCGGCGAAGCGGATCGCGCCGGCGCGCGCCTGCGTCAGCCCCATGATCGAGCGCACGGTGGTGGTCTTGCCCATGCCGTTGCGACCCATCAGGGTGACCATCTCGCCCGGCGCGATCGCGAGCGACATGCCGAACAGCACCTGACTCAGCCCGTAGCAGGTCTCGATGCCGTCGACCTCGAGCAGCGCGGAGCTAGCCATGATCCGCCTCCTGCTCGCCCAGATAGGCCTGCCGCACTTCCTCGTTGGCGCGGATCGCCTCGGGCGTCCCGGACGCGATGATGCGGCCATAGACCAGCACGGTGATCCGGTCGGCGAGCGCGAACACCGCCTCCATGTCGTGCTCGATCAGCAGGATGGTCAGTTCGCGCTTGAGCTCGCGCAAGGTGGTGACCACGCGCGCCGCCTCCTCGGGCCCCATGCCGGCCATCGGCTCGTCGAGCAGCAGCATGCGCGGCGTGGTCGCGAGCGCCATCGCGATCTCGAGCTGGCGATGTTCGCCGTGGCTGAGATTGGAGACCAGCACGTCACCGCGACGCTCAAGTCCCACGCGCGCGAGCGCGGCCTTCGCCGGTTCGCGCAACTCCGCTTCGCGGCCCGCGGCGCGCCAGAAGCGAAACGAGTGGCCGCTGTGTGCCTGCACGGCCAGCGCGACGTTGTCGAGCGCGGTGAAATCGAGAAACAGCGAGGTGATCTGGAACGAGCGCGCGAGCCCAAGCTGGCTACGGCGGTACGTCGGCAGTGCGGTGATGTCGGTGCCGCCGAAGCAAACCTGTCCGGCATCGGAGATGATTTCGCCCGCGAGCTGGCTGATGAGCGTGGTCTTGCCGGCGCCGTTGGGGCCGATCACCGCGTGCAATTCGCCGGCCGGGACGTCGAACGTGATCGTATCGGAGGCCACGACGCCGCCGAAGCGTTTGCTCAATCCGTCGACCCGCAGGAGAGGATCAGCCATCGCGCCCCCTCCCGAACAAGCCGTCGATGCCGCCGCGCGCATACAGAACGACCAATAGGAACAGCGGGCCGAGCACGATCTGCCAGTATTCGGCGACCCGCACCGCCCCGTCGCCCAGGAACGGGTGGGTTGCGATGCGGATGAGGGCGGGCAAGGCCTCTTCCAGCACCAGCAGTGCCACCGCGCCCATTAGCGGACCGAAGGTCGACGCCATGCCGCCGAGCACCACCATGACGATGAGGTCGCCGGAACGCGTCCAGTGCATGGTGGCCGGGCTGATGAATTCGGTGTGATTGGCCAGCAGCGCGCCGGCCAGCCCGCACATGACCCCGGCGATGACGAAACAGGCGAGCCGGTAGCGGTAGGTCGGGAACCCGATCGCGCGCATGCGCCGGTCGTTCGAGCGCGCGCCCTGGATCACCATGCCGAACCGCGAATTGACCAGCCGCCAGGTGAAGTAGGTCGCGGCCAGCAGCACGGCGAGGCAGAAATAATAGAACACGACGCGGTTGCCGAGATTGATCAGGCCGTCGAACTGGCTGCGCGTGCGGATGGTGAGCCCGTCGTCGCCGCCGTAGCGGTCGAGCCCGATCGCCACGTAGTAGATCATCTGCGCAAAAGCGAGCGTGATCATGATGAAATAGACGCCGCGCGTGCGCAGCGACAGCGCGCCGACGCCGAGCGCGAACAGCCCCGAAGCAAGGAGAGCGACCGGCCACTGCACGAAGCCCGAGGTGATGCCTTCCTTCGCGAGGATGCCGACCGCATAACCGCCGATCCCCAGATAGGCGGCATGGCCGAAGCTCACCATGCCGCCGTAGCCCATGATGAGGTTGAGGCTCACCGATGCCAGCGCCAGGATGACGATGCGCGTGAACAGCGACATCAGAAAGTAGTTGCCGGTGTAGGCGCAATAGGCCGGGATGAGCGCCAGGAACACCAGCAGGGCCGTCACGAACACAGAGCGCGGTGCCACAAGCGCGCTCATTTGCTCGACGCCGGGAAAAGACCTTCCGGCCTGAACACCAGCACAAGTGCCATCAAGGCGTAGATCAGCATCGAGGACAGCGCCGGCCCTGCGCTCGATCCGGCGCTATAGCTCACGAAGTGACGCACCAGATCGGGCAGGAACGCGCGCCCGATGGTGTCGATGAGACCGACGATGATGGAGGCGACCAGCGCGCCGCGGATCGAGCCGATGCCGCCGATGATGATCACCACGAACGCGAGGATGAGGATGTCTTCGCCCATGCCGATCTGCACGAACGAGATCGGCGCCCGCATCAGGCCGGCGAAGCCCGCGAGCGCGGCGCCCAGTCCGAAGATCAGCGTATAGAGCAGCTTGATGTTGATACCGAGCGCGCCCACCATCTCGCGGTTCGAGGCGCCGGCTCGGATCAGCATGCCGATACGTGTGCGCATCACCAGGATATAGAGCAGCAGCGCAACCACCAGCGTCGCCCCGATGATGACCAGGCGATAAAGCGGATAGTAGATGCCGGGGAGCACCTGAACGGCGGTGAGCATTTCGCTCGGCAGCGGCAGTGTCATGCCGGCCGGCCCCCAGATCAGCCGCACCAGTTCGTTGAAGAACAGCAGAAGCCCGAACGTGCCGAGCACGTGGTCCAGGTGGTCGCGACCGTACAATGGACGGATGGCGATGACCTCGACCGCCATGCCGACCACAAGCGTCGCGATCAGCGCCAGCACCGCGCCGGCGATGAAGCTTCCGGTGACCGCCGCGAAGGTGGCGGCGAAATAGGCGCCGATCATATAGAGCGAGCCGTGCGCCAGGTTGACCAGATCCATGATGCCGAAGATCAGCGTCAGGCCCGCCGCCAGCAGAAACAGCAGCATGCCCAACTGGATGCCGTTGAGACATTGCTCAATGAAATAGAGCATGGCCCTCGTTTCCCCTCCCGCCACAAAAAGCAAAGGCCGGGCCAGCGAATACCAACACGGATCAAGCACACCGTGCCGTCTGTCTAACACCGACACCAAGCGAAGACGCTAGGGTTCCCCTCCCCCCGCGAAGCGGTGGGGAGGGGTCAGGGGTGGGGGGCTCAGGTCGGCAAGCGTGGACGCTGTAAACTACTCGACTTCTAAAGGCCGTCCCCCCACCCGGCTCGCTCGCTTCGCTTGCGTCGCCGACCCTCCCCACCGCTTCGCGGGGGGAGGGTAACTTGCGGCACCAGCCGAACCAGTTCGGCCACCGAGTTGCCGATCACTTCATCGGGCACTTGCCGACGTGCTTGTCCTGGTCGTTCTCCACAATGGTGGCGACGGTCTTGAGCACGTAGTCGTCACCCTGCTTCACCACATCCTGCAGGTAGAAGTTCTGGATCGGGATATGGTTGGGTCCGAACTTGAAGTTGCCGCGCACCGACTTGAAGTCGGCCTTTTCGATCGCCTTGCGCAACGCTTCCTTGTCGGTCGTGTTGCCTTTGGTGGCCTTCAGCGCGCTGTCGAGCAGCGTCGCGGCATCGTAGGTCTGCGCCCCGTAGAACGACGGCCGAGACTTGTATTTGCTGATGTAGTCGGCGACGAACTTCTTGTTGGCCTCGTTCGGCAGGTCGTTGACCCATTGCTGCGCGCCCGGGATGCCGACGGCGAGATCCTTCAGCCGCGGGAGCGACAATTCGTCGATGGTGAACGCGGTGTAGAGCGGGATCTGGCCCTTGAGTCCGGACTGCGCGTATTGCGTGATGAACTGGATGCCCGGTCCGCCCGGATAGAATGCGAAAATGGCGTCGGGCTTGGCGGCGCGCGCCTTCGACAATTCGGCCGAGAAGTCGAGCTGATCCGGCCAGCGGGTCAGCTCGCGGCCGACGATCTGGCCCTTGAAGGTCGACGCCACGCCTTCCAGCATGTCCTTGCCGGCGGCATAGTTCGGACCGATCAGGAAGGCGGTCTTGACGCCCTTCTGATTCATGTAGAGGCCGACCGCCTGCGGGGTCTGATCGTTGTTCCAGGAGGTGGTGAACACATACGGCGAGCACAGCTCGCCAGCGATCTGCGAGGCGCCGGCGTTGGTGATGAACGTGATGGTCTTGGAATCGACCAGCGGCTTGAGCGAGGCGAGCGCCACGTTCGACCAGATGTAGCCGACCATGAAGTCCACCTTGTCGGACTCGATCAGCTTCTGGGTCTTCTGCACGCCGACCTCAGGCTTGAGCTGGTCGTCCTCGTAGATGACCTCGACCGGCATGCCGCCGATCTTGCGGCCGAGATGGTCGAGCGCGAGCTCGAACGAGTTACGCATATCGTTGCCGATTGCCGCGACCGGGCCGCTGAAGGTGGAAATGAAGCCGATTTTGACGGTCTTCTGCTGCGGCAAAGCCGGTGCCGCGCTCAGCAGCATGAGCGCGGTCGTCCCAAGCAACACTTTTTTCATGTCGTTTCATCCTCTGGAGTAGCCAATGGCTTGCGCGATCTTAGTGGATCGATCCTGGGGCAAAAAGCCCCAAGACCGTGGCGTTTTGGCCCTTTTCGGGCGCTTTGCCGATGCGACGAAGCATCCGTAGCGGCCGATGACGTTGACTTGCGTTGCTCCCGGCGCGGCAGTAAAGCATCCCGGAGACCTGAATTTTTCATCGTGAATTCAAAGAGGTACGGCGCATGTCGAAAAGCAACGTGGTGAGCCCCACCGCGCAGAACGATCTGCGGGAATTCATCGCCGTGATCGAGCAGCGCGGCGAACTGGCGCGCGTTGCCAACGCTCACTGGGACAAGGAAATCGGCGCCGTCACCGAGGTGCTCTATCGGCAGAAGGTCGAGAAGGCGCCGATGCTGCTGTTCGACGACATCCCCGGCTATCCGAAGGGCTATCGCTGCGCCTACGGCATGTTCGGCTCGCCGTACCGGCTCGCCCTCGTGCTCGGCATGGAGCCGTCCTGGTCGGACGACCGGATGACCATGCTCAACCACTACCGCGCTTTCACCAAGAAAGGCTTCAAGCAGATCCCGCCGCGCATGGTCCAGGACGGGCCGGTGCTGGAAAACATCGTCCGTGACAACGAGGTCGATCTGCTCAAGCTGCCGGTGCCGATCCACCACGAGGCCGACGGCGGCCGCTACATCGGCACGGCCTGCGGTGTCGTCACCCGCGATCCCGACAGCGGCCGGATCAACGTCGGCACCTACCGGGTGCAGGTGAAGGGGCCGAACATCTGTGCCTCGTACATCTCGAACGGCAAGCAGGGCCGCATCCACCGCGACAAGTATCTCAAGGCCGGCAAGGTCTGTCCGGTCGTCATCATCGTCGGCTGCGATCCGATCACGTATCTCGCGGCCGGCTACACCATGCCGGACTCGATGTCGGAGTACGAATGGGCGGGTGGCCTGATGGACCAGCCGCTCGAACTGATCGAGGGCGAGGTCACCAAGCTGCCGTTCCCGGCGCGCTCCGAGATCGTACTCGAAGGCGAGATCGTGCCCGGTGAGAAGACGCTCGAAGGGCCGTTCGGCGAGTGGCACGGCTACTACGCCGGCGACGCCAAGGAGGAGCCGGTCATCCGGATCAAGCGCATTTATCACCGCAACGATCCGATCCTGACCTGCGCGGCCAGCCAGAAACCGCCGCACTCGCACCTGTTCGAGCGCTGCTTCCTGCGCTCGGCCGCGCTGATGGATTCGCTCGAAGGCGCCGGCATCCCGGATGTGAAGGGCGTCTGGCAGCACCAGGCCGGCGCCGGACGCACGTTCTGCGTCGTGTCGGTGAAGCAGCGCTATTTCGGGCATTCGACGCAGGTCGGGCTCGTCGCCTCGCAGGTCAATCCGAACGGCTATATCGGCCGCTGGATCGTCGTCGTGGACGACGACATCGACCCGACCGACATCCACGACGTGATCTGGGCGATGGGCACGCGCTGCGACCCCAAGACGCGCACCACCATCCTCGACAACTGCTGGTCGTCGCGGCTCGACACCATGGTGACCGACTATTCGCGGCTCTACAACTCGCGCATCGTCGTCGACGCCTGCAAGCCCTACGAGCGGATCGACGACTTCCCGAAGGTCGCGCAGACGTCGAGGGAACTCGCCGCCGAGGTGCGCGCCAAATACCCCGACCTGTTCCGTTAGCAACAAGCCACGAAATTGAGCACCTCGGCTGCGGCCCACCCGCGCGTCGAAATCGGTGCAATTAGAGCGGTGACAGGAGCGGCCGGGACCGGTTATTTTCGCCTTCGGGCGGCCGGTCGAACAGTGTGATAAGTCAGTCAGCGATGCGAAAGATCATCATTTCCTACCGGCGCGCGGATTCCGACGCCATTGCCGGGCGGATCAGAGATCGGCTCGCCAGTCATTTTGGCGAGAACTCGATTTTCATGGATATCGACAGCATCCCGTTCGGGACCGATTTTCGCGACTACATCCGGGATGCTCTGTTCGACGGCGACGTGCTCGTCGCTGTGGTTGGGCCGAAATGGCTCGGTCCGGGCAAAGGCGCGCATCTGCGCATCCAGGAGGAAAACGACCCGATCCGGATCGAGGTCGAAACCGCCCTCGACCGGGGGATCGCCGTCATCCCGGTGCTGGTGAACGGCGCCCTCATGCCCAAGCCGAGCGAACTGCCGTCGACGCTGGCAAACTTCGCGTTCCGGAATGCCGCCGAGGTTGATTCCGGGCGGGATTTCCACCCGCATATGGACCGTCTGCTGCGGTCCATCGACCAGATCCTGCAGGCCAAGGGCAAAGCGTCCGCGCCCACCGGAAGCGTCAGCGCACCGGGTGCAGTTGCAGACCTCGTCTCAGCGCCCCTAGAGATTGCGCGCGCGCCTGAGCCTGCGGAACCCAAACGCGAGCCGCCGCCCGCGCCCGCCGTTCCCGCCGCCTTGGTCAGCGCGGCAGTGGCCGTGACCGAGCCCCCGCCCCTGCAGCCCGTGCCGCCGAGGGGCAAACCGAAAGCTGCGGCCTCGGTGATCGCGCTTGCCGCCGGGGGTGGCGCGGTGTTCGCCGCGGCCCTCGCCGGCGTCGCCATCTGGTTCTATGGCCGGCCGGCGCCGCCGATCGTTCCGTCCGTAACGCCGCCGGTGCAACAGCAACAGCAGCAGCAAGCGACCGCAACGCAGAAGCCGAGACCCGTCGTTGAGCCAGGGTGTCCCGGCACGCCCGCCTTCCGCGATGACTTCAGGACGGTCGATCCCGGCTGGGAACTTGGTGACAGCACGCACTATGTGGATGGGCAGCTTGCGATCAAGAGCTGCGCCCAACACCTTCGCTTCCGTGCTCTATCGCTCGCTCCTCTACAAGAATGCGACGATTTGCCTTGATGTAAAAACGCCGGGGGCCATGAACGACCCGAACTACGGCGGCGGCCTTATCTTCTGGGCCATCGACTATTCCAATTACTATCTCGTGGAAGTCATGATCGACGGCCGTACCGCGTCAGCCGCCGGTTCAATGGCACTTGGTTGCCAATTGTGCCTGCCACCAAATTCGAGGGCCTCAAGCAAGGCTACGGCGTCCCAAACCGCATCAAGGTGTCGACCGTCGGCAACATCGCCACGATCTACTTCAACGAGCGCAAGGCGCAGGACATCAAGGGGCAACCTCCGAGAGCGGGCGGATCGGTCGGCGTGTATGGCGGATCCGAAAAAGAACAGGCGAACGAATGGCGATTTCTTGACATCGCAGTATTCGAACTGCCCGCATCGCAGACCGTTGCGATGCCGCCCTCCGAGGCAGCGACCAAGGCGTTGCTAACGGCCTGCAAGCTTGGCCCGAGCGCGGTGTTTGCCGACGATTTCAAAGTGACGGATCCGGGCTGGCGTGGCCTGGACGATGATATCGTCGCTTACAGAGACGGTCGTCTCGTCATCACGCCGACTGAGAATAAGATCGGGCGCGCCATGGAACTCGGCCTGATCTACAAGGACATCACCATCTGCGCCGAGGTGACCTCGCCACCGCAAATGAAGGCCGAGAATGATACGGCCGGCGGAATAGTTTTCTGGGCGACCAGACTTCCAGAACAATTACTATGCCCGTGTCTTTCCCGACGGCAGCTACTCGGTTGGACGCGCGGTCGACGGCACGATTCTCACCGTCATCCCGAAGACCAGCGACGCCGCCATCAACAAGGGACCCAACGCGCAAAACCGCTTGAAGGTCGTGCTCAATGGCACGGTCGGCACGCTCTACATCAACGATGCGAAGATGCGTGAGTTTCGCGGTCAACCGCCCGCCAGCGGCAGCTCGTTCGGTCTATATGCGGATTCGGAGGCCGATCGCCGTTCCGAGTGGCGATTTAATGGGATCGTCATCGTCGAACCATAATATCGAGCTTCCGAAACTGGCGTCGTTCGCCGCACCCCATTTGCGAACTCCTGAGTCGAAGGACACCGGAGCATTTTCATTTTCGGTGTTGCGAACAATCCGAGCATTGGGATCTTCAGCAGAAATCGTCGCCGCGCGATTACGTCCGCTGGAGCAACATCCGCGAAGCGGTCGACATCGGTGGCAACCGGCCCGCTGCGGACCGCGATCGACATCACGGCTCGTTGCGAGGGGTTGGCCCGAGAGCGATTAGGCGCTATGCGTCAGGACGACACATGACGCCAATGGTCGATCCGCGCCGGGGCGACGTCGACGATGACGCCTCCTCCACCAAGCAGCGCTCGCTGCTTTCGCTCGCGGGGACGTTGCTCGCGGAGATCAGCCTTCCGAAGCTCGTCTTCGCCTGGCTCCTGCTGATTGGCCTGCCCGCCCTCCTGATGGGCGCAGCTCCACTCATCGCGTCGATCTGGTTTGCCGGCGTATCGGCGAAAGCCTACTCCCTGCTCACGGGTCTTTGGTCGGCCTTGCTGTTGCTGGGGCTGATCGCACTCGGCTGGTTTGGCGGCCGACCGCTGCTGCGGCTCGCGGAAAACAGCTTCTGGTCGCTGAATGCGCTCGCGGTTCAGCCGGGCTACGTTCTGACCCGGGAAGTGATCCGGCAACTGGTCGAGGGATTCCTGCCGCCGAACGTGAGCGACCGCAGGCGCGGGCGCGCACGGGCGGCGTCGGCCGCCGTGGCGGGTATCGTGATCTGCGTACCCGCACTGGCGGTGGCGGCGTGGGCGTGGCCATCGTCGCACTGGCTCGGCGGCGTGTCCGACCTCGTGACGCCACATCGGCTCGCCGTGGCCGCGCTGTTCAACAGCATCGTGCTGATCTCAGGCTACGTCGCGGTGGCCTCGCTGCTCTGGGGCATCACCGACGCCAACTTGGCGCAGCCGCTGAACCGCAAGTCCTTCGATGACGCTCCGACCGCCGGGCCCACCTGGCGTGTCGCGCACCTCTCAGACATCCATGTCGTCGGTGAACGCTACGGCTTCCGGATTGAAAGCGGACGGTCCGGACCGCAAGGCAACGAACGGCTCCACCGCACGCTCGCCGAACTCAGACGGGTGCACGCGGACCATCCACTGCACCTCATCCTGATCACCGGGGATATGACCGACGCGGGCCTCTCGAGCGAGTGGGCAGAGTTCCTCGACGCACTGGAGCCCTACCCGGAGCTCTCGAAGCTCATGCTGCTCCTGCCCGGCAATCATGATGTCAATGTTGTCGACAAGGCAAATCCCGCGCGGCTTGAACTTCCCGGCAGTCCCAAGAAGCGGCTGCGTCAGATCAGAACCCTATCGGCCCTCGAGGCGCTGCAAGGTTCGAAGGTCCGGCTGGTCGACACCAAGCACGGACGGCTGGGCAAGTCCCTGTCGGATGCGCTGCATCCGCACCGGCGCGAGATCACCACGTTCGCGAACCGAGCGCCGTTCCGGAAGTCGATGGCGCTCGGGAATTTATGGGCGGCCTGCTTTCCGATGGTGCGACCGCCGGAGCGCGACGACGGACTGGGCATCATCCTGCTCAACTCGAACGTCGAGTCGCACTTCTCCTTCACCAACGCGCTGGGCCTCGTGTCGACCGAACAGGCCCACGCCATCTACACCGTCACGGCGCAATATCCGCGGGCCTATTGGATCATCGCGCTGCATCACCACCTCGTCGAATATCCCAAGCGCGCCAAGGCGCTGTCCGAGCGCATCGGCACCGCTCTGATCAACGGCAGTTGGTTCGTCCGGCACCTTCTGCCGCTGGCGGGCCGCGCGATCGTGATGCACGGTCATCGCCATATCGATTGGATCGGCGACTGCGGCGGCGTGCCGATCGTGTCGGCGCCGTCTCCGGTGATGAACGCGACCGACTCACAGGAGACTTATTTCCACATCCTCACGCTCAAGGTCGCCGCGGACGGCCATCTCGACTTGCTGAAGCCGGAACGCGTCCCGGTTGCGGGCCGCGCCCCCGAGGGCCCGGCCGCCTGGTCGGATCCTATCGGGTGATCCGCGCGGCCTCGTCGGGAGTTTCGCCGAACAGGTCGACGACCCATTGGCTCGAGGGAAACTGTCGGCACAGCGTCAGCATGGCAATCGCGATCGGCACCCCGATGAAGGTCCCGGAGATTCCCCAAAGGAACGTCCAGAAGAAGACGGCGAACAGCACGACGAATGGCGAGATCGCGAGCGCACTGCCGGCAATCCTGGGCTCGAGATAGCTGCCGATCAGGAACTGAATGAGATTGAGGCAGGCGAAAACGAGCACCACCATCTCCCAGGACTTGAACTGCGCCACCGCGAACAGCGTCGGGAAGACGGTCGCGACAAACGGCCCGATGAAGGGGATGTAGTTCAACGCGAACGCGATCACCCCCCATTCGGCCGCGAGCTGAAGGCCGGCGAGGGATGCAAAGCCCCAGACCAGCACACCGGTGGCGACGCTCACGAAGCTTCGCACCGCCATGTAGCGGCGAAGCTTCGCGGCGATCTCGCGCGCGCCGGTGAGCAAGGCCTGCCCGACGGCCTGGTTCTTCATGGTCTCGAGCTTGCGCGCCACGACGTCGACTTCGAGCAGACCGAGCATGACGTAGATCAGCACGATCACCGAGAAGCTCAACGTGCTGTTGATGGTGCCGAGCAGCTCCTGAAAGATGCGGATGAGCCAGCTCATGTTGAAGTATTCGGCCCACAGGCTCGCCACGACGATGCCGTGCTGTTCGAGCCAGAGGACAGCCACGCTGTAAAGCGCCTGGAAATAGGCGGCGTCGCTGATGATGTACCGCGCGACCCGGCCGAAGCCCCAGGCGATCAGGGAGACGAACAGCGTGACGATGAAGAACGTCACCAGCATGCTCAATGCCAGCGCGACGAGCTTGGGCAGCTTGGTCTGCAACGCCCGTTGTATGGGCCACACAATCGCAATGACCAGCAAGGCGAACGCGAGCGGCGCGAACACCGGGCGGGTCTGATATAGGAAAAAGATGACGAGAATGACGGCGCAAATCCCCACCAGCGCGGGGAGACCTCGGCCAAGGCTTTGTTCTGCGGGGTGTTCGTCCATGATCGATGTGCTTCGTGCCGTCACCGGAGGGTTGCCAGCGTAACGTCTCCATCGGTGATGTAGTGGTTGATGCGTTCGACAGGCAACTGCTGACCGGCCTGATAGGAGGTCACCTCTTCGATGACGTGACGGCCGGTCAATTCACCGACGATATAGTCGCGCTCGGCGTTCGTATCGGAATCCGTGGCGTGGGTGATCTGGAATGTAAGCTGGGTGAGGGAGATCCCGACATCCTTGGTACCGGCACCGATCCAAAGCGCCGGACCTTCTGCGGACGGCCGGTCGGTGTTGAGCCAGAAGCTTGCTTTCGACATTGCGTCCTCGGCGTAGGCGAGGTCCGCCGCCCAAAATCGAATGTGGTGGCGCTTGCGCGGGCTATTATCGATGGCTTTCTGGAAGCCGATATCCTGGCCGCGCCCAAACAGGTAGAGGGTGCTGAAGGGAGCGGCAGGATACGGAGCATTGAAGACGAATGCTCGGATCATGCCCCACGAACTGGATAGGCCTAATCGATCGGCCTCGGTCCAGCCGATGGCCCCGAACGCGGCGCGAAGCTGCGGGAGCGTCCCGATCAGCCCGAGATTGACGGGATCGCCGGGCAATCCGTCGCCCGTCGTCGTGAAACGGGGAACGCGCCGGCGTTGCAGGATCTTGAGGCCCAGGCGAACGATACGAGGAAGGATGACATACGCGGCCATCCCATAAGTGAGACCTAAAGCCAGGATCCATGGCAGCCTGTGATCTTCAAATTCAAAGAACACAAAAACGATCAGCCAGATCGTGACAACGCCCAAGGCCAAGATCAGGAGGCGCTGCAGAAAACGAACGAGAAGTCTCACGGTCGGTCCATGGATGCTATCGCCTGGGGCCTGCCCGATGGGCACCCGGCCCGGCCGCCTTCAACGCGGAGTATGCGTTATTGGGTCATCCTCGCAAGGTCGGGAGGCCAGCGTCTCGTGTGCATGAAGAGAGCACAGCGGTGTCTGTTGCGGGTCCAAACGCGACCGTCGCAGGCCGATCTCCCTGTCCGGCAGCCGAACAGAGTTCAAGTCGCTTGTCGGGGCCGACGAGGTAATCGAATAAGGACAGTCGCCGCTGGTCTAAATTCCCGGCGCCATGAATCCATGCTTCGCTAGCATGCGCTGGCCGTCCGGTGAGAGGATAAACATCGCGAACCGGTAGGCCGCGGGCGAAGCTCCGTTCATCACCGTCAGGCCGTAGTCGGCACCCACGGCCAGCTCATTCGGCAGAGCGACGATCTGTTGACCGGGATTCTGCTTCTGCGCCTCCAGCGCGCCGGTGCAATAGAGCAGGAAGATGTCCGCGCGGCCTTCGGCGATGTGCCAGCCATAGGGCGAGCGTCCCTGCGGCGGCGGCGCGCTCGCCCGGCCGCCGGTGAGTTGCAACGCCTTGCGCTCCAGCGCCGCCCCGGCACCGGGCCGGAGCGCATCCGCCTTGCGGAAGACCTCCCAGGCGTAGTCCCCGGACGGGTCGGCGCGCGGTGTCGACGTGCCGAGCTTCACGTGCTCGTCGAGCATGCGGTCAAGCAGCGTCGTTGGCGTCAGGTCGAGCCCGGGCCGCACCAGCGCGCACAGCCGGTTGCGGGCGAACAGCACGACCGGCCCGCTCTTGCCCGCGCCCGCCAGCGCTTGCGGGTGCTCCATGTTGGCGGACGCGAACACTTCGGCGCGGGTGCCGGCCATGATCTCGTCCTTGAGCAGGCCGGACGCACCGAATTTCATCTGCACCTTCTCCCCGCTTGCGGCATCGTATGCGCTTGCGATGTCCGTCAGCGCGGATCGCAGGCTGCCGGCAGCGTGCAGCAGGACCGGTTCGGCGGCGAATACGGGTACCGTCATTGCGGCCATCAGCAAGAGAACGAAGCGAGCGACCATCACGCTCCCGGCACGTTGGCGTTGGGGAAGAAGAGCTGCTCGCCGTTGATCTTGTAGTCGGCGATCGCCTTCTGGCCTTCAGGCGAAATGAGCCAATCGATGAAGGCCTGGCCCGCGTCCTTCTTCACATGCGGATGCTTGGCCGGGTTCACCAGGATCACGCCATACTGGTTGAACATGCGCTTGTCGCCGGCCACCAGGATGTCGAGATCGCCGCGGTTCTTGAACGAGAGCCACGTGCCGCGATCGGCGAGCACGTAGGCATTCGAGGCCGACGCGGTGTTGAGCGCCGCGCCCATGCCCTGGCCGATCTCGCGGTACCAGGGGCCGAGCGTCTTGTCGGCCTTCTCCTTGGCGATATCGACGCCCGCGGCCTTCCACAGGTCGAGCTCGGCGACATGCGTACCTGACCGGTCTCCGCGGGAGATGAACGTGGCCCCCTTCGCCTTGATCGTGTCGAGCGCCTTGGCGATATCGGACGTGCCCTTGATGCCGGCGGGATCGCTCTTCGGTCCGATCAGCACGAAGTCGTTGTACATCACCGGGTTGCGCTTCACGCCGAAGCCGTCGGCGACGAACTTCTCCTCCAGGCCCTTGGCGTGGACGAACACCACGTCGGCGTCGCCGCGCTTGCCGGTGTCGAGCGCCTGGCCGGTGCCCTGCGACACGACCTTCACGTCGATCCCGGTCTTGGCCTTGAACAGCGGCAGGATGTGGCCGAACAGGCCGGAATCCTGGGTCGATGTGGTCGACGACACCACGATCGATTTGTCCTGGATCGATTTGTCCTGGATCGATTGTCCTGCGCCTGCGCGGACAACGAAGCGGATGCCGCGACCACGGCGGCGATGAGGGAAAAGAATGTGCGGCGTGCAAACATGAGGGCGCTCCCGTTTTGTCGTTCAGACCAGCAGCTCGCCGGCGACAAACCGGCGGGCCTCGATCGTCTTCGGCGCGGAGAAAAATGCTTCGGCCGGGGTCTGTTCGACGATGCGGCCGCGATGCATGAGCACGATCTCGCCCGCGAGCCGTCGCGCTTCGCCGAGATCATGCGTCGACATCACCACCTTGATGCCGCGCGCCGCGACCGCCCGCACCACATCCTCGATCGCCTTGGTGGCGGCCGGATCGAGGCTCGCGGTCGGCTCGTCGAGAAACAGAATCTGCGGATCCTTGGCGAGCGCGCGGGCAAGCGCTAGGCGCTGCTGCTCGCCGCCCGAGAGCCGCCGCGCCGGCCGTTCGGCGATCGCCTCCAGGCCGACGAGCGCAAGAAGTTCAGACGCTCGCGCAGTGTTCTCGGCGCGTTTCACGCCGGCCGCATTGAGCGCATAGCGCAGATTGGCCGCCGCGCTACGCCGGAGCATTGCCGGGCGCTGGAACACGATGGCGCGGCGCGTTGACGGCACGTTCTCGCGGCCGCCCCAAGTGATGCGTCCAGTGATGCGTCCGGAGCTTGGCCGGACCAAGCCCATCGCCAGCCGCAGCAAGGTCGTCTTGCCGGCGCCGTTCGGGCCGATGATGACCGTCGGCGGTCCATAGTCGAATGCGAGCGAGAGATGGTCGAGGATCGCCACGTCGCGTACCGCGAATGACACATCTTCGAGCACAACAGGCAGATCGGTGACAGCCGCGCGCATGCTCATCCCGCCAGCCGTTCGCCGGTGCGCCGGATTCCCCAGGCGGCGGCGTTGACGGCGATCACGACGGCGATGAGCACGAGGCCGAGCCCGATCGCGAGCGGCAGATCGCCCTTCGAGGTTTCGAGCGCGATGGCGGTCGTCATCACGCGGGTGAAGCCGTCGATGTTGCCGCCGACGATGATGACGGCGCCGACCTCCGCGGCGGCCCGGCCGAAACCCGCCAGCAGCGCGGTGACGAGGCTGAAGCGCGCGTCCCAGATCAACGTCGCGATGCGCCCGAGCGGGCCGACATCCATGGCGGCGAGCTCGTCGCGGTACTCGGTCCAGAGATCCTCGATGATCTGGCGCGCGAGCGCCGCGATGATCGGTGCGATCAGCACCGTCTGCGCAATCACCATCGCGGTCGGCGTGAACAAAAGGCCCCACGATCCGAGCGGCCCCGAGCGCGAGAGCAGAAGGTAGACCGATAGTCCGACCACGACCGGCGGCAACCCCATCAGCGCATTGAGGATCACGATGACCGCCTCGCGGCCGGGAAAGCGCGTGAGCGCGACCGCCGCGCCGGCCGGGATACCTATGAGCGCACCGAAGAAGGCCGCCGACACGCTGACGACGAGCGACAGGTAAACGATGGCGAACAGCGCCGGATCGCCCGAAATCAGCAGCCCAAAGGCTGAGACATTCTCCCGCATTGGCCCGGTTCTCGTTCACCCCAGCCGGTTGCGCGGTGTTGCATTTCACCCACGAATCGTCAATTTGCGTAGCCGATTCATAAAAATGCAGAGATATGCATATGCATGATCTGCTCACCACCGAAGAAGCCGCCGATTACCTCCGCCTGTCGGAACGCAAGCTCTACGAGCTCGCGTCGAATGGCGCCCTCCCCTGCACCAAGGTCACCGGCAAATGGCTGTTTCCAAAGGTCGTGCTCGACCGCTGGCTGGCGGCTGGGCTGATAGCTCCGGCCGCGCTTGCGCACGCCCCTGCGCCGCCGATTGTCGGCGGCAGCCACGATCCGCTGCTCGAATGGGCGCTGCGCGAAAGCGGCTCGGGACTGGCCAGCCTGCCGGAGGGCAGCGAGACCGGTCTGCGGCGCCTGGCCCGCGGCGAGGTGATGGCGGCAGCGATCCATCTGCATCGCCTCGACGGCGATGACGACGCCGCGAATGTCGAAGCCGTGGCGGCTGCGCCGGGCTTGCATGATGCGGTGGTCATTGCCTTCGCGCGCCGCGAGCAGGGGCTGGTGGTCGCGGCCGGAAATCCGCTGCGGCTTGCGGACATGGCGGCGGTCGCCGAGTGCAGCGCGCGGCTGGCCCTGCGGCCGCCCGGCGCGGGTGCGCAACTCCTGCTGCTCGCGCTCGTTGCCCGCTCCGGTCTCGCGCTCGACGCACTCGCGACCGTGAAACCCGCGTGCCCGACCGGGTCCGACATCGCGCAGGCGGTTCGCGCGGGACGCGCCGATTGCGGCATCGCGACGCGTGCGGTCGCGCACGCGGCCGGGCTCGATTTCGTGCCGCTCGCCTGGGAGCGCTTCGACCTTGTGCTGCGCCAGCGCAGCTATTTTCTGCCGGGCCCGCAGGCGCTCTTCCGCTTCATGCGAGCGAATGCCTTCCGCGATCGCGCCGGCGAGCTTACGGGCTACGACACGGGCGCGGCCGGCGAGGTCCGGCTGGTCAACTGATCGCCCGTGTCCGCAGGAGCGGCGCCGCGCCGATGCCCGCGGTGTTGGTTCTGTGAACGACTGCGGCTATATACTGCGCGCGAAGCACTCCTCCGGAGGGATGGCCGAGTGGCTTAAGGCGCTCGCTTGGAAAGCGTGTATACGGGAAACCGTATCGTGGGTTCGAATCCCACTCCCTCCGCCACGAACTAAGTATCTGATATATATCATGTTTTTGTCATTTCCGCCTTGCGAATTCCTCCGCTAGTTCCGGGACTTTGCGCGAGTTTGGCGACGACGGTATTCACGCAGAGACGAATTCGCGCGACATTTGCCGCGATCAGTCCGCGCAAGTCTCGTTTGCGCAATTTGGTGGTACGGCAGTCTCTTGCGGAGCTACCGAATTCGCGGCGGGAGAGCGAGACGCGCAACGAGAGACGATCGAAGAATTGGTTGGCTCTTGCGTGCGCCGATCAATGAACTGATGCAAATCCAAGATAGTGCCGCTGCTCAATCCCGTCGAGCGGTAGCCGTGTATCGTCCATGAGGCGGCGCGCCGTCAGTTCAGGGGGATGTCTGCCGCCGAGAATTGCGCTGACGATGTCGGGCGCTAATATCGTGAGACGGAAGAGCCGCGTCGCATAGGACGGAACGACGCCCTCCGACTTGGCAATATCCTCAAAGGTCAGGCTTCGATCCGCGAGAAGCTGATCCCCGATTGCGTTAGCACGGACGAGCAGGCGCACAAGGGTAGTGTCGCGAATTGCGGGCTCCGACCCATCGTCGACGATGATTTGCATCTCCTTGCCCGTGCGTTTGAGGCGAGCAGGGATAGACAGCGTTATCACTTGGCGATTGGCTTCGGGTTGGGTTTTCTCAATCGGCTCGGTTTGCTTGGCTGTTTCGTCAAGTCACTTACACATCCGATCTTGGCCCAGTGTGATATCAATGTGGTTCACATGGACTTGGAGGTCCCATCGCGGGGTTGGTAGGAATTGAGGTGGCGTAGTCTCCGGGGTGATCAACCTCGAATCATCCGGCGTTGAAGCGTCGGACTGGAGACCATGCCATGACGAGCCATAGCACGAAGCCTGATTTTCGCAGCCTCCTGCCGCCGAGATGACTGTCGATCTTTTCGACAACTGGTTTGATCCGATCGAGTCCGCGGTGCGTTCTCGGGCGCGTGAGTTGAGCTAAGCAGATTTTTGGGTGACGAGGTTTGATCAGGCGGCGTGGTGAGCCGGCATTTCAGTGACCTCGATTCCGTTTTTGAATTTGACGCCCTGAACGACCTTTGGCAACTGGTTCTCGCCTTTCAATCGCCGCCATGTTTTTGCGGCGGCGTTGATAAGTTTGAACACCATGAGTTTGGCGGTCTTTGCTGAGAGAGAGCCCTTTGTCCGCACGGTGCGATGACGGACCGTCGCGAATACGCTTTCGATCGGATTTGACGTGCGCAGATGGTCCCAGTGTTCAGCGGGGAAGTCGAAGAAGGCGAGCAGAGCTTCCCGATCTTTGGTCAGGCAGGCCACCGCCTTGTCGTACTTGGCGCCGTATTTGTCGGCGAACACGTCGATGGCGACCTCGGCGGCCGCGCGGGTCGGTGCACCGTAAATCTCACGAAGGTCTGCCTTCATGTTGACCTGGACCGAGAGGGCAACCTTGTTCAGCACGTTGGCAGTCTTGTGAACCCAACATCGCTGGTGCCTGGTGCTCGGAAACACCTCCTCTATCGCCTTCCAAAAGCCGAGCGCGCCATCGCCAATCGCCAGGTCCGGCGCGATCTCGAGCCCACGCTGCTTGATGTCAATGAGGAGTTCACGCCAGCTCTGCGCGCTTTCGCGTACGCCGGTCTGGAAACCGACGAGTTCCTTCTTGCCCTCCGGCGTCGCGCCGATCAGCACCAGCATGCATTCGGCGTTGGCTTCCATTCGGGCCTGCAGGTAGACCCCGTCCGCCCAGACATACACATATCGTCGCGCCGATAGATCACGCTTCTGCCAGGCGTCGTAATCCACCTGCCACTCCGCCGTTAGCCGCGAAATCACAGCCGGCGACAGGTTCGGCGCGTCTTTGCCCAACAGGCTGGTGAGCGCCTCCTGGAAATCGCCGGTCGACACTCCGCGCAGGTAGAGAACCGGCAACAGGGCGTCGAGACTTTTCGTCCGCCGAGCCCACTTCGGCAAGATCGCCGAGCTGAAGCGGATTTTCGCCTCCGTGCCGACATCGCCCCGATCGCGTACCTTGGCGCGACGGATCTCGACAGGCCCGACCCCAGTCTGGATCGTGCGATCCGGTCCATGGCCGTGACGCACGATGCGGTCGCGACCATCCGGCAGCTTCAAATCCTTCCACATGGCGACGAAGGCGTCGGCTTCGGCGATCAGCACCTGAGCCAACATTCGGCGAGCACCTTCGCGGGCAACTTCCGTCAGTGGATCGTCGATGTCGCCTGGCTGACGCAAGGCAATGACAGTGCTATCTTTCGACATGGCGTATCGCTTGTATGGGGCGTTTTCTGTCAAGCGATGTTTTGCATCTCTTGCTCCTATCGTCCTTCGCAACGATCACGCCTGGCCCGAGACCGTGAACAAGAGTCCCTTTGCGGCCGCGCGGGGCTGACAACTGCATTGATCCGAGGGGAGCCCGCCCTGTCAGCGCAACCGTTGCGCCGGCATGCTTGTATTCGGTGGGTCCGCACTGGACCCGAACCATGATGCAGTAATCCGCATCGGCAGCAGGGCTCCGAGATGGGGGACCATTCTCCTTACGGCACTGAGGCCATGCGATACGGCGGGTTCCCACCACCTCGGACCGAAGAGAGGATGATGACGTCGCCGTCACATCCTCATCGACCTGATAACGATCTTCAAATCGCCGGTCGCAGCAAAACTCCTTCGGGGATCTGACCGGTCGTCGCCAACAGCCAAAGGGCGATCAACAGCTTGCGCGCAAGTGCAACGATCATCGTCTTGCGCGTGCTTGAGCGCCGATCCGCGGTCCGCTCGCGATACCATCTGCGCGAGCGCACTATCTTTCTGGAACTGCAGAAAGCGCCACGCCAATTGGATCATGCCGCGCCGCACCCGAGCGTTGCCAGACCGCGAGAGGCCCTTCTCGCGACGACGACTCCCGCTTTCATCGGGTGAACCGGTCAGGCCCGCGTAGCGAGCGAGCGCTTGTCGATCCCGAAGGTTGCGCGACAGGATCTCATGGACCAACATGTCCGCCGTCTCGACGCCGATGCCGACGACGCGCGCGATCAGGCGAACCATCGCATGCGGGCCCGGCTTGGCAGAGGAAGCTTGTTCGATCGCGCAACCGCCGTTGCTCGATCTCTTTGATCTGCTCCTGAATCATCCGCAGACGAGCTATATCGCGGCGCAGTTCCGCCCGCGTGTTTTCCAGCAACGGACGCCCTTCGGCAGTGCGCAGCTCCTTCAAACGCTCTTCGGCCTTGCGCAAGGTCGGCTTGAAGGTGCGGATTCCGAACCGAATGAGCGTCGCTTTGATCCGGTTGATAATGCGCGTGCGATCGCCCACCAGCTTCTCGCGCTCCCGGTTCGGTCGTCTGGCATCCTCTTCCTGAATGGTGGGGATCGCCAGCCATGCTGCAGTGGCCCCGCTCGCCCCGCAACCATCCAAGGAACGTACGCTTGAGCAGTTCGGTATCGAGCCGGTCAGTCTTTGCCCGTCGGTGCTCGCGGGAAACACTGACGCTTCCGGATGAATGACATACGTCTCAATGCGCGTGCCCGAAGCGAGCGTGCCAGCCAGAAACCGTCGCGTCCCGCCTCGTAGGCCACGCAGAAGCCGCTTAATCGTCGCCCAGCTCGAGAGGCTTCGTCTTCCAGCGCGCAGAAGCTGGAACAAAGCCTCCTTGTCGGACCCGAGTTTCTTCATCGGTTGGCGCGCGACGCCCGGCACGACGCCGCCACGAGCCAACTCGACAGGCTCATCTCGATAACTACAACCAGCGTCCGGTCCTGCTCGAAGACGGCGTAACGGATCGGTTAAGTCGTTCGGCTGGGGCATGGGGCACTCCCTCGGTTGGCCGGATAGCGCCGAAGGTGCCACACCCCCGCCGCCGGCCCCATAGCATCTCCTTTCGGGAGGTTCTGGCAGGCTCTGACACCCGCCTCGATACGCCGCCTTCACTCAATCGTCGTCACCCAGATTCCAGCTTAGCTCATCGCTGTCTCCCGGATCGCGAGCCCCCTCCTTTTCTAACTATCGTTGACCTGGATACGGTGTCCGCCGACGGGCTGATCGACCGCTCTTCCAAAAAGCCGATGCCGGCGCCAGGTTGAGGTTGCCGGCTAGGTTACGTACCCTCATTAGGCGCCTTCACATTTCCAATGACGGCTTGGCCACCATCATTGACGTGGACATGCTCGACCCGGACGTGCTGCTGACCTCCATTCCGAATCCGGTGAAAAACTTCGACTTGCGCCCGTGCCAAAAGAAAAATGGCCCCTGAGGGCCACTCAGGGGCCATGCGCGGCGTCTTAAGAAAGGCGGCCTGCCGGGGGAGAGGCATGAAGGACCGCCTGCGAGGTCTCAAATCCGGGCGGTGAAAAAGGTTCCCCCACGCCCAGTCACTTCGGCCGGGACGACGGTTGACACTCCTCGACAGTCGAAGATCGTACCAACTGCCTCGAAAACCAAATCCCGCATGAACGAATGATTGATGCGCTTTGCGCCCGGCGTGGGCTTCGCGTCGGGAGCGAGCCGATATAAGCGAACATACCTTCTGCAGTTCTTACAGAAGGCACGACGGCAATAAGAATCGAAGTCGCCATCGACCCAGGATGTGGCCGTATTGTTCGACCTGCTTCGTCTGATGCCCGAAGTCTAGGCCTTCACTCATCCGCTCAGTTCCAGTTCACAGCCACAACGAGTGGCAGTCTGGGCGCATCGTCAGGGCAAGCTTAAGTCCCGCGCGAAAAGCCGCCGGCGCTCGTCCTCGTCCTTGATCCCGCGATCGGCGATGACCCGAGCAACGGCCGCAGCCTCATCCTTGGCCGCGACGACGGCAACAGGAACGGCCTTGGCGCCCTTGATGCGGTAGACCGTGAACTGCCGCTCGGCTGGCGGCTTACGCTTACTCGACGGCATGTCCTCGAACATATGCGTTGTGGCTCGCAATCGGGAGTCCAAATGGTCAGAGGCCTCCTAGGGCATAAACGCCAGGAGGCCTCTGTGATGTGTTGGGCGGGTGGAACGGAATGCCCCCACGGCGGGCGTTCTATCCGAATGCGGCGTTGAGGTGATGGCGGTCAGGCCTTGTGGCCGACGATTGCCAGGGACCTGTGGCAAATGGGAAACACCTGCCCAAGGTAGTAGCTTACGGCCGGTGTGGGTGGTCTAGTTCTTCGTAACGTGATCCATTTTGATTACTTGAGGGGGCGCGTGCACGCCCTTGCGTATTCAGCAGGGCCGCAAATGCAGTACGCACTCTGAGATCAATCTTTCCGCCAGTTGTGCGTTGGGCGTAGGCCAGCAATTCACCGGGGTCGATGATCACCTTTTTCCAAGTCATGTCACGCGACGCAATTTCGGAGCATATGTGCGACATCACGTCTTCGAATTCATCGAATGTTTTTGGCATAGCGTCGTCTGACATCTTCCGAATGCGCTCATAGTCTTGGCGCCGATACCACGCCAGCCCAATCACAGGACGTTTAATACGGTTGGTATCGAAAACTCCCGGTGATCGTTGTCCCGCCGCGAGATGGAAACCGGATTTCGAGCGATCCAATGTCATGTTACCCCCCACGCCACTCTTTAGGACAGTCATTCACTAGGGCTGTTGAGGCGGTTTCATGACACCCGCGAAGGGTACTGGATTTGTTCGACGATTAGCGCGGTTTCAACACAGCAAACGGATTGGACGGTGCTGAGATCACTGTGCGCTCGTTCGTCCGCAGGTCTCTCACCGCCACCTCGCATCGGTGGTTATGGCGCGAGCGAGATTTCGAACTGAGCGCCTGGATTTGTGATCATCCGCAAACCGAATAGCTGATTCGGTCGCAGCGCGCGGGAGGCGCTCAGTTCCAGTTCACAGCCACAATGAGTGGCACTCCCACGATCACCATTACCAAGAACAGCAACATCGCGGGCCTCCTATCTCCCTTGCTGCACTGTTGGTACAAGATCGATGAACGGAGTGCGGTGACCGAAATCACGCCATGCTGGGCGACAGGTCGATTATCGACGGGCTGTGACATTTGGGGGACACACGCCGCTCGCCGGCTGTAGGTCGGGCTGAGCGATACGGCGACCCCGATTTCAGCCGCCGGCCACCCTCCACCACCAGGGGCGCTGCGCTCGTTCGGAGCGCAAGGTTACAAGCTCACATTGGAGTCGCGCCGCATGTTGTTGCGCCCTCATCATATCGGCGGTCGCTCTAAGTAGCTGGGCCATGACGCGCTCGGCTTGGTCGCTTCCTAAAGCCGTTCGAAACTCCTCCTGGTAGCCAGCGACAATGGCTTCCAGGGCTGCAATCTCAATCTGCAATAATTCGATTCTGTCCTTGATCTCAGTTGTGGTGGTCATGGGTTCGTCAGGCGAATTTCCCCGGCACGGCCGTTGACGGGAATCTAAGGTCTGGTGCACGTTATGCGCAGCCCGGATCGGCTGTAACCGACCCGGGCCACTTGCCACACCGCACTGGTTCAGAGCGCGACGTGACCGAATCAATTCATACCAAAAAAATCAGCGGCATTCCGCCTGGCCGGTGCATTACACACACAGCTAGGAGATCAATGCCATGCCGAAGACGAGGAAGTGCCCAGCAGCACCTCAACGTGAGTTTCGCGCCTTAACGCAATTCGAGAGCCTGCCTCCCCCATCACTCGACTTTCCCGGTCGAGAACGATGGTTCAGAACCACACCTCCGCCGAAGCGAATACGCAGTCGTCGATACGACAGACCGCAGCCCAGCGCATGGTGAACTGTATTTAATTCAGTTCAGTGAGCATGTTAATCGCTACATCAAGCAGATCAAATCAGATCGCCTCGTGATCGGCCACCACCGCGCCAAACCCTCCCTCATATGGTGGATATGCGACCTGCGAGGCGTCAGGAAAACCGACGAACAGTCGCACGGCGTGCCCGTCTTTGCGGGTCTCAGAGAGGGTCCGTACCAAACGGACTGTCTAGCGTCAGTCGTGATCGGACGCATTGTCGGGTATGCGCGTTCGCCGCTCGGCCGGTTGTTCGATGGAAAGGTGGTGCGCGCATGACACGGCAACGGATGGAATACCTGCACGCTCAATTTCCCCGCTCACACCCGCCTAGACATCCGCCGGTCATAATTGCCTGATCGTCTAGAGGGTGCAGTGACCCCTCATCAGGCGGCGCTGTTACCCTCCTTGATGACCCCGTCCTTCGGCGGGGTCTTTTTTGTGGTGCGATTTCTGGCTTTGTCAGTTTCATCCAGGCCTCGCGGCGGTCTTTTTTCCCGCCCTTGCGCGCCGCGTGCTTCGCCTCCCGAATTGACTTGTCGGCGGCGATCAGCAGGGCCTCATATTCAGCGCGCTCTCGGAGCACCTTTGCAGCGGCTTCCGCCGCCTCCCGTTCAGCTATTGCGATGCGCTCGGCTTCAAGCGCAGCCTGCTGTTCGGCCCGCTGCGCTTCCAGCGCGGCCTGTTTCATAAGTTCTTTTTCGCGGGCGATCCGCGCCGCTTCCCGCTCCGCGATACGGGCTTCGCGCGCCTTGACGATCGCCTCGCGGGCAGCGCGACGCTCAGCAATGGCCGGATCGTCGAGATTGGTGGCTAGTTTGAACTTGGCGAGTTGGTCGCTCTTTGCCTTGGCCGCTGCGAGATTGCGTTGGCGGAAGTCTGGAGTGTGGAAGCTCAAGGATCGTTACTCCGTTAGAAACTGGGGCACCGGGATTGTTCGTCATGCGCGCGCCCGCTTAGCAGATTCGGGGGTGTAAGCTGGGGAATTACCGAATGCCAGTTGCCGAACTGTTTCGTCGCTCTGCGGAAATGGTTTCGTCCCCGTTTGCGCCCAACGGCGGCATTTTGATCACTGAGGGGTTCCCGCGTCCATCGCGCGCGCCGATGCATAGGTCAGGTCCGCGTGTGGGTTGTCATATCGTACCAAGCGAGAATTGAGAGCGATGATCGCCAAGGCCATTGACGTGCATATGGCCCTGGTGGCGGTCTACAAATGCAAGGTCCATACTTGGGACGCGAACGTGATGGCCACGGAACCTGGCGCCGTTGCGACCCACCAGGCACTTAAACAGATCGCATCTGAACTGCGCGAGCGCTACCATTTGGTCGATTGACAAGTCTCTCGCTTCAGTGCGCAGACGTTGAATAGGAGACTGCCCATGGACCAAATTGCGACCGCTGTCCTTAAGCAGAAATTGAGAAACATCGCGCTTGAAATCGCCACTTTGCCAAGCCCGGAACTCGCCAACCTCGTCGAGTTCGCGACGACAACAGAAGTGGTCATTCGGAACGTCCAGTCTTGTGCAAACGCCCTGATGCCGACTTTTCCTGCTGTGGCGAAAACGCTCCAGACAGTGGCTACGACGCTAACCGATGTGGGTGAGGCGATCCAGACCGACCAGGAGTTTTCTAACAACCCCGACCCGCATTGCATTCCGGCAGAGGCAGATTTCTACCGCACAGGACCTCGTCAACGCCGCGATTGACAATATTCGATAAGAAGGTCAAGCGCTCGACCCTCCCTGCTCGCTGGCGGGCTGGTCGTGGGCGAGGAGAGGCAGCGCAGCAGCACGATCAAGGGCCCCCTTGCGCGGCGCCTCGGCCAACGCCTACGCTCGCACCCATGAGCCGGCGGTATAAGGGGCAGCACGAAGCCGGAAGCCGACGATCATTGCCCATACGTCGCGGCGATGCCGATTATTATCGGTGTACTGGTCGAGCCCAAATGCCTATCGCGTCACCTAGCTCTCGCGCTGTGACGACCGTCACACACCCATCGTGCATGCCGCACGTTGGCTGCCCTTCAGCGGACGTGCTGGGTTTCGTGTCGGCTTCTGTTCATTGGAACGTCGCGAGCTGACCTGTCGGCTGGATCAAAGAACCGAAATCGGACGCCGCCTTTCGTATGCCTCAACGATACGCCAAATGCGAAACCCCAGCCTTTCGGCCGGGGCTCCGTGTCTTGAGTGGCGTGGGTCTTAGTTGCTGGACGCGGCCTTGGCGGTCGCCGGGCGCAGCGACCGCGGTCTCTTTGGTGCACACGTCCTTGAACACCACGGCGCCGTCCGGAGCGTACTCCTTGGTCAGACACGTGCAGCTCGGCTCCGACTTGGAGTATAGTCGGTTTGGAGTAGCTGTAGCTCGGCTTCGCATAGGTGTAGCTCGGCTCCGAAGAGTACGTCGTCTCGTAGTTCTTATAGTGCCAGCGGTGCTTGTGGTGGTGGGCGAAGTGGTGCCACTTGTGATGCTTGTGGTGGTGATGCGCGTGCTTGTGGTGATGCTTGTTGTGGTGATGCGCGTGCTTGCCGTGATGCGCGTGCGCATGCTTCCCGTGGCCATGGCCGTGACCATGGCCCTTCGCGGACGCGCTGACCGGAGCCAGCACGAGACCGAGAGCGGCGACAGCAGCGGCACAGGCGATGATGAACTTGCGGTACATGATGATCTCCCGTTTGGTTAAGGTCGTTTCGTTCCGCCTCGGCTCCCCGCTTCGGCGACCTTCCCCTCGTTAGTAGCGGACGCGGCCGCATACGAATGTGATGTACGGCACAAATTGGCGGTTTGCGGCTGACCCGGCTTCTGAAATGGAAATTCGGCAGCGGGCGTCGCCCCGCCACGACCGAGATGACGGTGCTGTCATCGGACGGCAAGAGTGCCGCGGTCGAAACCTTCTTCTTCGATCCCCCGAACGTGGAATACCGCTGGCTCAGCTTCTGGGATCTGGAAAGTGCGCTGCCGCTCGTCGATCGAGTGCCTTTCGGCGATGACGACTTGAGCGGGCAGTCGATCGGGATGGACGCCAGCGGGCATTACCTCGTGGTGGTCGTAGAGGAGAACAATGGCAAGGAGAAAGGTCGGAAAATCCCCCTCGCTACAAATTGTCCCCCCGCCCTCGGTCGCCTCCTGGATTGCCGATTTCGCCGAGGCGATCGGTGGGCTGTCCCTCGACGATGCCGGGAACCTGGTGCCAATCGCCGACCGGCTCGCCAAGATCGATCACGGCGCCCGCGCGCTGGCGACGCTCAGTAGTTCGCCATGAATCCGCAGTGCTCCCCACAACGGATTTGCAATTGGCCGAACCCGGGAGCCAACCTACATCCTCCCGCCGGCGCAGATTGCGCATTACTCGACGCCCGAAAAACAACTCCCAATAAGGGCCTAACCGTTATTCACGGACGACTTCAGCCATCCCGTACAATTCAGTTCGGCACCCGCTAATCCAGGTGTCGGATCGTGTGATGTACTCCACGAGGAAATTCCTCGAATGCGACAATGGGTATCGGGCGGCTTGGCCCATCGAGGCAAAGAATTTCTTCGATCATGCTATGACCGGATTTGGGCACCAGAGACTTTTCGCGTGCGAGCTGCCGGAACACTGACATGCACCTTCCGGCTGGACTGCGTACGTGGGTGACAGAATGCGAACCGGTCTCTGCGCCGCGAACAATGGATATCGAGAGGGGCAACTCGGAAATCGTTCAATCGCTGTCCCATAGCCGGACCATGGCTGACGCGCCACAGTCATGCGGAACGCTGGTGTTGCCGGTGCGCGCGCCTTTTTCGTGCACGAACCAGGGCAACCCATTTGGGTTCAGACCTTGTCCGTGGCGCGCGCGGCGAGTTGCCTTTATTTGCCGCCAGGCTCTTTGCTGCGGCAGGCATCTTACGTCCTTTCGTGGTCTTGGACCGCTGGGGTCGCTTGGGGACGGTGTTGGGGGTATCGGAACTGACGTTCTCGGCCATCTCCAGCCCAAACAGGGCGGCGACATCACTGTCGTCGAGCACTTTCGCCGCAGTTGGTCTTGCTTTCGCAAGCGGAAGATCCTTGCCGGCGCTAGCGATCAATTTGCTTTCATCCACTCCGCGCAGCACGAAGAGAAGCTCAGGTCTTTCATCGAGCCTGGCGCCGACACCATAGAGAACCGCTGCAACGTGCTTGCACATGTCGGCCCAGTCCGGGCAGCTGCAGGACAGCTTGATTTCATCCGGCGACGGAAACAACCCATCGCGCTCCCGGCAGACCCGATCCATAACGCCCTTATCTAATCGCCCTTGCAGCAGCTCGACGAGCGAATCGATAGTGCCTGCACAATCCCGACAGACGGATTTCCAACATGCTGCTTTGACCGGTGCGATGGCGATCTTGACGTTGTAGAGATCGGAACCGCTCACCCTCGCCGTGATCTCGCCCTTCGCGATTTGCAGGTCGACGACGAAACCATTGCGGACGTAGCTCCGGCCACGCGGCAAGCGGTATTCGTAGTCGCTGTACCGTTCGAGGTTGGTGCACCACGACTGGCCCCAAAAACTCTTGGCGATCTTCCGGCCCTCGATCGTCACGGGTGCAACAGATTGTCCCTGCTTCCTGAGCTTGGCGAGCGTTTGTTGTGCCTGCCGCCGCTTCTCGCCCACCGACACATAGTCGCCCCAAGCGTAGAAGCTCATCCCTCACCCTCCTTCATCGCAGCACCGAGATCGAGAGCCACGAGCTTCAGCAACTCCTCATCCTTCATCTCGGTCAACACCATGTCAGCCCCGCCGCTGAGGAAATCCCCAGCCAATTGCTGCTTCGACTCGATCATCTGGTCGATCTTGTCCTCCACGGTGCCGCGGCAAATGAACTTGTGCACGAGCACATTCTTATTCTGCCCGATTCGGAAGGCCCGGTCAGTGGCCTGGTTTTCCACTGCCGGATTCCACCACCTGTCGAAATGGATGACATGGGAGGCGGCGGTAAGGTTGAGCCCGGTGCCACCGGCTTTAACCGAGAGCACGAAGAACGGGACATTGTCGTCCTCCTGGAATTGCCGCACCAGATCCTTGCGCTTCTTGACCTCTGTTTCGCCGTGCAGAACGAGGCCGGGGCGCCCGAACACGGATCCCAGGAACGCCGCCAGCGGCGCGGTCGTCTCCTTGAACTGGGTGAAGATGAGCGCCTTCTCCTGCCGGGCGGCAACGACCTCCGCGATGTCGCGCAGCCGCGCGAGCTTGCCGCTGTCCTCCTCGGCCCATGCGCCATCACCGAGCCACTGCGAGGGATGGTTGCAAATCTGCTTCAACCGCATGAGGAAGGCCAGCACGATGCCCCTGCGCTTCATTCCATCGGCGTCTTCAAGATGGCCGGCTAGCTCATGCCACCGCCTGCTGGTAAAGCGCCGCCTGCTTGCGGCTCAAGGGGCAGAACGTCTTCACCTCGGTCTTGTCGGGCAAATCCGCAATGATGCTCTTGTCGGTCTTCAGGCGTCGCAGGATATAGGGGCGCACCAGGTCGCGGAGCGGGCCGTAAGGGTTTTGCGGCCGGTCGGCGAGGCGTTTGACGAACGACGAAAACGCCTTTGACGATCCCAATAGTCCTGGATTGATGAAGTCGAAGATTGACCACAGATCGCTTAACCGATTCTCGATGGGCGTGCCGGTCAAAGCAATTCGGGTTTCGGAGCGGAGTTGCTTGACCGTCTTGGTCTGCTTGGCGGCGGGATTCTTGATGGCCTGCGCCTCATCAAGCACCGCCAATCGCCATGCCGTAGACCCTAGCCACGCCGAGCGGGCGAGATAGCCGTAGCTCGTGATGACGAGGTCCACGTCAGCCAGATTGTCCGCACCGCCCGTGGTCAGTATCTCGGTGGGCGCCGCTGATGGATGGGCGACGATCACCTTGAGGCTCGGTGCAAACCGTGCAATCTCCTCATCCCAGTTGGCGAGCAGCGAGGCTGGCGCCACGAGCAGGCTGGGCTTGCGCTTGCCCGCGGCCTCGTTCTTCAGCACCAGCAGCAGCGACAAGACCTGGATGGTCTTACCCAGCCCCATGTCGTCGGCAAGACACGCCCCAAGCCTGAGCTGTGCGAGCAGATAAAGCCATTGCACGCCCGCCCGCTGATAAGGCCGCAGCGTGCCCTGAAAGGAACCACCCGGCTCGACACGCGCGAGTCCATCAGGATGGCGTAGCGCTGCCAACGTCTCCGCCAGCCAGGGACCGGCCACGGTCTGGCTCCAGGCCACGTCAGCTTGCCCGTCAGCCCCATCGCCGCCAATGCCGGCCCCGGCCAGCATGCGCATCGCCTCACCGAACGACAGACCATCGATGGCTGCTCGGCGCTCGACGGCCTCGAATTGCTCGAGTGTCCGGCTCAATCGCTCCTGATCCACCTCAACCCACTTGCCACGGATCAATGCCAGCCCGTCAGAATGCGCCAGGAGCTGCTTGATTTCTGCAGCCGAGAGGTCTTCGCCGTCGAGCGTGACCGCCATCCGGAAGTCGAGCAGCGCCTCCATCCCCAGCTGGGAAGGCGCGTTGCCGCCGACCGTTGCCTTAACCTGCGCACGTGCCGGGCGGTTCATGCGCCAGCTCGCCGGCATCCGCACGACCACCCCGGCGCTTTCGAGAGCGGGCACGTCGCGGAGGAATTGCACGGCCTGTTGTGGGCTCCAGCGCAGCGGGTGAAAAATCTCGCCCGCATCGACCATGGCCTTCAACCAAGGGCAATTCTCGGCGGCGCGCTGGACCGGCATCAGCAGCGACAGCAGGCGTTCGCGGTTCCTTGCACCGGCATATTCCTGCAAGGCCTTGCCAAGCGGCAGATGCTGGGCCTTGGCCTCAGCCGATAGTCGTGTCGTGTAGGTTGCAAGAAACGCGAACGGCGCGTCCTCGTCCTTACGGTTCTCTGCGAGGTTGAAATGAACACGCCCCAACAAGTTCCAGGCCGGATGACGGCTCTTGAGGAACTCCTGCACTGTCAGATTGGATTGGGCCAACTCGGCATCGAAGGCCGAATCCATGCTGCTCCATAGATTGGCCAACACGGCCGTCGTCAGGTATTCCGCGCCGGTCATTGGCGGAACGGCCGCGGCCAGCATGTCCAACTCCCCGTGCGCGGGGATCGGCACGGGCAGCTTGGTCCGCTCAACGATACCGGGACGGGCGCACAATGCGGTCACATAGCGTGCCGCAAAATTCCGCCAGTAAGACAGCACCGGGGGGAGAGGCGTCCCGACCTCCTCGGCACCCAGGACCAACAATCCGTGGCCGGAGCCCTGGACAAATGCCCGCTCCAGCCGCGAACGTTTGCCGGGATCCAACGCCAGCGCCTCCTCCGCGTCCACCGCTTGCCCGAGCGTCAACAAACCATGCGGAGTAAGGATCGGGTGCCAGCACCATCGTGGCTGATGCATCCTTGCGATCCGACCAGACCGATTTTTCGCTCATCAACGCCATCGTTGTGAAATTCATCGGAATCAAACAAGGCTCAGCAAAGGTCACACAGTCGAGCCAGCGGCGACGCCGCAGACTCTTGCAATGATGGTAGCCCATTTCATGCTCATGCTCACAATCACGATGATGGAATCGCTGGGTCAAAACATTCTCGCTCTCGGTGTTGCAGAGCCACGGGGTGCTGCGATTTGCTGATGTGTGTCACCTATCACCTCCATTCGTCGGGCCGAAATACATCCGAGCGGGCGAAGATCATTCCATGATCAGTTTGGCCGGCAACCAGCAATAACATTATCCAGAAATGACTGGCTTTCTGGTCGCCGAACAGAGCGTCACTGTTCGGGCACCGTTGAGGCCATCGGGCCTCACGGGATCCTGCCCCGCCGGCTGTGTCGCCAGTGCGGGGCTTCGGTGGTGACGGCGCGGACGCCGTCGGCAACCAACCGAAGGATTCCGAACATGTCATCGAACAAACTCACCGACACTCAACTCGCATATCGTCCGCGGTTTCCAGCAACGTCGAGGAAGGCGCCGACCTCACACCCGCCAAGCAGACGCGCCGAGTGGCTGCCGCAAGTCGGAAGAAGACCAAGGACGAAGCCGCACAACGATCCAGCAAGTCGGGCCCGGCGCCTTCGAAGCAGGCTCATGGTGATCGAGATGCTGCAGCGCCGGCAGGGCGCAACCATCGCCGCCATCATGAAGGCTACCGGCTGGCAGCCCCACTCGGTGCGTGGCTTCTTCGCCGGCGTCGTGCGCAACAAGCTCGGCCTGAACCTTGTCTCCGAGAAGACCGGCGAGGAGCGGACTCTATCGCATCGTAATCCAAGGCTGCCTCGGCGAAGACCAAAGGCAAGTCGGCCCGCAAGGCAGCGTGACCGGAATGACACCCACGTCATCCGATCGCGAGGCTCTCGAGGCCGAGATCGACCGCATGCGGTCGCTCGGCCTCGAGCCATTGCGCCGCGAATGGCATCGACTTCACCACAGCAAGCCGCCCCGGATCAGTCGCGATCTGCTGGTCCGGGCGATCGGCTATCGGCTCCAGGAACTCGAACACGGCGGGCTCGGAGAGACGACGCGTCGTAAGTTAAAGACGCTGGCCAAGATGTTTCGGACGACGGGCCGGATCGGTCCAGCGCCTGTTCTCAGCCTGAAGCCCGGCGCGCGGCTGGTGCGCGAATGGCATGGCCGCACCCATACGGTCACGGTGACGGAAGATGGCTTCGAATATGCCGGCACGAACTATCCGTCGCTGACCAAGATCGCCAAAACGATCACCGGCGCCAGTTGGTCGGGTCCCCGTTTCTTTGGTCTCCCCTCACCTGCCGCCACAACGCGCCCGAGCACAGGGGCCGACCATGGCTGAGCTGGGAAAGCCATCGATCCACTCTGCCAGAAAGAAGCGCTGCGCGATCTATACGCGCAAATCGTCGGAGGAAGGGCTGGAGCAGGCATTCAACTCGCTCGACGCCCAGCGCGAGGCCTGCGCGGCCTTCATTCTGTCCCAGAAACACGAAGGCTGGACCGTATTACCGGCGCTCTATGACGACGGCGGGTATTCCGGCGGCAGCATGGAGCGGCCGGCCCTCAAGCGGCTGATCGCCGATATCGAGGCCGGCAAGATCGACGTCATCGTGGTGTACAAGGTCGACCGGCTGACGCGCGCCCTCTCCGACTTCGCCAAGCTCGTCGAGGTATTTGACCGCCGCGGAGTATCATTCGTCTCGATCACCCAGCAGTTCAACACCACCACGAGCATGGGGCGGCTGACGCTGAATGTGCTGTTGTCCTTCGCCCAATTCGAGCGCGAGGTGATCGGCGAGCGGGTGCGCGACAAGATTGCCGCTTCCAAGAAGAAGGGCATGTGGATGGGCGGCTTTCCCTCGCTCGGATACGACGTGCAAGACCGCAAGCTGGTCGTCAACCAGCCGGAGGCCCTCACCGTCCGCCATATCTTCAGTCGCTATGTCGAACTTAAGTCGGTGCGCGCCCTGCAGGCCGAACTGGACAGCGCTGGGATCAGGAGCAAGCGGCGGACACGGCCGGACGGCTCCGTCTATGGCGGCCAGAAGTTCTCCCGTGGCGCGCTCTATCTGATGCTGCAGAACCGCATCTATCGCGGCGAGATCACCCACAAAGGCAATGCCTATCCCGGCGAGCACCCGGCGATCGTCGAAAAGCCGCTGTGGGACCAGGTCCAGGCGGCGCTCGCCGTGAACCGCGTCGAGCGGGCGACGGGCGCCCACGCAAAGCAGCCAAGCCTGCTCGGCGGCATGATCTTCGACGAGACCGGAGGGCGCCTGACCCCGACCTACAGCATCAAGAAGGGAACCCGCTATCGGTACTATGTATCGACGTCTCTCATCACCGGGACAGCGAAAGACCATTCAAATGGTCGACGGATACCGGCGGCCGATCTCGAAAGCCTGGTCATCCAAAAGCTCCGTGCGTTTCTTGACCGACCAGGGAGCCGTCCTCGATGCCATCCAGGATGAATATCCCGATGGCTCCGCACAGCGCCGGACTGATCGACCGCGGTCGTGAAATGGCCGAAGAACTTGGAACGCCGGCACAAGCCAAGGTCAAAGCGACGCTGATGATGCTTCTCAGCCGTGTCGACGTCAGACCCGATGGTCTCGAAATCACGATCCGTCGAAGCCGCCTTGTCGAGCTTCTGGCCGGGCAGTCCAATACATCCAGCCATGCACGGCCAACTGCCGCGCAACGAATCCGACGATGTCCTGACGTTGACCGTGACGGCGCGCCTCAAGCGCGTCGGCCGAGAAATGAGGATGATCGTCGAGAACGCGGACGATCAGACGACAGCCGATCCAAGCCTGCTCAGGATCATCGCCCGCGCTCACGACATCCAGGAGCGCCTGATCCAGAACACGGATCTGACCGTGCATGACATCGCGCGTGAGGAAGGAGTATCAGGTGCCTACGTCTATTGCCTGCTGCGGCTCCCGTCGCTCGCGCCCGACATTGTCACGGCCATCATCAACGGACGCAATCCGCCGCAACTCACCGCCAAGACATTGATGCGCCTGACGCCGCAATTGCCGATCGAATGGGCGCAACAGCGAAAGCTGCTCGGCTTCCACTGACGACAAGTCCTCCGTTCAGCCGCCTGCGATTCAAATCTTCGCAGGACGTCCTTTATTGCGCGATAAACCGCGCAGCCAATTGCCTTGTATCGATGGAAGACCCGCATCAACGGCAGAAAACATTCAACCCCCGAATGCCCGCGCAGAGACTTTCCGGTCCGCGAGCGCGAAGAGTAAGGCGCAGATTTGTCTCAGCCGTTTTTGACGATGCGCGAAGCGCGGAAAAACGCCCGTATTTGGCGCCAAAATGGGGTCGCTAAAAATATCAATATCACAGCAATATCAATATGTTAATCGCTGGCTGGGGGACTAGGATTCGAACCTAGATTCTCGGAGTCAGAAGTCCGATGTTCTACCATTGAACTATCCCCCAACGCATCGCGACCCGCCTGGCGGCGCCGTTCCCGGCAGGTCCGCACGTTCGGTCGAGCGAAATCGCGCTGGAATGGCGTGGATATAGGCGGATTCACCTGCGCGGTCTACCCCTCGGGATGCCGCCGTGAAGCGGGACGTGTCCTCCGGCAAATGGCGGCCGCCCGGCATGATGACACCACGCCGGCCGGCGCTGGGGCTCTCCGCCATGGCTTGCGGGCGCGAAAAAGCCTGTTGTCTCCATCGTAATGCCACGATTGGTTCCTTGTTTTTTAACCCTGTCCTTTTTAGAAATATCGGCCATGGGGAAATTTCGGGCCATCGGACTAGGGGCGATCGCCTGGGCGCTGCCGGCGCTGGGGAGTTTGCTGCCTTGGCCGGGTCGGCGCATCGGCCGCCTATGTGCTGGGCGACAGCCTCGGGGTGGGCGTGGCGCAGGTCGGCCACCTCAAGGGCCTCGCCAAGATCAGCGTGCACATCCGCGGCCCGAAGACGCTCGAGCAGATCGCGCAGACGCCGCCCAGGTCGACCGTCTTCCTGGTGCTCGGCACCAACGACGCCAACGGCAGCATCGCGCGGCTCGACAAGAGCATCGACGACATCGTCCAGGCCGCCGGAGCAAAAGAACATCACGCTGATCTGGCTCGGGCCGCCCTGCGTGCGCAAGTCCTGGGACACGCGCGCGCGCGACCTCGACGTCATGCTGCGCACGCGCTTCGAGAACACCGCGGTGCGCTATGTCAGCATGCGCGACGAGCGATGTGCTCGGGCGCCTTCCACGAGCCGGACGGCGTGCATCTGAAGACGAAGGGCTACGTCCACATGTGGGAGAAGGCGCGCAGCGCCGCCGGCTATGGTCGCCTCCGCCGAGCCCCGCGGCACGTCCCGACGTCGGCGCCGGACCAGCGCCACGTCCCGCGGCCACGAAGGTGCCGACGGCGCTCCGCGCCGCAGACGACGGACTCGGCATCGCGCAGCGTCGACGGAAGCCGCCACGTTCCGCTTCCAGAGCCAGGAGCCGTTCCCGTAGCCGCGGTTCGACAGGCTCCAGCGCGTGTCAGAGCTTCACCTCGCGGCGATGTTCCGGCGTTTCCGCGTGGCGCGTCGAGACGAGTATGCGGTCGGCGTGATGTCAGCGTCGTCAGAATCCGCGAAGGTCCGCGGCCGCCATCGGGCGCGCGGCCGTCCTCGGCCTCGCGCCCACGCAGTGTTGCTTGTTGCGCTGGTGCTGGCTCTCGCGCCCGCGGCGCACTCCGGCCAATCCCGAGCAAGGTCAAGATCGCCTTTGTCGGCGACTCGACTCGCGACGGGATCTGGGGCGGCATGGCCGCGCTCGCGCCGCACGATGCCTGCCTCAAGACCAGCTGGAGCTCGGCCGCTTCGCCAAGAACAGCACCGGCCTCACCCGGCCGGACCGTTTCGACTGGGTGGACGAGGTGCGGCGGATCGGCGAAAGCTTCAAGCCGCAGCTGTTCGTGATGTCGCTCGGCCTCAACGACCGCCAGTCGGTGGTGGAGACAGGCCAGATCACCATGGAGAACTCGCCAGGCTATCCGGCGAAATACAAGGAGCGCATCACCGCCGTGCTCAAGAACGCCGCCGCCAGCAGGCGCCGGTCTGCTCTGGGTCGGGCTTCCGGCCATGCGCGATGTCGCCGCCGACAAGGACGCGCGCGAGAAGAACCGGCTGTTTGCCGAGGCGATCGCAGAATTCGGCGATCAGCGCCGTCCAATACGTCGAGCCCTGGCAGCTCGGCGATGCCGATGACGACAAGTTCGCATCCTATGGGCCCGACCTGAATGGCCGCATGATCCAGATCAGGGCCTCCGACGGCGAGCATTTCACCCCCGCCGGCGATCGCTGGTGGCGGCCTATTTGCTGCCCCAAATCCTCGCAACTCTGGCCGGGGCGAACGGCACGCGTGCTCTGCGATCAGAACGAAGGGCAGACGCAATGGATGGCCGTTCGTTGGGCAGGGAAGCTCGGCATGTCGCTCGCGGCTGGCGCCGCCGGCTTGGCCGGCCCGTCCTGGGATCTGGAGCCGGCTCGCCTCGACCATGCGGCCGACCTGCGCTTGGGGGGAGCCGCGCGCGCCTGTCCGCATCGCGCTGACGGACGCGGCGTCGACCTCGGTGCGACGACAGCACTGCGGCGGCATCACCCCCGCCGTGAGCGACGGCGAAGCGACCCCCGCGGCGCGCCGTGCCAACAGGCCGCAATCCCCGGATCGCGCCAGTGGCGGCAGCCACGGCTGGTCGAGGCTGCGCCTCCCGCCGCGGAGACCGCGCCCGCGACGACCGAGGACGAGCCGCCCCTGGACGCCGAATTGGTCGATCCGGCGATCGTACGCCCACCGCCCGCCGCAAGGCGGCCGGCGCACCAAGGCAAGCGCGGCCTCGTCATCCTGCAGATCGGCGACAGCCACACCTCGGCCGATTTCCTCACCGGCGAGTTGCGCCGGCGCCTGCAGGCGCGCTACGGCCGCGGCGGCCCCGGCTATATGCACGGCCGGCCATCCGCATATCGGCGTGCGCACCTCGATCGCTCAAGATCACCGCGTCGCCGGGCTGGACCTACAAGTCGCTGCAGACGCCCGACGCACGCGCCGCCGAGTTCTGGCTCTCCGGCTACAACGCGATCGCGACCGCGCCGGGCGAGACCATGACGCTTCGCGTCCGAGCGAGCCGCTCACCTTCGACGACGATCGAGATCGAGGCGATCGCGCCAGCCCGGCGGCGGCGCGATCGACATCAAGCTCGACGGCGTGGTCGAGGCCAGCTACGACCTCGCGCCGCCGAAGGCCGAGCCGGTGGTCATCCGCCTGCTGCCGGACGCGCGGCCCGACCGAGAAGGTGCGCGAGATCTCGATCACCACCACCGGCCCGGCGCCGGTCAGCTCGCCAGCGTCGCGATCTACAACAAGCAGCGCCGGCGTGACCTACAACAGCGTCGGCTATCCCGGCGCGCAGGTCGAGCCTCCTCAACAAGTTCGACGAGAAGCTGTTCGCCAACGATCTGCTGCGCATCAATCCGCAGATCGTGGTGCTGTCGTTCGGCACCAACGAGGCGTCGAACGAGAGCCTCGATCTCGCCGCACTACGCCCGCGAGCTACGAGCGCGTGATCGGCAAGATCAAGGCCGCGCTGCCCGGCGTGACCATCGTGGTGATCGGGCCGCCCGACTTCGCCGAGCTGCCGGCGCGCACTGCCGCAAGGACAAGGCGGCGCGAGGCGGACTGCCGCCGGCGCCGGCGGAGCGACCGCCGCGAATCGCGGCGAACGGCGCGCCGGCCGCCGCCGGAATGCGACTGGCGCACGCCGGCGCAGCTCGCACCAGATCCGCGACGTGCAGCGCGACATTGCGAAGCGCCATGGGCTCGTCTATTGGAACTGGGCCTCGATCATGCCGCAGCGAATGCGGCGCGCATCACTGGTTCACCGCCATCGCCGCCGCTGATGGCCAAGGATCACGTCCACTTCACCATCGAGGGCTACAAGAAGAGCGCCGAGCAGTTCCTCAACACGCTGATCCCCGTGATCGAGAAGGTGCGGGTGGGCGCCAATGCTGTTTCCAACAATTGAGTTTGCGATCTTCTTTGCGTCTGGTCTTTCCGCTCACCTGGCTGCTGAACGATCACAACACCGCCAAGAAGTGGTTCCTGGTCGCGGCGAGCTATTTCTTCTACGCGTTCTGGCGCGCCGACTTCACGCTGATCCTGCTCGGGAGCTCGGTCGTGCAATTTCGCGCTCGCGCTCTGGCTCGGCTCGCTGGCCGACGGCTGCCGCGCGCCGGCGGTGCTCTGGCTCGGCGTCGTCGCTCAATCTCGGCGTGCTCGGCTATTTCAAGTATTACAATTTCTTCGTCGCCTCGGCGATGAACCTCGTGATGAGCCTGGGCTTGCCGTCGACCTGCGCTTCATCGAGGTCGGCGCTGCCGATCGCGATCTCGTTCCTCACCTTCCACGCGCTGTCCTACATCATCGACGTCTACCGGCGCAGAGCTCGCGCCGACCCGCTCGCTGGTCGATATCCTGCTCTACATCAGCTTCTTTCCCCATCTGATCGCCGGCCCGATCGTGCGCGCCGAAGGCTTCCTGGAGCAGACGTCGCAGCGCTCCGACCCCAGCGACATCCGGCTCGGGCTGAGCGTGTTCCTGATCGTCGGCGGCCTGTTCAAGAAGGTCATCGTCGCGAACTATCTGTCGACCGATTTCGTCGACGGCGTGTTCCGCAGCCCGGCCGACTATCTCGCGCCTCGATCTCCTGCTCGGCATGTACGCCTATGCGCTGCAGATCTACTGCGACTTCTCCGCCTATACCGACATCGCGATCGGGGTCGCCAATCTGCTCGGCTACCAGTTTCCGCAGAACTTCAACCAGCCCTACCGGGCGCTCATCGGTGCAGGATTTCTGGCGCCGCTGGCACATCACGCTGTCGAGCTGGCTGCGCGACTATCTCTACATTCCGCTCGGCGGCAATCGCGGCGGCGCCTGGCGCACCTACGCGCAACATCATGATCACCATGGTGCTCGGCGGCCTGTGGCACGGCGCGAGCTGGAATTTCGTGATCTGGGGCGTGCTGCACGGCGCCGCGCTGGTGGTCGAGCGCGCTGCTCGGCGTCACCGGCGCGGCGACGGCGCAAGCGCTCGTGGGGCGCCGGCGCCTTCTCGTGGTTCGTCACCTTCCATTTCGTGTGCGTCACCTGGGTGTTCTTCCGCTCGCCGTCGCTCGAAGCCACGCAGGACTATCTCAGCACGCTGCTTCCGGGCGAACGGTGGAGCACCACCATGACGCCGCTGGTCGCCGCCATGCTGGTGCTCGGCGCGCTGACCCAGATCATCCCGAGCCGCTGGTTCGACCGCCTCGAAGCCGCTACGACCGCGCGTCGCTCGCCGTCAAGGTGGCGGTGCCGTTCGTCGGTGATCTTCCTGATCGCGGTCGCGGCGCCCGGCGGGATGCCGCCGTTCATCTATTTCCAGTTCTAGGAGCGAGACCCGTGAGCCTCCCGGATCCCGATCACATG
>CAVXOE010000013.1:0-70991 GCA_963763365.1 uncultured Alphaproteobacteria bacterium | reverse complement strand
CGTATCGAAGAGGCCGGCAACATGCTGACGCCCGAGGGCGCGGTCGGGTTCGGCTGGCAGATGCAGGACCTGCATCCCGAGGGCGCCGCCGGCGATGCAGCCGCGGCCGACGCCGAAACCGGACGCGTGCTGGTCGAGCGCGCCGCGACCGCCCTCATTCGCCTGCTGCGCGAGGTGTCGGAGTTTCCGCTCGACCGCGCTGAAGCCGCGCGCAGCCTTCGAGCGAAAATAAATCACTCTCCGTTCGCTCCCGCTTGCGCAAGCGGGGATCCAGACCTTGAGAACGCGCGCAAAATCCGAAGAACCGGATGCCCGCTTTCGCGAGCATGAGCGGAGAGACTGCCGAGCGCTGCCCGGAAGGCATCGGTCTGATCGAATCTAGCTTCTATTGCAGTGCACCGTTCTTGGCCCACCATCGGTCACGCGCAGAATTGGACGAAATCGAAAGGACGCGGCGATGGCGGGACTCGAAGCAGCTCGGGTGTCGGCAAGTGCGCTGCCCATCATCGACATCGGCCGGCTCGTGAGCACGAACCGCGCCGAGCGCGAGGCCGTGGCCGCCGAGATGCGCGAGGCGTGCCTGCGCAGCGGGTTCTTCTATGTCTGCAACCATCGCATTCCGAGCGCGCTGATCGATGCGGTTTTCGCGCAGACACGCGCGCTCTTCGCGTTGCCGCAGGCCGCCAAGAGCGCGCTCGACAAGGCGCATTCGCGCGCCAACCGCGGCTACGAGCCGCTCGGCGGGCAGACGCTCGAGAGCGGCGCTCCGCCCGATCTGAAAGAGGGATTTTACATCGGCCGCGAGACTGCGCCCGACGATCCGCGCGCGGCCAAGTTCAACCACGGTCCCAACCAGTGGCCGGAAGGCATGCCGACGTTTCGTGCCATCATGGAAGACTATCGCGAGCAGATGACCGCGCTTGGACAGCGCCTGTTCCGCTGCATGGCGCTCTCGCTCGATCTTCCCGAGAACTATTTCGACGCGTTCTGCGCCAACCCCTTCGTGACCGTGCGGCTGCTGCACTATCCGCCGCAGCCCGCCAACGCCGCGGCCAACCAGAAGGGCGCCGGCGCACATACGGATTTCGGCGGGCTGACGCTGCTGCTGCAGGACACCAACGGCGGCTTGCAGGTGTGGGACCAGGAAAGCGGAGACTGGGTCCACGCCACGCCGATACCGGGGACGTTCGTGGTCAATCTCGGCGACATGATCGCGCGCTGGACCAACGACCGGTACCGGTCGACGCTGCATCGCGTCGTCAACACTTCGGGGCGTGAGCGCTATTCGATTCCGTTCTTCTTCACCGGGGACTACGACCACCGGGTCGAATGTATTCCGACCTGTCTGCCGCCGGGCGAAACGGCGAAGTATCCGCCGATCTCTGTCGAGGAACACCTGAGAGCCTGCTACAAGCGTACCTACGCGCCGGCCTGACCGCGCATGGCACAAGGGTTGCATCGCGCTCTCAGACCATCCGGGCGGTCGTTTGCGATGTCAGTCTCCGTGCCATCCAGGCAATGCGCGGCGAGCCGCCGGACCGCAGCATGATCCGGCCGCCATGACCGCTTCGCCCGTCATCCACTTCGCCAATGTCAGTCAGTCGTTCGGACGGGACGACGGCTCGGCGATCGTTGCACTCGAGTCGTTCAGCGCCGAGATCGGAAGGCACGAATTCGTCGCCGTACTGGGGCCGTCCGGGTGCGGCAAGTCGACCCTGCTCCGGCTGACCGCCGGCCTCGTGATGCCCACGCGCGGCCGCATCGAAATCTACGGCATGCCGGTGACGGAACCGCGCGACGAGATCGGCATCGTGTTCCAGCGGCCGACGCTGCTGCCGTGGTTCAACGTCCTCGGCAACGTCACTTTTCCGCTCAAGCATAAATACGGCCGCGTCACGCCTGAAGACAAGGAGCGTGCGCGCTATCTGCTCGCCCTGGTCGAGCTCGAGGACTTCGTCGACAAGCAGATCGACGAATTGTCGGGCGGCATGCAGCAGCGCGTCGCCATCGCGCGCGCCTTGCTGCACGACCCGGAAATCCTGCTGATGGACGAGCCGTTCTCCGCGCTCGACGCGCTGACGCGCGACGAGATGAGCTTCGAGCTGCTGCGCATCTGGTCCGAGCAGCCGAAGACCGTGCTGTTCATCACCCACTCGATTCCCGAGGCGGTTCTGCTCGCGGACCGCATCATCGTCATGACGCAACGGCCCGGACGCGTGCGCGAAATTCTCGACGTGCCGCTCGCGCGGCCGCGCACGCTCGCCACCCTGCAGGACCCGGCGTTCAATGCTCTCGCGAACCACATCCGCGGTCGGCTCTTCTCTCGTGTCGCCGCCTGAGGCGGCGGCGGAGCAAGAGAAACCGGTGGTCCGGCCGACGCCGGGCCGATGGCTGCTGGCGAAGGCCGACCGCTTTGCACCGGCGCTCGCCTTCATCGGCATTCTCGTAGCGTGGGAAGTGTCGTGCCGGGTCTTCGAGATACCGGGATTCCTGCTGCCGGCGCCGAGCGTGGTCGTCCGTTCGGCCTTCGACCTGCCCGGACCGGTCTGGCTCGGACATATCTGGTCGACGCTCCGCGTCGCGCTGATGGGCTATGTGGCGGCGATCGTCGTTTCGATCCCGCTGGCGATGATGCTGGTGTCCTCGAAGCTCCTGTCGCGGACGCTCTATCCCATCATCATCGTCATCCATTCGACGCCGATCGTGGCGATTGCGCCGATCATCGTCGTGACGCTCGGAACCACCGACCTGCCGCGAGTGTTCATCACGTTTCTGATCACGTTCTTTCCGATCATTGTCAGCACGACGACCGGGCTGCTGGCCACGCCGGAAGAGCTGATAGAACTGTCGCGCTCGCTGCGGGCGGGCCGGCATCGCGAGATGATTCACATTCGCCTGCCGTTCGCCCTGCCCTACATCTTCAGCGCGCTCAAGATATCGACCACGCTCGCGGTGATCGGTGCCGTGGTCGCCGAGTTCGTCGCAGCCGAGCGCGGGCTCGGCTATTTTATCCAGTTCTCGACCTCGTTCTTCAAGATCAGCCAGGGCTTCGCCGCGCTCGCCATCCTGGTGGTCATCAGCCTGACGTTCTTCCGGCTGATTGTGCTCCTTCAGCGCGTACTGGTGCCCTGGTCGCTGCCGAAATCCGAGCGGTAACGCGTATCCCGCTTCAATCGAATTTCTTTTTCTCCGTTGCGCCACGGTCAATCGGTATGGAGCAGATCGCGCACGGTCCGGCGCAGGACTTCGGCGAACATGCTCGCTCCGGCGTCGATCGCCCGCCTCGCTCGGTGAACCAGCGACAGCGTCTGCCGCGGAAAGCTGCGGTCCTGGATGGGAAGATAGACCAGCGTTCCGGCCCGCTGCTCCTGCGCGACATCGACCGCGCTCAGGAACGTCACACCGCCTTCCGACCGCACCAGCGCTTTCAGGAACTCCAGCGAATTCGAGCAGAACCTGGGCTCGACGACGAGGTTCGCGCGCTCGAACGCGGCCGTCATGATCCGGTGAATCGTCATGCTCGGATCGGCAAGAATCACCGGAAAGTCCGCGCATTCCGACAGGCGAATCGGCGAACGCGCGGCGAGCGGATGGTTTGACGCGACCACGGCGCCGAGCGGAGTCTCGAACGCCTCGATCGTGTGCAGGTGCGGGTCGGTCGGCATGTTGTAGGCGAACCCGAGGTCGGCCTCGCCGCTGATCACCGCATTGACGATGTCGTCGATGAACAGGCTGCGGATCGTCACCTTGATGCGCGGATAGCGCTGACGGAAGTCGGCGGCCACTTGCGGCAAGATGCCGCTCGCCGGACCGTTCATGGTTGCGACCGTGACTTGGCCGGCGCTGAGCCCCTTGAGATCGTGAATGCGGGCCTGGACGCGCTCGTGCTCCTTCAGTGTCTGGCGCACATGCTCGATGAGAATTTCGCCGGCCGCCGTCAACCGCAGCCGCCGTGGAAGACGCTGGAAAATCGTCGTTCCCAACTCCTCTTCGAGCGCGAGAATCTGCCGATTCACCGCTGATGAGGCGACGTTGAGGCGTTCGGCGGCTTTGCGAATGGACCCGGAGCGGGCGACTTCATCGAGATAGCGGAGCAGGCGCGAGTGGAGCATGGACGATTTTGAGCGCCAACCTCCGCCTACGAATTGGGCAAGCAGCTAATCTAATGCGCAGCGCTCGCTTCTGAGCAGCAATACGACCGCAAAATAGTTCTTTTCGGCAACGCAGTCCAGTGCATCTACTTTCGACTGACATCAATTCGATTGCGCATGCCCGTCATGATGAATTCATCGCCCTATCGGCTTCCGATCATCGACGTGTCCGGACTCGACGGCGGCGCAGGCGAGCGCCGCGCCGTCGCCGATGCACTGGACGCGGCTTGCCGCGAGTCGGGTTTCTTCTACATCAGCAATCACGGAATTCCGCAGACGCTGATCGATCAGGTCGTATCGGAAGCCCGACGCTTCTTCGCCTTACCGGCCGGCGAGAAGAACGCCGTGTCGATGGCAAAATCGAAGTGCCGCAACGGCTACGATCCGCTGCGCGGACAGATCCTGGAGCCCGGCACTCCGCCGGACCTGAAGGAAAGCTTCTTCGTCGGCCTGGAGGTTTCGTCCGACGACCCGCGCGCAGCCGGCGGCCTCTATGGCCCCAACCAATGGCCGCCTGGCCTGCCGACCTTCCGCTCGGCGCTGGAGACCTATCATGCGGTGATGGGCGAGCTCGCGGCCCGACTCATGGGTGGCGTCGCGCTCTCGCTCGATCTCGACGAAGATTACTTCACCGACTTCTGCCAGGACGCGCTCGCGGTCGTTCGGCTACTGCATTATCCGCCGCAGGAGCCGAACCCGGCTCCGGGAGAGCTCGGCTGCGGCGCGCACACCGATTTCGGCGCGCTGACGCTGCTCTACCAGGACGAGGTCGGCGGATTGCAAGTCCACATGCCGGACAAGGGCTGGATCGAGGCGCCGCCCATTCCCGGCACCTACGTGGTCAATCTCGGCGACATGATCGCGCGATGGACCAACGACCGCTACCGCTCGACGCTCCATCGCGTGGTGAACCGATCGCGACGCGACCGCTATTCGGTGCCGTTCTTCTACAGCGGCAATCCCGAACATCTCGTCGAATGCATCCCGACGTGCCGGCGCTCCGACGAGGCGCCGCATTATCCGCCGATCACGGTCGCGGGCCACATCGCCGAGCGATATCGGCAGCCGGGCTTTATCGGTGCAAGAATTGGTGCAAGACCTGCGTGACGAACCATGCGATCCACCCGGGTTGATCGCAAACCGCGGCTGCGAAGCATCGCGGTCCATCCCTGGAGATAGAGATCATGGGTAAGAGACAGATTTTGACACTGGCGGCCGCGTGCCTCATCGCGCAGGTGAGCGGGTCGGCATTCGCCGCCGAAAAGCTCGTGCTGCAGTTCGGCTGGCTGCCGGGCGGGGATCGTGCGCAGTACTACATCGCCAACCAGCTTGGCCTGTTCCAGGCGGAAGGCCTCGAGGTACAGATCGTCGGCGGCAAAGGATCGACGGACGCCATCACGAAAGTAGCCACCGGCGTCGCGGACATCGGCGAAGGCGGTCTCGACGCTCTGCTGACCGCAAAGGTGGGGAACGAAATTCCCGTGACCGCGGTGATGCCGGTCTACACCAAGGCGCCGGATGCGCTGGTGGCAACGGGCGCGAGCGGCATCAAGAGCCTGAAAGACGTGGTCGGCAAGACCGTCGCTACTTCTCCCTTCACCTCGTCGAACGGCCCGTGGCCGTTCCTGCTGCGGATGAACGGCATCGATCCGGAAAAGGTGACCTTATTGAAAGCCGACCCGGCCGCGCTCGCATCGATGCTCGCGACCGGCAAGGTGGACGCGATCATCCAGTACATCACCAACGCGCCCGCAACCTCGTCCATCCTGGCCGAGGCCAAGAAGACGATGCAGATGATCCCGTGGGCCGACTACGGCCTGGAGGGCTACTCGTCGTCGCTGTTCGTCTCGCACAAGACGCTTGCGACGCGGCGCGACACGGTCGCGAAATTCGCCCGCGCGGTCCGCAAGGCCGAGGAAATCATGCGGGACGATCCCGACAAGGCGGCCGCTGCCGTGAAAGCGGCGGTGCCCGAGGTCGACCTCGCCATCACGCGCGCGCTCGTGGTCGCGACCCTGCCGCTCATCTTCAACGAGAACACCAAGCGCGACGGCCTCGGCGTCTTCAACCCGGAACTCGTGGCCACGACCTGGCAATGGGTCGCCAAGCAGCAGAATGCGTCGGTTGAGAAGCTCAATCCGATGTCGGCGGTCGACCTCGGCATCGCCAAGCACTGACCGGAAGCGCGGCGCAAGCCGCGCACCTCACATCGCAAACGCGGAATGTTTCAGATCACGTCCGCCAGGGTCTGGCCGTGCAGATCGATGCCCAGGCCCTGCAAGGCCACGTCGTTGATCTCGCCGCCGATGGCCTTCAGGCTTTCTTCGCGGATGAGCGACATCAGCCCGCGCCGGAACCCGAGAAATTCCGACGACATCATCATCGCCTGCTGGCGCGGACGGTCCAGCGTGATGGCGATCTCGGCCTTGATGGTGCCGGGCCGCGCCGTCATGCAGTAGACCCGGTCCGAGAGAAAAATCGCCTCGTCGATGTCGTGCGTTACGAACAGCACCGAGATCTTGAGGCGCTGCCACATGTTGGTGAGGATCTGCTGCATGATGACGCGCGTCTGCGCATCGAGCGCGCCGAACGGCTCGTCGAGCAGCAGCACTTTCGGTCCGGTCGCCAGCGCGCGGATGATGCCGACGCGCTGCTTCATGCCGCCCGACAGGCTTTCGGGATACTGATTCTCGAATCCCAGAAGACCCGCGAGTCCCAGGAGCGTGCGCGCCGACGATTCGCGCCGATCGCGGTCCATGCCCTTCATCTTGAGGCCGAACTCGACGTTCTCGCGCACCGTCTTCCACGGAAACAACGAGTATTGCTGGAACACCATGCCGCGGTCGGCGCTCGGCCGCTCGACCGGCTCGTCGTCGACCGTGACGGTTCCGCGCGTCGGCTTCAGGAAGCCCGCGACCGCGTTGAGCAGCGTCGACTTCCCGCAGCCGGACGGCCCGATGATGGAGACGAACTCGCCGGGATTCACGCGGATGGACGCGTTCGATACCGCTTCGACCGGCCCGCTCATGGTGTCGTAGCTCAGGTCGAAATTCGTGACCTCCACCCTGCCCCTCTCGGGGCGGGCCGCGGGCATCGCGCTCATGCTCTACCCCACGGCATGATGAGCCGGCCGAGACCGCGGATGATCGCACTCGATCCGAGGCCGAGGATGCCGATGCAGATCATGCCGAGCGCGATGTCGGAGTATTGCACGAGCGAATAGGCCTCCCAGGTGAAGTAGCCGATGCCGAATTGGCCGGAGATCATCTCCGCCGCGATCAGTGAAACCCAGGCGACGCCCATGCCCACCGTCAGGCCGGTGAACACGAACGGCAAAGTCGCCGGGAAATAGACATCGCGGAAGATCGACACTTCGCGCGCGCCAAGGCACTGCGCCGCCCGCACCAGCACGGGATCGACCATCGCCATGCCGTGCAGCGTGTTGAGGAGAATCGGAAAGAAGGAGCCGAGAAACGTGATGAAGATGATGCTCTCCTCGTTCGAGGGCCAGAGCATGATCGACATCGGAACCCACGCGATCGCCGGAATTGGCCGGAGGATTTCCGAAACCGGGAAGATGGCCTCCCGCACCATCTTGAACCGGCCCATGATCAGGCCGAGCGGAACCGCCATGAGGGTCGCGATCACGAACCCGACCAAAATCCGGCGGCAGCTCAGCAGGACGTGGTTGGTGAACTGGGAGTTCCGCGTGGTGCGCGTCAGACTTTCGAACACCGCCTCGGGCGACGGCACGTTGACGAAGCGGACATGGAAGCTCACGCGATATTTGGTGAGCAGATGCCACGCCAGCAGAAACAGCAGCAGCGAAGCGGCACCGATCGCGAGCGCCCGCAATTGCCCCCGATGCAGCGCCAGCCACAGCCTGACGGGGCTGCGTGCAGGACCAGGCCCTTTCGGCTCCGGCGCCGCCGGAGCCATCGCGGCCGGCGGCGCCTCGACGTTGACCGGAATTTCCGGCTCCGCCAGCTTGAGGGCGTGGTCCACGCGTCAGCCTCCGCTGATGGCGGCTTTCAACGCTTCGTCGAACCCGAGCACCTTGCCGCCATTCTTGCCGGCATAGTCCTCGGCGTCCTTCTTGAGCAGGAAGGGCGCGATCGCGGTCTTGTCGCTGCCGACTGCGTAGTACGCCTGGTCGGCGAACAGCTTGATGCCGCGCGCGGTGTCGAACACATAGGCCATGTTGATCTTCTTGCCCTTGGCCTTGATCGACGCGTAGGCGCCGAGCGTGCAGGCTGCGCTGCTGAGCGGCTCGATCCCTTCGCCGTCGACCCAGACCTCACCGGCCTTGCGCGGATCGGTGATCGGCTTGTTGCAGAACTTGTCCTGCCCCTTGACCTCGTAGTTCGCCATCGACTTGAGCTGGGCGTCGTAGTCGAGCTTGAGCTCGGCGAACGCCTTGCGGATGTAACTGTCGTCCACCCACTTGGTGACGTCGAACTCCTTCATGCGGCCGAGGTTCTGCAGGACTTTCACGTCCTGCGCGGCGGCGTCGATCAGGATCGGCTTGATGGTCGGGTCGGTGGTCATGTTGCCGCCCGGTCCAAGGAAGATGTAGACGACTTCCTTGTTGATGCCGGTCCACTCCTGGATTTTCTCCGAGGCGAGCTTGGGATCGGCGCGGAACCACTCGTTCGCCGCCACGATCGCCTTGATGTAGCCGACCACGACCTCGGGATATTTTTCCGCGAAGTCGGTGCGCACGACGACGCCGTGCCAGGTCGGCAGGTTGGTCTCGACGCCGTCGAAGATCTTGCGGGCGAAGCCGCGGAACGGCAGCAGTTCGGCGAACGGCACGAAGTCGGCGTGCGCGTCGATCTTCTTCTCCTGGAGATTGGTCGATCCGACCTCGGGCGTCTGGCTCACGAGCTGGAAATAATCCGCCGGCCAGCCGCGATCCTGCATGGCCTTGAGCATCATGCCGTGCGCGGCCGAGCCGAACGGCACGCTGACGAGCTTGCCTTTGAGATCGGAGAGCTGGAAGTACGGCGAGTCCTTGTGCACCACCAGCCCGTTGCCCGACCCGAACTGGTTATAGGCCGCGACCGCGATCAGGCGGCTCTTGCTCTCCGGATTGCTCTGAAAGGTGAAGCCGTTCACCACCAGCGGATAATCGCCCATCGCCCCGAACTGCAGCTTGTTCGCCATCATTCCGTTGGTGACGGGCGGGCCGGAGGTGAAATTGTTCCACTCGAACTCGTATTTGACGTTGGCGTACTTGCCGTCCTTCGGCAGATACTTATCGAGCAGGTTCAACTGGCGGATGATGACGCCCGATGTCACCGTGTTGGTGGTGGTATCTTGCGTGCCGATCCCGATCTTGATCACGGTCTGCGCGCCGGCGCTCGCCGTCCAGGCCAGCGCGGCCGCGACGCCGAACGAAATGGCGGTCAGTCTGCGACCCAAGCCGTTACGGCCAAAGTCCTTCAAACCCAAGTCCGTGCGACCCAAGTCCCTGTTCATGATGGCACCTTCGGTTAATGGTGAACTCGGGGCTTCTTCCCTGCTGTGCATCTTTCGGCCGCCGGGATATTCGGGCAATTCTCGTTTGACGCCGTGCGTCGATTAGTTTCCCTCAAAAGCCCGCTGCTCAGTTCTTGCGCAGCTTTTTTCAACAGCCGCCGCCTCCGTAGGCACATCAATCGTCCTGCCCGCGCATCTCCCGCAGGACGTCGACCCGCCGCACGATGATCTTGGACTTGCGGACGACCAGCACGTTCTTCTCGTGCAGGCGCTTCAAGCTGATGGTTACCCATTGTCTGGTCGCACCGACCATGTGGGCGAGATCGCCGTGGGTGAAAGCCGCGCCGATCAGGATGCCCTCGGGGTCCTTGACGCCGTAGAGCTCGACGAGATGAAGCAGCAGATGCGAGAGCCGCTCGGTGATCGAGCGCGTGCCGAGCATCTGCGCCAGCGCCGAATAGCACTTCCCCTTGAAGGTCAGTCCCTCGATCAGGCCGATCGCCAGGTTTGGAATCTCGCCGACGAGCTTGCGCAATTCCTTGCCGGGGAGATGCACCACGCTGCTGTTGCTGGTCGCCACGCCCGACCACTGGTGCACGCCGCCGCCGAACACCTCGGGGCCACCGACGAAGTTCCCCGGATGCCAATAGGCGAGCGTGATCTCGCGTTGCGAGGGCGCGGTGTAGAACACGCGGATGCGGCCGGTCTCGATCAGGAAAATTCCGTCGTGCCGGGACCCCTGGTTGAACAGCGTCTGACCGCGGTAGAGCACGCGGCGGCGGCCGCAGCGGATCACAGTCTCTCGCTCGGCTGCCGTCAGCAATTCGAACAGCGATGGTGCGCCGCCGAGCGATCGTACGTTTTCCGTCAGCAGCAGCGACTGTCCGCCGCCGCCTTCGGCGCGGGGCCAGTTGAGTCGCTCAACACCCTCGCGCGCTGTGGCAAAGACCTGCATCCGGCACCTCAGACGTTGCAAAAGCAGGTCCAAGGCAGCAAGACTTATGCCAAGCCGTTTTGCAAAAACCTTATGAAATCCAGAGACTTCCCGGACTTTCTGGCAGCATGCGAAACTGCCCGCCTATTCCTTGAGCAGTTCCGCGAGATAGCTCCAGGGATAGATGCCGCGCGCATGGCCGTCGGAGAATGCGATGGAAATGCCGTAGTGGCCCATCGGGTCGACCGCCAGGATCGTGACTTCGTCGCGGGCCAGCGCAAGCGTACCGTCGATGCGCGCACGGACGCATTGCGCACAGCGGCACGCCATCCGCAGACGTGCAGATTTCAGCGACCGAGTCGCTCCACCGGAGTCCGTCAGTTGCAACGCCAGACCGCCGCGCGAAACCGTGACGCGCTCGGGTACGTCCTGCGCAGCCGCCGGAACCGCTTGGGTGGCGTCTGACATGACGCTTCTCCTGGACAGATTCGCCCTTGTCGAACTGTGGCTGGCAGCCGGACCGCTGAAGAGCAATTAGTTGCCGTCACCGCGGCAATGTGTTGGGCCCCAAACGTCGTGAACAAAGCGTTGAGCGCGTTTGCGCGCGGCGGCGGCTGCCGAAAAATAAGGCGACCATCCATTGGATGGCTGACAACTAATTGCTCACGGATGTCCGCGGTTTTGATGGAATCTGCCCGCTCAACCGCTGGTCCGGGATTTGCTCATTCCGGAGATGCGCCGAACAGTCGCAGAGGACGACGTCAATGGACGATCTGGTCGACGGTCTTTCGGAAGTCTCCTGCGACGTGCTGGTGATCGGCGGCGGCACCGCGGGTCCGATGGCCGCGCTCAAGGCCAAGCTGAAGAATCCGAACGCGACCGTCATCCTGCTCGAGAAGGCGAACGTCAAACGGTCCGGTGCCATCTCGATGGGCATGGACGGACTGAACAACGCGGTGATCCCCGGCTACGCGACGCCGGAGCAGTACACCAAGGAAATCACCATCGCGAATGACGGCATCGTCGATCAGAAGCCGGTCTACAAATATGCCCAGCGCTGCTACTCGATCGTCGAGGAACTGGACAGCTTCGGCATCCGCTTCCTGAAGAACGAGAACGGCGACTTCGCCGTGAAGAAAGTCCACCACATCGGCACCTACGTGCTGCCGATGCCCAATGGCGAGACCGTCAAGAAGGCGCTCTACCGCCAGCTTCGCCGCGCGCGGCTGCTGATCTCCAACCGCTACATGGCGACGCGGCTGCTGACCGGACAGGACGGCCGCATCGCCGGCGCGATCGCGGTCAACACGCGCACGGCGGAATTCCTGGTGCTGAAGGCGAAAGCCGTGATCCTGTGCTGCGGCGCCGCCGGCCGGCTTGGCCTGCCGACATCCGGCTACATGTTTGGCACCTACGAGAACGCCGCCAATTCCGGCGACGGTTACGCCATGGCGTACCACGCGGGCGCGGCGCTCGCGAACCTCGAATGCTTTCAGATCAACCCGCTGATCAAGGACTACAACGGCCCGGCCTGCGCCTATGTCGCCGGTCCCTATGGCGCCTACACGGCGAACAACACCGGTTCACGCTTCATCGAATGCGACTACTGGTCGGGACAGATGATGCTCGAGTTCTTCAACGAGCTGCAGTCCGGCAAGGGGCCGGTGTTCCTCAAGCTCAACCACCTGCACGAAAAGACCATCGGCGAGATCGAACACACGCTGCACAAGGTCGAGCGTCCGACCCGCGGCCTGTTCCACGAGGGACGCGGCACCAACTACCGCGACGAGATGATCGAGATGCACATCTCGGAGATCGGCCTCTGCTCCGGCCACAGCGCGTCCGGCGTGTTCGTCGACGAGTTCGCGCGCACCACGGTGCCTGGCCTCTATGCGGCGGGCGACATGGCGAACGTGCCGCACAACTACATGCTGGGCGCCTTCACCAACGGCTCGGTCGCCGGCGAGCACGCGATGACCTATGCCGCCGATACCGATTTCGCCGAGTTCGATCCGGCCGACATCGAAAAGGAGCGCGCGCGCGTGCTCGCCCCGACCAAGCGCGAGGACGGCATTCCGCCGAACCAGATCGAATACAAGGCGCGCCGGCTGGTGAACGACTACCTGCAACCGCCCAAGGTCACGCGCAAGTTCGAGCTCGGCCAGCGGCGGCTCGCGGAAGTACGCGACGACGCCGACAACCAGATGATCGCGCGCAACGCGCACGAACTGCTGCGCGGGCTCGAGACCTATTCGATCCTCGACTGCGCCGACATGGCGGCACACGCGTCGCTCTACCGCACCGAGAGCCGCTGGGGCCTCTATCACCTGCGCACCGACTACCCGGAGAAGAACGACCAGGACTGGTTCTGCCACACGCTGCTGCGCAAGAAGGACGGCCGCATGACGAGCGAAAAACACGAGGTGCAGCCCTACATCGTGCCGATCGCGGACGCCGAAAAGGACCTCTACGACAAGCAGCGCATCCGGGCGATCGCCTGATCGATTGGCTGCATTCGAGGATCAGCCAACATGCCGCTTGCCACCACCCAAACCAGCGTTCCGGTCGTCGTCGACGAATCGAAGTGCATCGCCGACAAAGGCTGCACCGTCTGCGTGGAAGTCTGTCCGCTCGATGTGCTGCGCATCAGCGAGATGACCGGAAAGGCCTACATGGCCTACGACGAGTGCTGGTACTGCATGCCGTGCGAGGCCGACTGCCCGACCGGCGCCGTGAAGGTCAACATTCCCTACCTGCTGCGGTGATCCATGCCCGAGCTGTTCGAGGCCTATGACGAACTGGACGACGTCCAGGAGCAGTTGCGCGCGGCCGATCCGGGCGAGCGCCGCGTAGCGATCATGGAACTCGCGAACTCGGGCGATCCGGCCGCCGTGAAGCTGCTCGACGGCATGGTGTCCGACCCGGACGCCGGGGTCCGGCAGCAGGTCGCGCTCGCGCTAGGCGAATTCGACGGGCCGGAAGCCGCCGCCGCATTGGTCAAGCTGCTGGTCGACCCGGAATCCGCCGTCGCGAGCGCCGCCGCCGACAGCATGGCGGAGTTCAAGGATCCGGCGAGCGCGGACGCGATCTTTCCCCTGGTCGCACACTCGCATGCCTTTGTCCGGATGAGCGCGCTACGGGCGCTGAAGGAACTTCGGCGCAAGGACGGACTCAAGGTCGTGCTCAACGCGTTGCGCGACGCCGATGCGTCGGTGCGCGCGCAGGCCGTCGGCGTCATCGGTTTCCTCAAGCTCGAAGAGGCGGTGCCCGCCCTCACGGCCGCGACCGCCGACGCCGATTCGCATGTGCGGCGCGGCGCCGTCAGCGCGCTCGCGTTCTCGAACATGCGGACCGCGAGCGACTCCATCATCGCCGCCCTCGCCGACGACGACTGGATGGTGCGCGAGACCGCGGCCGAAACGCTCGGATCGAGCAAGACCGGCGAACATGCCGCCGACCCGCTCATCAAAGCGCTGTCGGACGAATACTGGCAGGTGCGCCTGAAGGCCGCCCGCAGCCTCGGGGTCATGAAGGTCCGGCGCGCCGCCAGTGCCATCGGCGCCTGTCTCGATCATCCGCAGGCCAACCTGCGCAAGGAATGCGCGGCCGCGCTCGGCGAGATCGCCGATCCTGCGTCGCAGCGCTTCCTCGCGGCAATCGTGGACGATCCCGATCTGGATGTCCGCAAGAACGTGCGCTGGGCCTTGCAGCGCATCGCGGCTGCCAGCGGCCTCGCCAGCTAATCCGATCGGTCGCTCCGAGCGCCCTACCCGCGCACTAACGCCGGGCGCGGACCGCCGCGCGCGTCTTGGCGGCAGGGCGTGGCGCGGCCTTTCGCCGGGCGGCGGAGCGCTTCTGCCAGAGCACCTTGCTCGCAAGCGCCGCACCCTGCACCAGCGCCTCGAGCTTCGCCCACATGATCTGTGGATGCACGCGCGCGAAATACGTGACCTGCGCGAAGCCGCAGTCGGTCGACGCGATGATGTTCTCGCGGCCGACCAGGCGGGCGAGGCGCACGATGCGCTGCGAGACCAGTTCGGGATGTTCGACGATATTGGTGGCGTGGCTGATGACGCCCGGAACCAGCACGGTGTCGGCGGGCAGCCTGCGCTTTTCCCACACCGTCCATTCGTGCTCGTGACGCGGGTTCGCGGCCTCGATCGAATAGGCGCCGGCCTTCACTTTGAGGACGAGATCGGCGATGTCGCCGAACGCCACGTCGCTCGCATGCGGGCCCGGCCAGCTTCCCCAGCAGACGTGATAGCGGATGCGGTCGCGCGGCAGGCCCTTGATCGCGTAGTTGATGGTCTCGACCTGCTTGGCAAGCCAGGTGCGGTATTCCTTGAACGTCTTCGGCGGCACCATGCGGTCGTAGGCAACGGCGGCGCGCGCGTCGTCGAGCTGCACCAGAAGCCCTGAGTCGATGATCATCTTGTATTCGGTGCGCATGGCGTCGCCGATCGCCTGCTGCAGGTCGTCGTCGGTCTTGTAGTATTCGTTCTTGCGATCCGGGATGACGCTTGCGGGCGCGGCGACCGGCAGGAAGCCTTCCGTCACCTTCACCCGGCCGAGCGCCGCTTTGAAATTGTCGATGTCGAGCTGTAACTCCGCCTGGCCCGTATAGCTGATCGGGCCGACGGCCACCGAATCCATCACGGTCTCGACCCTGTCGCGTGAATCGAGGTCGGCGTAGAACTCCGAAAAGCGCGTGCGGTCGGCGCCGCGGGTGAACGGGTTCGCGGCGCCAGGCTTGAACGGCCGGCGCTCGAAACCGCCGAGGCGGAACAGCGCGTATTGCGCCCAACTGATTGCCTTGCCGAACTCGCCGTCGCTGATGACGTCTAGGCCGATCGCGGCCTGCTGGGCGACCACTTCGGCGACACACTCCTTGAGGCAATCGGCATAGGCGGCCTGATCGAAGTGCTGCCCGGCTTCCTTGGCGTGCAGAAATTGGCGCAGCCGCTCGGGCCTGATCAGGCTGCCGACATGCGTCGTGAGAATGCGATCGGTGCTGCGCTTCAAACTGGCCTCCCCTGGCGAACCTCCGAGCTCTCCGTCCCGGCAGGCGGCCAATTCAACACGAACGCCGGAGCCGCAACAGTCCCCTCCGATCGCGGGGCAGGCGCACCCGTCAACCTGGCCTTGTCCGGACCTGTTGGTTCGCCTCCGAGTGACCCCGGAGTGGGCTGGCTTGCGGCGTAAACAGTGATATAAACACTGTATAAATAACCAGGCGCCAGCAAGCCGCCGATCGGGGAAACGCAAACATCTGGGGGACGCGATGAAGCCGCTCAACAAGCACGTCAAAAGCGCGAAGGCTGCTGCCGCGGCGGATGAAGCGATGACGTGGGCTACGTCCGCGCTGCAGAGCGGCCGGCCGGTCGATGCGGAGCGAGTCCTGCGCGATCTCCTCGCTCGCAATCCGCGGTCGAAGGCTGCCTTGCAGCTGCTCGGACGGGCGCTGCTCGCACAGCGGCGTCCGAAGGATGCGGTCGAGCCGCTCGAAGCCGCCGCGCGCCAGGGCGCCGACCCGGTGGTCGAGACCAATCTCGGCGTCGCGCTCGAGCAAAGCGGACGGCCGGACGAAGCGCAGACCTGGCTCGAGCGTGCGGCCACGCGGCGGCCGCCGTTCGAGCACGCATTCTCCGAGCTCGGCGGACTGCTGCTCTCCCGCGAACGGCCAGCCGAAGCGGAGGCTGTGCTCAAGCGCGGCCTTGCCGTGGCGCCCAACTCGGTCGAGATGCTGGTCCTGCTCGGCGGCATTTATCTCGCGCGCGCCGACCGCGACAACACCAAGCTCATGTTCGCGCGCGCTCTCTCGAACGCGCCCGCCGATCCGCGCGCACTCTACGGCATGGGCGCAGCGCTGATGCTGGAGGGCGACTTCGCCCGCGCGCTCGACCGGGTGCAGCGGGCGCTCGCGCAGAATCCAAACGATCTGCAAGCGCGGCTCAGCCTCGGCACTTGCCTGTTGGAGCTGCGGCGATGGGACGAAGGCCTGGCGGCGCTTCGTGCGGCGATTCAAATGTCGCCCCAGATCTATCCGGCGGCTTTGAAGATCGTTGTGACGTCAGGACACGGCCGCTTCTGGCTCAAGCCCAGTGCCGCGGCCGGCCTGCTGACGCCGGCACCGCCGCAAGCTTTCAATGTTTGGCAACGCGGAATTTCCGCCGGTAATATCCATACTCGCTTTTGATCCCGTCGGTCGTCACGCGCATTCGAGTCGCCGCGTCGCCCGTGATGGTGCCGAACTGCGCGGTCCAGCGATCGCGCTTGAGCGGCAGGCACTGCGCGACCGGCGTTCCGGCCGGCAGCACCCCGTTGAAGGCGGGATCGCGCCAGCGTGCCGGAAAATGAATGAAGTTGTCGCGGTAGCGGTCCGCGTCGACCAGTCCGGTCAGCGTGACGAACGGCAGGTCGTGACGGTTGATCGGATGGGTGACGAGCAGCGAATAGCCCTCGGGCAGTTCGATCGTCCAGTAGTTGTTGAACTTGATGATGAAGCGGTCGTCGTCGTGGAGCGGGGTGCCGGCAACCTGCACGCCGTCGTGAAAATCGATCGGTGAGCGCGCGTAGCAGTTCAACTCGCCCGCGGGCACGTCGCGGTCCCAGGAGAACTCTCCGTTCTCGACCTTGAGGTCGGCGACCAGCAGCATGAGAAAGCCGGTGGTCATCGCGTCGATGAACGGCGGACACTTCTTCACCGTCATCTGATCGTCCTGCAGGACCGGGTTGAACGCCTTCTGCGGGAGCGACTTGAACCAATCCGGCAGGCCGAGAACGGCCGGCAAAGGACGCGGAAGAGTGGGCTCGAGTTCGGGCGGACACCGAAAGGTGACGGTCATGCCTGACGATGATTCCATCACTCCTCCCAACGTTTATCTAGCATAAAATTGCTATATCTTTTTTATACCTTGAACAGCGCTGGCGGGCGTTGCAAGCGATTTCTTCCCGAGCACGAGTGCATCCCGCCGCGCGACGCAGTGTCCCGATGAACGCGGTGAAGGTTCGAGGCGCGCCGCAAGCGCGGCGCTGTCAGTCGAAGGTCTTGTAGGCCGTGCCGGTCTTGCCGCCGACACGGGCGAAGCCCTCGCTAGCGGGCGCATAGTCCTTGTTGATCTTCATCGCCTGCGCGTAGGAGCCGGCCGCCCTCCCACGATTGCCCAGCCGTTCGTAAACCAGCGCGCGGCTCATCCAGGCGGAGAGGTTTTGCTGGTCCATCAGCGCCGCGTCGTCGAGGTCGCTCGCCGCCGCCTTGAGATCGTTGACCGCGAGATAGCTCAAGCCGCGCGCAATCAGGGGCTCCGGCTGCTGCGGCGACAGCCCGATCGCGGTCGAGAAATCGTCGATCGCGAACTGGTGCTGGCGCTGGCCCTGATAGAGCAGCCCGCGATTGTAGTAGGCCTGCGCGGTGTCGGGACGCAGCGAAATCGCCTTGTTGAAGTCCTGCAACGCCGGGATCAACTGGCCCTTCTGCCGGTTCACCAGACCGCGGCCGAGATAGGCCGCCGCATAGCCGGCGTCGATCGCGATCGCCTTGTTGTAGTCGGCGAGCGCAAGATCCAGCTTGCCGGTCCGACGGTAGACCAGCCCGCGGTTGGCATAGGCCTGCGCGTAATTCGGATCGAGGCTGATGGCCTTGTTGAAATCGGCCAGCGCCTCCGTTTGCCTGTTGGCCTGCCCGAACACCGCGCCACGGACGTTATAAGCCTGCGGATCGTCCGGGTTGCGCAACACCACGTCAGTGAGCGAGGCGATGTTGGCGGGCGAGGTGGCGAAGAACGCTTCCTCGGTCTGCGACGCATCGGGCGGGGTCAGCGCCGCGCTGGCGCAGCCCGCAAGCAGCAGGCCCAGCGCGGCGACGCTCGTCGCACGATGAGCGAACCGCGCCTGCAGCCTGGACCCAACACGCAACTGACCGAACGCACGCATGACGGGCGAAGAATACCGCCCGTCTGGGCAAAAAACAAAGCGCGGACCTTGCGGGTCCGCGCCGGGATCAGGTCAGACGCCGCGCCGGACCCCGGCGGGCAGATCAAATCAATCAGAAGGACGGACGGGGCGCCCGCGGCGGCCGCCCGGCGCCGCCGGGGCCAGCTCCCGGGACGACCTTCGGCTTCATCGGCAAGAGGCCTTCGCGCTGCATGCGCTTGCGGGCAAGCTTGCGCGCCCGGCGGATCGCCTCGGCCTTCTCGCGTGCCCTTTTCTCGGAGGGCTTCTCGTAATGTCCGCGCAGTTTCATCTCGCGGAAAATCCCCTCGCGCTGCATCTTCTTCTTCAGCGCCTTGAGGGCCTGGTCGACGTTGTTGTCCCGGACGAGAACTTGCAAGCGACGTACCTCTCTATCTCAATTCGATCTGCGTGTTCGAATGCATGAATGTGCGGGAGCCCGCCGACGCGCCATCGAGCGCCATCGAGCGGGCTCCATTGGCCGCGGCATGTAGCAGAATCAGGCCGAAGAGTCCACCTGGAAGCTATTCGCCGCTGCCCAATTGGCGGGCGATCCAGGGCACCACCACCTGCCGGAAGATCTTCACGTCCGGCCACTCGGCGGAGCGCCCCATGTGGCCGCCACCGGGATTGACCCAGGCCTCCTTGGGCGACCCGGCGTGCAGCAGGATGTCGAGGTCGGCGATCGGCACCTGGGTGTCGTGGTCGCCGTTGACGAGCAGCATCGGGGCCGACGGCTTGCCGATAAGCCCTTGTTCCTTCAGCGACATCTTCGGCCCGAAGGCGAGGAAGTCGTCCAAGGTGGCGGCCCGGTAGACCGACGCGCGGGCGGCGAACAGGTCGAACAGGTATTCGCGGGTGCCGAGCGCCTTCATCTGCCAGTCGCGCTGGAAATACTGGTGGATCGGCCCGCCCTGCACGACCACCGCCTTGAGCCGGTCCTTCTCCAGGATGCCGAGCTTGGCCGCGTAGTACCCGCTCCAGCTTCCACCCTGGATCACCACCCGCTTGGCGTCGATTTCCGGCCGCGTGGCGACGTAGTCCAGCACCTTGGAGAACATTCGCTCGGCATTTGGCTCGCCGGGGATCGGTGCCTGCCCGGTGCCGGGCATATCGAACGACAGCGTGGCGATGCCGCGCTCCAGAAAGATCTCGCCGCGCTCGACGTATTCTTCCTTGCGGCTGTCGAGCGCGCTGATCGAGAACAGAAGCGGCGCCGGCCGCACGCCTTTGGGCAACCGCAGCAGCCCGACGATCTCCTTGCCCTCGAACGGAATGCGGACGACCTCAACGGGCGGATCAAGGTGCCGCGCGAAGCCCTGGAAGGCGGCGAGCGCGAGCGCATAGGCCTTCTGCTTGCCAGGCGAGTTCTCGGTCGGCCAGCGCGCGAACGAATAGAGCCGCCAGGCCATCAGATACTCTTCCTTCGCCTCCTTGATCTTGCCGCCGGTTTCCGCCGCCATGGCGGCGGTGGCGTAGCGCTCAGCCACCGTTCCCCACGCCGCCGCCCATTCGTCACGGTCGAGGCTCGTGATGCGCGCGAGCGCCTCGCGCACGTCGGCGGGCTTCAGGCCGGTGAGCGGATAGCCGTTGCGGTCCGCGCGCGCCTGCGTCTCGGCCTTGAGTTCATCGATGGTGCGCGCCGGCGCGATCTGCGCGAGCGCGGGAATAGCGGCGAAGACAGCTAGTGCAAAGACTGTGCTGACGATGCCCCCAACAGTTCGGACGGTTGGATGAAGGCTTGTATGCATGGCGCTCTCCCGAATTCGGCGCTTTCCTGGCTCTTGAGTTGTGATGATTTCACACGACGGCGCTACCTACAATCGCTGCTACGATGCCTGATTTCCCGACAGCCGGCGTTGAGTTGCTCGCTCGCCTACGCCCGCGTCACGCAGCATCCGCCGGACGTACGCGTTTCGCGATCTCGGCGCCCCGCGCGCGCTCGACGGTCGCAATGTCGTACTGACTCTGCAGATCGAGCCAGAACTGTGCGCGGTTGCCGAAATAGCGGCCGAGCCGCACCGCGGTGTCCGCGGTGATCGCGCGGCGGCCGTTGAGGATGTCGGTGATGCGCCCGGAGGGCACGCCGAGATCCAGCGACAGGCGGTTTGCGCTGAGCTTGCGCGCTGCAAGCTCGCGCTTCAGAAACCGGCCAGGATGCGCAACGGGAGGCATGCTTTCATCCCCAACTTGCTGCGTGGGCACGGCGCATTCCGCGCCTTTGCCCACCCTACGGCCTGGCCATCACCCGAACGACGACGAGCCCGGGACGAACGCGTCGAACGCCGCCAGCACCTGGCCGCGGAAGCGGTCCTGCTCCATCAGCAATTCGTGGCGGGCGCCCGGCACGATGAGATGCGAGCCGGCGCGCAGCCGCACGGAGAATTCGTCGATCGCGGGCGTCGAGACGATCTGGTCGTAGCCGGCCGCGATGATCAGGATCGGCTGGCGGATGCGCCCGGGATAGCTCGGCTGCGCAATCTCGCTCATCACGCGGAAAGCCGCGTCGGTCCACGCCACCGTCGGCCAGCCGATGGCGAGCGCGGGTTCCGCTTCGAGCACCGCCACGTTGCGGGCATAGCGCACCGGATCGGAGGTGAGGAGATTACCGACGAACGGCCGCTGCATCATCACCGAGGCATCGCCGCCGGGAACGTACTGCGAGCCCAGTCCGAGGTAGCGCATGGTCCGCACCACGGTGCGTGTCGTGCGCGAGCCGCGCCCGCCGGGGAGCCCGATCATCGGAGCGAGCAGCACCATGCGGTCGAACCAGCGCAGCCCGTGATAGGCCGCACGCAGCAGCACGGTCGCGCCCATCGAATGCGCCAGCGCGAAATGCGGCGGCGGACAGTCCGGCAGCACGACGTCGTTGACGAAGGTCTCGAGATCGATCTGGTAGTCGGAGAAGCGCCGGACGTAGCCCTTGCGCGAATTGCGCAGCGCCCGCTCCGACCAGCCCTGCCCGCGCCAGTCGATCGTGGCGACTGCAAAGCCGCGCTCGCGCAGGTCGCGCACGGTCTCGAAATATTTCTCGATGAACTCGGCGCGGCCCTGGAAGATGCACACCGTGCCCTTGCGGCCAGGCGGCGGCAGCCAGCGCGCATAGCGGATCTCGACCCCGTCGCGGGTCTTGATCGTGCCCGAGATCGCGCCTTCGGGCACCGGATTGGCGGGGATGTCGACGAGGCTCATGCGGGAGGGCCGATGGGGGCGGGTTTGCGCCTTATAGCAGGGCGGGCCGGTGGCTCAATGCACGGGGCATCCTGGGCGCTGATGTTGCGACTCCCCTCCCCCCGGCCATAAGCGCGTTTACGCGCGTCTTCGACGCGCTATGGCGGTGGGGAGGGGTTGGGGGTGGGCATGCGGTGACCGTCGCCTGTTCCCCCCACCCCGGCTCGCTGCGCTCGCCGACCCTCCCCACCGCTACGCGGGGGGAGGGAGCCGACCACCGCTGCCTCGCCGACACACCTAACGGCCCGCGCATCGCGTCCCTCTAAGCCCCTCTTGCGGCCGGCAGGCCCCTCCCTAAATGGAGGGGTGCGCAGGCCCATTCGGGATGCGCATTCCCGGTCCGACCCATGTGGGTGGACCTTTTGCATGTCGCTCAAGGAGGATATGCCATGCGAACTTTCGATCTTGCTCCCCTCTACCGTTCGACCGTCGGCTTCGACCGGATGTTTTCCCTCTTCGATCAACTCGGTGACAACGGCACCCCCGGTTATCCGCCCTACAACATCGAGCGGACCGGCGACAACGACTACCGCATCAGCGTAGCGGTCGCGGGCTTCGCCGAGCCCGAGCTCAGCATCGAGGTCAAGGAAAACACCCTGACCATCCGCGGCGACAAGCAGACCAAGACCGACGAACAGAAGGGCGAGACGCTCTATCAGGGCATCGCGGCGCGCGCGTTCGAGCGCGTGTTCCAGCTCGCCGACTTCGTCCAGGTCAAGGGTGCGTCGCTGGAGAACGGTCTCCTGCACGTCGACCTCGTGCGCGAAATCCCCGAGGCCAAGAAGCCGCGCCAGATCGCCATCGGCGGCAACGGCAAGCCCAGGGTGGTCGAGGCCAAGGCCGCGTAACAAGGCTGCGTAACAAGCGCGGTCTGACGGGCTCACGTCAGCCAATCGACTGGAGGGAGCGCCCCGGATTCCGGGGCGCTTTCATTTGTGCGTATTGCTGCGCAATCGCGCGGGCAGCAGTGTCGCGGCTATTCGTGCTCTTCGTAGACCGGTTCCGGCGCGACGGCCGACGGAGCCGCGGGCTTGCCGGGGACGGACACGGGCACAGATGACGAACTCGCAGGTGCCGGCGCGGCGATTGGTTCGGCCGCCGCCAGCTTGGGCCGCGGCCGCGGGATTGGTGTACCGGTGCGGGCCGGTGCTGCGTTGGCTTCGGGCGCCCGGCCCGGCGCAACCGGCAGCGCACCGTTTCCGGCGATCGGACCGTAAGGCGCCGCCGGGTCGATTTCCGGTTCTAAACCGGCGGTCCGCGAGTTCGGTCCGTAGCCGTCCGCCGCCGCGATTCCGGCGGGCGGGCGCGAATAGGGCGGCGGCAACGCCGGCACGTCCGGCGCAGCCGCGGTGCGCGCCGGTCCGAGGTTCACCACCCGCACGATGCGGGCCGTGCGGGCATCGACCACGACGCGGACTTCTTTCCCACCTTTGTTGACGGCCTGCAGCACGTAGGCCGGACCGTGACGCACCGGGCGGCTGACCGGCTCGAGGCCGGCCGAGCGTACCAGGGCGACGACTTCGTAAGGCGGCAGCCCGTTAGCGGCAGGATACGGAAGCACCTGAGCCACGGCCGGCGCGGAGCCCGCGAGGCCAACGGCCAATAGACCGGCAAAAATCGCGATTTTCTGGTTCACGTCACGACTCCTTCAATCCCCGATCAGAGTCAGTGCCATGCAATCCGCACCGGATTCGTGCGGATGCACCATTTGTTAACGATAGCCGGGAATAGGGCAGGGCTTTGTCCGCCGCGTGGCATCACGCGGGACGTGCGACCGAAATAAACCGCTCGATGTCCTCGGGAATTGTGGCAAACGACGTCACCAGCCGCACCAGAACCTCGTCCGGCCCGACCGCCCTCCCCGGCGGCAGGCCATCGGTCGTCCATTCGTAATAGTTCGCGCCTGCAGCCTTGAGCCGCGCGTCAGCCGCTTTCGGCAGGATGACGAACACCTCGTTGGCCTCGACCGGCCAGACCGGCGCCCTGCCGGCGGCGCTGAGGCTTTCAGCCAGCCGGTCGGCCATCGCGTTGGCCTGCCGCGCAAGCGCGAGCCAGCGGCCATCTGCCAAGTAGGCCTCGAATTGCGCGGCGATGAAGCGGTGCTTCGACACAAGGTGGCCGCCACGCTTGCGGCGCTCCGACATGCCGGCGCCACGCGCGGGATCGAAGAAAACCACCGCCTCGGCGGCCAGCGCGCCGCCCTTGGTGGCGCCGAAGGAAAGCACGTCCACACCGGCGCGCCAGGTCGCGTCCGCGGGCGACGCGTTCATTCGCGCAAGCGCGCCCGCGAACCGCGCACCGTCGACGTGCACCGACATCCCGCGGGCATGCGCGACGTCGGCGAGCGCGACGATTTCATCGACGCGATAGATCGTTCCCGCCTCGGTGGTTTGCGACAGCGACAGCACGGCGGGGCTGACGTGATGCGGACCGCCCCACTGCCCGTGATCGAGCGCATCCTTGAGCGTCTCCGGCGCGATCTTTCCCGCCTGACCGGGCAGGCCGATGAGCTTGATGCCGCCGCCGTAGAACTCCGGCGCGCCGCATTCGTCGGTCGCGATATGCGCCTCGGCATGACACAGGACGGCGCCCCAGGGCGGCGTCAGATGCGCCAGCGCCAGCGCGTTGGCCGCCGTTCCGGTCGCCACCAGAAACACCGCGACTTCGTGCTCGAAGAGCTCGGCAAAACGCTGCTCGACCCGCCTGGTCCAGTCGTCGCGGCCATAGGCCAACGCGGCGCCGTCGTTCGCACGCGAGATCGCGGCCAGGATGTCGGGCGCGACGCCCGCCGCGTTGTCGCTGGCAAAATTCATGCGAAGTCACGTCTACTCAATTCGGGATGTTCGGTCGAGATTGGCGGGCGCGGCTTATTGGGGGAAGAGATTGCGATAAGGCTCAGCTTCCTTGACCGTCCGGCCGAAGGACGGTCGGTTCATTAGCCGTTCGAAGTAGCGCGCCACGCTCTGATGGCCCTTCTCGGCGAAAGGAGCTACCAAGTTCGCATAATAAAGCGCAGGCGCGGCGGCACAGTCGGCCATGCTAAAGGCATCGCCCAATGCCCACGTTCTCGTCGCCATATCCTTGTCAATAATGCCACACGCGGTCTGTAGCAGTTCTCGCGCCTGATCCACGCCGAATGGGTCTTTCTTGTCTACGGGACGCAGCCGGTCGCCGACGATCTTCTGCATCGGCACCTGCACATACAGGTCATAGAAACGATCGACCATCCGCGCCTGTCCGGCAAGGTCGGCATCAGTGGGAACGAGCTTTGTCATGCCTGGATAATGCAGATCGAGATATTCAATGATGACGCTCGATTCTGGGACGGTCCGGTCCCGCGCATCGTCCCGCAGGACCGGGAATTTGCCGATCGGCCAGACCTTCAGGAAAGCCGCACGCGAGTCCTTGTTGCCGAGATCGACGAGGTGGGGCTCGAAAGGCGTGTCGTTCTCATACAGAGCGACCAGCGCCTTCTGGCAGAAGGACGATAAGGGGTGGAAATAGAGCTTGAGCGACATGAAGACCGCCCTGTGCTTGCTTTGATGGTTGCGGCGCCAGTCAATCGCTCTGCTCGCCTAGATCCGGGGCGCCAATAATCAGCGGTATTCCGCAGCCTTGTCCCGCCGGTAGAGCCAGCCGATCAGCGCGTCGAACGAGATGGCGCCCGGACCGAGCGACAGCAGCACCAGCAGAATGGCCGCCCAGTAGACATAGGTCGACCATAAGTCCGCGGGCGCGATGTAGATCGCGGCCAGCACCGTCATGGCCAACAGCACCAGCGCGGAAAAGCGGGTCAGGAAGCCCAGCACCAGGCAGATCGGCAGCAGGAATTCCGCATAGGTGAAGACGTAGGCGATGATCGACGAGGGAATCTTCAGATCATACGGGAGATTGGCGAATTGGGTTTCGAAGAGCTGGAATGTCGACTGCTTGATCTGCGTCGGCAGCACGACGGGGAATTCCATGCCCTTGACGTTGAAGTTGAGGATCATTCCGTCGATCTTCGACTGGCCCGACAGGAAGAAAACGCGCGCCATGAGCAGGCGGAGCGCGAGCGCAACCAGCGCGTAGGGCAGAAGCACGCTCATGATCGATGCCATCAGCGAGCGGCGGCGTGGTGCCGGGGCCGGCGCTGGTTTTGAGCGCGCTGCAATATCGGTCATGAAGGGTCCATCGATCCGGCGGTGCGCGATCAACGCACCAAGAAACCCGCGGCTGTGTGGGCAGTCTGGTGGGGCGGGTTCGTTGCGCGGCAGAGCATCGGCGAAACGAAAACCGCGGTCAATATTCGACGGCTCTTTCAGCCCACGGCGACCTCAGATCAAGAACAGTGCTCCGACCGCGCGCGTTGCGGAAATTATCGGCAAGAAAGCCGCATTTCCCATTAGGCGAACCCTTGTCTGCAAGATTAGAATTTGCAAAGGTATGTTAGGACAGTATTGCTGTCCCAGTTGGCCGCACGATCTCCGAGGCTGGCTTGCGGCCCGGCTGTCTTGAGCAAACCAGCATGGGCGGTGGGCGTTGCGGTGCGAAGGCGCATCCCGCGCCGCAAAAGCCGAAGCGGCAATTTGCTGTTTTGATTGCGGCGCTCACGAATGTGCCGCGAGAGGCGAGGACCGGCATGAGCGCACGACAGGGCGGCGGGAAGAGCGACAGGTCCCCCGCTTGGCCGACCCAGGAGGAGACCGATCCCGGCCTGCCTGCGGCGCAGGGACTTTACGATCCGGCGCTCGAGAAGGATTCCTGCGGCGTCGGCTTCATCGCCGACATCAAGGGCCGCAAGTCGCAGAAGCTGGTCGAGGACGCGCTCGCCATCCTGTGCAATTTGGAGCACCGCGGCGCGGTCGGCGCCGACCCGCGCGCGGGCGACGGCGCCGGCATCCTGGTGCAGATCCCGCATGCCTTCTTCGTGAAGCAAGCCGACAGGCTCGGCTTCAAGCTGCCCGAACCCGGCGAATATGCTGTCGGCAATCTGTTCATGCCGCGCGACCCGGACTGGCGGCAGATCATTCGCGACATCTACGCCCAGAATATCAAGAAAGAGGGCATGACGCTGCTCGGCTGGCGCGACATCCCGACCGACAACTCGACGCTCGGCTGGTCCGTCAAGCCGACCGAACCGGTGCACCAGCAGGTGTTCATCGGCCGCGGCAAGAAGATCAAGAGCGAGGACGAGTTCGAGCGCCGGCTCTACATGCTGCGCAAATGGATTTCGAGCCGAATCTATACGCGGCGCGAGCGCCGGTTGTCGGGCTATTACCCGGTGTCGATCTCCTGCCGGACCGTTGTCTACAAAGGCATGTTCCTCGCCGACCAGCTCGGCACCTACTATCCCGACCTGCACGATCCGGATTTCGCGAGTGCGTTCGCGCTCGTGCACCAGCGCTTTTCGACCAACACCTTCCCGACCTGGTCCCTCGCGCACCCCTACCGGATGATCGCCCACAACGGCGAAATCAACACGCTGCGCGGCAACAACAACTGGATGGCGGCGCGGCAGGCGTCGGTCTCCTCGCCGCTGTTCGGCGACGACATCGAGAAGCTCTGGCCGATCTCATATGAAGGGCAGTCGGACACCGCCTGCTTCGACAACGCGCTCGAATTCCTCACCATGGGCGGCTACTCGCTCGCGCATGCGGTGATGATGATGATCCCCGAGGCGTGGGCGGGCAATCCGCTCATGGACGAAGAGCGGCGTGCTTTCTACGAATATCATGCGGCGCTTGATGGAGCCGTGGGACGGCCCGGCCGCGATCGTCTTTACCAACGGCAAGCAGATCGGCGCGACGCTCGACCGCAACGGTCTGCGGCCCGCGCGCTACTTCGTGACCCGCGACGATCGCATCATCATGGCGTCCGAGATGGGCGTGCTGCCGATCCCGGAGAAGGACATCGTCACCAAGTGGCGGCTGCAGCCCGGCAAGATGCTGCTGGTCGACCTCGAGGAAGGCCGCCTCATTCCCGACGAGGAACTGAAGTCGACGCTCGCCAAGAGCCACCCCTACAAGGAATGGCTCGAGCGCACCCAGATCGTGCTGGAAGACCTGCCGGCGGCCCCAAGCGAGGCCGTGCTCTCCAATCTCGCGTTGCTCGATCGCCAGCAGGCGTTCGGTTACACCCAGGAAGACCTGCGCATCCTGATGACGCCGATGGCGATCCAGGGCGAAGAGGCCGTCGGTTCGATGGGCACCGACACGCCGATTTCGGCACTGTCCGACCGGCCAAAGTTGCTGTTCACCTACTTCAAGCAGAACTTCGCGCAGGTGACGAACCCGCCGATCGACCCGATCCGCGAAGAGCTGGTGATGAGCCTCGTCTCGATCATCGGGCCGCGGCCGAACCTGTTCGATCTCGAAGGGCTCTCGCGCAGCAAACGTCTCGAGGTGCGCCAGCCGATCCTGACCAACGCCGACCTCGAGAAGATCCGGTCGATCTCGGAAGTGGGCGACGGCCATTTCAAATCGCGCTTCCTCGATACGACCTGGCCGGCCGAACACGGCGCGGGTGGCCTCAAGGATGCGCTCGACGCGTTGTGCGCGCGCGCCGAAGCTGCGGTGCGCGAAGGCATCAACATCATCATCCTGTCGGACCGGCGCGCCAGCGCCGACCAGATCCCGATCCCATCGCTGCTCGCCTGCGCGGCCGTGCACCATCACCTGATCCGCCAGGGGCTGCGCACCTCGGTCGGGATCGTGGTGGAATCGGGTGAGCCGCGCGAGGTGCACCATTTCGCCTGCCTCGCCGGCTACGGCGCCGAGGCGATCAATCCCTACCTCGCGTTCGAAACGCTGATCGCGATGAAGGATGATCTGCCGGTCAAGGTCGACGAGAAGGAAGTCGTCAAGCGCTACATCAAGTCGGTCGGCAAGGGACTGCTCAAGGTGATGTCCAAGATGGGCATCTCCACCTATCAGTCCTATTGTGGCGCGCAGATCTTCGACGCCGTCGGCCTCAAGTCGGAGTTCGTCGCCGAGTATTTCACCGGCACAGCCACGCGCATCGAGGGCGTGGGCCTTCAGCAGATCGCCGAAGAAACCGTGCGCCGGCATCGCGACGCCTTCAGTGACGCGCCGATCTATCGCGACGCGCTCGACGTGGGCGGCGAGTACCAATTCCGCATCCGCGGCGAGGATCATGTCTGGACCGCCGCCACCGTCTCGGCGCTCCAGCACGCGGTGCGCGCCAACCTGCCCGACCAGTACCGCGCCTACGCCAAGGTTTCGAACGAGCAGTCCGAGCGGCTGCTCACCATCCGCGGGCTGTTCCGGCTCAAGTCTGCCGACGAGGACGGGCGCGCGCCGGTTCCGCTCGAAGAGGTCGAGGCGGCCGAGTCTATCGTGCGCCGGTTTGCGACCGGCGCCATGTCGTATGGCTCGATCTCGCGCGAGGCGCATACGACTCTGGCCATCGCGATGAACCGCATCGGCGGCAAGTCGAATACCGGCGAAGGTGGCGAGGAATCCGACCGCTTCAAGCCGCTGCCCAACGGCGATTCGATGCGCTCAGCGATCAAGCAGGTCGCCTCCGGGCGCTTCGGAGTGACGACCGAATATCTCGTCAACTCCGACATTATGCAGATCAAAATGGCGCAGGGCGCCAAGCCCGGCGAAGGCGGCCAGCTTCCCGGCCACAAGGTCGACGAGACCATCGCCAGGGTGCGCCACTCGACGCCCGGCGTGGGGTTGATCTCGCCGCCGCCGCACCACGACATCTATTCGATCGAGGACCTCGCGCAACTCATCTTCGATCTCAAGAACGTCAATCCGACGGGGCTCGTGTCAGTGAAGCTGGTCTCGGAGGTCGGCGTCGGCACGGTCGCGGCCGGCGTCTCCAAGGCGCGCGCGGACCATGTCACCATTTCGGGCTTCGAAGGCGGCACCGGCGCCTCGCCGCTCACCTCGATCAAGCACGCCGGCTCACCCTGGGAAATAGGCCTTGCCGAAACCCACCAGACCCTGGTGATCAACCGCTTGCGCGGGCGCATCGCCGTGCAGGTCGACGGCGGCATCCGCACCGGCCGCGACGTGGTGGTGGGCGCGCTCTTGGGCGCCGACGAGTTCGGCTTCTCGACCGCTCCGCTGATCGCGGCCGGCTGCATCATGATGCGCAAGTGCCACCTCAACACCTGCCCGGTCGGCGTGGCGACGCAGGACCCGGTGCTGCGCAAGAAGTTCGTCGGCCAGCCCGAGCACGTGATCAACTTCTTCTTCTTCGTCGCCGAAGAGGTGCGCGAGATCATGGCGGCGCTCGGCTACCGCAGCTTCTCCGAAATGGTCGGCCAGATGCAGATGCTCGACCGGCGGGCGGTGATCGAGCACTGGAAGGCGAAGGGCCTCGATTTCTCCAAGCTGTTCCACAAGCCGGACGCGCCGTCCGGCGTCAGCATTCACAATTGCGAAAAGCAGGACCACAACATCGACCGCATCCTCGACCGCCGGCTGATCGCCGACGCGCAGACCGCGCTCGACCGCGGCGCGCCGGTCCGCATCGCCACCACCATCCGCAACACCGACCGCACGGCGGGCGCGATGCTGTCGGGCGAGGTCGCCAAGCGCTACGGCCACGAGGGACTGCCGGACGACACCATCCACGTGAAGCTCACCGGCACCGCCGGGCAGAGCTTCGGCGCCTGGCTCACGCGCGGCGTCACGTTCGAGCTGGAAGGCGAAGGCAACGACTATGTCGGCAAGGGCCTGTCCGGCGGCCGCATCATCGTGCGGCCGGCGCCCGACAGCGGGATCGTGCCGGAGGAATCGATCATCGTCGGCAACACGGTGATGTACGGCGCGATCGAGGGCGAGTGCTACTTCCGCGGCGTCGCCGGCGAGCGCTTCGCGGTGCGCAACTCCGGCGCCATCGCGGTGGTCGAGGGTGCGGGCGACCACTGCTGCGAATACATGACCGGCGGCGTGGTGGTGGTGCTCGGCAAGACCGGGCGCAATTTCGCCGCCGGGATGTCTGGCGGGATTGCCTACGTGCTCGACGAGGACGGCACGTTCCAGACCCGCTGCAACATGGCGATGGTCGACCTCGAACCGATGCCGGAAGAAGAGGCGGCGGGCGCGAGCCTCTATCACCACGCCAACGACCTGCAGTCGCACGGCCGCGTCGAGGTGATGGGCGACATGACCCGCCACGACGCCGAGCGGCTGCACCTGCTCATTACCCGCCACCAGGATCTAACAGGCTCGAAGCGGGCGGCCGACATCCTCGCCGACTGGGACCGCTACCGCCCGATGTTCCGCAAGGTGATGCCGCTCGAATATCGTCGCGCGCTTGCCGAAATGGAGAAGGCGCGTACCATGCAGGCGGCGGAATAGTGCGCGACGACCACGCGACGTAGACTGTAGGGCGGATGGGCAAGGTTACGGGTTTCCTCGAGTTCGAACGCGAAGACCGCGACTACGAGCCGGTCGAAGCGCGCATCAAGCATTGGCACGAATTCGTTCTGCCGCTGCCCGAGGACGAGACGAAGAAGCAGGCGGCGCGCTGCATGGATTGCGGCGTACCGTATTGCCACGGCTCGAACGCGCTGACCGGCGCGCCGACCGGCTGCCCGGTGAACAACCAGATCCCGGACTGGAACGATCTGGTCTATCGCGGCCACTGGCAGGAGGCCGCGCGCAACCTGCATTCGACCAACAATTTCCCGGAAGTGACCGGCCGCGTCTGCCCGGCGCCGTGCGAGGCGTCCTGCACGCTCAACATCGACGACAACCCGGTGGCCATCAAGACGATCGAATGCGCGATCGTCGACCGCGCCTACGAGCAGGGCTGGGTGAAGCCCGAGCCGCCGAGTATCAAGACCGGCAAGAAGGTCGCCGTCGTCGGTTCGGGACCGGCCGGCATGGCCTGCGCGCAGCAACTCGCACGCGCCGGCCACGACGTGCACCTGTTCGAGAAATTCGCCAAGGCCGGCGGCCTGATGCGCTACGGCATCCCCGATTTCAAGATGGAGAAGCACTACGTCGACCGCCGCGTCGCGCCAGATGGAGGCGGAGGGCGTCACCTTCCACTACGGCGCGCATGTCGGCGTGAACGTCCCGGCCGAGAAGCTCGTCGCCGGACATGACGCCGTCGTGCTGACCGGCGGCGCCGAAAAGGCGCGCGACCTGCCGATCCCCGGCCGCGACCTCAAGGGCGTGCATTTCGCGATGGAGTTCCTGCCGCAGCAGAACCGCCGCGTGAGCGGGGAAGCCGCCGACGGCAGCGAGCCGATCCTCGCCGCCGGCAAGCACGTCGTGGTGGTCGGCGGTGGCGACACCGGCTCCGACTGCATCGGAACGTCAATTCGCCAGGGCGCGCTGTCGGTCACCAATTTCGAGATCATGCCGCAACCGCCCGAGCACGAGAACAAGATGCTCACCTGGCCGTTCTGGCCGCTGAAGCTGCGCACCTCGTCGAGCCACGAGGAAGGCGTCGAGCGCGATTTCGCGGTCGGCACGGTGCGCTTCTCGGGCGAGAACGGCGTGGTCAAGACGCTGCACTGCGCGCACGTCGACGACAAATTCAAGCCGGTCCACGGCACCGAGTTCGACGTCAAGGCCGATCTCGTCCTCCTGGCGATGGGCTTCGTGCATCCGGTGCACGACGGCATGATCAAGTCGCTGGGCTTGGCGCTCGATCAGCGCGGCAACGTCAAGGCCGACATGCTGAGCTACCAGAGCTCCAACCCGAAGGTATTCGCCGCCGGCGACATGCGGCGCGGCCAGTCGCTGGTGGTGTGGGCGATCCGCGAAGGCCGCCAGGCCGCGCACGCGGTCGACAAGTTCCTGATGGGCTCGACGCTGCTGCCGCGGTGAGCGGCGCGCCGAGCTGTCGGCACGACTGCGCCTCGAATTACTGCTGTGGCAGGCCTTCAACCGCGTAGATACGGAATTTGGCGTACTTTTCTCCGTGCGCGTAAGCTTCCGCGTATCCCGGAGAAGCAAATGCAGCTTGCGCCCTATCAATATTCTCGAACGCAAATAGAACGATGCGCTTCGGCGGCTCACCCCTGATCGATATAGCTTTGCCACCGCGCGACAGGAATTTTCCTCCACCTTCTTCGTTGATCGATCTTACGCTTCGCGAGAGGTATTCCTTCGCGTAGCCGTCTTGATCCGTCACCTCGACTTCTGCGATCACATAGGCGGGCGGCTTGGACTGTGCGCGCAAACCCTGAACCGCGGCCACGCCAACCGCGATACCTGCCAGCATGGATAGTGCGATGGTGACGCACGTTTTCATTATCATCCCTTCATTGCTGTCGAGCCGCGTCGACAGTTTGCCATTTCTGTTTAGCCATGGGCAAGTGCTGCCGGTGCGGACCGGCCACGGCGGAATTACAAGAAGAGTGCCACCTGGGCGTTGAGTATTGAGTGATGAGTAGAGAACCACCCGGCGAGTGTCTGGAGGGACGAATGTCATCAAGCTGTAGGGTAGCGATCGTCGGCGGCGGATTAGCCGGGCTTGCGGCCGCGAATGCGCTGAAGACGTTCGGGATCGCGGCGGAGGTGTTCGAGGCCGCCCCGGCCCTGGGCGAGATCGGTGCCGCGGTCAACTCAAGTCCGCAAGCCGTCAAAGCGCTGCGCGCGATCGGTGTCGGCGACAAGGTCGCCGCCGTCGGGTACTCGTCGCCCGGGATGTACACCCGCAACATGCAGACGGGTGAATTCCTCGAATTCAGCGACCGGCACAAGGCGGCGGTCGCGGTACGGTGCTCCCTACTACAGCTTTCACCGCGCCGACTTGCTGGACGCTCTCGCGAGCGGACTCGATCGCAGCGCCATTCATTTGGGACACCGCCTGACAGGGATCGAGGAGCAAAGCGATCGTATCGTTCTCGCATTCGACAACGGTGCCCGCGTCGAATCCGAGTTCGTGATCGGCGCCGACGGCGTGCGCTCGGTCATCCGTCACGCGTTGTATGGCGCCGACAATCCGACCTACACCGGTCAGATGGTGTGGCGTGCTCTCCTCGACGGGAGCGACGTGCCCGAGGAGGTGCTCGAACCGACGGGCCATATCCAGTGGGTCGGGCCGGGCTGCCATCTGCTGGGCTATTACATTCGCGCCAGGAAGCTCGTGAACATCGTCACCCAACAGGACACGGACAAATGGGTCGAGGAAGGCTGGTCGACTCGCGGCGATCCCGATGAAATGCGGTTGAGCTTTCCCAGCCCCGAGCCGCGGCTGAAGAAGCTGCTGAGCCTCGTGACCGAATGCTCGAAATGGGGCCTCTTCACGCGCCCCCTCACGCAGAATTGGGGCCGCGGCCGCATCCAGCTCATCGGCGACGCGGCGCACGCCATGCTGCCCAACGCCGGGCAAGGCGCCTGCCAGGCGTTCGAGGACGCCTACGTCCTTGCACGCTGGCTCGATGCTTGCCGCGATCCGGCCGACGCCTTCGCCAATTTCCGCCGCATCCGTATCCCGCGCGTGCACGGCGTGCAGCGGCTTTCGTTCTCCAATGCCCGCTTCAAGCACATGCGCGATGCCACCGCGCAGAAGGAGTCGATCGCTGCCGGCCAAGGCAGCGTGCACGGCAGTTCCGAATGGGTCTGGGGTTACGATCCCGTCGAGGAATGGGACAAAGAGCCTGTCGTTCCCACCGCCTACGCGGCTTGAGCGGCCGCCCGTCCCTCAATCGACCGCGATCCGCGTGGCCTCGATGATGCGTGCCCAGCGCGGTTGCTCTTCCGCCAGGTAAGCAGCGAGTTCCTCCGGCGACGCCGGCCGCGCCTCGCCGCCTATTCTCGACAGCGTCTGCTTGACCTCGTCCGAAGCGAGCGCACTTGTCACCGTTTCATTGAGCCGCCGCCTGATCTCGATCGGAGTGCCGGGCGGAGCAACCAGCGCCGATATGGACGTCACGACGAACTGATCGAACCCGCTCTCGACCATGGTCGGAATGTCAGGCGCAAGCGGGCTGCGGGCCGCGCTCGTCACCGCCAATCCCCGCAGACCGCCGTCCCGGATATACGGGAGCATCTGCGTCAGGGTGGAGAAGAGCACCTGCACCTGTCCGGCCAGCAGGCCCGTCAGCGCGTTGCCGCCGCCGCGATACGGCACGTGGTTCATCTCGATCTGCGCACGCGCCTTCAGCAGTTCGCCTTCGATATGCGGAAGCGTTCCATTCCCGGCCGAGGCGAAGTTGAGCGCATCCGGCCGGGACTTCGCCAGGCTGACCAGTTCGGCCACGGACTTGACGGAAACCGACGGATGCACGGCGAGCACTTCGCTGCTGTCGGCGATACGGGCGACCGGCGCGAATGTCCCGGCGTTGTATCCGGCGTTCTTGTAGGTCGCGGGCGCGATGAGCAGCGTGCTCGTGCTGCCCAGCAGCAGCGTGTAGCCGTCAGGCTCCGCGGCCGCGACCGATCGCGCACCGATCGTGCCTCCCGCTCCGGGGCGGTTGTCGACGACCACGGGCTGTCCGAGCGCCGCCGCCATCTTGTCGGACAAGAGCCGCGCCATGACATCCGGAGGTGAGCCGGCGGGAGACGCCACCACCAGCTTGATCGGCCGGTCCGGATAAGCCTGCGCGCTTGGAAGTGCGAGCAGGTGCGCGACGAACACGGCTAAAGCGGCGATTGTTTTCTGCTTCATAGCTTCTCCGAAGCCCACAGGCGATTGCGCGTCACTGCGTGCCGGCGAGACCGAGCTTGCGCACGATCGTGCCCCATTTCTCCTGGTCGGACTTGATGTAGGCCTGCATCTCGGGGATCGACGGCGTGTCGAACGGAATCAGGCCGAGCTGCGAGATCTGTCGCGCGATCTCGGGCGCGGCCATGATCTGCTTCATCTCGGCATGCAGCCGTTCGACGATCTCGCGCGGCGTGGCGGCGGGAGCCACCAGCACGTGCCACGACACCGCCTCGAAGCCGGGCGCATCGGCCGCCTCCGCGAACGGCGGCACGTCCGGCAAGGTGGCGAACCTGTTTGCGGCGGTGACCGCAAGCGCACGCAGCTTGCCTTCCTTGATCAGCGGGACCGAGGCACCCGCCTCCGCCATGCCGGAGTTGACGTGCCCGGCCGCGATGTCGGTCACCGATTGCGCGGTGTTGCGATAGGGCACCTGCGTCAGGTCGAAGCCGAAGCGCTGCTTGATGGATTCGACCGCGAGATGCTGCATCGTCCCGGCGCCGGGCGTGCTGTAGGTGAGCGGCGGCGCCTTCTCCTTGGCGAGCTTGATGAAGTCCAATGCGGAATGGACCGGCAGATCGGGATTGACCACCAGCACGAAAGGCGACTTCACGTAGAGCGCGATCGGCGTGAAATCCTTCGGGTCGTAGTTGAGCTTCTTGTAGAGCACCGGGAACGTCGCGAACGTGCCGGTGACGCCGACCATCAGCGTGTAGCCGTCGGCCGGCGCGGTTGCGAACGCCGAAGGTGCCAGCGTCAGCCCGGCGCCCGGCTTGTTCTCGATGATCACGGGCTTGCCCAGGCGATGCGACAACTGCTCCGCGTACATCCGGACAATGATGTCCATCCCGGTCCCGGCGGCGATCGGCAGGACGATGGTGATCGGCCGCGTCGGATAGCTCTGCGCCAGCGCCGGCGCGCAGGCTATAAGCGCGGCAAGCGCCAGCGCAGCGCGCGTGCAACGATAGGTCGATCTCATTCGTTTCCTCCGCAAACGCCCGTCTCTCTACCCTACACTTGCAAGGTGAGGCCATCGCATGTGGCATGCGAGCGCGCCACGGCGTCCCCTCGCCCCGCGCGAGCATACCAAATGCGGTTGATCCATTGCGAACTCAGCGATCCGGCTCAGCGCGGCGCGTTGTATTTCGCGGTCTCGTCCTTGAGCAGGTTGGAGCCGAGCGTCAGGCAGGACGCGACGATGTCGTTCTCGATCACGTCGATCATGATGTTATGGCCGCCAGTGGTCAGGCCGGTCTTGTGGTCGATGCAGGCCTTCACCAGCGTCTTGAAGCTTGCGACCGATTCCGGAAGGCTGAGCCGCCGGTCGGCCGAGAAGGCCTTGATGAAATTCCGGTAGTTGGCCTGCAGCGCGCCGTAGGCCTCGACATGACGCTGGCGCGCGGCACAGACGGTCTTGGCGCCCTTCTCAGTCTCGGCGGCATTCCACTCGGTGATTTCCTTCACCAGGGCGAGGCAGGCTTGGTGGCTGGCGTCGATCTTGCCCTCGTGCTCGTAGCCGATCGTCAGGGTTTGCGGGAGCGTGCGGTCCTCGGCCTGGGCGCCGCCCGCGACGGCGCCGGCGATGCAGAGAGCGAACACGATCTTGCGCAATGAAAATATGGGCGCAGGCATGGGCAATGTGCTCTCCACCTATTCCGCCGCCTTGAGCAATGGCGCCGGACCGGCGCGGAACTGCTCGAACAATGCGGCCTCGTCGGCCTTGGCGGCTTTGAGATGGCGCAGTTTGACGTGGCCGAAGCCGCGAATTTTTTCCGGGATGGCGGCGAGCCCAACAGCGAGAGCGTGGTTCTCGGGCGTGAGCTTGTCGAAGACCTCCTTCAGCATCGCCTCGTAGTCGCGCACGAGCTGACGTTCGGTCTTGCGCTCGACCGAATAGCCGAACGGGTCGAGGAACGTGCCGCGCAGGAACTTGAACTTCGCCAGCACGCCGAACAGCGCGAAGATCCAGGGGCCGAACGTCATCTTCTTCGGCTCGCCGGTCGCCTTGTCGGTGCGGGCGAGCAGCGGGGGAGCAAGATGCACGTGGAAGCGCAGGTTCTCACCGCCGAGTTCGCCGTTGACCTGCTTCACGAACGCGCCGTCGCTATAGAGCCGCGCGACCTCGTACTCGTCCTTGTAGGCCATCAGCTTGAACAGATAGCGCGCCACCGCGTCGGCGAAGCCGCTGCGGCCGGGCGCCTTCTCGGTTTCGGCCGCCTTCGCCTTCTCGACGAGCCCGCGGTAGCGCCGGGCGTAGCGGCCGCTCTGATAGGCGGTCAGGAACGCGACGCGTCGCTCGACCGTCTCGTCGAGTGACTGCGAGAGCCGCCGCGCATCGCTCGTCGCCTCGGGCGCCGGCTTGACCAGCGCCTCGACCGTCTTGGGATCGAGCGCGGCGCGGCGGCCCCAATGGAAGGCCGCCTTGTTCATCGCGACCGCCTCGCCGTTGAGTTCGATCGCCTGCTCGATCGATGCGGCCGCGAGCGGAATCGCGCCGATCTGATAAGCGAAGCCGACCATGAAGATGTTGGCGCCGACCGTATTGCCGAACAGCGCGCTCGCGGCGCGCGACGCATCGATGAAGTGCGTCTTTTCGGGTCCGGCATCTTTCAGGATGGCGCGCTTGAGCCGCTCGGTGGGCAGCGAGAAGTCGGCGTTGCGGGTGAAGTCGCCGGGCAGGAACTCGGCGGTGTTGATCACCATGTCGGTCTTGCCGTGCTTGACGGCGGCCAGCACCTTCTTGTTGCCGGCCACGACGATGTCGCCGCCGAGCACCAGTTCGGCGCTCGCGGCGGCGATGCGGATGGCGTGGATGTCCTCCGGCCGCTCGGCGATGCGCATGTGGCTGTAGACCGCGCCGCCCTTCTGCGCGAGGCCCGCCATGTCGAGCACGCCGACGCCTTTGCCTTCGAGATGCGCCGCCATGCCGAGAATGCCGCCGATGGTGACGACGCCGGTGCCGCCGACGCCGGTGACGATGATGTCGTAGGTCCCGTTGATCGGCGGCAGCGCCGGCTCGGGCAGTTCCGTGACGGCCTGGCCGGCCGCGACGCCCGTGCCCTTCTTCAATTGCGCGCCGTGCACGGTAACGAAGGACGGACAGAAGCCCCGCACGCAGGAGAAGTCCTTGTTGCAGCTCGACTGGTCAATGGTGCGCTTGCGGCCCCATTCGGTCTCCAGCGGCTGCACCGACACGCAGTTCGACTTCACGCCGCAGTCGCCGCAGCCTTCGCAGACCAGTTCGTTGATGACGACCCGTTTGTCGGGATCGGGGAACGTGCCGCGCTTCCTGCGCCGGCGCTTCTCGGCTGCGCAGGTCTGGTCGTAGATCAGCACCGTGACGCCCGGAACCTCCGCGAGGCTCCTCTGCACCTCATTGAGGTCATCGCGGTGATGGATGGTAAGGCCCTTCGGCCAGTCTTCGTTCTTGGAATATTTCCACGGCTCGTCGGTGACGACGACGACCTTCTTGGCGCCCTCGGCCGTCACCTGCCGGGCGATCTGCGGCACCGTGAGGCCGCCGTCGTTGGCCTGGCCGCCGGTCATCGCGACTGCGTCGTTGAACAAAATTTTGTATGTGATGTTGACGCCCGACGCGATCGCGCCGCGGATCGCCATGTAGCCCGAGTGGTTGTAGGTGCCGTCGCCGAGATTTTGGAAGACGTGCTTGCGCTTGGAGAACGGCGCCTCGCCGATCCAGTTGGCACCCTCCCCGCCCATCTGCGTGTAGCCGAGCGTCGAGCGGTCCATCCACTGTGCCATGTAATGGCAGCCGATGCCCGCATAGGCGCGCATGCCTTCCGGCACCACCGTCGAGGTGTTGTGCGGGCAGCCCGAGCAGAAATAGGGCGTGCGCACCGCGACGTCCTTGGTCTCGGCGAGGACGCGCTGCGCCTCCTTCAGGCGCGCGACCTCCGCGGCGATCTGCTCGTTGGGCCCGACGCGCTGGAGGATGCGCTCGCCGATACAGAGCGCGACATCGTTGGGATCGAGCGAGCCCTTGACCGGGAACAGCCAGTTGCCCTGCTCGTCGCGCTTGCCGATGCAGACCGGCTGGTTGGCGGTGCCGTAAAGTTCCTCGCGCACCTGCACTTCGAGCAGCGAGCGCTTCTCCTCGACCACGATGATCAGCTCGAGACCCTCGGCGAACTGCTTGAGGTCCTGCCGGCTGATCGGCCACGGGCAGCCGATCTTGTAGAGGCGGATGCCGAGGTTGTTGCACTTGACCTCGTCGAGGCTGAGTTCGTCGAGCGCCTGGCGCACGTCGAGATAGCTCTTGCCGACCGTGATGATGCCGATCTTGGGGTTGCGGCCGCCGGAGGTGATGTAGCGGTTGAGCTTGTTGGCGCGCACGAACGCCAGCATGGCGTCGCGCTTGTAGTCGTGCAGCCGCGCTTCCTGGCCCAGGATCGTATCGCGCAGGCGGATGTTGAGCCCGCCTTCCGGCATCTGGAAATCGGTCGGCGTGACGATATTGACCCGCTCCACGCTGCCGTCGATCACGGCGGTCGACTCCACCGTCTCGTGCATCGATTTGAGCGCCACCCAGGTGCCGCAGTAGCGCGACATCGCCCAGCCGTAGAGGCCGTAGTCGACAATCTCCTGCACGCCCGCCGGATGCAGGATCGGGATCATCACGTCGATGAAGTGATATTCGGACTGGTGCGCGGTGGTCGAGGATTCCGCCGTATGGTCGTCGCCCATCAGCGCGAGCACGCCGCCGTGCTTCGAAGTGCCGGCGAAATTGGCATGGCGAAAAACGTCGCCGGTGCGGTCGACGCCCGGCCCCTTGCCGTACCAGAGCCCAAAAACGCCGTCGAACTTGCCTTCGCCGCGCAGCTCGGCCTGCTGCGTGCCCCAGAGCGCGGTGGCGGCGATGTCCTCGTTGATGCCGGCCTGGAACTTGATGTCGTACTTGTCGAGCGAGCGCTGCGCGCGGATGAACTGCTGGTCGAGCGTGCCGAGCGGCGAGCCGCGATAACCGGTGACATAGCCCGCCGTATTGACCCCGGCGCGGCGGTCACGCTCCTTCTGCATCAGGCAGAGGCGGACGATCGCCTGGAACCCGGTGACGAAAATCCGGCTTTTCGACAGGTCGTATTTGTCGTCGAGCGTGACGTGATTGGGCGCCATGGCGCGGGGGTCTCCAGGGAAGGCGCGCGTGCAGTCTGCCGTTGTGATCCGCAGATCGCCAGGGCGATCTGGAATCGTCCCAAGGATATAAGCGGGCGGCGCCGGCCGGCAATGCCAAGAGATTGACAAGAGATTGAGCAATCTTGCAATTTCGCGCCGGGCGGGCGCGACGCAACGAAATGTCGGGATGCCCGGCGTCCGCGCACTTTGGCGCAATGCAGCAGAGACGACGATCGACGTGACCCTGGCTACTTCTTGCCAGCGCTGCCGTTCTTGGACGGTGGATCGGGACGCGCGCGAACCGGCGGCAGGTCGCCGGCACGCATGGTGTCGAGCTTGCGGTCGGCAAAATGCGGAATGAAGCCGTAGGATTCGATCCGCTGCCGGGCTGAGGCGACGTCCTCCGGCTTGTCGATGTACTCCACCACGAATACCGGTTTGCGGTCCGCTCTTGCGGGCTTGAGATGGGCGAGATTTTCGGCGATACGCGCCGGCTTGTTGGGCCGCTTCGCCCGGCCGTCGCCGAACAGCAGGTCCTCCTTCGCGATCGCATCGATGGCGGCGAGATAGCTCTCGTCGTCCAGCAATTCCTCGCCGTTCTGCGGCACGACCAGGAACCCCGCCTTAAGCTTGCGGGCCTGCGCGGCGAGCGCCTTGACGAAGGCGATCATCTCATCGCGCGCCTGCGGATTTTCCTTTTCGAACTCCAGGTGCACGTCAATGCGGTCGAGATAGATGCCGTCGAAGCCCGCGTTGACGATGCGCGTGAGGTAACTGCTGTCACCGCCGAAAATGATCGACTGCCACGCCGCATCCCAGTAGCGCACCGGATAGTTGGTCCGCCAGGTCTTGTTGGGGCTGGCGAGCCACGGCGGCGCGAGCGCTGGCGTCTCCCAGTCCGTCTGCCAGTAGTAGCGATACGTCTCCGCTTCCCCGATCGACAGATAGGCAAGCACGATGCGCCGGCTGCCGTCCGGCTTGATCTTCAGGCTCGCGATTTCGGTCGCGCCGATCGCCCGCGCGTCCGTGCCATCGCGCGAATAATCGATGACGAAGAGATCGTATGGAAGGGCGCCGAGCACCTCGGGCTTGATCCGCTGAAGCTGGTAGCCCCAGCTCTTCGCCACCGCCAGCGTCCCAGCCGCGGATGGCGGCGGCGGCGTTGACGGCGCCTGCGCCAGCGATGGCCGCGCCACGCAGATGATCGGCAGCAGCATCGCCAGCGCCGATAAGTACGCTCGCCGCCTATTCAAGATCATGTCGGGCCGCGTGTCCGCATGGCTGCATTCTCTATCTACTAGCAGATTTTCCATTCGAATTGACCCACGTACTCCGCTCATTCCCGCGCAAGCAGGAATCCAGTCTTTCGGCAGCTCTAGGTCCCGGCTTTCGCGGGGACGAGCGGCAAGAGCGTGCTATGAGCGGAGCGACGGCAGAGGTGAATATGGACCCGCGCACGCGGCGGCTGGTCGAAGATCCGATCGTGGCGACGCTGCTGCGGCTGGCCTGGCCGAACATCGTCCTCACGATGGTGCAGGCGTCGGTCGGACTGATCGAGACCTACTTCGTCGCCAAACTCGGCACCGACGCGCTCGCCGGCATGTCGCTGGTCTTTCCGGTCGTCATGCTGATCCAGATGATGTCGGCCGGCGCCATGGGCGGCGGCATCTCCTCGGCCATCGCCCGCACGCTCGGCTCCGGCCGGCGCGAGGCGGCGGACGCGCTGGTCTGGCACGCGGTGGCGATCGCGGCTGGGCTCGGCGTGCTCACCACGCTCGCAGCATTTTTCGGCGGCCCCGCGCTCTACGCGGCGATGGGCGGGGACGGCGGCTCGCTCACCGCCGCGCTTGCTTATTCGAACACGATCTTCGCCGGCGCGGTCCTGATCTGGCTGTTCAACTCGCTCGCCAACGTCATCCGCGGCACCGGCAACATGTGGCTGCCCGCGGTCGTAGCCTGCGTCGGCGCGGTCGTGCTGATCCCGGTATCGCCGCTGCTGATCTTCGGCTTCGGCATCGTGCCGCGGCTCGGCATCATCGGCGGCGCGGTCGCCGTCATCGTCTACTACCTCGTCGGCAGCCTGATCTTCGCGCTCTACATCTGGTCGGGGCATGGCGTGCTGCGACCGGCGATACGTCCGCCGCGGCTCACCTGGCCGCCGGCCTACGAGATCCTGCGCATCGGCGCGATCGCTTCCATCATCGCCGTCTCGACCAACGTGACCATCGCGGTTGCCACCGGCTTCGCCGGCGCCTACGGGCCCGCGGCGGTCGCCGGCTACGGCACCGGTGTCCGGCTGGAATACCTGCTGATTCCGCTGGCCTTCGGGCTCGGCGCGCCGCTGGTCGCGATGGTCGGAACGAATATCGGCGCCGGGAAGCGCGAGCGCGCGGTGCGGGTCGCCTGGACCGGTGGCGCGATCGCGGGTGCCGTGACCGCTGCGATCGGCATCGCGGCCGCGCTGTTTCCAAATGCCTGGCTCGGGCTGTTCGGCGACGATCCGACCATGCTGGCGGTCGGCGCCCAGTACCTGCGCATCGTCGGGCCCTTCTACGGCTTCTTCGGCGGCGGCATGGCGCTCTACTTTGCCTCGCAGGGCGCCGGCCGGCTCGCCTGGCCGCTGCTCGCCGGCCTCCTTCGGCTCGCGATCGCAGTCGCCGGCGGCTGGCTGGCGCTGCGTCTCTCCGGCTCGATCGCCGGCGTGTTCATGGCGCTGGCGGTCGCGCTGGTGGTATTCGGGCTGGTGAACGCGGGCTCGATCGCGCTCGGCGCATGGTTTCGCGGTCTGCCGCCGGCTAAGGCCGGATGATGCGCCACGCAATGAATTGCTGTAAGGCTACGCCTTGAGCCGGTGCCGCACCAAGGAGATGCGATGTCGCTTGCGACCGAGACCCGACTGTCGCCGTCAGGCGCCCTCGGCAACATCCGCCACGACTGGACGCGCGCGGAGGTGCGGGCGCTGTTCGCGCTGCCGTTTCCCGAACTGATGTTTCGCGCGCAAAGTGTTCACCGTGCGCATTTCGATCCGGCCGAAGTCCAGATTTCGACGCTGCTCTCGATCAAGACCGGCGGGTGCCCGGAAGACTGCGCCTACTGCCCGCAGAGCGTGCATTACGACACCGGCGTGAAGGCCGAGAAGCTCATGCCGCTCGCTATGGTGCTGAGCGAGGCGCGCGCCGCGAAGGCGTCCGGCGCCAGCCGTTTCTGCATGGGCGCGGCCTGGCGCGAGCCGAAGGACCGCGACCTCGACAAGGTGTGCGAGATGGTGGCGGGCGTCCGCGCGCTCGGGCTCGAGACCTGCGCCACGCTCGGCATGCTCGACGACAGTCAGGCGCGCCGGCTCAAGTCCGCCGGCCTCGACTACTACAATCACAACCTCGACACCTCGCCGGAATATTACGGCGACATCATCACCACCCGCACCTACCAGGAGCGGCTCGATACGCTCGCCCATGTGCGCGAGGCCGGCATTCATGTCTGCTGCGGCGGCATCGTCGGCATGGGCGAGAGCGCGGAGGACCGCGTCGGCATGATCGTGGCGCTCGCAACTCTGCCGATGCATCCCGAATCGGTGCCGATCAACCTCCTGGTCAAGGTCGCGGGCACGCCGCTCGCGAACGGGCCGAAGGATGCCGCGCGGCTCGATCCATTCGACTTCGTGCGCACCATCGCGGTCGCGCGCATCACCATGCCGCAGTCGGTCGTGCGGCTTTCCGCCGGCCGCGAGGACATGAGCGAGGAGACGCAGGCGCTGTGCTTCCTCGCCGGCGCCAACTCGATCTTCTACGGCCCGAAGCTCCTGACAACGCCGAACCCGGAGCGCGACCGCGACCTGCGGCTGCTCGACAAGCTCGGCCTCTCGCCGATGGGCTGACGTCAGGTGAAGTGACGGACCACCGCGAACCCGGCGAACAGACCGCCGATCGAGAGCGCCACCGAGAGCGCGACATAGAGTGCCGCCAGCCCCAGTTCGCCGCGCTCGTAGAGCAGCGCGGTATCGAGCGAGAACGCCGAGAACGTCGTGTAGCCGCCCAGAAACCCGGTGGTCAGCAGCAATCGCCAATGCTGCGGCACGCTGCCCGCGAAGGCGAAATAGCCGGCGAGCAGCCCCATCACCAGCGAGCCCGTGACGTTTTCGATGAGCGTCGCATACGGGAACGCGGTGCCTAGCCAGCGCGCCATCGTGAGATTGACGCCGTGGCGCAGCGCAGCCCCGAGGCCGCCGCCGAAAAACACGATCAGGAAACCCATGGTCGCTCCTTCATGGTTCAGGGCAATGAAAAACCGCCCTGCGACGGTGCGGACAGAATCCCACCGCCAAATTGCGCGGTAGGAGTCATCAGCCGTTGCGGGCGGTTATCGGGGGACCCCATCCCCATCATGTGCAACGCTAGCGAGGAGGCCGAAATTCGTCAATGTATCCCCTGCCGCTGGCCTCGATTTTGCAGGGATTTCGAGGTGAATTGCGCGACCCAACGCATGGGAGGTCTCCGTGCCGACAGCGAAAATCGAAGCAGAACCGGCGCCGCTGTCCGTCGAGTTCAAGCGCGCCGCCCTGGTCATCATCGACATGCAGCGCGACTTCCTGGAGCCGGGCGGATTCGGCGCCGCGCTCGGCAACGACGTGAGCCGCCTCAAGGCCGCGGTCGGGCCGATCGCAGAGGTGCTGGCTGCCGCCCGGCGCGCCGGCATGCTGGTCATCCATACCCGCGAAGGCCATCGTCCCGATCTGCACGATGCGCCGCCGCACAAGGTCGAGCGCGGCGACCCGGCGATGCGCATCGGCGCGCCCGGACCGATGGGCCGCATCCTGATTCGCGGCGAGCCCGGGCACGACATCATCCCGGAGCTTTATCCGATTGCGGGCGAGCCGGTGATCGACAAGCCCGGCAAGGGCGCGTTCTACCAGACCGATCTGGAGCTGATGCTCAAGAACCGGAACATCGATACGCTGTTCGTCTGCGGCGTCACCACCGAGGTCTGCGTCAACACCACCGTGCGCGAAGCCAACGACCGCGGCTTCCGCTGCATCGTGATCTCCGATTGCTGTGCCTCCTATTTCCCGGAATTCCACGAGATGGGATTGAAGATGATCAAGGCGCAGGGCGGCATCTTCGGCTCGGTCTGCGCCTCGAAACCTGTCGTCGCGGCGCTGGCGACTGCGGCCTGAAATTTCGCTGTCGCCGGACACCGGCGACCACCCAACACCGTCGACTTCGATCCAGGTGATTCGGTCCGGCAGACGATCTGTTGTCGGCGCGCCACACATCGCACACGAGCGCATTGCTGTTTCGTTGCTGTCCGGCAACAGCGATTTCGGATTCAACCAATCGCTGATTTTGACGGGGCCTGCAAATTAAGCAGCGCATCAAGGATTTCAGCGCTGTCTGCGGTGGCCTGACGCAGCATCAGTTTATCGCAAATCCTCAATCGCGCTGCATTGTCACATTGCCGTGATTTCACGGCCTCTTGGCCGCGCGAGCCATTCCAGAACCGCTCCAAATTTTGCAGCGCTCTTGTCGTCGCGCGACCCGTATTCAAAAAGGCGAAATCGCCTTCATGCCGAAAAGTGCGGCGCGTTTGCTGGAAGAAGCGACAAACGCTGCAACGATTTGAGGCTTTGTTCCACGACACCGATGTGATGGTTTTGCGACGGGGACTATGTCGGGTTTTTCGGGGGATGACTATGAAACTCAGCATCAATGGAGTTGCGCTCGGCGCTGCGCTTGCGGCGGCGATTGCAACGCAGGCTACCGCGGCGGACATGCAGTTCAAGGTGAAGCCGCCGCCGGAAGAACCGTTCTTTCTGGTGAACGTGAACTCGCTTGGCTACAGCTATCAGTTCACCGCCACCAATCCGGGCGCCGGCTATACGCCGAAGAACGTGGTCACGTTCGCGCACTTCGACGCCTGGAAATATGGCACGAACCTGTTCGTGATCGACTGGCTCAAGGCGACGAGCCACACCACGCCGTCCAATCCGTGTCCTATCAATCAGCCCTTTGGGGGCCCGCAGGACCCCAATGCCTGCGCGCCTTACACGGAAATCTACGGTCTGATCCGCAACACCTTCGGGTGGAAGGAAATCTTCGGCATTCCGTTCGGACCGATCCTGACCAATATCTCGTTCGCGACCGGCTTCGACGGCAACACCGACAACACCTTCCTCGGTTCTGCCAAGCGTTCGATGCAAGCCGGTCTGCAATTCTCCTTCGCGCTGCCGTACAAAGGCTCCCTGAACATCGCCGGGCTCGCCTACAAGGAATGGCAGCATGACGGGTTCACGGCCTTCGCCAACGGCGGCAATCCGAGCGGCGACGTGAACTTCAAGACGACCTGGGCAATGGAGGCGAGCTACTCGATGCCGCTCGGCTTCCTGCCGGAATGGCTGCCGGTCACCTTCAAGGGCCTGGTGGTGGTGCACGGACCGAAGGGCGTCGGCGAACCGCCGGCCACGAACCTGCTGCCGCGCGTCACCGAGTACCTGACCCAGGAATTCCTGTCGCTGGACGTCGGCAAGATGGCGACCGGCAAAGCCGGCATCGTCGATGTGTTCGTCGGCTATCGCTGGTGGAAGAACAAGTTCGGCCTCGATCCGAACTTCCTCGGCGCCTTCGTGCCGACCTACACGCTGGAAAGCACCTGGATCGCCGGCAGCACCTGGGCGTTCTAAGGGGCTACGCGAAGACAACGGAGCACGCCGTCCCGCAGCTTGCGGCGTGATTTCCGAAAGTGGCGGCCTGCTGGTCGTGAGACCGATGCAGGCCGCTGCTATTTCCGGCGCCGCCGATTTAAGCGGCGCAGTTGAATTTTGCAGCAGGGGTCGCTCCGGGCGCAGCCACCGGCGATGCGAGCCGTCGGGCTAAGCCAGTGAAGGGACGCGCTCTTTTGCCAACCGGCTGACGCCCTGCAGGCGGCGGCATTGGGCACGGCGGTTGGCACGTCAATTGCGTGACAGCAACGATATTCGAGGCGGCGGGGGCCCGGATTGCGTCCGCCGGTACAGGCCTGACCGATCCAACCAAGACATCTACTCAAGCAAGACATCGACTCAAGCAAGACATTGGCGAGGAGCGTAACATGACGGCAGAGCGTGCTGTGACAGCGGGAAAAGCGCCGGCCCTTTGGACCCCCGGCGACTGGAACGCATTCTTCGGCTTTGGCACCAACATCCTGGTCAACATGCTGGTGCTGACCGGCCTCCTGCGCTTCGTGCTCAAGATGCCGGACTCGATCGTCTTCGGCCGCATCCTGCCGGCGCTCGGCCTGATGATGTGCCTCTCGACCATGTACTACGCCTGGCTCGCCTACCGGCTGGCGCTGAAAACCGGGCGTTCCGACGTCTGCGCGCTGCCCTCGGGCATCAGCGTGCCGCACATGTTCATCGTCACCTTCGTGATCATGCTGCCGATCACGCTGAGGACCAACGATCCGATCAAGGGCTGGGAAGCCGGCCTGGTGTGGGTGTTCTTCCAGAGCTTCATCCTGATGATCGGCGGTTTCGTCGCCCCGATCATCCGCAAGATCACCCCGCGCGCGGCGCTGCTCGGCACGCTCGCGGGCGTCTCCATCACGTTCATCTCCATGCGCCCGGCGCTGGAGATGTTCATGACCCCGGTGATCGGCATCACCTGCTTTGCCATCATCATGGTGAGCTGGTTCGGCGCCTACAAATATCCCAAGGGCATTCCGGCCGGGCTCGTCGCCATCGCGGTCGGTATGCTGATCGCCTGGGGCTCCAACTTGTTTGGCATTAACATTGGCGGCGTCAGTGTCGAGGGCGTGAAGTCGGCATTCTCGAACTTCGGCTTCTCGGTTCCGCTGCCGGCGGTCGATCACGTGTTCTCCGGCTTCGAGTTCCTCGGCATCATCCTGGTCACGGCCATTCCGTTCGGCATCTACGACCTGGTCGAAGCGATGGACAACGTCGAGAGCGCGGAAGCGGCGGGCGACGAATATCCTACCACCCGCGTCCTCACCGCCGATGGCGTCGTCAGCCTGATCGGCTGCCTGATGGGCAACCCGTTCATCAACGCGGTCTATATCGGCCATCCTGGCTGGAAGGCGATGGGCGGGCGCATCGGCTACTCGGCGGCGACCGGCCTGATGGTGATCGTGCTGTCGTGGTTCGGCGTGATCTCCCTGATGCTCGCCGTCATTCCGGTGGTCGCGATCTCTCCGATCCTGCTCTACATCGGCATGCTGATCTGCGCGCAGGCGTTCCAGACGACGCCGAAAGAGCACGCACCGGCCATCGCGCTGGCGATCACGCCGCATCTCGCGGCCTGGGCCACGGTGCTGCTCGGTGGCGCGCTGGGCGCAGCGGGCATGAATTTCGGCGCCACGCACGCGCCGGAGTTCGTCGGCAAGATGGCGCAGAACGGCGTGCTGTTCCACGGCCTCGAAGTGATGGGCGGCGGCTCGATCTTGACCGGCCTGGTGCTCGGCGCGATCGCGGTGTTCGTGATCGAGCGGAAGTTCGCCAACGCGGCGGGTTTCGCGCTCGCCGGCGCGGTGCTCACCTATTTCGGCTTCATGCACGGCGAGGCGGTGGGATTCGGCAGCTACGGCCTCGGCGTCACGCCGCCGGTCGCGCTCGCCTATGCGATCGTCGCCGCCTTCCTGTACGCGCTGAGCCGGGCACCCGAGATGGCGTCCGCTTCGGCGCCCGCGCCCAAGCCCATGGCGCACGCCGCCGTACCGGCGGAATAGCGCGGGCCTCGCAGGCGAGCTCGCACGTGTTGGGCCCTCTCCCGCGAAGGCGGGAGGGGGCTTTTCTCCAGGCTAGCTCGGTCTGCTCCCTCTCCCATTGGGAGAGGGGTGGGGTGAGGGGTTAAGGTCTGTCGAGAGTTCGGTAACCCCTCCCCAGCGGGAGAGGGAGTGCACCGCCTCCTTGGCAAGTTCGTTCCAATCATCGCAACATTGATTGCTCCCGCGACGAATGCGTCCGGGCTTGCGGCAGGCCCGCGCGAGAGAGGGGAGGTGGAGCGCCGAGCGGCGCACCAGCCTTCTGTCCGCGCGACAAGTTTGCTCGCGCAAACCTGCCGTCGCGTTGCGTCCCGGTGAGGGACGCTTCGCCTTTCGGCGCTCCACCGCGGTTTCGCCGCCACCTCCCTTGAGGCGGCAACTCGGCCTCGGGCCGCGCTTCGCGCAGGGCATTTGCGCCCTGTGTCAGCGAGCTCCTCGCGGGCGGGCCATAGTACCCAGCCGGGCGGTGCCCCGAAGCCGCCCGAGTGCCCGGCTGACGAAGCCAGACCCGCAGGCGCCGCATCCTGCTCCATCTTCCGAACTGAGCATCAGCGAAATCCGGGGTGACGCTGAGAGGCCTCTGATCGATGAGACACCGCTGCTCTGTGTTCTCGTATAGTCGAATTTGCGGTTGTATCGGAACGCGCGTCATTCACTGACGAAGCTTCTGCGACGCTGGCCTGACCGCAATGATGCGGCTAGGGTGCTTCAGACAACGGCGGCTCACTTATCGGAAGAGGTGCGGTTTTCTCCCGCGCCGATGAGGCAGCCGTGCCTGGGGGATCGAACAATTGCTCCGATTCGTTGCCAAGGTAGTGTTTCACAAATGTCGGTTGAGCGCAGGCTGAGTGAACTGGGGTTGATTCTCCCTGAGGCGATGCAAGTTCCGGCTGGCGTGCGGCTACCCTTTCGCTGGGTCAGGGTCGTCGGCAAACGTGTCACGATCTCGGGCCACGGGCCGACGTTGCCGGATGGTTCTGTTGCCGGTCCATTTGGTAAGGTCGGACAGAACGTGTCACCGGAGCAGGGCTATGAAGCCGCGAGGTTGAGCGCGCTTGGCATACTGGCCAGTCTTCGCCGCGAACTTGGCAGTCTCGAAAATCTGACCTGGCTGCGGGTGTTTGGAATGGTGAATGCGGCCGCGGGATTTCAATCCATGCCAGCGGTTATAAACGGTTCCTCGGACCTGATCCTGTCAGTGTTCGGCCCGGAACGCGGTCAGCACGCGCGTTCGGCGATCGGGGTGGCCGAGTTGCCGTTCGGGATCCCAGTCGAGATCGAGGCCGAGGTCGTCCTGGACTGACCGGGCCGAGTCAGATCGCAAAGGACATGAAGAGAGGAAATCCGATGAAATCTCTCCCGCATGTTGGCGATAAGCGAATGATCGATATGCATGTCCATATCGGTCCTGAATTCCTGCGCCGCAAGTACAGCGCGACTTCGCTGGCGGAAGAGGCGAGGCGCGAAGGCTTCGGTGTGGTCATGAAAAACCACTTCCAGCCGACCACTGGGCAAGTCAGCCAAATCCGCCGCCCCGACGACAAGGTGCCACTGATCGGATCGGTTGCTTTGAATTTTGGGTGCGGAGGCGTCGACGATCACGGCGTTCGGTCCGCATTGTCAGGTTGGAAGAGTGATGTCACGGCATCCGATCCCGATCCCCAGCGATTCGTTGTCTGGATGCCAACCATGTGCTGCGAGGCGCACCTTCGCATCTACAATCGCCGGGACATTTCGGTCGACTGGGGCGTACTTCCCAAGTACACCCGCTTCTTTGCGGAAGGCACCGGCTACACGCTCGATACGGGCGACAGTGACAAGATGGCGGCGCTTGACCGCGCGCTGAGCCTGATTGCCGAATACGACCTCGTGCTCGCGACCGGCCACTTCAATCGCGAAGAGACCCTGACCGTGGTCAAAGCAGCCTATGAGAAGGGCATCCGCCGCATCGTCATGACGCATCCGCTGTTTCAATCGACCGAACTTGAGCCGGAGAAAATGGCGGAGACATGGGAGAAATACGGAGCCTTCAGCGAGCTGTGCTTCGTCAATCTTGCGATGGACCATCTAACCTACGAGCAATATATCGAAGTCATCCGGACGGTCGGTCCCCAGGGCGTCATCCTCTCCTCCGACGTCGGACAGATTTTTTCACCGACCGTCAGTGACGCGATGAGGGAGTTCTTTGGTGAATTCCAGAAGCGGGGGATCAAGGAGGACGAGATCGTCCAGATGTCAGTGATGAATACCAATCACCTGCTGTTCGATCCCATCGAGACGTTCGGGACCACGCCGGCGAAGGACCGCACCGCGGTTCCGGCCTGATGTACGAGACGTCTCTTATTGGGGCGGCGGGGGAAGAGACCAGCGCGGCTCGTGCGCTTCTCGCAGCCTCAATCAAGTGGTTCTTCGCATATTTCGATAATGTTGCCTTCGGGGTCCATGAATTGGGCGAGCCATCCCTTCTGCGGCTGACCCGGATCCGAAACGGTGGGACGAATGCCGGATATGCAATGGCCGCCGCGGCTTTCGATTGCAGCAATTTCGGCCTTGAGGTCGGCGACATGAAACGAAATCAGAATCTTGTTTCGCTCCCATCCGCGATTTTGATCCATTCGCGCGGGGCCGTTGTCGTGCTGCCCCATGAGATGCAATATGCAACTCCCGGTGTGAAAGATGGTCTTTGACGCGCTGGCAGATTTGACCGGCAGGCCGAGTGTCTTCTCATAGAAGTGCGTGGTGGTGGCGACGTCATCGACGTAGATCAGCACCCACGACAAGGGTCCTAGCATTTTGCGGCTCCGTTGGCGTTCTGAGGAAACACTTAAGGCCCAACTGGCCGGCGGCGTAAACTGGGTTGCACTGAAGCCTTCACAACGCTGGTCGTCGTCATACGGCGATGTTGGAGCGTGCGCGAGATTCAGGGCGACGAATTGCCCGCTCGATCGGCGCATCCCGGACCGAATTTCATTTTGCATATTGTAACATTAACGATACTGTTACCAAAATTAGCATGATCAGATGAGACCTGCGGCATCAGCCTTGCATGTCAAGGGGACCGAAGTTTCGGAACCTCAAGGAGCGTCCTTCTTTTTAGGACGGCGAAGGTAGGATTCGCGATGGCCGGTTTGATCCTGTGTGGCTTCTTTCGTACCGGCGCTATGCTTCAGATCGAGAGGGCCTCGGTACCTGCCGCTGTCGGTCGCAATCTGCGCCGTGATCCGGTCGATGATCCGAAACCACTGCCCGCCGCATCGCAAGACCGTTCAAATCGAACTTGGTCTCGAACATATAACGAGGGTCTTATGCGCCGTTTTTTTAGTCCTCAAGGCCGCATCTCGCTGCGCTCATTCGCGTCGCTCGTTGGCGCGTTAGCCGTCGCGCTTGCATTAAACAGCGCGGCATTCGCTCAGGAGAAGCTTTCCGTCCGCCTCGACTTCCTCCCTTATGGCTCGCATGCACCTTTCTACCTTGCGCTGGAGAAGGGGTGGTTCAAGGAGAACGGCGTCGAGCCGACTATCGAGGACGGCACCGGCACGACAACGACGGTTCAGCTTGTCGGTGCGGGAAAATATGACATTGGCTACGCCGGCTTCGTGTCCGCCATGGTGGCGCGCGAAAAGGGCGTTCCGGTCAAGGCCATCGCCGGCGTGCTGCGCAAGAGCGATCTGGGTGTCGTGGTGGACGAGAAGAGCACGATCCACAAGCCCAAGGACCTGGAAGGCAAGAAGATTCTACTTCTCGTCGACATCGGTGGAGACGTTGTTCATCGATAGCTTTTTCAAGACGGCCGGCGTGGACAAGTCCAAGGTCGATCTGACTAGCGTCGATATCGCAGCCAAGGTCTCGACCTATCTCAGCGGTGGCGGCGACGGCATGTTCGTCCCGGTGCCGATCTACACGATCCGCAAGAACATCCCGCGTCTGTCGCGCGGCATTCTGTTCAGCGATTACGGCCTGCCATTGCCGGGGTTCGGTCTAATCGCGAACGAGACGGCCATGCGTGAAAAGCCAAAGGCGATCGCGGGCTTCGTCGCAGCTCTGCAGAAGGCATGGGCCGGCATCCAGGACGGATCCATGACCGACGAAGCGGTCCAGGCGCTGTTGAAGAACCGTCCGCGAGCCAAGCTTGATCCAGAATACATTCGCCAGCAGTTGCAGTCCCTCCTTCCGTACATCAATACGACCGCGACCAACGGCAAGCCGCTGTTCTGGCAGTCCGCGGACGATTGGGCAGCGGGGATCAAATATTCGGAGCAAGCCGGCATCATAAAGCCGGGAACCAAGGCCGAGGATTACTTCACGAATGATTTCGTGCCCAAGTCGAACTAATGGAGGCTGCACTTTCGAACGCTGTGGCGAGCGCGCAACAAGCTACCAACGGGACGGCGCATGTCACCTTACGGGGCGTCTGCAAGTCGTTCAATTCCAAACGCGGAAACATCCGGGCGCTCGCGAACGTCGATCTCGATATCCGCGTAGGCGAGTTCCTGAGCCTGCTGGGACCAAGCGGTTGCGGCAAGAGCACGTTGTTGAGGTGTCTCGCCGGCCTCGACCAAATAACAAGCGGCGAAGTGCGGATGCACGACAAGCCTATGGATGGGCCGCCCGACGACATGGGAATCGTGTTTCAGCGCGACATGCTGCTCGACTGGCGCACCCTGCTGGACAATGTCTATCTGCCGTTGGAATTTCGGCGCAAGGCGACAAAGCCGTATAGCGAAACAGCGCTCAATCTGCTCGAGACCTTTGGCCTTCGCCGCTTTGCGAACCGCTATCCGTGGGAACTGTCCGGCGGCATGCGGCAGCGGGCCGCAATCTGCCGGGCGCTGCTCGACGACCCCGCGCTGTTGCTGATGGACGAGCCTTTCGGTGCGCTCGACGCCATCACTCGCGACCAGCTCAACATCGAGTTGCAGCGGATATGGACGCAAACGAAAAAGACCATCCTGTTCATCACGCACAGCATCAGCGAAGCCATTCTGCTATCCAGCCGGGTGGCGATCATGGCGCGCGACCCCGGGCGTATCGAAGAGGTCATCGAGATTGATCTGCCCCGCCCGCGGACGCTGGCGACGCGGGACACTTTGGAATTCGTGCGCTACAGCGCGCATGTACGGTCCGTGTTCGAGAGAATTGGAACATTCACGGGTTGACTTGCTTTGGCGATGACGACGGCCTTTATCGAACAGCCTGCGTCGTTGCGGCGATCCGGCCGCCGTCAACTTCTGCGCACCACAGCAAAGGTGGCGCGCGTGCTGGCGGCCGTTCTGATTCTGTGCGCCATCTGGGAAGCGATCTGCCATCTGACGGGTGTTCGTCCCTATATCTTTCCCTCGCCCTTAGATGTGCTGCATGAGCTCATAGCGGAACCGGTCTATCTTCTCGAAAATTCCGCTTACACGATGGGGACCTCGCTTCTCGGCTTTGGCCTTTCGGTGGTGATCGGCCTCACGATGGCCGTCGGCATCGTCTACTCGAATTTTCTCGATAGGATTTTGCTGACGACGCTCGTCGCAAGCAACGCCGTTCCAAAGGTCGCGATCGCGCCGCTATTCATTCTTTGGGTCGGCACCGGCGTCGAGTCGAAAGTGCTGATGGCGCTGCTTGTTTCGATTTTCCCGATGGTGGTTGACAGCGTGGTCGGATTACGGTCGGTCGATCCCGGAATGCTCGAACTGGCCCGGACTTACAAAGGCTCGACGTTGCAGATGTTCTGGAAAATACGTTTCCCGAACGCTCTACCCAGCATCTTCGCGGGCATGAAGGTCGCGATCTCGCTGTCGCTGGTCGGAACGATCGTCGGTGAGTTCGTGGGCTCCAATCGCGGTCTGGGTTATGTCATCCTGCAGTCGCAAGGGACCTACAACACGCCACGTGTTTTTGCGGCAATATTGCTGCTTACGGTGATCGGCATTGTCTATTATCAGGTCGTCGACCTGATCGAGCGCAAGGCCATGCCTTGGCATGTGGCCCACCGTCACCTGGAAGACGAAGACTGATCGCGTGATGAACCGAGCGGACAACGGCCGCGGCGACGACGAACCGTGGGCCCGTTCGGTCACGATCCGCACATCCGCGATCGAAAAAACTCTCAGATCCGGAGCGGTTCCGAGCAAGCATATTCCGCGTGACGAGGTCGTGAAAGGCGTCGTACTGAAATCAAAACACAACCCCGCTTTGATTGCGGGATCGTCAAACAACCGATTGAAGCATTGTGCGATTTTGCCGAAACATTTTTTGAACAATCAAATTGACAATGATTGCGATGTGGCATGAACTTGTTGGCGATTTATGCCGATGCTCTGCTGAGGGTCGGAGTGCAGGAAGCCATTCAAGATGGACAATCCGACCCGCTTTGATGTCCCAAAGGTCTTGTCGGCTTCGGACATGCCCGACTTGCGCTGGCCCAAAGATGGAGCCGAGATTCCGGACTGGATCTACACGGACCGTCGTGTTTTCGATCTTGAGGTCCAGAAAGTGTTCATGGGGCGCAACTGGAATTATGTCGCGCTCGAAGCAGAGATTCCTGAGCCCGGCAGTTTCATTCGCTCGTATATCGGCAATATTCCGATCATCGTCGCTCGCGACGAAGGCGGCAAGGTGCATGCGTTCGAAAACCGGTGCGCGCATCGTGGTGTGGAGTTCTGCAAGTCATATCGCGGCACCACATTGCGGTTCATCTGCCCCTACCATCAATGGACCTATAATCTCGCAGGCTCGCTCGTCGCTGTACCCTTCCGTCGCGGCGTCAAGGGCAAGGGCGGGATGCCGGCCGACTTCAAGCTTGAAGAGCATAACCTTCGCTCGCTGAACGTGGCTGTCCGGCACGGTGTCGTGTTCGCCTCGTTTGCGGACGACATGGATTCAATCGAAGACTATCTCGGCACCGATATCCTCGAACAATTCGATTCGATTTTCGATGGCCGTCCGTTGAAGCTGCTCGGCGTCCACCGCAATACGCTTCCGGGCAATTGGAAGCTTTATCAGGAAAATCTGAAAGACCCGTATCACGCAACGTTGCTGCATACCTATCTGACCACGTTTGGATTGTTTGTCGCGGGCAACAAGACGATGATCCTGACGGATACCAAGGGGCGTCACTCCACGCTTTGCAATGCACGTCCTATCGGCCGGCCGGAAAACGACGATAGCAAGGCTGACATCCGATCGTTTCGTGCGGCGATGCAACTTGCCGACCCGCGCGTGATCGAGCTGATTCCGGAAAAGGAGTCGGTCTGGACGAGCAATGCCGTCACGATCTGGCCGAATCTAATTCTCTTAAGGCAAACCAACATTCTCGGCGCGCGCCAGATCGTTCCGTTGAGCCCCAATGAGTTCATGCTGATCTGGACCACGTTCGGATATGCCGACGACACTCGCGAAATGGAAGAGCACAGGCTGAGACAGAACAATATCTTCGGCCCCGGCGGTTTCCTCGGTATCGATGACCATGAAGCCCTGAAATTCGTTCAGGATGGGCTGGACAGATCGGTGCCGCGTTACGGAGTTGCACCGCTCGGCAAGGATGAAGAGACCAGCGATACTGTTATTACGGATCGCGCGATCCGGGCCATGTATCGTTACTACAAGGAAGAGATGGGTTTCTGATGCAAACTCTCGAATCTCCGCCGACGCAAACTATCGACATCGGCCCTCTGAGAGACCTGCGTTGGCTGGTCGAGGAGTTTAACTACGAATATGCAGCCGTCCTGGATCGATGCGAGATCAGCAAGTGGCCGTCTTTTTTTACGCAGGATGGCGTGTACCGCCTGGTCGCGCGCGATAATGCGGAGGCGAATCTGCCGCTGTCGCTCATGTCCTGCGAAGGGATGGGGATGCTGAAAGATCGCGCCTACGCGATCGAGAATACCGAGATGTTCGCCCCGCGGTATGTTCATCACCAGATCACGCAGATCCGGGTCACAGAGATTGATGCCGGCATCGTGAGCGCCGAAGCAGCCTACACCGTCCTGGAAACATTGATCGATGAACCGACCCGCATACTTCAGTGTGGTCGCTACTACGACAAGTTCGTTCAGCATGGCGACCGTCTGCTGTTGAAGGAGCGGCGCTGCATCTACGACACGCTGATTATTCCGACCTGTGTTGTCTATCCGGTTTGAGGGTCCGAAGCCTCGGCGGGCGTGGCCGGAAATTCACGAAACCTTGTCCGCAATGCACGGAGATCTGTAATGGCATTGGAGCCGCTGGCCCAAAAGGGGAACGTCCTTCACATTTACGAATTCCGGGTCAAGAAAGAGTCGGCTGACGAATTCATGAAGTTGTTCGAAGAGTTCGACTATTCACCGGAAAATCCCATGCACAAATCCGAGGCGCAGGCTAAGGACGGCGTGCTTTGCCGCGACCCGCAGGATCCGGAGCGCTTTTTCCTCATCGGGGAGTGGAAGAGCATCGAGGCTCATCAACGCGTGCTGAAGGATGTGGCGGCAATGCGTCCCAAATTTGTGAGCCTGATCGAGGGCGGCGCGGCGGCATTCAAGCCGCTCTATGTCGATGTCGTCCTTAGCACGCCGCTGGAATATCTCCAGGGTTGAGCGCCGTTCTCACTCGGAGGGATTCAAGATGAATTGGCCCCGCTCTGGATTGACCACGAATGTCGCGCTTGCATTGCTGCTCTGGTCGGCATCGTTCAGTGGGGCCCAGCAGAGTGGCAATCTTCGGTTTGCCACTCCTGGTCCCACGATCACAACGCTGCCGATGCAGATCGTCAGCGAGAAAGGGATGGACAAGGAGGAAGGCGTGTCGGCCGCCATCACGGTTTCGACCGGTTCGGTGGGAATCAAGGCCATGCTCGCGGGGGACTTCGACTTGACTCTGTCGGCAGGCGCCGCGTTGACGGCATCGGTCAGCGGAGCCCCGATCAAGGTCATCTATGTCCATGTCGCAAAGCCGCTGTACTTCCTGTACGCGCGCGAAGGCCTCGCCGGCATGAAGGGGCTAGAAGGCCAGCGGATCGGCATCGATGCGATCGGCGGCACGGGCGACATCGCGCTGCGCCGCGCGATGCTGGCGAATGGCGCAGATCCGAGAAAATCGACCTTCCTCGCGATGGGATTTCAAAACACGCCAATGTCGTTGCTCGCCGGCGCAATCGACGCGGCTGTCCTCACTCCGCCGACAGAATTTCGACTGAAGCACTCCGGCAAGAAATTTGTGAACCTTGGATTCTTAGGCGACCACGCCGTTGGCCTGACGGGCGGGATCGCAACGACCGACAAGATGATCAGGGAGCGTCCGGACGCGCTGCGGGCGTTGCTGCGCGCCCACGTCAAGGCACATCGTTTCATTCTCGAGAACCGCGCTGGGACGATCCCCATTGTCGCCAAGTTTCTGAACCTGACCGAGGAGGATGCCGCCAGTTCCTACGACAGCACGATCCTGCCCTACTACAACAAGACAGGCGACATACCGGTATCTCTCCAGCAGGAATTCATCGACGAACAGGGACAGATGCTGAAGCGCACGAAAACGATGCCACCGGCAGCCTCGTTCGATTTCTCGTTCATCGAACGCTAGCCGTCGTGTCGAGTTTCGCTTCGGCCAAAGCCTCACCCACCATCAGTGGCGGCGGCCGCATCGAGTGTCGCAACGTCAGCCATTGGTTCTCCGACCAGACCGGCCGCGCCGCACATGTGCTCGATAGCGTTTCCTTGACGATTCGCGAGCACAGCTTCGTTTCGCTACTTGGTCCTTCGGGTTGCGGCAAGACCACGCTGCTGCGCGTCATCCACGGCCTGATCGTGCCGACCCAGGGCACGGTAACGATCGGTGACGAGGTCGTCACCGGTCCCGGTGCCAACCGGGCGATGGTCTTCCAGGAGCACAATCTGCTGCCGTGGAAGACCGCCATCGACAACCTGACATTCGGCTGCAAGCTCGTCGGCATCCCTGCCGACGAGAGCCGCCGCCGAGCGCAGGAAGCGATCGCCCTGATGGGACTGAAGGGGTTCGAGAAACACCTGCCGAGCCAACTTTCCGGCGGCATGAAGCAGCGCGTCGGCATCGCGCGTGCGCTCAGTATCCGCCCCCAGACGCTGCTCATGGATGAGCCGTTCGGCGCGCTCGATGCGCAGACCCGGGAGGTGATGCAGAGCGAGTTGCTGCGGATATGGGAGGCCGACCGCAAGACCGTAGCGTTCGTGACCCACTCGATTGACGAAGCGTTGCTGCTGTCGGATCAGATCATCGTGATGGGCACGAGGCCGGGCAAGATCAAGACGATTGTCGATGTAGACCTGCAGAGGCCGCGCAATAGCGATGACCTGCGCGCCGACCCAAGATGGGCCGACCTCCGCAAGCGCCTGTGGCAGTTGTTAAAGACGGAAATGTTCGAGACGAAATGACCTGAAGACAAGCCGATGACGACCCAGGATCGTACACAGGATCTTCCGGCACAATTCTTGCCGCCGGCGCGGCCGATCGCGTTGTGGGATCGCAGCGGGTTTCTCCAGACCATATCGGTCGTCGTCTTCATCGCGGTCTGGCAATTCGTTACCAGCGCAGGCCTCATTGAGCCCATTTTCCTGGCTAGTCCGCTTGCCATTTTGGAAACGGCGTACGAGCAATTCTTCGTCACCGGCGACATCTATCCTCATATTGCAGTCAGCCTGACGGAAGCCGTCATCGGCTTTTTCTTGGCGATCGTGTTTGGAGTGCTGTTCGGCTTGGCTATGGGTCGATTCGACCGGGTCCGCTACGTCGCCGAGCCGTTCGTCATGGCGCTCTATTCGACACCGTCGGTAGCCTTGCTGCCACTGTTCATCCTCTGGCTGGGAATCGGGCTGTGGTCGAAAGTCCTGATCGTATTTCTCGGAGGCATCTTTGCGATTCTCGTGAATACGATGGCGGGAGTGCGCGGTACGAACCCTCGCCTCATCGAGACCGCCCGGGCATTCACGGCGAGCGAAACCGAGATTTTTTTCTACATCATCTTGCCGGCATCGATCCCGTTCATCCTTGCGGGGATCAGGCTCGCCATCGGGCGCGTCCTGATCAGCGTCTTCGTCGCGGAGCTCTATGCGTCCAACCAAGGCGTGGGATTTCTCATCACCCAGGCTGGCGCCACCTATAACAATTCGCTGATGTTGATGGGTATCTCACTTTTCACCATCACCGGAATGGCTCTCTCGCAAAGCCTGTCGTTTATCGAGGATCGCTATCTCACGCGCTTCCGTGAGCACTAGCAAGTCGGTTCAAGAAATCATGAAGAAGGAAAAACAATGAGTACTCTGCAATTGACGTTTGGCTGTGGTCCGAGCGACAAGGTATCTGCGATTTTCGATGGCCGCGTGAGGGTTGAAGGCTGCACGCTGTCATGCTTTCCGGTAGGCCCGGAAGAGGCATTCCATCGCGCCTTCACAAATCAGGACTTCGATCTCACTGAGCTCTCGGCGAGTTCATCTGTCCTCGCCACCGCAAAACGGCAGAACAAGTACTATGCGCTTCCGATCTTCATCTCGCGCGTCTTCAGGCACTCCGCTTTCTATATTCGAACGGACCGCGGTATCCGTTCGCCGGAGGATCTGCGCGGCAAGCTGATCGGCGTTCCGGAGTATCAGATGACTGCGGCGCTCTGGGCGCGGGGAATTCTATCGGATGAGTATGGTGTCAAATCGCATGAAGTTCGATGGCGCAACGGCGGGCTAAACATTGCCGGACGGGATGAACGAACGCCAATCAGCTTGCCCGAGGAATTCGAACTCAAGACGATTTCAGCCAACACAACGCTCTCCGCGATGCTGGCGGTAGGCGAGCTCGACGGTATCGTGACGGCGAGGGCGCCGGACTGCTTCACCAAAGGCGCTCCCAACGTTGCACGGTTGTTTCCCGACTACCGATCCGCCGAGGAGGCCTATTTCCGCAAGACCGGGCTGTTTCCGATCATGCATCTGCTGGCTATCCGGCGCAGCCTGATTGATGAGCACCGATGGCTCGCAGCAAGTGTGACCAAGGCCTTCTATCAAGCCAAGCAGATCGCGTTGGAGGAGATGCAAGACGTTGGCGTGATGCCGACCATGTTGCCATGGCTGGCAGACGATCTCAGGCGCGCGCAAAGCGTCATGGGATCCGATGTCTGGCCCTATGGGGTTCCCGACAATCGAAAGGCGATTGAGGCTATGTTCCGATACTCGGTGGAACAGGGTCTCTCGCAGCGGGTCATCACGCTCGAGGAGTTTTTCGCGCCGGGAACGCTCCACAGGTTTCAGGGCAAGGACTAGGACCCAGCGATGGGCGATGTGCTTTCCAAAAATCATATCGGGACGCGGCGGGGCACTGTCACGTTAATCGGAAAATCGCAGGCCGAAGGACCATAACCGCAACAAGTTCAAGCGGCGATTGTCGCTTGGCGCCACGTTAGCAATGGCTTGATCGCGAAACCGGCGCTAATTCGCACATTGGATCGTATGGCAATTTTCCTGAACGAATGGCGCAAGCGTTATTTTCCCGTTTGAGCAAACAAGTAAGGTATAATCGTCTGATTGCTTTTGCCACTTAGCTCGCTACCAACGTCCCGCCAGCGCCACCTCGATTGAGTCTTGCTTCATCGCGCCGACTGCATTGTGGTCCGGATACTTATCAAGAATTTATAGTGTCGCAGCGGCGAGGCGCCGAATGGATTCGGGTCGGCTGGGAAGATCGGCCTGTTTTCGACGCCAACGATCTATCGCGTCAATCAGGTCTGGCTGAGCCGGCGTTCCACGAGACGGCCTGCTGTGCGCGCGCCGCCACCGGCCAAGTCGCCGCACCGCCGAGGATACCGAGAAATTCGCGCCGTCTCATGTATCCCGCCCTAGGCTTGGCACCATGCCAAATTTACCTTCAAGTTAGACCATCAAAACGGGAAATTGTGATCAGCGAAATGGGAAACAGTGGTCAAATTGCACTGCAAAAATCCTGACCCGCCCGCGTCGCAGACGGGCCATTCACCGCATGTCTGACCGAAGCCACCGATCCGCCAATGTCCGCTTCGCACCCAATACCGACCGAACACCTAGGCATCGCCGCGATTGCGGAGCTCAAGCCGGTCACGATGACATCCATGCCCAGGCGCGAGAATTCTGCCGCGAAGTCGGGAAACAGCTCGTACCATCGCTCGGCAAAGCGCCACTCGACGACGAAATCCTTGCCGTCGACATAGCAGAGGTCCCGCATGCCCTGAACGAAGCCGATGTATGGCCCGGACTCGAAGGGGACCGGACGCGCTCCCCCCGCGACGAATCCGACACGCCAGACATTGCCCGCCTGCTTCGCATGCGCCATCAGCGGCCACGCGCCGCGCCGCCGAGAAGCGTGATGAAATCGCGGCGTCTCGCGTGCGGGCTATCAGGACGCCTTGACCCAATGGTTCAATGCAAAGTACCTCTCGCTTATGTCAGAGAAAGGGCGCGCCGAATGGCTGAAGATCGAGGCCATTCTCGCTGACGCCAGGCCGGAGGCGGCCTAAGAGCCGCTGTCGTGTTCGGCTCGCCGTGGCGAAACACCTAAGCAATCCAAAATGTTTGCGATGGCGTCGGCATTACGCAACCGGACTAGGGAAATGCCGATCGGAGAATTCGCGCGCTGTTCGTCGCAAGCACTCCTCGAAAAAATAGCGCTGTGGGCTCACCAGAGAATTTGGCAGCCGAAATTCTTCAAACCGTACCGAGGGTTTGCAGAGCTCATCCTCGCAGAGAGAAAGTCATTGTATAACAATGACTTATGCGTGGCGGCGGATGCAGTCGCCATCGAACCTGTCTCAGCATCCCGAATTCCCGTTCAAGCCGGGAAACCGGGAAAATTCGCCCATGAATCCCGTTACGGGTCTCGCGACACGCCGATTCGATGCACAAACTCAATGGTTTGATTGAGATTTCCCGTCGCCGCCGAGACGGGAATTCATCCACCCGGAAACGGGAATTCAGGTCGGCCTGAACGGGAGCGAGGGCTTGAATCCCGGCCACGGGAATACGAAGTCAACGGATAAGTGCACACCCTAGACCACCCGCGTCCTCCGGGAGGGAGCGCCAGGCGGTGACAACAGATAATTCCACCGAGGTGATTTGTCGCCCAAGTGACCAGCTGGCAACCGGATTGCGTGTCAACAGATAAGTTGAGGCTGCCGAAGCGGTGAGCTGTCAACACATAATTGGTGTGGCCGAAGCAGGAGAGCTGTCAACAGATAGCTGCTGTTTCCCGGGCGTGACGCGTCAACACATATTTGATGCCGATCGATCGGACGACCTGCCAACAGATAATTGGCGTGCCCGCGAACCGAAGTATCCGACGACCGGCACGTGGTCGGCGACGACCAAACTGGGCGCGACTTTTCCCGAAAGGCGTTTCGAGCGCCTGGCCGATCCCACGGCAGTTCCGCTGCCTCACCTGTTGACATTCAGCTCAGATGTCTATGGAGAACATGCTCGTCGTCGTTCATGCAGCTCACCTGATCTGACGAAACATTCAGGTGGGTGACACGGCATGGCGAAGATCGGGCGGGAGGCCCGAGGCGCTCACACCTGGGGGATCCGGGCATCGAGCGCCGACTAGCGGAGCGATCGTTCACGGGAGGTGACGATCGCGTGGCAAGCAGGCGGGAGGCCTCTTGTCACCCAAGTCCTTAAAGATCCAGTTCACAAATCTACGCGCCACTCGATCTGCGGATTGAGTGCGCGGCGATCAAGCTATCACAAGGAGGCGCGTCACTCAGGTCGAACTGAATGGCGACGCCAGGAAGGGGAAGAAATGACTATGCAAATCGAAACCGTCGCGGTCGCAACGTTGCGACCATATACGCAAAACGCACGCACGCACTCGAAGAAGCAAATCCGGCAGATCGCCAAAAGCATCGAGCGGTTTGGATTTTGCAACCCGGTGCTGGTCGACGATCAGATGCAGATCATCGCGGGTCACGGTCGGGTGGCCGCCGCAACGTTGTTGGGTATCGAGCAGGTGCCCACCGTGAAGCTCGTCGCACCTCAGCGAGGTCGAGAAGCGGGCTTATATTCTGGCCGACAATCGCCTGGCCGAGAAGGCCGGATGGGACCGGGAGATCCTGGCGATCGAGCTGCAGGCACTGGTCGAGCTGAACTTCGAGGTCGAACTGACGGGTTTCGAGACCGCCGAGATCGACCTCGTTCTGGAGGAAGCGAGCGAAGCGGCCGGAGGGTCGGGCGGACCGTGAAGACGAGATCCCAGCCTATCCGACTGGACCAAGCGGTAACGTCGTCCCGGCGACCTCTGGGAACTTGGACCTCATCGCCTGCTATGTGCGGATGCACGAGCATCCGAGCCTCTTACGAGCGACTGCTGGAAGGTGCCAAGGCCGACTTCGTCTTCACGGATCCCCCCTACAACGTCGCGATCGACGGTCACGTTTGCGGTCTTGGCCGCATCCGGCACGCCGACTTTGCGATGGGCTGCGGCGAGATGAGCGCGGCTGAGTTCACGGGCTTCCTGACGACGGTCTTCAAACTGCTGGCGAACACACACGGTCGATGGCTCGATTCATCAGATCTGCATGGATTGGCGGCACATGCCCGAGATGCTCGCGGCCGGCCATGCGGTCTATAGCGAACTCAAGAACCTGTGCGTCTGGAGCAAGAACAACGCCGGGATGGGGACGTTCTACCGCTCCAGCACGAGCTCGTGTTCGTATGGAAGAACGGCACCGCTCCCCACATCAATACCTTCGAGCTCGGACAATACGGTCGGTCGCGATCCAACGTCTGGGAATATCCGGGCGTCAACAGCATCGGGCCCGGCCGGCTCGACAGAGCTCGCCATGCACCCGACCGTCAAGCCGGTCGCCCTGGTGGCGGACGCGATCAAGGACTGCTCCCGTCGCAATGGCCTCGTGCTCGACCCTTTGCGGGAAGCGGCACGGTGCTGATCGCCGCGGAGCGCACCGGCCGCAAGGCGCGGGCGATCGAGATCGATCCCCACTATGTCGACGTCGCCGTGAGGCGGTGGCAGACCTACACCGGCAAGGCCGGCGTCCTGGCCGCAACCGGACAGCACCTTCGAGGAGACCACCGAGGAGCGTACCGGCGGCAGCACCCCTCCCCTGCATCCGGCGGCCAGCCCCGCGACGGCAACACCCTCGGGCACTTGCCGAGCCTCCAACCGCCAGGAGGGAGCAGATGTCGGACATTGACGAATAGCCCGCCGGCGACCGACGCCGGCACCGCAAAGACCAAGCCGAAGGGAGATTACGAAGTCGGCTACGGCAAGCCGCCCGCCGCGCATCGATTCAAGCCCGGCAACAACGCCAATCCGAAAGGTCGCCGCAAGGGTGACCCGTAACCGCAAGGTCGTGGTCCGCGACGTCCTCTTCGAGCCAGTAACGGTCCGGGAGGGTGGCAATACAAAGCAGATGCCTGCGCTAGAGGCGCTCCTCAAGAAGACTGCTCGCAAAGGCGCTGTCGGGCGACAGCAAGGCCACCCTCACGATTATCGGGATCGCGCAGAAGGAAGGGATTCTGACGCCTGAGCAGGAGAGACGTCGTCGAGGACCTTGCCGGAGAGCGATCTGGCCATCCTGGAGGACGTCAAGCGGCGACTGGGAGCGGTGGCGAACGACGGCACCCCCGAGGGTCCAGCCGGCGCGGATTCGGCCCCACGCATCCAGGGTCCCAAATGCCATGAGACAGCTGACGACCACGGCCCGGTCGCCGTCCTACTCTCCGCAGGAGCTACTGCGGGTATTCCTGCGAAACGACTTCTATGCCTTCGTCCAGAAGGTCTTCGCGACCGTCAATCCGGGCGTCGCCTTCTCGCGCAATTGGTCGACCGAGGCAGTCACGCATGCTCTTCAGCGGGTCGCCGGCGGCGACGACCACGCGCCTGATCATCAACATCCCGCCACGACATCTCAAATCCATCTGCTGCCTCGGTTGCCCTGCCCGCCTTCCTGCTGGGGCACGATCCGACCAAGAAAATCATCTGCGTCAGCTACAGCGACGATCTAGCGGCAAAGTTCTCCAACGACTTGCCGCGCCGTCATGCGGTCCGACTGGTACCAGAGAACTTTCCCCAGAACCCGGATCGACCAGGCCAAGAACACCGAGACCGAGCTCCGGACCACCGAGCGCGGCTACCGGCTCGGCACCTCGGTGGGCGGCACGCTGACAGGCCGCGGGCGGCGACATCATCATCATCGACGACCCGATCAAGCCGCAGGACGCCCAGTCTAAATCGGTCCGCGACAAGACCGTCCAGTGGTACGAAAACACGCTGCTGTCGCGCCTCGACGACAAGGTCGCGGGCGCGATCGTGGTCGTGATGCAGCGCCTCCACCTCGACGACCTGTCCGGTCACCTCCTGGAGCAGGGCGGCTTCGAACACCTCTGCCTGCCGGCGATCGCCGAGACAGGCAGACGATCCCGCTCGGCCACGGACGAACCCACACGCGCGAGATCGGCGACGTCCTCGACCCGGTCCGTGAACCTCTGTCGGCGCTGGAGACGCAGCGCTCGGCGATGACGCCGCTGGTCTTCAGTGCTCAGTTCCAGCAGCGGCCGATCCCGCTTGAGGGCAACCTGATCAAGCGCGACTGGATTCGGTACTTCAAGGGAGACCTGCCGCGCCGAGAGGGCGATTACTTCGTGATCAGTTGGGACACCGCCATGAAGGCGTCCGAACTGGCGGACTACTCGGTCGGCACCGTCTGGCACGTCCAGGACCGAGGCGAGAGGATAAACCTCGTCGACGTCGTTCGCGGCCGGTTCGAATATCCCGAACTCGTGGCCGCGGCATCGGCGCTCTGGCGCAAGTGGAATCTCCGAGGGAGCTACTCCTATCTCGTCATCGAGGACAAAGGCTCAGGATCGAGCCTGATCCAATCCCTCCAAAAGGAGCGGATCTATGCGGATCAGCACCATGGAAAGCTGGAAGGCGACAAGGTCATGAGGCTCACAGCGCAAGCCGCGCACTTCCATGCCGGCGCCGTCTATTTTCGAGAGGATGCGCCTTGGCTGGATGAACTCATGGCCGAATTGCTCGGCTTCCCGGGCGTTCGACACGACGATCAGGTCGACTCAATCTCGCAGGCCCTCGCCTTCGTCAACTGGCACGAGTCCCATCGTTGCTGGTCCGAAGAGTTGCGGTTTTGATATCATCTGTACTTCAACGGTCGACCAAGACGGATGGAATGTTCGGATGGGACAACCTATCCGACCGCGCTTCTTGAGCCCATGCATCAGCGTCCGCCGCCCCGGTTGGCCTGCGAGCGGTGCGGGGACCAAGTGATAAGGACACACAGCCGGCAAATCGCAGCGACGCAATTAGGCAGACTGGCCGCCGCTGCTGCGGCGTAGAGCTCGATCCACTCTATGTTGACGTAATCTTGTGCCGCTACAAGGCTATCACCGGCCGAACAGCAGTTCTCGAAAGCACAGGCGAGACATTCGACGACCTGGCGACCAGGCGCAAACGGGAGCTTGAAGAATCGTGCCCTGATACCCGTCCAGATTAAGACGGCTGTGCCAAGTGACTTCCCAAACAAACACTACGCACGAGAGGCCGGGGGACAAACGCGATCGGGTCTCCCTGTGAAGCGGCGCGGGCCGACCACCGTGGGAAATCGCCCGCACAGCCACCAGCGTACTGATACTGCGAGCGTGGGCGTTCTAATTCTCCCCAGCCCCACCGCTCATAACGGTCTGGTTGGAGGTTCGAGTCCTCCCGGGCCCACCACGCACTCAGTAATACGAACCGCGTTTCCTGGTCTCTGCGAGTTTCTCCGCGTAAACGGGGCTTTTCCCGCCGGAGACCGTCTCTGTGTCGCGATGTTTAAGGAGAGATCGCGGGATTGGGCGGTCTTGTCTCTGCTGCCCAAACTCCGTTTCCCCGATGCTTTTTGACGCTCAGCTGCGTTTTTTGACGATTCGCCCATCCGTTGTGGGATTTATGCATCGCGCAGCCGTGAACCGCTCAATGTCCTTCAAGAAATGCGTAGTTTGCCGGCTCGCAGAAATATCATAGAGAAGCGATGCACGACGACGGTGATCTTGGAACCTACTTGTGTCCCGTGTGACGACGTTGCCGGGCGTGCTTTGGTGTAAGCTGGCAGTACGGGCTTCGTACTTGGAGAGGTCAAAATCCGCCCGGCTGGCCAATTCTTAATGATGCTCACGTTGTTTGGACAACTGACGCACGCGGCGTTGGCGCAAGGGACTGCGCCAGCCGCCTCGCCTCCACCGCTCTCAACCCAGCAACTTGATCAGCTCGTTGCACCGATCGCACTCTATCCGGATCCGCCTGATCGCCCAGGTTCTGGTTGCCGCAACCTATCCGCTGGAAGTGGTCCAGGCAGACCGCTGGGCCAAGAACAACAAGAATTTGAAAGGCGACGCACTGCGCACGGCGGCCGCGAAAGAGAAATGGGACGACAGCATCAAGGCGCTGGTTGAAGTGCCGAACGTTCTGTCGATGATGAGCGACAAACTGGAGTGGACGCAGAAGCTTGGCGACGCCATGCTCGCGCAGCAGGCTGACGTTATGGACGCGGTGCAGCGCCTGCGCCAACTTGCCAAGAAGAACAACAAGCTGGAAACGACCAAGCAGCAGACCGTGACAACCCAGAGCGAAGGCGGCCGACAAGTACATCGCGATCCAGCCGACCTCCCAGAGTGAGCTGTACGTGCCGTACTACGAGCCTTCGGTTGTGTACGGTGCTTGGCCCTATCCCGAATATCCACCCTACTATTTCGCACCGCCGGCCGGCTACTTTCCGGGAGGCGTCTTGGCGAGCGGCATCGCATTGGCTGCCGGCATAACGGCGGGCTGGGCGATTTGGGGCAATTGCAATTGGGGCGGCCGTTACGTCAATCACTACAACCGCAACACCGGAAATTTCGCGAGATGGGAGCACAACGTCGATCACCGGCACGGCGTTCGCTACAACAACGACGCAGTTCGGCAGAAGTATACGAAAAACAACATGCAAGGTGGTCGGCAGGAAAGGATCGATTTCCGCGGCCGGGATGGCGAGCGCGTGATCGATCCAGGCCGTCCAGGTGACCGACCTGGGCGCCGGAACCGACCGGGTGCTGGAGATCGGCCTGGGGTTGGCGGACCGGCCGGGTGCGCCGGCGGTAGGCCGGGTGCTGGAGATCGACCGGCCGCGGGCACTCGCCCCAACGGCGGAGACCGGCCGGGACAAGGTGCTGGTAATCGTCCCGGTGGGGGCGGCCAGGCGCAGCAGCGCCCCGCACAGCGTCCGAGTGGTAGTGGCCAAGCGCAGCAGCGTCCCGCACAACGTCCGAGCGGCGGCCAGGCGCAGCGCCCGCAGCAGCGCGACAATGCCATGCAGCGCAGCGGATCAGGTCAGGCTGCGCGTCAGCTCCAGCCGCGGCCGTCAGAGCTATAGCGGCGGTGGAGGCGGGCACCGTCAAGCGGGCGGGCGAAGTGGTGGTGGCGGCGGACGCGGTGGCGGTGGCGGCGGTGGCCGGCGGTCCGACATCGCGCTCAAGCACGAAATCACCCTGCTCGGCCACCTCGACAACGGCCTCGGCTTCTACCGCTTCAGCTACAACGGCAGCGACAAGGCCTATGTCGGCGTGATGGCGCAGGAAGTGCAGGCGGTCGTGCCCGAGGCGGTCGCGCGCGGCGGCGACGGCTATCTAACGGGTCTTCTACGACAAGCTCGGCCTGACGTTCGAACCTACGACGCATGGATCGCCGCCGGCGGACACGTTCCGGCCGGCAACCGGTCGGACGCTGACCGAGCGAGGACGCCATGACACCGACACTCACCGTCACACGGTCTCGAACTGCTTCGTTCGCGCGGCTGCTTGGCCACCTGCTTACTGCACTGGGATTGTTGCTCACTCTAACGAGTGGCACGCTCGCCCAGCAGCAACAGCAACAACAGACGTTTCAGACGCCGGAAGCTGCGGCGGAGGCGCTGGTCGCCGCCGCGAAAGCGGCCGACGCCCGCGCGCTGTTGCGGGTGCTGGTCCTGATGGCGAGGACATCATCTCGTCCGGCGACCCGGTCGCCGACGCCAACAATCGCAAGCTGACCGTCGAGGCCTACGATCTGAAGCACGGCATCGAGAAGGATGGCGACGACAAGGCCATGCTGACGCTCGGCGACGACGATTGGCCTTTCCCGATCCCGCTGGTGCGCGTGAACGACGCGTGGCGCTTCGACACCGAGGCTGGCCGCGACGCAGGTTCTCTTCCGCCGTATCGGCCGCAACGAACTGACCGTCATCCAGGCGATGCTCGCCTATGTCGACGCGCAGCAGGAATACGCCGAGAAGAATTTCGGCGGTAGCAATGCCTATGCCCAGCGTATTGTCAGCCGACCGGGCAAGAAAGACGGCCTCGACTGGCCAGATGCGCAAGGTGAGCCAGAAAGCCCGCTTGGCGAGTTCGCCGCGCGAGCCGCCCTTGATGGCTATCGGCCAGGCCAGCAGCGCATTCCGTTCCACGGCTATTACTACAAGGTGCTAACGCGCCAAGGACCGGCCGCCGAGGGCGGCAATGCTTGACTACGTCGTCAAAGGACAGATGATCGGCGGCTTCGCGCTGATCGCCTACCCGGCCGAATACGACAACTCCGGCATCATGAGCTTCATGATCAATCAGGACGGCGTGGTCTATGAGAAGCGCCTCGCTACCGACACGGCCAGAATTGCTTCTAGGATCACGGCTTTCAATCCTGACGAAGGATGGCAGAAGGTCGTAAATAGCGGGATTCCGCAGGTGGCCACCAAGCCGTAGTCAACT